>CAVVBY010000001.1:0-9592 GCA_963746685.1 uncultured Bacteroidales bacterium
ATAAAACTTATCCTTGAGATCTGAAGCTGAATTCGACATTGCAGTAAAGTACCATCCTTGCTCTTTTAATGTAAGCTGACAGGGAATCAGCTATTTCGGGAGTGAACTTATATGGTTCCAGAAAGTCATTGTACCTGAAAGCAGGAAGATTGCTGAATGCTGCAATCCTTGCAGTTTCGTTTTTAATAAGTTTGAGATTATTCAGAGTCTCAGAACGGTCTGCTTTCGGATTATTGTAATCTAAAAAGACATTTTGCAGCACTTTTGTCAGTTCGGGAAGCCTGTACACATTATTAAAATCAGCCTGGCTGATCTTTTTCTGGATTGAATAAAATGTTTCCTTTTTGGCATTGTATTCAAGAGTGCTGTACCTGTTGTCTTTGAACTGACTTACCATCAATGCTTCATAAGTCCATCGAGTCGGCATTAGTTCAGCTATTAGCGGGACCTTATCGACACTGCCGATTTTCCTGTTTAGCTTATCAAATGGGAACATTGCCCCGCTCAAAATCATCATTGGAATAATCATAAGCGGTATGACAATATAGATTGTTATCGCTGAATTAAATGAGCTGAGATATTTAAGCCGAGCATATTGGCACAAAAAGCGGTTGTGAAGAGTGCAATCCAGTAATTAAAGTACATGCCTTTGATCTCAAGGATCGGATTGGCGATGGATATAAAGAGAAAAGACTGCAAGCGGAAATGGAACCAGCAATATAACTTTTGAGAGCAGGTAACTGCTTCTGCTCAGGTTAAGGAAATGCTCTCTTTTCAGGATCTTCCTGTCGTGAAAGATCTCTTCTGCACTTATTGTCAGCCCCAGGAACAGGGCGACAATTATGCTCATGAAAATATAGATCGGAATATTTTCATTTTCTGAAAAGTAGTAGACATCTGAATTCGGATCAGGGATATATCTGATAATAAACGAAAGAATAAAAGCCAGGACTGGAGCTTCAAGCAAGGTAAGAAGAACATACTGGATGTTTGAGATCTTGCTTTTAAAATCTCTCGAAAGATAAAGCGCAAACTGTCTTAATCGTCCAGGTTTGTTGAGGTTCTTGCCTGGAGCTTTAGTCACCTCGTTAACCGGTTCCTCGGAGTTCAGGATTTTAAATCTGTCAGCCCATTGTTTAGGTTTGACTTTGCGTTTATCGGTATAATTTCCGAACTCATCCACTACCTGTGCCTCAAGGATCTTAAAAATGACCTCCGGATTCACATTTCCGCACGACGGACATTCACCCTGACTGGCGTTGATCTGGGAATCAATCGTTTTAAAATAAATAACTGAATCGACAGGATTACCGTAATAAACCATATAACCCCCCTGGTCCAGTATTATGACCTTATCGAACATTCTGAAAATATCAGAGGAGGGCTGGTGTATAACCGTAAAGATAAGTTTCCCTTTAAGGGTGAGATCCCTGAGAAGGTCCATAATATTTTCAGAATCTCTTGATGAAAGGCCTGATGTGGGCTCATCAAGGAACAGAACCGAAGGTTCCCGGATAAGTTCCAGTGCAATATTGAGCCTTTTTCGCTGGCCTCCGCTGATTATTTTATTCAGGGGAGTGCCGACTTTCAGATCTCTTTTATCAATCAAACCAAGTGAAGTCAGAAGCATTTCGACTACCTCAACAACTTCTTCCCTGGACTTGTCCCTGAAACACTGGCAGGCTGCATAGTAGAGGTTCTCGAATACCGTTAGTTCCTCAATGAGAAGATCGTCCTGCGGTACGAAGCCGATTACACCCTCCAGATCTTTCTTATCCTGATAATGTCACAGTCCATTCAATCTGACTCCCGGTCGAGGGTTTCAAGATCCGCTAAGAAGATTGAGTAGGGTGGTCTTACCGGAACCGCTCGCACCAAGAATGCCGACCAGGTTTCCCTGTTCGGCCGAAAGATTTACATTGACCAGTGCCCTTTCCGTTGGCAGATTTGTAGCTTACAAATTCTCACAATGAAGGATAGCTTGTGAGTCTGGACTTCTGACAGGAAATTTGAAATTACATCACTGTAATAAAAAGCATGCCTGTTCTGCGACCTTAATGAACTGCCTTTCGCAAATGTGTAAATACTGTCTGATACCATGGGAAGTCCATTCAGGTATAACTGATCCTTCGAGGAATACTTGATAAAGTAAAGATCAACACTGGCGATCCTTAATATTATTATCGTTGTGTCGGAATATCCTTCATGCATCTTGTGACAGATCTCACAAACTGTTGTTCCGGGCCTGAGAACTAGTATAGCAGGATTCTGAAGTTTTTCAGGTTCAGGGCTTCTGACAAATTGCTCTATTGCAGTAAATTCGTCAGGCGATATTTTAAATACTTCAGCATACAATGGATATGATGTTCAGCCTTTGAGTAGTAAACTTTTTGCTTGAATTAATGAGTTCGTACAAACGGATAAGCACCACAATCTTTTGTCCCTTGTTAAGTGTCCTGTTGATCTGTTTGCAGATATTTAAAATCTTGACAGAGTCCCTGACTGAGGGGGAATTATTTTCAGGGATTTCATCCACCTGTTTTGCTGAACCTGTAAGATCATCGAAAAAGAGAACGTATTTTATCAATAAGTTTGAACCAAGTTGTTTTTCAAGGAAATTTATTACATAATCACGTTCATTCTGAATGATCCCTCCATCCTGTTTGACAACAAGAGCAAACAACTCCATCAAGGCTTTTAGGATCTCTTCACTCATCTTTCAGCTTGGATAAACTTATATTTTGAAAAACCAGGTAGCAAAAAATTATTTCTTTTTTGTACGTGATTTTACAAAATTTTTCTGGATCCAGCCAGGTACAATTGATGCACCTATGATCAGGTATGGATAATAACTTATAATCCTCCAGATTATTGCGATGGCAAGTGCCAGGCTTCCTACATATGCAGGATCAGCCGGTATGGTATCGGATATATATCTGCCAAGTATCAGTTCAGCGAAGCCGCTTCCCCCGGGTGTGGGGCTGATAATCATCATTATCCATGTAACAAGCTGCCTGGCAAATATCAGGAAATGGTCATTTATTGTGAAAAAAGCAACCAGGATTGCATTTACCACCCAGTATCTTGAGGTCCATGAAAGAAAGGTTGCTGTAAAAGCCTTGATCCAGAATGAAAAGGGCTTCTTTTTTAATTCATGTGAGCTTTCGACAATGTCATCCCCTGCCCTAACGGCTGAATCTTTCCAGCGTCTTAACAAGAGGAAGTCTGAAAAGCCAGATAATAGTCTTTTTGATCTTTACAGGATCAATGAAAAGTCCGTAACCTACCAGGAGAACCCATGCAAGAATTATCAGATATCCTGCTATAGCAACAAAGACAAGGTTATTTAATAAAGCAATTCCGGTTCCCTGAAGAGAAGTCTGTAAAAAGAATATCCCCTCCCACGATAAGGAGAATTAAGGGAAACATTATCACAAAATAAAGTTCATCCAGAAATGATGTGGCAAGCACTATTGATGTGCTTCGTCCGACTGTTATTCCTTCCTTATGTACGAACACCACTGCCACTGCAGTCCCGCCAACTGTTGAAGGTGTTATGGCCGAAGTGAATTCCCACAGCATTATTACCCTGAAAGCCTGCCGCCAGTTAAGATCTTTCTCCGACAGGATCCTTATCCGTATCATATACCCAAGATCGCGTCCGATCATACAGCACCATGCTATAAAAAGCCAGAATGACTGATTTCCATGTGAAATTCAGCTGACTCAGGGCATCAGTGTCTATCTCCTTTACAATAAACCATGCAACCACTGCAAGCCCTATCAGAATTGGTATAACAATTCTCCCCGGCTTTAACTTGCTTACGAGTTTATAGTAATTTTCCTGGGACATTGATCAATGAATTTTCGTGACCAAAGATCAAACAATTTTGTTTAAATTCAATACATTTAAATGCCGGTTTCGGGATCAGTTTCAGATACAATCTCATAATCTGCTATATACCATGAATACAGTAAAATACAATAATCGGACTCTTCTCATCCTTTTAATGCTCCTTATCAGCTACAGCATTGCCGGTCAGCCTGCCGGAAGATCAGTGCAGAATTTTAATTCCGGATGGAAATTCTTTAAGGGAGATGTCCCTGAAGGGCAGAAAACAGATCTTGATGTTTCGCAATGGCGCCTTATTGATCTCCACATGACTGGAGTATTGAAGGTCCGTTCTGAAAAAACAATTACAGCTGTACAGCCTACCTCCCCGGGGGTATCGGATGGTACAGGAAGACATTTTATTGTTCCCGAAAACGAATCCGGAAGGAAGGTTTTTATATATTTTGAAGGGATTTATAACAACAGTGAAGTATGGATCAACGGAAACTATCTGGGGAAGCGCCCGAACGGATATATTTCATTTCAGTACGATCTGACGCCATTCATAAACTTCGGCGGAGTAAATCTTATCGCTGTTAGAGTGGATCATTCTTTATATGGCGATTCCAGATGGTACACAGGTTCCGGATTTACAGGAATGTCAGGCTGATAACAGAAGAACCTGTGCATATTAAGCAATGGGGTATATACTGCAAAACTTCTGAAGTGACCTCTTCAAAAGCGGTCCTTTCGGCGGATATCTCTGTATTGAATGAAACAAATCACAATGTGAATGTAAAGGTTGTCAGCACGCTGAAGTATGGTAATGAGATAGTTGCCAAAGCAACCGGAAAGATCACCCTGGGGTCAAAGGAAGATAAAACGGTTAACCAGGTCTTTGATGTCGTTAATCCAAGGCTTTGGAGTGTTGATGACCCTTCGCTCTATTCGCTGGTTACTGAAGTAAGGGGCAGGGAATTGCTGGATAATGCAGTTACAATGATCGGGTTCCGTGATCTGAAATTTGATCCTGACAAAGGATTTTTTCTCAATGGCAGGAACCTGAAGCTGAAAGGTATCTGCATGCATCATGATGCTGGCACTCTGGGTTCTGCAGTTCCGGAAGAAGAGATTGCACGCCGTCTCGATATTCTTAAGGAGATGGGATGTAACGCTATCCGTACAAGTCATAATCCGTTCTCGCCAGAATTTCTGGATCTCTGCGATTCCAAGGGATTTCTTGTAATTGGTGAAGCTTTTGATGAGTGGGAACTTCCAAAGAAAAAATGGCTTGCAGGCTGGAATGTCGGCACTCCGGGAAAGAAGGCTATGCCGTGAATTTCAAGGAATGGGCAAAACGTGATCTCCGCGATTTCATTCTCAGAGACCGGAATCATCCTTCAATAATTATGTGGAGCATTGGCAATGAAGTCGATTATCCAAATGATCCATATACCCATCCGATACTTAATACGGAAGCAAATCCGCAGACATGGGCAAAATTCAGTGAAACCCTGCCCCATGCTGACAGGCTCGGCGAAATTGCCGGGGAACTTGCTGCGCTTATAAAGAATCTTGACAAAACAAGGCCTGTTACGGCAGGTCTGGCTTCAGCGCTTATGTCGAATGAGACAGGATATTCTGACGCACTTGACGTGGCAGGCTATAACTACCAGGAATCAAGATATGAGGCTGACCATATCAGATACCCGAAGCGGCCTCTTTACGGGAGCGAAAACGGAATGACACTCGAGATGTGGAACTATGTCGCCGATAATGATTATGTAATGGGTCAGTTCCTGTGGACAGGATTTGAATACCTGGGGGAGGCGGGCCGGTTTCCCGACACGGTCAAATACAGCAGGCGTTATTGACCTCGCAGGAAACAAAAAGCCCGAATTCTTCTTCAGGCAAAGCATCTGGAGTGATAAGCCGATGGTTTTTCTTGGAACCGCAGATAAAAATGCAAGGAGCGGCCCCGATAACCTCTGGTCTCATAAAAGGGTGGAACCCCTGTGGAACTGGGGTGAAGGAAAGATGATAAGCGTCAATGCCTTTTCTAATTGTGAGGAGGTCGAGCTTTTCCTGAACAATCGTTCACTCGGGAACAAGAAAATGGCTGATTTTAAAAACCGAACCATATCATGGGACGTTCCGTTCGAAAAGGGAACACTGAAAGCTGTTGCAAAAAATAGCGGCCGGGCAATGGCAGAATGTGAACTGAAAACAACTGGTGCTCCTGTCAGGATTGTTGCTTCAAGCGACGAAAAATCAATAAAAGCTGACAAGAATGATCTTGCCCATATTTTCGTCAACGTTTGCGATGAAGGTGGTAATACGGTTTATAATGCAGAAAATGAAATTACCTGTGAAATTGAGGGTCCTGTGCGCCTTCTTGGCATGGAAGACTCGAATCCTGCAAATATCGAAAACTACAAGGACAACAAACAGCATGCATTCCACGGGGAATTGCTGATATATCTGCAATCGCTTGATAAATCAGGGATGCCAGAATAAAACTGTCTCTCCAGGTCTGGGAAATGCTACATTGGAAATATCTGTGATTTTGGATGGTCGCGACGCAGGTATGTATTTTTTCGCGACTAATTGATTTTATACACCTCCGGTTTAATCATCATATTTTACCATTCTGCAACCCGTTTGCCCCGTTCCGCACATTTCATTTGTATCCGGAATTTTTATGGTATTCCTTTGGATTGTATTGATTAACCAGTAACATTAATTTGTTAAAGAAATTGTAAATTTGATTATATGAAAAAGTTAACTCTTGAGAGTTTTATTGATCAGAAAAGGCCATTATCGCATTTCTTTTATATCCTGATCGCAACAACGGCTCTGATTGTTGTTTCACTCTGGAACGGCAATACACTCTCTGCACCCCAAAAGCTGACGTTTCTGTTACTTGGATTAGTACAACTTGAGGTATTTATCTTTGTGGCCAGGCAGATATTTAAAAAAGTTAATACCGGCCTTACAGGCAAGGAATTGACTAAGATGGTACTTTCTCGTTTTTTTCTTTTTTTAACCATCTGCTTCATTGCTTCACTAATCATTATTCTTATTTTTCAATATTCCATTGCCCAGATAAAAGGAGGTGATCTGTCAATGGTTTTAAGAAACTTCATGGATTATGAGTTTAAGAGTTGGTTCAAGGCAACAATAGGAGGATTATCATTCGGAGCGGTCTTATTTATAATAATTCAATGGCAGGATGCGCTGAAGAGAGAACAAAAACTTAGGGAGGAAAATCTCGTTTTCCAGAATGAAACGCTTAAGAGCCAGGTAAATCCTCATTTCCTTTTTAACAGCCTGAATACTGTCTCATCGTTAATTCAGTCTGATCCGGAGTCGGCTGAACAGTTCATAAATAATCTTTCATCAGTTTACCGATATTTACTTGAAAATGGTCAGAAAGACAAGGTTCCGGTTCAGTCAGAGCTTGATCTGCTGAACAGGTATTTTGATCTTCACCGTGTGAGGGATGAAGAGAAAATATCATTGAGTATCGATTATTCCGGTGCAGACAATTATCAAATACTTCCTGTTTCTTTACAGATACTACTGGAGAATGCCATAAAGCACAATATTGCCACACGGGATAATCCCCTGAAGATCTCAGTCTATTTTGAAGATCAGTATATTGTTGTAAAAAACAATTTGCAGAAGAAAGCCACACAGATGAAATCGACAGGAATAGGACTCAGGAATCTGGCTGAACGTATAAGGCTTGTTTTGGGGAAAGCTCTGATAATTGAGGAGAATAATAGTTTCTTTACTGCAAAAATACCTTTGCTAAAATGAATGTCCTGGTTGTTGAAAATGAACATCCGGCAGCCGACAGGATAGTCAGACTTTTAAAAAAGATTGATAAATCGATTACTGTGCTGGATGTTGTTGAGACTGTTGAGGAAGCAACAAACAGACTCCAGGAGAAACCAGAGCCTGATCTGATCCTTATGGACATCCAGCTCGATGACGGACTCTGTTTTGAGATTTTCGATACCATAAGTGTCGATATCCCGGTTATCTTTACCACAGCTTATGATGAATATACTCTCAGGGCTTTCAAGGTAAACAGTATAGATTATCTTCTGAAACCGGTCGATGAGGATTCGCTCTGGTCAGCTTTGGCAAAATATAAAAAGCTTGATGCTGATAAGAGATCCTTTCAGGAGAGATTTCAGGCAGCTGATTCATGAATTCAGGAATCAGTTCAAATCCAGATTTCTTATTAGAATAGGTGACAAGTTCAGATCAGTGCCCGCCGCAGAGATAAGTCATTTCCACATTACATGAACGAAGTGTTTTTCTTAGCGATTTTCATGGTCAGGATTATGGTATTGATTATTCCCTTGACCAGCTGCAGGATATGCTCGATCCCCGCAAATTCTTCAGGATAAATCGGGAATGCATTGTCAATATCGATTCAATTTCGCTCATGTACAGCTATTCATCTAGCAGGCTGCAGCTCACCTTAAAGAACTATGATCAAAATGATCTTTTTGTCGTAAGTCGTGATAAGGTTGCAGAATTCAAAAAATGGATTGATAAATAATAACCTCCCTATGCAGAAACAGGAAAGATGAACAAGCTGATTTTAATAGCATTGATTGGATTGCTCTTGTCAATAACTGTTAGCAGAGTACTGGCCCAGCCAGAAATGCTACCTGAGCAATTAATAATGTCAATGAAAACAGGTGACCTTACAAATGCCATTGAAATAGCACGGAATATCGATTCAGTTAATTATACCGGAAAAGATGGTACGAGTCTGCTGATGCATGCCGTAGAGAGACGGCTATATCAGAGTATGTCAGATACTGATTGAAAGGGGGGCAAATTTAAATTACAGAAGGTCTGACGGAGCGACTGCACTTATAGTAAGTTGCCGCATTGCTCAACCGAATGTTGTAGCCTTGTTACTGGCTAAAGGAGCAAATCCGGACCAGCAAAGTATCAGTGGTTCCACCGCTATTATTTGGACTTCGATTATTGGACGTGCAAATGTTGTAAAGATGTTGCTCGATAATGGAGCAAGTGCTGATATTCAGGATCATGATGGGTCGACCGCCCTGTTATGGGCTTCATTACGGGGACACACCGATGTCGTAAGTATTTTACTGGATAAAGGGGCAAATTCAGGCTTAATGCGGTCTGACAGTGTAACTGCCCTTATAATTGCCGCCCAGGAGGGAATTACTGATATGGTTAAAGTGCTGCTTGAAAAGGGAGCAGATCCCGATCGGCAGGGAAGTAACGGAATAAGCTCCCTGATGAGGGCTTCGCAGCTGGGACACAGAGAAATTGTGAAACTTCTGCTTGAGAATGGTGCGAATCCTGATTTGCAGGGCAAAAATGGTTACACTGCTCTCATGGTGGCTTCAATGAACGGACATACAGATATAGTTACAGAGCTGTTGAACAAGAATGCAAATCCTGATTTAAAGAATGCTGAAGGAAAAACTGCTCTGGATCTTGCTTCAAATTCAGATATATTGAGTTTGCTTTCCAGCATCAAAAAACCGAAATGAATTTACGCCGTTGCGGATTCAGTCTTCTTCTTTAGTCCTTTTACCTCGGTGTCAACCGGAGAGAAGAAACTACCCTACCCCTGAAAGCTCCGAAGGAGCAAGATATGTGTTTTTGGATTAGGTTAAAACTGACCGATAAGCTTACCGCACAGACTGTTAGAATCCATTAGGATTCAAATATTTGTAGATTATTAGAATAAATATATTT
>CAVVBY010000002.1:0-26567 GCA_963746685.1 uncultured Bacteroidales bacterium
CCCATACCCCTCTCCTGAAGGGAGGGACTTATTTTATTCATTTACTGCAATATAGGCCATTCTCTTTCAGGCGAAGGGGTTGGGGGTGAGGTTATTCGACTTTTATTTCGATCAGCAAATCATCCTTCATTACATTTGAATCTGGCTTTGCCAAAACTCTGATGATCTGCCCGTTCACAGGAGACTGGATCTCATTCTGCATCTTCATGGCCTCAAGGATCAACAACGGTTCTCCGCGCAGAACATTTGATCCTTCCCTGACCAGAACATCAATTATCTTTCCTGGCATTGGCGCTTTTAAGGATTCTTTCTCAGTTTTACCTTTACCTGTACTGAGGACCTTCATCCTTTTCATAGAGAAGGGGGTCTCAACTGTAAATGTGTAACTTATATCGTTAAACAGGATCTCATATTTATTCTGCCGTGACCTCACGATCTCAACAGGGTATTTTCGGTTCTTCCATAAGATGTACGTTCCGTATTTTTCATCTGCCTTGAGCTGAACTATATAATCCCTCTTTCCGATTCGTATCTTATTTTTCAGGGGCAATGGAAAGCTGAATTTCCTGTTTTCAGAGGAGAGTGTATAGAGCTTTTTTATCCTGAGTTTATCGTTCATTGCTGTTCTGCTGATTAAAATTGATTGATTCTCTTGTTCAGAAGCCATGGGCTCATTTCCACACTGTTTTCGAAACTGACATTGGTACTGTGCTCCTGGAGATTTTCTTCTACGAAAAGCTTTGTGGCAAGCCAGGCTGCCAGCATTTCCTCATATTCGCTGTTGTAATAATACTTGTCCAGGTCCTCAATAAATGCTGTTGTGAAAGTACCATCCTGGAATTTCTGGTTACGGACAAGCAGCCTGAAAAACGGGAGTGTTGTTTTTGTCCCCTTTATCCAAACCTTGTCAAGCGCCAGTTTGCAATTCTTAATAGCCTCCTTCCTGTCCCTTCCGCTTACTATAAGTTTGGCAATCATTGAATCGTAGCTTGATACAATCGACGATCCGGACTGGATCCCCGTATCCACTCTGACATAGTTTTCTGATGGCATGCTAAGTCTCTCAATCTTTCCCGGATCCGGTGCAAAACCAGCCTGGACATCCTCGGCATTTATCCTGCATTCTATAGCCCATCCTTTCAGTTTGATGTCTTTCTGTTTGATCTTCAGCTCCTCACCGTTGGCAATCCTGATCTGCTGTTCAATAAGATCTATGCCGGTAACGATCTCTGTAACAGGGTGCTCAACCTGAATCCTTGTGTTCATCTCCATGAAATAGAAATTCTTTTCAGAATCGAGCAGGAACTCAACTGTTCCTGCAGAATAATAATTCACCGCTTTTGCTATCTGGACAGCAATCTTTCCCATCGTCTTTCTGAGGCCACTGTCAAGGGCACAGGATGGAGATTCTTCAAGCAGCTTCTGATGCTTTCTCTGGATTGAACACTCTCTTTCGCCAAGATGTATCACATTTCCTTTAGTGTCGCCAAGTATCTGAAATTCAATATGCTTTGGATTTTCAATATATTTTTCAATAAAAACTGAAGGATCATTAAATGCTTTTTCGGCCTCCTTGCTGGCAATAATGAACATCTTTTCCATTTCATCAGATTTCCTGACAATTCTCATTCCCCTGCCACCTCCGCCTGATGCAGCTTTGATAATTACAGGATATCCTATTTTTTCAGCTATTTTAACAGCTTCTTCTTCATTCGGGACATTCCCATTGCTTCCCATTGCCATAGGGATCCCGTTTTTTAAAGCCAGCTTGCGGGCAATTGTTTTATTTCCCATTTTATAAATAGCATCAGGGGAAGGACCAATGAAGATTATCTTATTATCGAGACATTTTTGAGCGAAGTAGGCATTTTCGGCAAGAAAACCGTATCCCGGATGCACGGCATTTGCTCCCGTCTTGAGGGCGATTGAAATAAGCTTTTCAATATCCAGGAATACCGGTATTTCAGAAACTTCTTCAGTGTTGTCAAATATCTCATCAGCCAAGGAGAGATACATTGCATTCGGTTCAACAGCTGTTTTGACAGCAACGGTTCTGATCTTCATCAGACGCGCCGTTTTCATTATCCGAATCGCAATCTCGCCTCGGTTAGCAATCAACATTTTGTTAATCTTCATATGTTCAATTATTTTGTCTTGCGGTATCAGTTGCAGTCTTTTCTTACCGCTAAACCGTAAAGCCTTTGAGCCTTTAGACCGTTTATAAAGGCATGTTGCCATGTTTCCTCGCTGGCACTTTTACCCATTTGTTGCTGAGGGCGCTGAAAGCGGAGATTATTTTCTTCCTCGTAACGGCAGGATCTATTACTTCGTCAATATATCCAAGTTCATCGGCAATAAAAGGATTGGCTATTTTATCGCGGTACTTCTTCACAAGCTCTTTCTTCATCTCTGCCGGATTTTTCGATTCGGCAAGCTCCTTGCGATATAGAATTGCCACGGCACCGTCAGGTCCCATGACTGCTATTTCTGCAGTTGGCCATGCAAAGCTGAAGTCACCGCCAAGACTCTTGCTGTTCATCACAATGAATGCTCCTCCGTATGCCTTCCTGATAATTACAGTGATCCTTGGAACTGTCGCTTCACTGTATGCAAACAGAAGTTTTGCGCCATGCCTTATTATACCTGCATGTTCCTGATCTGTGCCGGGAAGGAAGCCAGGAACATCTTCCAGGGTAAGAATAGGTATATTGAATGCATCACAAAATCTTATAAATCTCGCCCCTTTTGTTGATGAATCAATATCGAGAACGCCTGCAAGAACTTTTGGCTGGTTTGCAACGATACCTAAAGTTTTACCCTTGAGCCTTGCAAATCCGGTGACAAGATTTGGTGCGTAAAGTTCAGCAGTTTCAAAGAAGCTGTTTTTATCAACAATAAGCTGTATTATATCCTTTACATCATACGCCTTGTTGGGATCATCCGGTACTATATCGCGGAGTTTCTCGTTGACATCCGGTGTCGAGCCATCATCAGGAACCACCGGTGGGTTCTCCACGTTGTTTGAAGGTAGATAAGCAAGAAATTTCTTAAGTGCCAGGATCGTATTCTCTTCATCATCATAGATCATATGAGCCACTCCGCTTTTTCGGCCATGAACCTCGGCACCCCCAAGCTCCTCGGAAGTTACATCTTCATTAAGAACCTCCTTGACAACATTAGGTCCTGTTACGAACATATAACTGGTATGGTTTACCATGAAGACGAAATCAGTGAGGGCAGGGGAGTAGACTGCACCACCAGCTGCAGGTCCCATAATTACGCATAGTTGCGGAATGATACCTGAAGAATGTATTATGTTATGGAAGATTGCAGCGTAGCCGCTCAGGCTAGCTACTCCTTCCTGGATCCTTGCGCCTCCGGAATCCATCATTCCTATTATGGGAGTGCCCATTTTAAGGGCCATCTCCTGTATTTTTGCGATCTTTTTGGCATGCACATAGCCAAGTGATCCTCCCATTACCGTAAAATCCTGGGCAAAGCCAAAAACCAGCCTGCCGTTCACTTTCCCATGTCCAACTATGACACCGTCGCCATAGGTCCGCTCCACCTTTCCGAATTCAACCGGCTGGTCAGCTGGTGTGACAAATGCATCCAGCTCTTCGAAAGTGCCCGGATCAAACAGAAGGTTTATACGCTCCCCGGCTGTAAGCTTACCCTTGGAATGCTGCTTTTCCGCCTGTTTTGGCTGTATTGTTTTTTTAATGCTTCCTGGCGTTCGGTGAAGGCTTTAAAACTTTTACCAGATGGATCCATATTTTCCCACTGTTTTTTCAGGGCGTAAAAATAGTCAATCTCGATGTAATCGCAAATAAAAATTCGAACGTGCCTGGCAATCCAATTGTAACCACATGATATACAATCAGATATTGGATGTATTATTTCGACCGTCTATTTCTTTGGTTTAAAGAGTCCTTCGGGTTTTGAACCAAGCATTCCGGCTTTCAGCATAGAATCACTTGCAATATTGAGCTTTTTAATCATTTTTTCCGATACAACCGGAAAATGGTATAATGATTCGATCTTATCTCCGATATATTCAAGGTCATCATCAGTGGTTGCCCAGTTTCTGTTGTTATATGAAGACAGGTCAAGGGGCAGTGAGTAGGACCGCAATGATTTTTCGCCATTTATATTGAAGAAAAAGTCAAAATATGACATTATCAGTTCCCTTAGTGAACGATAAACCGGTTCCCTGAACCGCAATGAAGTGAAATTGGATTTTGCTACTGCTCCCCAGTATCCGTCTTCCCTGAATACGGCAATTACATGGTCATCGTCGTTAAATGCCTTCATATCAACAATGAGGGGTTTATGGCCAAGGAAATCCAGCACTGCGGCAGCAAAAAGGGCACCCTCAAAACAATGAGCTGACCGCTTTCTGATTACCCATCTGGGGGATCTGCACTCATAACCCGGATAATAATCGATCGAATCGAGGAATACCTGAATTGACCAGGGATCATTGAATCCATTCAGAAACTGCTTTTCTTCTTTTGTCCAGCTGATTTTAGAATATGGTTTACCCATAGGAATAATAAAATGTTGTTTGTTTGTGATGCCTTATGCCTGAAGCCTGTCGCACTTTGCCTGTTGCCTTTCAGATCATTTTGCCAATTATTTTTTGCATCTCGGAATATTGCTCCTCCATGCTCTCCAGCAACCTGATCTGTGCACGTGTCCGCTGGATGTTATGGTGTTCATGGTGTATCCTGTAATATTTGTCTCCATCAACATAGTCTGTCAGAAAACGCAAAGCTTGTTCATAAGTCATAAGCAGGGGAGCGAAGGCCAGATATTCTTTTTCAATGGTATTAAGAGTGTTTTTTGTTTCAGAAAGATATCCTTTGGCATAAGCTCCGAACAGGTCAATATTCATTTTTATCTTTGAAAGGTCATTCTCATCCTCTGCAGCAATATTTGCCCCTGTTCTTATTGCATCTCCAAAATCGGAATGAAAATATCCTGGCATCACTGTGTCAAGGTCGATAATACAGAGCGATTTGCCGTTCTCATCAAAAAGTATGTTGTTGAATTTTGTATCATTATGAGTGATCCTTACAGGTATTTTACCTTCCCGGCCAAGCTTATGGATGATTCTCATTTCATTAGCTCTCTTTAAAATGAAATCAGTCTCCCTGACTGTTTCATTAACTCTTCCTGCGGGATCCTCCTTCAAGGTATTCATGAAACTGTCAATTCGCTTTTCTACGTCGTGAAATGAAGGAATGGTTTCATGAAGGGGTCTTCCAGGCAGGTCTGCAAGCAGGGCCTGAAAACGTCCTATAGCTTTACCTCCCTCGAATGCCTTTTCGGTTGTATCAATAATATCATATACTATGTGATTCGAAATGAAGATGAACATTCTCCAGAAATTGCCCTCTTCATCTTCCATCCAGCTTTTGCCATTTTTTGACCTGATCAGTGTAAGACATTCCCGCTTTATGTCAGATCCGGGAACGGTAAGAAGCTTCCGGTACAGATGATTGGTTACTCTTTCAATATTCTCCTGAAGTTCGGGTATATTCCTGAATACTCTATTATTCAGTCTTTGCAGGATATAATCATCTTTATCTTTTTCAGATGTAACTACCCGGAATGTGTCATGAATATGCCCGCTTCCATATGAAACTGCATCTGAAAATGAACCATCTGCAAGGAAGGAGCTATATATTTTCCTAAGGTCATACTTCATTTTTAAGACCTATTTTATGTCCGATAAATGCATAGAACATTATTACAAGGTAGCATGGAATACACAGCCAGTAAGCAGACTGAGTTGAAAAACTTACTGCAAGCTTGCCATACAGCAATGGAATAAGAGCTCCTCCTGCTATTGCCATAATAAGCAATGCAGAAGCGGTTTTTGTGAATTTTCCAAGGCCATTAAGTGCAAGAGGCCACATTGCCGGCCAGACAAGCGAATTGGCAATGCCCATCAGAGCAACAAACAGAACGGTAACTGGCAGTTCCAGTTGAAGCGGTTTAAATGTAACCAGATCAACGAACGGCATTGTGAAAATCTTGTCTGCCGGAGTAAATATTGCTCCAAGAGCAAATATAACTCCAAGGATAGTACATATTTTTAAAGCATTACCCTGTTTTAAATATTTTGGAATTAACACAATACCCAAAAGATAACCTATTATCATTGAGAGCATTGTAAGAGAAGTAAAGTACTTTGCTGATTCCATGGGGATTCCAAGAGATTGTCCGTACCTTATTATAGTGTCGCCAGCTATTACCTCCACTCCGACATAGAAAAACAGGGCTATGACTCCAAGGATCAGGTGAGGAAACTGCCAGATACTTGTTTTTTTTAGATTAGCTTCACCCACGGCCTCATCTTCGGCTTCCGTGTCAACTTCCGGAAGATGCACATATTTCAGCAAAAGACCAAGGAGAATCAGGACAATGGTCATTACAATATATGGCATAATGACATTTCTGGCCATTTCATCAAGAAGAACAGTACGTGATGCTGCATCGGCTGCCTGGGTTAGCTTTTCTTCCAGAATATGGGAATCCTTTAGTATTATGCTTGCAAGAATGATAGGAGCGATGACTCCCGCAAATTTATTGGCAATCCCCATTATGCTGATACGTTTTGCAGCACTTTCGCGCGGACCGATAATTGTCACATAAGGATTGACTGCTGTCTGAAGAAGGGCAAGTCCGGTTCCTTCAATAAATAATCCTGTAAGAAAAAGCCCGAAGGTTCTTGTAAGTGCAGCAGGTATAAACACAAGTGCACCTGCAGCCATCACCCACAAACCTAGTGACATTCCGATTTTGAAACCGGTTTTTTTCAGGATTACTGAGGATGGAAGTGCCATCACAAAGTATGAAATATAAAAAGCTGCCGTTACAAAATATGCCTGAAAATCGTTAAGCTCACAGGCTGTCCTGAGAAACGGAATAAGAACTCCGTTAAGCCAGGTAACAAACCCGAAAATAAAAAAGAAGAGACCGATAATAGTTATTGCAAATACGTAGTCTTTTCTGCTGATGCCGTGTAGAATTGCTGGTAGCCATAATTATGGTTTTAGGTTAGAATAATGATATCGAAAAGTCAAAACTAATCTTTTTTAAATTCGTGACAAAGAAAAATCATTTCCCCTCAGGCGTTTGTCCGGATTTTTCTCTTGATTTAATCCCAAGGTATCCTCCATGATGCCTTTTTGAATAGTCTTCAGGAGTGAATCCTATCTTTTCCATCATCAGAACGACCAGAGCATCACCTATTACAGTAAATACTGTTGTTGAAGTAGTTGGAGTAAGACCAAGGGGACAAACCTCTGAAGGAGAACCAGTTGAAATAAAATAGTCAGATTTAAGGGCAAGAGGACTTTCTTCATTTCCGGTTATCACGATTACCGGAATTGATGGGAAAAGATTATTCTTCAGATCAATAAGTTCGATAATTTCTCTCGTCTTTCCTGAATTTGAAATTGCCAGCAAAACATCATTTTCCTGCATTATTCCCAGGTCACCATGCTGTGCTTCACTCGGGTGAAGGAAAACAGCCGGGGTTCCGGTCGAACTGAAAGTAGTGGCGATATTGTGGGCGATCTGTCCTGCTTTGCCCATACCGCTGGTAATTAATTTACCGTTTCTTTTTTGCACATGTTGATAAATTATTTCAGTAACCTTTTCGTAACTGTCGTTCACAGGTATGCATCTTATTGCATATGCTTCACTTTCAAATATTTTAGTAACTTTTTCCTTCATCTTATAAATAAAAAAATTAAACCTAAATGTACTAAAAAAATGACCTGTGTTAATTCCGTTGCACCATTTATGGGAATTCCCGGCACAAATAAATAAAGATATTTTATTTTTGTATAACAACACACCTGAAAACCTAACCTTCGGAATGAATAATCATCCAGTTGTTTCCGTGAAAAGTCCGGGATTTTCCAGCTCAAAACCATATGTAGTTGCGACAGCATTTTTTTCACTTCTGGCTATCGTGGGTTTTGCGCTTTATGGGTTACCGTTCTTTTATGATTTTTTTGTTAATGAGTTCGGTTGGTCACGCACTGTCGTAACTTCAGGTAATGCTATCGGGAAGCTTATTGTTGCTCCATTGTTCGGATTCATCGCAGGCTGGCTTATCGATCGATATGGCCCCAGAAAAATGATGCTTGCAGGGTCACTCCTGGCAGGATCGGCCATTATCGGTTTAAGCATGATGAACAACCTTGGGATGTTTTACTTCTTTTACATTCTGAATGCTCTTGGTTATGTTTTCGGAGGACCGCTTCCCTGCCAGGTACTAATTTCCAGGTGGTTTACCAAGAACCGTGGTAAAGCTATGGGGATTGCATATCTTGGCATCGGGACCGGAGGTGCACTGGTTCCGCTGATTTCAACGTTACTTGAAAAGAATCTGGGATGGCATCTGGCCCTGACTTCAATAGGAGTAATCGTAATCCTGTTTTCATTTCCATTGGCATTTTTCATTAAAGAAGCTCCTGTTCAAAAAGAAGTCCATGAAGAAAATGAACCCAACGTTCCGATCAGGAACATACTGAAAAACAGGAATTTCTATCTTCTTGGCATAGGTAGTATGTGTTCCATTGGTGCAGTAGGTGGAGTAAATCAGCATTTGAAGCTTTATCTAAGGGATATGGATTTCTCTCAGTCACATGCAGCGCAGATAATGTCTCTCGTACTGCTTTCGAGTCTGGCGGGTCGGGTTCTGATAGGAATGCTTGCTGATATTCTTCCCCGAAAATATGTCATGATTCTGATTTATATTATTGTCGGATCTTCAATTCCCTTATTACTTGTCCCTGATTTCCCCGGCAGATTATACATTTTTGCAGTTATTTTCGGGATAGGTCTGGGTGGTGACTATATGATCATTCCGCTTATGGCAGGGGACCTTTTTGGCATTAAAACTCTCGGCAGAGTTATGGGAATTATCCTTGTGGCTGATGGCCTTGCGGAATCTTTGTCACCAATGATGGTAGGTGCCTTGTATAATGATACTTTAAAAAGCTATTCGCTTGGTTTTACAATATTGATCTGTATCGCACTGGCCGGAGCTCTGATCGTGTCATTTCTTCCAAAACAAAATAAATCATAAACTATGAAAAACTATCTGCTAAAATTGTTACTTGGAACATGTCTGCTATTATCCTGTAGTATCTATGCCCAGATACCTGAGCAGATGATAAAGATTATCGTATCACCCGATCATGATAACTGGGAATATAAAACAGGTGAAAAAGCAAATTTCACCGTTCAGGTTTTTTACCATCTGAACCCATTAAAAGAGGTCAAAGCCTATTATGAGATTGGCCCTGAAAAGATGGAGCCTGCAAAAAAGGACTCAATCATGCTCAGCGGAAAACCATTTATACTGGAGGGAGGGACTTTATCGTCCCCTGGCTTCCTGCGTTGTGTCGTAAACGTTGATTTTGAAGGACGCAGATACCGCGGCCTTGCAACAGCCGGGTTCAATCCATCTGCAATAAAACCTACGGTAAAACAGCCAGCTGATTTTTTGGCATTCTGGGAATCGGCAAAAACAGAGCTTGCAAAAATCCCGGTAAATCCTAAAATGACTTTAATGCCGGAAAGATGCACGGAAAATACAAACGTGTATCTGGTAAATCTGCAAAATATCGGCTATTCAAGATTATACGGGATTGTTTCCATACCTAAGAAAGAAGGAAAGTATCCCGCAATTCTTGAGGTGCCCGGGGCAGGAGTAAGGGCTTACACGCCTGATATCAATCTTTCAGAAAGGGGAGTTATAACTTTTGTTATCGGTATTCATGGAATTCCTGTTACTCTGGATCCGGGCGTCTATCTTGACCTTGGCAACGGAGCCTTAAGGGAATACTGGACTTTCAATATGGATAACAGGGACAGGTATTATTATAAAAGAGTGTACCTTGGATGTGTCAGAGCGAATGATTTCCTGACCTCTCTGCCACAATTTGACGGAAGCAATCTGGCGGTAATGGGAGGAAGCCAGGGCGGGGCTCTATCAATTATTACGGCTTCTCTCGACCCGAGGGTCAGATACCTTGCAGCATCATATCCTGCACTTTGTGACGTGACCGGCTATTTATCCGGACGGGCAGGAGGATGGCCTCACTTTTTTGACAAAAACAATGTTATGTATCACAACCTAAAGGAGAAGCTGGAGACAATCCCTTATTATGATGTTGTAAATTTTGCAAGGGAGCTCAAAGTACCAGGTGTTTATACATGGGGATTTAATGATGAAACTTGTCCTCCCACATCAATGTATGCAGCTTATAATCTGATAAGTGCTCCAAAGACCCTGAATCTTGCACTTGAAACAGGGCATTGGACCTACTCTGAACAGAATACTAAAATGCAAAACTGGCTTATTGAGGTGTTGACAAAAAAATGAGACAGGGAGTTTTATTTAGTAAATTTTATTTTTTATGAACAAAAAGAAATATAACCATTATTCTGCTTTTTTTGATGAATGGAAACTAATCAATTCTAAATTAAATTATTCTGGTGATGTACGCAGTGTATCAGCGGTCGAGTAAAGCCAAAATGCCTCAATTTTAGGCACTTTGGAGGGTAATTGATTTTGCAGTTCGTCCTATATTTATTACATTTGAATTGAAAAATAATTTTTAAGCACCTTATAAGCAAATTTTACTTAAAGACCTATTTGTTAAACCAGAACTATTTAATGCTTAAAAGATACCCTGAAATAAGGGAACACCTGAGGTCGGAAGCTTCTAAAGTTTTTAAAAAGTATTCATTGCCAAGATGGATGCTTTTTATCCATGACACCCTTGCTGTTTTTCTGACATTTCTGTTTGCTTACCTTTTGCGATTTAACCTTACTCCTGGTGATTTTCCAATGAATCAGGCAATTATTCATGGTTTGGTCGCTCTGTTTGTTTACACAGTCTTTATGTTGATTTTCCGTTCATATGCAGGTCTGATAAGGCACACTACTCTAACAGACGTATCTCTGGTTTTTGTTTCCACCACCGCATCTGCATTATTCCTGATCCTTCTCTCTGTTGGTGAAAGGCATATTAATATAAATCAAGACCTGGTAATACCTGTATCTGTAATATTGATTCATTATGTTGTAATTACTGTCTTCCTTTTTTTCATGCGAATATCAGTTAAGATGCTCTTCAGGTTTGCCAATAGTACCTTTAAAGGCTCGACAAAAAGAGTATTGATTTATGGGGCAGGTGAAATGGGTTTTATAGTAAAAAGGGTTCTTTTGAGTGATCCGAGGGGAGGTTTCAGTGTCCAGGGATTTATTGATGACAACAGGCAACTTCAGGGTAAGAAAATAAATGGTATTCAGGTCTATGGTCCTGATATTTTATCTTCAAACTTTGTTCTCAAGCACAGAATTCAGACTCTTATTCTTGCTATTCATGAAATACCACCTTCGAAAAAAAGTGATATTATTAAAAAGGCAATTGATTTTAATATTGAAGTACTGGAAACACCTGCTATTGAGAAATGGCTTAACGGACAACTTGAAGTAAGACAGTTGCAGAAGGTCCAGCTTGAGGATCTGCTGGGGAGGGACCCGATCAGACTTGATATGGAATTAATCAGAAGAGGATTAGCTAAAAAAACTATACTGGTAACTGGTGCTGCCGGCTCAATTGGATCAGAGATTGTACGGCAGTTGTCAAGGTTCGTTACCCATAATATTATTCTTGTCGATCAGGCTGAGACACCAATGTTTCATCTTGAGAATGAGCTTCGAAAGAGCTATGCCCACATGAAATTCAAAACTCAGCTTGCCGACATCACGAATCCTGAAAAGATGGAGCTTATATTCCAGAAATATCATCCTGAGATTGTTTTCCATGCGGCTGCATATAAGCATGTTCCGCTTATGGAGGAAAATCCGCATGAGGCTCTTCGTGTAAACGTCGGGGGAACAAGAATAATGATTGAGCTTTCGGTGAAATATAGTGTAAGGAAATTCGTGATGATTTCCAGCGATAAATCAGTCAATCCCACGAATATAATGGGGGCTTCAAAGCGGGTATGTGAGATGCTGGTTCAGACAAAGTCCATGAAGGAGGGAGTAAAAACTCAATTCGTTATAACAAGATTTGGAAATGTGCTTGGATCGAATGGTTCAGTGATTCCTCTTTTCAAAAAGCAAATTGAGGAGGGAGGCCCGATAACTGTTACACATCGGGATATAATGAGGTACTTTATGACTATTCCGGAAGCCTGTCAGCTGGTATTGGAAGCAGGATTCATGGGAAAAGGCGGTGAAATATTTGTATTTGATATGGGTAAGCCTGTCAAAATTGCTGATCTGGCGGTCAATATGATCCGCCTATCAGGGCTTGAGCCGGGAAAGGACATAAAGATTGAATATACTGGATTGCGTCCCGGTGAAAAGTTATATGAGGAATTGCTTTCCAAAAAGGAAGAAATACTTCCGACTCACCACGAAAAGATAAAGATCGCGAAAGTTGATAAAAATGATTACAAAACCGAAGTGCTAAAGGTGATTGCCTCATTAAAAAATATATATGGACTTTCAGAACTGGAGGTTTTCGAATTCTTCGAAATGCTGGTTCCTGAGTATAAAAGTTCAAAAGAGAATAGTAATGGTGATTTCATTTCAAATAATAAATCTGTAGTTAAAGAAAATTAATTCTGAAATTAGACTTTATTTTTCTGTTTGATCATCCATCTCTCATAAAAAACTAAAAAGGCGTCGTAAAAGACGCCTCTTCTGTGATCCCGAAGAGATTCAAACTCTTAACCTTCTGATCCGTAGTCAGATGCTCTATTCAGTTAAGCTACGGGACCATTAACCTGATCAAGGTGCAAATATAGTAATTTTTTATGCCTGATTTATTGCTTACTTTTAAAAGTTCAGAAATATGAAATATTTTGAATTTTATATCGTTGGCAATCAGTAGTAAACAATATTATTATGAAAAAAATAGCAGGCATTATATCTTAAAATATTTCTGGGATTAATCTTGCTGATTCTTATACTTATTTTTACCGTTCCTGTGGTTTTTAAGGATAAAATTAAAGTTAAGGTCGAACAGGTAATTAATGAGTTCATTAAGTGCAAAAGTAACTTTTGGAGATTATAAGCTCGGATTTTTCAGAAATTTTCCAAACCTGGCATTTTCACTTAATAATGTCTCAGTTGTCGGAATTGGATAAATTTGAAAACGATACTCTTGCCGACCTGCAAATCATTAAACCTGGTCTTTAACCTTTCAAGTCTTTTTAAAAAGACCGGATATGAAATCAAATCAATAACCATAAATGAGGCCGATATAAAAACACTTGTTCTTAAAGATGGTAGTGCAAACTGGGATATAATGACCGATACAACTGAGAGTGCCACTGAAGAGGAATCGACATCTGTTATGAAAATCCTTCTTGAGAAAAGTTGAGATTCTAGAACAGCTCAATTTCATATATCGATTACGAATCAATTATTGAAACTTATCTTCTGATAAAGTGAATTGCTCCATGAAAGGTGATTTGACCGGGAGTGAGACTAACCTTGAAATTAATGATAAATGCTGGAGAACTGACTTTCCTGATGGATGGAATCAAATATCTGAATAAAGCAACAGCTGATTCAAAAATCAATCTAAAGGCCAATCTCGACAGCATGAAATTCTATCTCAGGGATAATTATCTCACCATTAATGATCTTAAATTAAATTTTGCAGGAATGGTTGCCATGCCGGAGGATGATATTGAAACAGACCTGACTTTTAAATCGGAACAGACATCATTTAAATCTCTTATTTCTTTGATTCCTGCAATTTATATGTCTGATTTCAAAGATCTTAAAACCAGCGGAGAATTCAATCTTGCAGGAACCGCAAAGGGAATTTACAGCGATGCTGACAGTACAATGCCTGATATTACTCTTAATTTGATTGTTAAAAACGGATTGATAAGTTATCCCTCGCTTCCGGAACAAATAAAAAATATCAATCTTAAATCAGATATTTTCGTCGATGGGACCGATATGGATAAAACAACTGTAAATGTTGATGATTTCCACATGGAACTGGCCGGAAATCCTTTCGATATGAAATTTGCACTGAAAACACCTATTGAGTGATCCTGATTTTAAAGGCTCCATGAAAGGAAAAATAGACCTTAAAGCACTCTCAAATGCTCTTCCTCTGGATAGTATCAACCTTTCAGGATTGATTGACATGTCAGTTAGCATGGCCGGACGAATGTCGATGATAGAAAAGGCACAGTATGATGATGTTTAAAGCTTCAGGAAACCTGAATATCAGCGATATGATGGTTTCAATGACAGGTTACCCTGAAGTAAAGATCAATGAAGCAGGCTTTGAATTTACACCGGCATTTGCTGCTTTGAAAAGTGCTGATCTTAATGTCGGAGGCAGCAGCGATTTCAGTCTGAGCGGAAGACTTGAAAATTATATTCCTTATTTAATTAAAGATGAGATTATAAAAGGGAATCTCTCTCTTCATTCAAAAGTTGTTGATCTTTCCGATATCATGTCAGAAATTGCTACTGATACAACTGATGTGCAGATACTTCATCACTTGCAGTAATTCAGGTGCCTGAAAATATTAATCTTGATTTTGATGCTGTCATCGATCAGTTTATCTATAATAAAATCAAAGTTCAGAATGTTAAAGGACATGTTATTAGTCAAGGATGGAATCCTGAGTATAAGAGAAACCGGTATGGATCTTCTTGGAGGCAGGATTGCCATGAATGCTGATTATGATACACGCGACACTCTCAAACCATTTATGAAAGCCGATCTGAATATTCAGAATCTTGGTGTAAAAGATGCATTCAACACTTTCAACACAATTCAGATGCTTGCTCCGACTGCAAAAGGCATAACTGGAAAGGTAGGAGTCAAATTGAATTACAGCAGTTTGCTTGGTAAGCGATTTTATGCCGGTTATTTCCTCAATAAGCGGAGGCGGAAAACTCAGTCAGATGAAGTGACTCTTCTTGAATCGGCTGTGTACAATAAGATGAAGGAAGTTCTCAAACTAGGCGAGCAATTACAGTAATACTTTCAAGGATATCAATGTCAGCTTTAAAATAAACAATGGAAGAATCTATGTGAGTCCTTTCAATACAAAGGTCGGTAACATTAAAATGAATATCAGTGGCGACCAGGGTATTGACCAGACTATCAATTATGTCATAAAAACAGAAATACCAAGATCCGATCTTGGCAGCTCGGTAAATTCCCTTATTGATAACCTTTCAGCTTCGGCTGCTGCTTTTGGTATAGCATTTAAACCATCTGATCTTATAAAAGTCAATGTAAAAGTTACAGGAACTTTCCTGAAACCGATAGTTACACCCTTCTTTGGAAACGCTCCGTCAGACAGCACAAAAGGGATAAAAGAAACTGTAAAAGAAACAGTAAAAGAGGCGGTCGGTGAAAAAGTAGATCAGGCAAAAGAAAAAGTCAGGACTGAAGCAGAAATTCAGGCTGATAAAGTTAGTCAGGGAAGCCGAAGAAAAAGGACAGCAACTCAGGGATGAAGCTGCAAAAGCTGCAGAAAAAATTCGCCAGGAAGCTGATATTCAATCACAAAAGGTGCTCAAAGAAGCTGAAACAAAGGGCACTATTGCCAAGTTGGCGGCACAGAAAGCTGCAGATTCCGTAAAAAAAGAAGCCGACAAGAAAGCTACCCAGCTTGTGCAGGAGGCAGATGCCAGGGCAAATAAATTAGTCGAGGAAGCAAAGGCGAAAAGAGAAGAATTACTAAAGAAAATAGAATCATAAAAACAAAAAAAGGCTGTTCATTCAGAACAGCCTTTTTTTGATTAATAATATTAAAATTTCTTTTCGCGTATACGTGCTTTTTTACCTGTAAGATCACGCAGGTAAAAGATTTTTGCCCTGCGGACTTTTCCATGTTTATTGACCTCAATTTTGTCAATAGACGGTGACGCCAACGGGAAAATCCTTTCAACACCTATATTTCCTGACATCTTTCTAACAGTGAAAGTTTCTGTATTACCGCTTCCGTTTCTCTGTATTACAACACCCCGGAACTGCTGAATTCTCTCCTTGTTCCCTTCCTTAATCTTATAATGAACAGTAACAGTATCTCCTGCAATAAATTTCGGATATTCATTTGTTACTGCCAATTCCTTCTCAACAACATCCATTAAATTCATCTCACAAAGAATTTTGTTTTCTTAATATGATCTTTTAAAACAGGGCGCAAAGATACAATAATATTTTATATTCACCAATAGTACTATTCAATATTTTAAATTAATGACCTGGTTGCTCTAATTCCTAATGTCCGGTGCCTGCCGGAACAAGTAATTTATTTCCAGTGTCCTGAATTACTGATTTCTTCCATGCATCAGAATAACCTGGCTGAAGAGGCATTACAGGATTACCCATGGATTTCTTTCAAACTTTCCGTCTTTTTCTTTCTTTGATATTCCCATCAATGTATTTGACAAGAAGATATTCACTCAATTTCTTCCACTGATCAAAGGTATTCTGAGCAGTTTTAACTGAATAATCTGTAAGATATTCCCTTGCTTTCCAGACATCATCTTCGAATACAGCTTCTTTGCAGCATCATCAATTGTCAGCAGTTTCGAAATATACTTTGACTTCAAGCTCTTTCTGAACTTTCAATGCATCGGCACTCATCAAATCATAACGTGAATAGCAAAGATTTGCAACCTGATTGAATACCCAGAACGCTGAAGTTGGCGAGTAGGTAAGCATATCACCGTTTCCGACTTTAAAACATTCCGGGACTTCAGTGATTCCACAGTACATAGGATTGAAAACTGTTGTGGCAGCATCATCAACACCGAACCAGAAAATTCCACCAATCGGATCAGGAAGCCAGTTACGGCATTCAGCAACAAAAACAAAACCTGTTTGCTGTGTTGATGTAGCTCTTTCGTTGCAATATTCAGGAGCATTCGGATCATCTGATACTTTCCATGTCAAGAGGACGCCAGCGATAGGGAGATCCGAATGGACCTGCTCCGATATCTTTTCTCATATCAAAATCTGTTCCTTCAAGATGATCACGCATGAAATTCATCAGATCATAGTTGGATATCTTACGGTTAGGTTTTATCCACAGAGGCATTCGTTTGCTGAGATCATGTCCGGAGACATAATTGATATACTGATCCATTTCATCATTTACTGATTTGAAAAAAGACCAGACACGAATTTCGCAAAATCTTGCTCCTTCGAAAAAGTTATTGGATTATAGGTATCAGAAAAGCTAAACTCCTGATCGTTCCGGTATAAAGAATTTTTTAGCTCTGGCAAATTCAATTACATCATATGCATAAACACATTCAACAACAGGATCAAAAATTCGTGCTAAGATCTTTTGAAGTGATTGCAATACTGTTTTTCTTTCCTGTAGCCAATGGAAAAGTCTGTATCCTTGCCTGGTTGGCATGTCCGGAAACATATCCGTCAGGAATAAGGCGTGCAACCCATACAGCACCTTTGTTGCCCGGACCTTTGCCTATAATTTCAAATATCCATACTTCGTTCGGATCAGCTATTGAAAATGATTCACCTGAACTTGCATATCCATATTCAGAAACCAGTTCTGACATCACTTTTATTGCTTCCCTGGCATTTTTTGCCCTCTGAAGAGTGATATAAATAAGGCTTCCATAATCAATAATGCCTGTGGTATCAACCAGCCCTTCAATACCTCCATATGTCGTTTCACCAATGGCAAGCTGATGTTCATTCATATTTCCGACAACCGAATAGGTATGAGCACCTGTTTGATTTTTCCCATGTACTTTGTGTATCCCATTCATAAACATCAAGCATGCTACCTGCAGGGTAATCTCTTGCCGGCCAGTAATATAGTTCACCATAAAGAGCATGAGAATCAGCAGAGTAGGTAATCATTACTGAACCGGCCTTTGACGAGCTCCTTTTGTTACAAGAAAATTGGTACAAGCCATTGGTATATTGTCCCTGAAAAACTCCGGCAACGGTAATTGTAAGGAGTGCTGTAAATAGTCTTTTCATAAAGTATATTATTTTATAGTTATTGTTTGATTGAAGAAATACGGAAGTGCAAAGGTAACAAGACAGATAAAATTTCAAAGTGATATCAGATCATTTTGAGGATCATGATGATTTTTTTTATTCTTTCAGTGATCAGCCACTTTTCTGGAGAATTCAGGAATGCCCGTAATACCTCCCATATTGATTCCCTGACGTCTGAAAATCATTTCACTGTCAATGACTTTCCTTCCTGTAAGATGGATCTCCCTGGCTTTTGTGGCGGTTATTATTAAGGCAGCATTGGTTTCATCGATACCACCTCCGGGCATAATTATTATTCTGTCACCAGCCTGAATTATCAGCTGCCTTATAAGTTCAATACCGTCCTGGGCTTTGTTCTTTAGACCTGAGGTAAGAAGGCGGGAAGCACCGGTAGCAATTACATCTTCAAGTCCCTGGACAGGATCGCTGCACATATCAAATGCCCTGTGAAATGTGGTTGACATAGGGTATGCAAATTCAAAGAGTTTTGCAGTCCTGTCAACATCAATATTGCCGCCCGGCAGTAAAATTCCGGCTACTATTCCATCAACTCCCAGTTCTCCGCAAATCTCAATATCTCTTCTCATTATATCATATTCCAGATCGGAATAAAGAAAATCTCCGCCTCTTGGCCTGATTATGACATGAAGTTTTATACTTAGATTATTTCTTGCTGAGACAATTGACCCATAACCTGGTGTTGTGCCTCCTTCAATCAGATTATCACAAAATTCAACCCGGTCTGCTCCGGCAGATTGTGCATTGATTGCAGATTCAACACTATCAACACAAATCTCAAGCTTAAAATCCATCTACAAAAATTAATCAGATTAATAAAAGTAACAATATTTTCTGTATAATTGTGAATCCAAAAATTTTATCTTATGAAACCGACACTTTTAGTTTTGGCTGCCGGAATGGGCACACGTTACGGAGGAAATAAACAGCTTGATGAAGTGGGACCTTCAGGTGAAACTATTATTGATTATTCAATTTACGATGCTATCCGTGCTGGCTTTGGTAAGATTGTCTTTGTGATCCGGCGGGATATTGAAGAGCAGGTCAAAGAAAGATTTGTTGACAGGCTTCAGGGGAAGATTGAAGTTGATTATGTTTTCCAGGAGATTACAAACCTTCCTGAAGGAGTGAAGGTTGCCCCTGATCGTCAGAAACCATGGGGCACAAGTCATGCAATCCTGGTTACAAAGGATAAGATAAAAGAACCATTCGGCGTAATTAATGCTGATGACTATTACGGTGTTGAGTCTTTCAAGATACTCAGGGATTTTCTTGTTAATGATAAAAATCCAAATAACTATTGTATTGTCGGATACAAACTTGGAAATACTCTTTCGGATCATGGACATGTAAACCGTGGTGTTTGTGTAGGCCGGAGATGATGGATTACTAAGACATATCGTTGAAACGCGTCAGATTGAAAAAACAAAGGATGGAGCTACTGCACCGGGACCTGATGGAAAACCACTGCATTTCACTGGAAATGAAATAGTGTCGATGAATCTATGGGGATTTCAAACCATCATGCTATGATTTTCTTGGAAAAGAATTCCGGAATTTTATAAATAAGTATGGAATGGATCTGAAATCGGAACTTGATATTCCTACTTCGGTGGATAAGTTTGTCAAGAACGGTGAAATTACAATAAAGATCCTTATGAGTAACGAGAGATGGTTTGGAGTCACTTATCGCGAAGACAAACCATTCGTTGTTGAAAGCATCAAGAAAATGATCAGAAAAGGGATTTATCCTGCCAGGATCTATTGATCATTTTTTACCAGGTAAATTCACATTTGATAAGTACTAAGATTGTCCAAGTTATCAGTGACTTTAAGGGAAAGATTGTGTTTTGTTCCTTTCTGAATTCTTTTGGGATCAAAACTATATATTAACAGGTTATTCTTCTGATCATACTCAAATAATGCCCATTTCCCATCAATTACCGGTTCGTATGATTTTAATTCCTGATAATTCATCACTGATCTTTACTTTCATGCTTGTTTTCCCTGTCAGATTGGCTCCTGAAGAAAATCCGTTAAAAGAAATCAATGGCGGAATCGTATCAATGCCTGACGAAGAAAGTTCCGAAAGTACTGGGATTGGCTGAAAGATATCCATTGTTCCAGGTGCTTGGCAGAGGAATTTTGTTAATGTCATCAGCCAGTTGAATGATCAGCATTTTTGATTCTTTTCCTGCCGGAATCCTGTCAGGTTTTATTGAAAGGTTATACGTTTTGTGCAGGGGCGTGTATTTATTGTGAATCTGATAAACATCGGAGAACATTACGGGGTTACCGGCTGACCTCTTAAATTCAAAGTATAATGTATCATAAAGTGCTACCTGAAGGAATATTCACGGCAACATTCTTCGAAACAAATTTATTGTTTCTGTTGTAGGGCATTAACAACTGAATTGTTATCATCAGGTTTTAGCCTGATTTTCCTGAACAGACTGCGGGAACCGAATTCACATAAAAGGAGAGGACTGACTTGTTGCTGTGAATATCTGATACAATAATTTCAACATGATGTTCCTTTTGTCATTAAAGTTAAAAATCCCTTTGTTTATCACATTTTCGTAAGCGCTCAGCTTGTCGTTTGGAAGTACAAAGGCTCTTTCAGCATAAATATTTTCCCTCTGCAATATTTCATAGTCAATATGACTGTTTATATATCTCGATTCATTAAACGCGAATTCATCCATTATATAGTCTAAAAACCGGAAGGCTGTCAATCTTAAGTTCAATTGAATAAACAGAACATTTATTATAACTGTTCATTAAGGAGATCATAAGCTTTAAAACCAAAACCTGCGTGACCATTTATCGAAATTTCATTTTTTGAAGAAATGCTGTAATTCCCATTACCTCCGGAAACATTGATTTTAAGCGAGTTTATTCTGATTGTTTATCAAAGTATTTCTGCTGACAGGATAAATAAACAGTTTTTCGATTACTGGTTTAATATCATCTTCAATTCCAAATTCAAAAACAAGAGGATTGACAGGCACTTCCATCATTAGATTTTCTTATCTCATAGTGAAGATGAGGGCCTGATGAACTTCCCGAATTTCCGGAATATGCAATTATGTCGCCCTGATTGAACTCAAATCTCTCTTTCGGTGGCCACAGAGTTATCATGTAACTCTTTTCTTCATATTGTCTTGAAATTACATATTCTTCAATCTCGGGTGTAAATCTGTCAAGGTGGCCATAAACTGTTGAATAACCTGATGGATGCCGGAGGTAAAGTGCTTTACCGAATCCTGCCGGGTGAAATGCTTATCCTGTACACATATCCTGACGCTGCAGCAACAACTTCTTTACCGGTGACTCCCTGTGTCTCTGATATCCAGTCCGGAATGAAAATGATCAATCCTGAGTTCTCCGAAATTTGCAGAAAGCGAAAGCGGAATTTTAACCGGAGAAATAAAAAGTGATCTGTCCTTTGGTTCTTCACCCTGAGTATTTAAAAGTAGCAGATTTATAATGAATATCAGAATTAAAATCATATCAGAAAATGTAGAATTATGTTTCAGAGATGCAAAACTATGTTTCTGTGCTGTTCTGCCAAACTATTTGAGCTAAATTTTTGAAAATATCATTAACAGTGTTAACTTTGCATTAAAGATTTTAGTATGTCCGATCAGGGTCTATGAGGAGCTGACATTGCTGAACAAAAAGCTTGAAGAATTGTTTGAAAGATATAATGACCTGAGGACAAAAAACAAAGATCTGAAGACTGAAAATGAATTGATAAAGCAGAATCTTCAGGAACGTGACGAAAAAATAAAGGCAATTAGAAATTAAATACGAAAGGATTAAATTATCAGGAGCATTGTTGGGTGAAGGCGAAAATGCCGTTGAGGCGAAGAAGAAGATAAATGAATTGGTGCGGGAAATTGACAGATGTGTTGCTCTTTTAAACAGATAAGATATAACAATGGATGATAAGCTTTCGATCAAAGTAAATGTGGCAGACAGATATTATCCATTGAAGGTGGAAAGGGAAAATGAGGAAAAGATCAGGAAAGCTGCCAGAATGATTAACGAGAAAGTGCTGCAATACAAACAGCGCTATTCGGACAAGGATGTACAGGATTTTCTGGCGATGGCTTCACTTCAGTATGTGATCAAGCTTACCGAAGAGGAGGAAAAACTAAATAACTGATCATTTCCCTGATGCCATAAAAGAACTTATCAAGAAAATTGATGAAGTTCTTGAAGAAAAGAGTGACAGCGTTCTTTAAAATAGATAAACTTATTGCCCGCATTGTTTCTTCATTCATTTTTGAAACTCAACATTTAAAACTTTGGAGCAATCCTTAGTTCAGGTAGAACAGGCCTCATCCCGATTTACCGGGGATTCCGCTTAGGGGGACAGTGGACGTTCGAGCTGTATTAGCGGCTCCAGCCATACAGATATGGGGTTTTATAAAAGCTGAAGAGACTTTGCGGGTTTTTTATATACTAAATATTGAAAATGATTACATTAATAGAGGGAAATAAATGAACGGATTAACTTATATTATTAGCATAGCAGCACTGGTACTTGGCTTTGGTGCTTCTTATTTTATATGGCAGCTGGCTCTTGAAAAACAAAAGCCGTAAGATCGTCAGCGAAGCAGAAACAGAAGCTGAAGTGATTAAAGAAGGAAAAAATTCTTCAGGCCAAAGAAAGATTTTTACAGCTGAAGGCTGAACATGAGAAGGTTATAAATGAAAAGAATAACAAGATAGGTCTTGCCGAAAGCCGGATTAAAGCAAAAAGAGCTTACTTTATCTCAGAAACTTGAAGAAGCACAACGAAAGAAAGAATGAGGCTGATGCAATACGGGATAATCTTAATTCACAACTTGAGCTTGTTGACAAAAGAACTGAAGAGCTCTCAAAGCTTCACAGGCAGCAGGTTGATCAGCTCGAAGCTATCTCAGGCTTATCTGCTGAAGAAGCGAAAAACCATCTGATCGAATCTTTAAAAGAGGAAGCCAAAACAGGAGCAATGTCCTATATAAATGAGATATTGGACGAAGCTAAAATGACTGCCAACAAAGAAGCAAAAAGAATCGTGTTACAGACAATCCAGAGGGTTGCAGCAGAAAATGCCATTGAAAATGCCGTAACTGTCTTCCATATTGAATCGGATGAAATGAAAGGCAGGATAATTGGTCGTGAGGGACGAAATATAAGGGCTCTTGAAGCAGCAACCGGAGTCGAAATTATTGTTGATGATACTCCCGAGGCAATTGTTCTTTCGGCTTTTGACCCCATACGAAGGGAAGTTGCAAGACTTGCTTTGCATCAACTCGTTACTGACGGAAGGATCCATCCGGCACGAATTGAGGAGATTGTTGAAAAAACAAGAAAACAGGTCGAAGAAGAAATCCTTGAAGTTGGTAAAAGAACTACAATTGACCTTGGAATTCATGGATTACATCCTGAACTTGATACGGCTGATTGGTAAAATGAAATACAGATCATCCTACGGACAGAATCTGCTTATGCACTCAAGGGAAGTTGCAAACCTCTGCTTCTATTATGGCAGCAGAGCTTGGTCTGAATCCCAAACTGGCGAAAAGAGCAGGACTTCTTCATGATATCGGGAAGGTTCCCGATGATGAACCGGAACTTCCACATGCAATACTTGGAATGAAAGTAGCCGAAAAATATAAGGAAAAGCCTGAGATTTGTAATGCCATAGGTTCTCATCACGATGAAACAGAGATGACAACACTTATTGCCCCGATAGTACAGGTTTGTGACGCTATTTCAGGTGCCAGACCAGGTGCACGCCGTGAGGTTGTTGAATCCTATATTAAACGACTTAAAGAACTCGAATCTCTTAGCTCTGCAGTATCCGGGTGTTATGAAAACTTATGCAATTCAGGCAGGAAGAGAACTGAGGGTTATTGTCGGAGCCGAAAAAGTAAACGATAAAGAAGCTGAAAACCTGTCATTTGAGATTGCAAGGAAGATTCAAAATGAAATGACATATCCTGGTCAGATAAAAATTACTGTAATCCGTGAGACCAGGGCAGTAAATTATGCTAAATAGTTGAATCAATAATCATGGACTTACAAAATGTGATGTCCAGATTTATTTGTTTATCTAGACCAAGGAATAATGTCAAATACTTAAACTTCTGAATATTGTAGGTGCCAGGCCTCAGATAATAAAATCATCAGCTATAAGCAGAGCAATCCGTTTGAATTTTTCACAACAGAATGACTGAGATTACCCTTCATACCGGTCAGCATTATGATAAAGAGCTGTCAGAAGTCTTCTTTGATGAGCTTGAAATTCATAAACCTGATTTCAACCTGGGTGTAGGTTCAGCACATCACGGTCGTCAGACTGCTTCAATGATTACAGGGATAGAAGAGGTTCTCCTGAGTGAAAAACCTGATGCTGTTTTGCTTTACGGAGATACAAATTCAACACTGGCCGGGGCAATTGCTGCTGTAAAACTTCATTTCCCGGTTATACATATTGAAGCAGGCCTCAGGTCATTTAATAAGACTATGCCTGAAGAGCTCAACAGGATTATGAGCGATCATTCTTCAACACTCCTTTTTGCACCGACAAACGCAGCTTTTAAAAACCTTGATTAACGAAGGATTCAGGCCAGAAAACAGCCCTCCATACACAATAGATAATCCGAAGATCTATTTTACCGGTGATATCATGTACGATAATTCGCTCTTTTTTGCTGAACTGGCAGAACGAAAGAAAGGTCCGTTGCTTGAATCCATGTCACTTGAAAGGAACAAATTCATCCTGGTAACCATTCACAGGGATATTAATACTGATGACACAGGACGTCTTGAAGCTATACTTTCAACATTGAAGATTTTGGCTTTGGAATACTCAATGCCATTTCGTGATGCCATTTCATCCTCGTACAATTAATTCATTAAAATCGGGTTTGAATAACCTGTTTGATGATCTGAAGAATTGCAGTTATATCAGAATTATTCCGCCTGTCTCATACCTGGCTATGACCCTTCTTGAAAAAACGTGCAGTATGATAATTACTGATTCAGGTGGAGTTCAGAAGGAATCACATTTCTTTAAAAAACCCTGTATTGTCCTGAGGAAAGAGACTGAATGGATTGAACTTGTTACAAACGGTACTGTTAAGCTGGTGGATGCTAATCCTGACCTTATAAGATAATGAGTTTGCCGGATTTATGCAGTCAGGGCAAAACCTGGAATATCCTGGATTCTACGGTGATGGAAAAACAGCTGAATTCATTCTTAAAGAGATCCTTATGCTTATTGGAAAAATGATTATTCCTGATATCTTAAGACATAAATAGTATCGTGATATTCGTTTTTAATAGTCTTTAATATGAATCGAACAATAAGTGGACGTAAAGTACTTATTACAGGAGGCGCAGGATTTATCGGATCCAACCTTGTTGAATCAATGCTTGAATGCGGGCAACCATGTTGTCTGCCTCGATAATTTTTCAACAGGTAAGCGGGAAAACATCAGAGGATTCCTGGATAATCCTGATTTCAGACTTATTGAAGGGGATATCAGAAATTACTCGGATTGCGAAAAATCTGTCAGGGGAATTGATTTTGTTTTTCACCAGGCAGCGCTGGGATCAGTTCCGCGATCGATCAAGGATCCTGTTTCTTCAACGGATGTAAATATTGGCGGTTTCGTCAAAATGCTTTATGCATCAAAGGAAGCACGGTATTAAAAGATTTATTTATGCAGCCAGCTCATCGACATACGGGGACCATCCCGATCTTCCCAAAGTTGAGGATAAAATAGGAAAACCAATGTCACCTTATGGCATAACAAAGTATGTCGATGAACTTTTTGCAGCAAATTTTGCCCAGACTTATAACATTGAAGTTATAGGTTTGAGATATTTCAATGTTTTTGGCCGCAGGCAGGATCCTTGGGAGCGTATGCTGCAGTAATACCTTTATTTGTAAAGAAGCTTATACATCATGAATCACCTGTTATAAATGGAGATGGATCATATTCAAGGGATTTTACTTATATCGATAATGTTTTACAGGCTAATCATCTTGCAGCCCTTACTCAGGACCAGTCAGCTTTTAATCAGATTTACAATGTAGCTCACGGGGAAAGAACAAGTCTTAATGACCTGTTTGACCTGATTAAACAGTTGATCGGGAAGAATGACGGAGAGGTGCTTGAGATACAGCCTGTTTATGGACCGAACAGGATAGGGGATATACCTCATTCCCTGGCTTCATTGAGAAAGCAAGAAGATTATTGGGATATAAACCAACCCATACAGTGAGAGAAGGAATGGTTGAGGCGATAACTTGGTATAGGGCTAATTTGTAACATTTGTTACAATTGAGGTTTTTAAATCCTTTTCATCACTTTTAATGCAAGATCCATGATGATGGGCTTATAATCATTAATAAATTCCCCGGTAACACGATTTCCGACTGCAACACAAAAAGTCAGAGCTTTA
>CAVVBY010000003.1:0-39860 GCA_963746685.1 uncultured Bacteroidales bacterium
CTTGCCTTATTTCCGGATTTCTTATCAAGATTCCAACTCTGTTTGATGTTGATTTACACAGCTTCCTTTTTTATGAGAAAAATGCAGGAACTATTTTCTTCTTAGGACTTACAATTTACACAATCTGGACTAACAAAATATTTGAACAAAGAAACTTATTATAACAATATTGGCATTTTTGATCCCTGTCATTTACATTAACCTTTTACCTTCAGACAAAAACAGTGATTCTGTTAATCTGGCTTACATTCATTTGGCCTGTTAATGTGGTGCATTTACGGATTAGTTTTTATTGGCTTTGACTTAAAAGATAAAAGCAAAAGAATTGAGTTTATAAGGCATAATGGTGATTTAGCAATTATGGGAGCTTTAATCCTGATTGCAGGAGGGATTTTGACCGGGATAACTATTGGTTTATTCAGTGCCATTAATATACACATTGAAAAGTTTTATATGGATAATGTAGTGATCGTGGGATTAGTTTGTGCACCAATTGTTACGAAATGCATTATAGAAAATTATGTTACTCTGACAAACAAGATTGCACCTATTATTGCAAATATTTTTAGTCCGCTCGTTTTAATTACTCTGATAATTTATCTGATAGCAATTGTAGTCTCCGGAAAAGATCCCTACAACGACAGAGATTTCTTATTGATTTTTAATATCATGTTATTAGGTGTTATGTGTATTATTGTTTTTTCGGTTTCTGAAACTTCAGTAAAAAGTAAACAGAAGCTTAGTGAAATGATTTTATTTATCCTTTCAATAATTACTCTCATTATTGACTTAATTGCATTATCTGCAATTTTTTACCGGTTAGGTGAGTATGGAATCACTCCTAACAGACTGGCAGTTCTTGGCTCTAATATCTTGATTTTTGGTAATTTGGTTTTAATTATGATTGATTTATATAAAGTAAACTTCAAAAAATCAGAGATCGAAAAAGTCGGAATGACTATCTCAAAGTATCTTCCTGTCTATATTGTATGGGTCCTGATAGTAATATTTGGATTTCCGCTCTTTTTTGGAATGAAATGAAAAGTGTAAATCGGTGATGGCCTGATTTTCCTCATATTGATGGTTAGTTTTAATTAGCACCGAGACTGGCCGGGGTATGTCTCTTTAAATGAAATTGCCATCATAATCCATCCTGGGATCGGCATTTGATAAATCAATAATTCTTTGAAATCCGACATTTCCATTTTTATGGGTCGATGAACCTGCATTATAACATCGTTTAATGCCCCATGTACCATGAAATATTTTACCGGCACTAACGGGATCAACGTGATAATGACCGAATAAAAGCATATCGATTTTATTTTCAATAATTTTTTTTAAATCGTTGTTGTCCCTTAACTGCATTCCAAGCTTAAAATCAAATGGGTGATGGTGTAAGTAAACAACTTTCTTCCGGCTGACAACCTCCGGATCATTCAACATTTTCTTTAAACGCAATAATTGTCTCTTCCCTAATTCGCCCTCGCTAAGAAAACGATCGAGCCAATGCAGCTCTTCGGCTGTTGAATCGAGCCCAATAAAAGCAATTTCATCAATAACATCGAGTTTTGGATAAGAAATTTCCAGGGATTTAAAATACTTTTCTTTAAACAAATCAACAAATTTCTCATTTCCCACGGTTCCTGTCCCGTAGTCATGGTTGCCGGGAACAACCAATACCTTGTATCCGCGTTCTTTAAGTTGTTCAATGCCATCAACAGCTTCTTCTATATACTCAATATGGTTGGCATTATCAACAATATCGCCGGTAATCAGAACGATATAATTATTTGCAGGTTGTTTCAGAAATGTAATGTTGTCAATAAGAGCACGAAATTTATCACCGCAGTCTTCATGTCCGACATGTAAATCTGATAAATGAATAATTTTTTCCATGATCTGGATTTTGATGTTAAACCGGAGTTAAAGATATTATTGTGTTAAAAAAATAATTTTGGTAAAAATATAATCAAACCGCAAACCAGGGCGGCGATTGCACAAACCAATACAGCTCCTGCTGCAACATCTTTGGCAAATCGAGCGGTTTCGTGATATTCAGGGAATAAATGGTCTGTCAGTTTCTCAACAACTGTATTAAAAGCTTCCGCAGCCCAGACAAGCGCAATCACAATCAATATAACGCACCACTCTGATTTTGATATTCGAAGTAAAATCCCTGCTATCAGGGCACAAACAGTCGCTAAAAAATGAATACGGATATTTAGCTCGGATTTTAAAAGCTCATAAATTCCCTTAAAAGCATAACCAAAACTTTTTATTAGCTTCGCAAAACCATTTTTACCGGTGTTTATGTCTTTTTTTAGGCTTCCTTCTTTTTCCATTTTCAGGTAATTTTCAAATATCCTTTATGCGTCCTAGTGTATAAATATAAGACTTCGTTAGAGTTGAGTATAGACTCTCTTGGCCGCAGTCATAGTAAAATCGTTCATCTTATGTTTTATTTCAGTGTGCGGTATGGTTTGTGTTTTACGAACAATTTTATCCAGCATTTTAATCAGTGTGTCAACATCCTTTTTGCTGTTTTCGATGCCGAAGCTCACCCTGACGAGGCCTGGAAAACTTAATTTAGGAAATAGTTTCGTGATCAGGCCCTGAAATCGCTCAAACGCAGGAGGAACACCAACCAGCTGCTTAATCAGAATATGAGCACAGTGACATCCTGATCGCACTCCGATTCCACCTCTTTCGGCCAGTTCTTGTGCTATCCGCGGGGCCAAAATTCCCTTCAGGCTAAAAACAATTACACCTCCTTTTTGGGGGAACCCTGGTGATTCCGGGTCTTTTACCCCGTAAATCGTCAGACCTGGTATTTGTGACAAACCGGTCAATGTCTGCCTGGTCAAAGACTTGTTCTTCTTCCCGGATCAGGTCCATACCGATCCGCTGCAAAAGTAAAAGCGCTTTCCCCAACGCAGCAATACCGGCAGTGTTTTCCTCTCCGGATGATTTGATCAGTTCAAGTTCAGACGGACTGAACTTAAGGAGCCCTTTCTTAGCCACCAGCCCTCCGCAACCGAATGGTGCGTAAATCTTATGGGCAGAGAAGACAAGATAGTCGATCCCGTATCTTTCCATTTCAATCTTGCGGTGTGCGACTAACTGTGCCCCATCCACAAGTAACCGTGCTCTATATTGGTGAACGATCCGGCTGATCTCCTCTAAATTGTTGCATATACCAAGGACATTCGAAGCACCGCTGACAGCAACAAGCATTATCCGCTTCTTTCCATGCTGATCTTTCTGATTGTATTCACGCAGAATCTTCTCCAGCTCGTTCAAATCTATAAACCCTTCATTGTCTATTGACAGCCGGATCATGGAAACATGAGGAACCATGCGCCATGGCAGATCGTTGGAGGTATGTTCGAGGATCGTGCTGAGCACAACGGGTTCGTCGTCCTGTCCGGATTCATGGCTCAGACTTTCGGCAGCCAGGTTGATGGCTTCAGTGGTATTGGAAGTAAAGATCACATCATAGTCGGCCAATGGTGCGCCTAATACTCCGGAGCAGACGGACCTGACCTCATGAACGATCTCTTGCTGTATTTGTTCGGGTTGGCGCCAGGTCTGGCGTACAACGTTCCATACCGGCGTGAATGTGGGGGTACTTGCAGCGTTGTCGAGGTTAATAAAGGATTTGTTCCCTTCTGCTGTCGGGACAAGAACATCCCTGCCTATCAAAGTTTGCCTTAGTTTATCCAACAGTTCTTTCCCTGAGGAATTCTTCAGTTCGTCATTGTACAGAATTTCGGCGGCAGTCAGCTTTTCGGCAGTCGGATTCCGGAAGGCATCTTTTCCGAAACGCCCTGTCAGTTGCAGTGCCCTGGCAAATGCGATGATGTTAACAATGGCGGGTGTGCCGGCCTCAAACTTGTCTGGCGCATCGGCCCAGATGACCCAGCCGGGAGAGACAAGCCTGGTCGTTCCTCCGCCTGTCTCGAAAGGAGTGCCTTCAGGTAATGCTTTTCTTTCGACGGCCAATGCCCTTACCCCCAGCGGCAGACCGATATCCTGACTGGACACACTTTTATACCTTTCTGGTTTAATTTGTGACCTGAGAATCGCTTCTCTTCTTGGCGTACAAAATATAACCAGGTATTTGCCTTCGTTCAGCCCCAGGTATTCCAGGATAATTCCCCTGGCCTGCTCGAATAAATATGTGGATACCATTGAGTAGTGCCCTCTGCCCCGATGGACGTTGGAATAAGTCTCCAGTGCTGCATGTACTCCCTGTTCGAGCTCTTCAAATGCTTCCATTATTTTATTCTAAAATACTCGTTTATATATTGATGAAAGGTAGGCATAATTGGCCAAAAGAAGGTTAGATTTGTTAATGAACCTGAAAGATACAAATGGTCAAATGAAGAATCAAACTAAAGAAGCTGTAGCTCCGAAAACAGGCGTTGCAGAATTCAGTAAGAAAAACGCAGCTTATACATTCCCGAAATACTCATATACCGTTCTGATGTTAAAGCACTAATACCTTGTTTGTTGACCATCCGGGGATTAATATGGTATGTCAGTATTTTTGATTTGCACATTTAATATATTCTTTGGAAATTTGACTCACCTGTATTCTTCTGTTCGCAGCTTTCACAAGAACTGAATTTTATAACAGGTTAAAAAGGAGAATTATCAATGGCATACAAAGATGTTTTAAAAAACGGAATAAGGACATTTGAAGATCTGGAGAAATGGCTTATAGGGCGAAAGGCAAAGGTTGATCCCAGACTCAGGGACGTTATTGCAAAATATCCTATGCGGGTAAATACCTATTATCTCGGGCTCATTGAAAAGATGAATGATGGTATCTGGAAGCAGGCAATTCCTGATGTCGAATGAACTTGAGCATTATATGGACCTTACGGAAGATCCGCTCGATGAGGAAGGGGATATACCGCTTGGTGGTCCAAGGACAATAGTACACAGGTATCCTGACAGAGTTTTATTGTTAGCATCAAACGAGTGCTCAATGTATTGCAGGTTCTGCACCAGAAAACGAAAAGTCGGTGATGACCATAAAAATCCTTCAATGGAGGATATTAATAAGGGAATTGAATACATTGCATCTCACGAAGATATCAGGGACGTATTAATCTCTGGCGGGGATCCATTATTGATTTCAAATAAAAGGCTGGATGAGATTCTGGGAAAACTATCAGCAATTGATCACCTTGAGATAATCAGAATCGGTACAAGAGTCCCCTGCGTATGGCCGCAAAAGATTATTGAAGACAAAGAATTAATTGAGGTGCTTAAAAAACATACTCCCCGGTCACTTAAACAGCCACAATTCTTTATAAACACTCACTTTAATCATCCTAATGAAATAACTGAAGAGAGCTTCCAGGCAATTAAAATTCTAAGGGAACTGGGCATCCCGATAGGAAACCAAACTGTTCTGCTAAAGGGAGTTAACGATGATACAGATGTAATGAGAGACCTGATGCACGGACTTGGTAAATTGGGAGTAAAACCATATTATCTGTACTACGCAGATCTTGTCGAGGGAACAGGTCATTTCAGGACAGAAGTATCTAAAGGAAAAGAAATCTGCAGAGACCTTTGCGGAGCTACTACAGGTTTTCTTCGCCCAACATATGTAGTAGATATGCAAGGAGGAAGGGGCAAAGTTCCGGTAGATCTTGGGTATTCAGATGGAATCAGTGAAGAGAAAAAAGGAGGAACTCTTACATCGGCGATCGGACTTGGTAAAGTCTATGTAAACGATCCGATTGAAAGAATAGAAGGGAAAACCGTCAAGACATAATCAGAACAGGAAATAAGAATAATTATTCTTATTTCATTATGTCATTGAACTGGCTTAACTTTTTTGCTTTTCCCCTCAACATAGGGCATATATTTATCTCCGTCCTGAGACATCTCAAATCTTGTATTTACTGTTTCATTATCAAGGAGAGTATAAACCAATCGAAAAACCGGAGTATTTGGGATTTTATCACTGGTTAACACAATAGATTTATTTGAATAAGCAATTGTATAGGAAATTGTATGTCCTTCATTATCAAAGTAGATTGCTTTGTTTGGGATGCCAGAAATATCCATATAAATAATCATCAGGTCATCATGTATAATCTTTGGTTTACTATTGGTTGCTGGATATTCAGAATGACTTTTCCTGATAATAATATTCTTGTCAAGGTCAAAGGAGAATGAGAATGTTCCGCTCCCCTGTCCTGGCTGACCAGCGCCTTCTCCTTTCCAATCGCTAATTAACCAATCCCACTTATCCCATGTAGTTTTCTGTTGAGCAGATGAAATTGATACAATTCCAAATAATAGGATCGGAATAAGGATTTTTGCTTTCATTATTAACTTATTGGTTTGCAGTACTTATTTTTAAAAAGTTTTTATTGCCTTGTCCTTGTTATAAAACATAATTTTTGGAATCATACGAGCATTGCAGACAATTGTCACGGTGAACACTTAAAGTTGATCCGCAGTTAGGGCAGGTCCACTTTTTTACCTCAAGTTCCAGGAAGGTTGTTATCCCGGTTTCTTTTATCGTAACAAGATTTTGGATCAGGCTTGCTCTGTATTTTGTTCTGTATCTCTTGTCAATATGTTTTATTCTATCGCAAGGAAATATTTCGCACTCATAACAAAATTTTGAAGATGTCTTTGCAAGCAGTTCACAGTTTTTAATTCTGCACTCGTTGCAGGTTTTACGTTTCGAGTCAAAATCTACCCAACAACCATAACATTTGTTTTTAGCTCTCAGATAAGCCATACAGGTTCCACAATTTATGCCACAGGGGGCAATCATGGATCTGTCAAAGGATATTGAAGTTGTCATAACTAATAATTCTTTTGTTCTTTGTGTAGGAATTTAATGGCTTAAAATTCGTTTAAATATTGACGAAAGGTAGATAAAATCGGTAAAAAAGAGAACTATTGTTCAGCCTTATCTGATCTGATGACGGTTAACATACATAACTAACCGATATAGTTTTAGCTCCGGCTTTTAATGGTCAATATATTCCGGAATACTTTAGTCAGGATCGGATTAATAACTCAGGTATTGCCGGTATTTATGATAGTAGTAATATATCCTGCGATACTGGAGAGGTGTTAAAATGCATCTGCAGTTGTCAGGGGAATCTGACATTATATTGGCAACAGATGGTACATAGTATCTCCCGCTTGGGTCCCTCATCGTGCCAATATAACGACAGCTGTCAGCAACCTGGTAAAAAAGATTGGGATCAGCGTAAGTGTCGCAAATAAAATCCCCGCTTGATGCACAGTTTTTCTCACTTGCCAGTTCCCAGCCACCGGCTGTCTCATGAGTCGACAGCAATCCCATAAAATGACCCAGCATGGTCGTAAGTGAATTGCCGCTTGCATAACTCTTGTCAAGAAAAATGTAATTACTGTCAGCCACATCAGGGAAATAGGTAAATCCGTAGCTTCGGTACGATCCCAGTTTAATTGAATCCGCCAGGAAAAGGTTTATTCTGTTCCTGACTATATATTTGGTTAACAGCTCTTTCCTGAGCTTATTGAATTTGATATATGAGTAATTGTAATCATTTACATAATCAATGGAATCAATAAAGAAGCGAATTCCGGCATTTCTAAAAAAGCTGTTTGCCAAAGCCAGGCTGCTGGTTATATTTCCCGGAGTCACTCCGGGCAATCCCTTTATATTCATTATTATATGGACACTTATGGGGATATTAACCTGAGTATTAATTGTGTTAAGGTCAAAAGAAATGGAGTTTTCTGCGGTGTAATTACTGACAATTGCATTCAGGAATGACTGAGTTGCCGTAACACCATCAGGCAGCTGGGCAGAAGCCAGGGCTTGGATTAAAACAAGAGTAACTATCAAAATACCTGTTTTTGTCTTATTCATTATTGAATAATTTTTCAAATTGCATCGATCATTCATCAATACCGGACGAGGCGATTTCACCAACAACCTTGAATTCTGTTCTGCGGTTCATCTGTCTTCCTTCAGGATTATCCGATCCGTCACTGTTTGTATTTGGTGCAACCGGAATTCTCATGCCATATCCCTTTGCTACCAGCCGCTCACTGGAAATTCTTTTCGAAATCAGATAATTGACCACACTTTCCGACCGCTTCTGAGACAGGTCTATATTGTACTCATCTGTACCCACATTGTCAGTATGTGAACCAATTTCTATGATCCCGGTGGGGAAAATATCAAACAGAGGCATCACCATTTTATCAATAGTCTGTTTTGCCTGTGCGGTAAGATCATACTTGTCAAAATCATAATATATGTTCAGCTGAATGGTTATCCTGGGTAAATAATCAATAAGGGTTGTTCCAATGTCAATTGTATCGGAACAATTTATACCTGTTGTACTTATCGGCACCTTTTTTTCCAGATAGCCATAGTTCTTTACAAGTACTTTGTAATGCAGATCCGGGTCAAGCTCAAAATAGTATTTGCCGTTCTTGCCGGTTGTTGTTTTGGATATCAGGATCTCCTCATTTTCTGTGTCACCTTTTAAGTAAAGTTCAACCGGCACATTGTTTAACACAGAATTGTTTTCGGGATATATGAGATCAAGGTTGTATTTTTTCTTCAGGTTGTCATAAAACTCCTGATCCATCGAATTTCTGACAGTCCCATGTGAAAAGATCTTTACGCAATCAAGGAACTTGTATGAAAAGATGTCGTCGCAGCATGTTCCATTCTCTAAAGACATTGAACCAGGCCGGTTTGAAGAGAAGAACCCTTCCCTGCCGTTTTTCAGAATTGAAAAATAATAATCATCAAATGAAGAATTTATTGGTCTGGGCATCGGAACGACTTCTGTCCATTTCCTTGCAGAACCCGTTGCTTTGAAGATATCAAACCCGCCAAACAGATCCTTCCTGCCATTTGAACTGAAATAAAGTGTCCGGGTTGATATATTGTAAAAAGGAGAGCACTCATCGCCAATTGTGTTGATCTTATTGGAAAGGTTAAGAGGATTCCTGAACGTATTTGTTTTTTTATCATATTCCGCATACCAGAGATCAAGACCTCCCCTGCCTCCGGGTCTGTTTGATACAAAATAGAGTATTTCACTCCCTGTTCTAAGGTTTACACCCAGTGCAGGCTGTGTTGATGTGTAGTTTTCACTGTTGACCGGATATGGAAGCTTTTCAGGTGTCTGCCACTGACCGTCAACAAGAAAACTCACGAAAATTTCACTTATAGCTTCACCTTGCCAGTTTTTCCGCGACCTGGTAAAAAACAATCGCTGACCATCTTCCGATAAAACCAGATTACCGGTGTTGAACTCCGGATTGTTTATTTCTCCTTCAAGCAGTCCCGTTTTCTTCCATTTTCCTTCAACCAGTTCTGCCTTGTAGATCTGTCTTATCGGATCAATCTGTCTTGAAGGATCAGAATAGACTGCTCCGTAAAAAATAGTTTTATCGTCAGCCGGGTAAGGAGAGAAATCAATATCCGGATTATTTAATGCTTCTCCCTGATGAGTAATGACTATATTAGCGGCTGAACCCATATTTTTTTTTGCCCATTCGCAGCTTGCGGCATAAATTACAGCCAGCTTCCTGTAATTGAACCTGTCTTTTTTGTCTTTATTGAATTTTCTGAATCTGGCAAACGATTCAGTCGCATCTTCATATTTTTCGAGATTCATGCATACAACACCCTTCTTATACCAGGCTGCCGGATAGTTGCGCTGGTCGATGCTGACCACGTTGTCATAATACTGATTTGCCTTTACATAGTTCCTTGTCTCGGAATAGAGATCTGCCAGTCTGCAGGTCAGCTTAATATCCTTTGGCTCATAAGCCAGATAGCGGCCGTAAAACTCAATCGCATTGTAGACCTCATTAATCCTGTCGTAGTGTATCGCTTTTGCTCTGAGATCCTTAATCGCTTTTTCAGTTGTGTCATTCGATGAGATCATTGCATTCAGGCCTCCTGAATGAAGGAGAAACCAGGAAAGCAATAAAACCAGGCTCTTCACGGAACCACCTGAAATCCTGTATTTTATTTTATTGCAATCCATTTTAACGTAATATGATTAATTTATAATATAGCAAGGTATGTTGGGATTCTCCTGGGCATGTTTGCTGCCGGTATATATTAAAGATATTTCAAATCCTCCGTTAAAATTTGTGACGGTACGCAACGGTGAAATATTAAAATCATAACTGATCCCCAGGTTAAATTTCAGGAATTTTGCGCCCCCTCCGAAAATCACAGCATCAACATCATGCATGGGATTCAGTCTCACCATTGTCAGAGCATAGACTTTTTTTACCGGAATATTAAAACTGTTTATTGAATAGCCGCCGATAGTACCTGCTATGAATTCATTAGTCCCCGGAGTGTAACTGTAAAGTATTAACGGCGTAAGGTCAATCCTGCTGTTAACCGGGATAATCACTTCGCCATTAAATGTCAGCTTTGCAGCCAGGCGTGTTCCTGAAGAAGAAGTTGAGAATTTCTCCACAGGTAAATTCACATGGCTCACTGAAATACCGGCAGAGGGCATAATATACCGGATCAGCGTACGCCAGAATATTCCCGCATTTATATCGAGGTAATTTATTTGCCCGGACAGCCCGTTTTCCAGGCTCGGAAGGGAACCATTGAAGAACTGCCCCGTCGGATCAAACTGGGAACCAAAGGTAAGACCCTCAAGATTAAATGCTTTTGAGACAAAACCCGGCTGCAAACCGAAAGTAAACTGATGGTTGTTAATTATTCTGGAATAACTCAGAGACAGCAGGAACTCATTTGCCGATAAGTTAAAAGATGAAGACTGATCGTGAAGTATTACGCCGCCAATGCCGAATGAGTGGTTTAGAATTGACAGCTTCCGGTCAAGAGAAGCACTGAATGTTTCATAGGGAGAGCCGACCTTTGCCCACTGGTTCCGGTAGTTGATCGCAATTCTCATGTCTTCGCCTGACATTCCTGTATTTGCAGGATTAGTCATCAGTGGAGCTGAATAAAACTGGGAAAAGTGAATATCCTGCGCCTGAAGGCTTGTTTCGTTTAGTAATATGATAGCAAAAACAGGAACGACCAGACATAAGTACTTAAGATCAAGCCTGTTAACAACACCATATTAAACAGGTATCGGTCAGGTTAAATCGCTTTATAATATTTAGAGCGAAATTCAGCATCTCATTTCAATAATAAAAACTCTCCCTTCTTTTCGAATTTGTATCCATGAATAGTTTCAGCGACTACCAGGTATTTGTATGTATCAATATTCTGTGAATGTCCATTAACTGTTCCGTCCCACCCCTGATTAATATCGTTCGTCGAAAAAACAATGTCTCCCCAGCGGTTGAATATTTTCAGATCGAAATTTGCAATGTTATTGCCTTCAAACCTGAATACGTCGTTATTTGAATCACCGTTTGGAGTGAATGCCGAAGGCGCTTCCAGATAAAAATCCCTTATCACATTAACCAGGAATTCCTCGGAAAAGTCAAAGCAGTCGTTCTTTGTTTCAACCGTATAGGTTGTCGTTTCTATTGGAGAAACCCACGGATTATTACAATGAGTGCATGAGATATTAATAGCTGGTGACCATGAATAATTTATGTTGCTTTCAGCGGTTGCAATTATCAGCTGGATTTTTTCACCGATATAAATTGTTGTGTCTCCTGAAGGTTTTCTGCTCAGATCATATGGCTGATTCACCAGTATCGTTTTCACATGGCGTGTTGTACAACCATAGGTATTTGTCACCAGGGCTGTATAAGTTGTTGTTTTGGATGGACTGGCCGTTATTGTAAAGGATGAATTACTGCTAAGCCCTGAGGAAGGCGTCCATTTAATCGTCCATCCGGTTTCTTTATTCACGCTCAGACTAACAGAATTCTCTCCTGAACATAGTACAGAATCACCCGAAATTGAAAAGGCTGGCTTATTAACGACACTGTATGTCTTTGTCAGCGTATCAGAGCAGCCATGGGGATCCATGGCAATGAGCCTGATATTGTAATTACCTGTTTTATTGAACAGAATATTGCCCAGATTGAAATTCGTTGAGGTCTGGACATTGTCAATTGCCCATTTCCATGAATCTGAACCGATTGAGTTGTTCATAAGATCCAGCTTGTTCCCGTAACAAACATTCAGGGTGCTGTCGAGGGTACTGAATTCAGCCTGAACCTGTGAAATATAAAGTGTGTCAAGAACACTTATTGCAGTACAGCCCCCGCTGACCAGTTGTATGGAAGGGACGATTTTTCCTCTTGATGTGTACCTGTGCGAAGTCATATTATTAGTTGTGGTGCTGCCGTCACCATAAAATAATTTCCACTGGCTTGCATCTCTTACGGAATCAACCTTAAAATATACCACATCATTATAGCATATGTCATGCGGTACAAAAGTGACGACAGCAGTCGGACCGGTTATTGAAATATGACTCGATTTAGTTGCAGTGCATCCGTTTAATGTTCTGACGGTCAGCCAGGCTGTGTGATTTCCTGGCTTTGTAAACGTGTATCTTACACTGTCGGAGTTCCTGTCAGTAAGGGTATGAGAATCGAATGTCCACTGAAAATCAACACCCGGACTGTCGATTGAATTATTGTGAACAAAGTAAAGGGTATCAGGATAGCAGGTAAATATGCTGTCGCTTACCGTGAAGTTCGCATTTGCCTTTTCAACAGTTATATAGTTGGTTTTTGTGAGCGTATTGCGGCAGCCCTCTTTTGTTGCTGATAAGGATACAGTGAATTCTCCTGCCTTTGTATATGTATGGGTATTTGTGCTTCCTGATGTGCTGCCGTCTCCAAAATCCCAGAAGAGATATGTAACAGTGGCATCGGCCGGAGTGAATGTAACTGTCTGTCCGGCACAAATTGCATTGTCGCTTGCCTGAAAATCAGGGTTTAAGCCAGTAATTTCAGCAGAAATTGAATTATTGCTCGAACATTGATATGCATCATACACAGTTAAAGTGGGATAATATGTCTGCTGCTTGTTGCTTGAATATGTATGAGTGACCTTAACGCTGTTTGTGCTGTCGGATGCTTTATCCCCGAAATTCCATATCCAGCCGACAATTGTATTGTCAGTTGAGGTATTGGTGAAATTTATGCTCATTTGCGGCAGACAGCCAGAATGTTTTATCGGCAGTAAAGCTGCCGGCCGGCCTGAAAACCTGAATAACCTTACTGGCCGTATCCGTGCATCCGTCATCTGCTGTAACAACCAGCTTTATTGTATCTGTTCCCCTGGAAGAATAAGTATGATCATAAGATGTCAGAAAAGTTCTTCTGGGCGGTGAATTATCCCCGAAATCCCATAAAAAACCCTCATTGTAGCAATCATCAATAAAGTCAATTGATTCAGAGGCATCCAGCTTAACCTTCTCTCCCACGCAAAAAATGGTATCATTCAGAGTAAAATCAGCCTTTGCCTGACGCACCTTCAGTACCTTTGTCCTTGTGAGTGTGCAGTTTGAAGAATTATCCAATGCAGTCAGCTTTACTGTATAATTGCCGCTTGCAGGAAAAGTATATTTCGGTGAATCAGTATTTTTAAAGACAGCAGTATCGATATTCCAGGTAAGAGACGTGGCAGGGCTGATCAACTGATTTAAAATGATAGATCAGGGAACTGTCGCATTTCACAGATTCTTTAAAATTGCCAACAGGACCTATTATTTTAAATATATTCTTTTTAGTCGTTTCGGAAAGACAACCGTTATAATTCTCCTGAAGAGTTATGTTTCTGAATCCTGAAGTATCGGAATATACAGCAAAGGTTGTATCAGGTCTGGATAAGAAGCTGAAGTCAAAGAGGTTTGGAGACCTGAAACGCCACTGGCTTATAAGTGTACTGCTTGCAAGCATTTGCCGTAAGATGAATATTCCCTCCGTTGCATACTTCGTCAGGTGTTATTGTAAAATCAGGGACCAGCTTATCGCCAGCAGCAATCGTGACGACCTCTGAGGTATCAGTACAAACTCCGCTCTTTATTATTTCTGAAACAGAATAAATACCGGGTTTTGTAAAGGTGTAAGTTACAGGTGAATTGTTTAAAACAGTAACTGCTTCATTGCCGAATTTATAATTGTAGGAGTCAATCCTGAATTCCGATTTGCTGCTGTCGGAAAAGCTTACCTGCAGTGGAACACAGCCTGAGACCTTATCGGGCATAAATCTTGCAACAGGTAATGCAATTGCAACCTCATTCATAACTGAGTCAAAACAGACTCCCGCGTTGGATGCAACCAGCTTGAGAGGTAGCGTGATCATGTTTACTTCATGACTGTAAAGCTGCTGGTAAGTTTCTGCCGGAATATCCTTCCTGGTAATAGTGTAGGTTGTTTCACCTTGATTTGATATCAGTTTGTCTGACAGATACCAGGAGATTCTGTCTGCGTTTTGAGATGCGTTCTTGAGGTTTATCAGAGCAGGCACAGAACAAAACAGTTTATCATTCAGGGTGAATCCCGCTTTTATATAGCTCTTGCTGAATGAAGCAGAAATACTGTCGGTGCAATACGAAGTTTTTCCATAAATTAGTTTTATAGCGATTGTCCCGGTACCTTCAACCTTGTATATCAATGAATTCTTCCCATAAAATGTTGAAGTTTTATTATTATCGGTGATTATCCACTTATAATCCGGAAGGCCGGCCGTAGAATAAACAAACTTGTATGTCCCGTCGCAGAGAAAGGGTCTGTCAGGATCAACAAGATTGTCTTTTCCATCATAAACTGATAAAATCCCTTTCGGATACCCGACAGTGATATACGACTTCCTGATCAGCGAATCAGAACAGCCGTAAATATCGGTGGCCTTTAACTTAACATTGTAACTGCCAACAGCAAGCGTATACAGAGGAATTGCTGAAATCAGTTGAGGTTTTACCATTCCCGAAATCCCAATTATACTTCAATAGTGATGACCCTGAGGTTAAATTTGTAAAAGAGACTGTTCAGGGGCGGTGCACAGGCAAATGTGTCTGAAGCGACGAAATTTATCTTTGGTTTTTCAGCGACAGTAATTAATTTATCAGCTTCAAAAGTGCTGGAGCACCCGTTTCTATCTGTTACTTTTAAAATTACATCATAAATACCCGGATTGGTATAGGTATACTGGACGGATGTGCCCGATGCTATTATCTCCATTTCTGAAATCCCATGAGGTAAGTGCAATATCTGAATCTCCGGCTGTCGATTTGCTTGAGAATTTAACAAGAAGTGGAGAGCATCCATATAAGGGATCGGCGCTGAAATTTGCTGCCGGACTTGAAGAAATTGTAATTATTGTGCTGGTGGTATCAGTCTCAGATCCATCGGTGACTTTCAGTGAAACTCTGTATTTTCCGGCTTTTGTATATACTTGTTCTTTTACTGAATAATCAGTTGTTGTGACAATCGCACCCAGACCAAAATCCCAGGTGTAGGTTATTCCTGGTACCTCTTGTGGAGTTATTTATGAATGTTACTATTGTCGGTGCACAGTTGCTTAGTTTTGTATAACTGAATTTGGCAGTAATGCCATACGCTGGAAGAACAAAGATCTGTGAAAGAAATAATACAAGGCAATATTTTGATTTGAGTATTTTCATATATGACTGACGGTGGTGCTTTTAATGATACCAGAATTCCTTGCTTCCACACCTGTAAACAGTCGAAGCAGCATCTGGCTGGAATGCGGTATTCAAGCATAATCTCATGGGTCTGGTTCCGGTAATAGCTATAAAACAGGCTTTGATCATAAGCATATCCTATCCTTAAATACGGGGTGATCATTATTCCGCAAAGCAATGCAAGCTGACGCGAAGAACGATAAGTCACTCCAAAATCAAGAAATTCCTGGGGTCCCTTAAGAAGCGGTCGCATTAATAAGTCTTGCCAGGTGCTTAAGCCGGAAAGAAATGTTGCCTTCAAGAATTGTAAGATTATACCTGTTAACCACCTGTATTCCCGACTACTGTAGGAAATAAATTTCGGGTTGTCATTTTTATAGATAGCATAACCATAGCGATGATTTGTGTTCAGGAAAGTAGTGTCTGATTTGCCAATTGAAAACAGGTGAGTCGATGAAATACCATAAATGAAATGAGTGTTTTGGAATTCAAATCCCACATTAAGGTCGGGTCTGGTGGTTCTTTCAGATAATAAGAAAGCGAAGGATCGTTGACATTATCTGGCTCAAACAGTGAACCGTTTAAGGTTCGCATAAAAACACCAGCCGGAAAGCCCCATTGAAAGCGCCCATTTTGTTTCTTTGCAATGCGGAAAGCATAGGTCACCATGGGATTGAATCGCCTGTGTGACTCCGATATTGTCACTTACAAACGACAATCCAATTGCAGAACGGATTCTATGAAAATATTCCGATACCTGGATGTTAAAGACAACGGAGCTCCGTTAACTCCCATCCATTGATGTCCGTGTATTTGCATAAAGATAAAGGTAATCAGGCCGTGCAATGAAAGCCGGATTATAGGTGGCACGGTTATTCCAGTGGGTGGACATGCTGATATCTGCCTGCCCCATTGTTTTCAGACCTGGCATACAGAGCAACGACTGTCAGTATATATATGGTCCGGCATCTCATTAAGTTAATGTTCATCTGACCAGGGTCACATAACCTTTCCTGGTAGTGAATTTTTTCCTTGCTATCTATATAAGAAATCAAATAAAAGTAAGTGTCGGGATCGACAGGATCTCCTTTGTATCTTCCATCCCACCCCGTATTTCCTTTATAGATTTGAAATCCGTTCCTGTCAACTATCTCCAGTTCAAATCCCTGCATAAAAACATCATTTATGCCATCCTCGTTGGGAGAAAATACATTTGGAATAAAAGGAATCACATCAATAAATTTGAACGAACTGTCTGTGCAGCCGTGTAAATCCGTTGCTCTCAGCGTGATCATATAATCCAGTATACTGTTGGAAGTACTATATTCATGCTGAATATTCTCACCTGTTTCATACAAACCATCTCCCATGTTCCAGCTGTACTGCACACCTGAATGAGAGGTGACAGTGCCACTGATTGTATTATGTTTGCTGTCAATCTCATCAGGTGAAACTGAGAATTCAGCTATAGGAAGCGGGTAGCCCGCTACATTAAATGTCAGGGACTTCCTGCATCCCCTGGGATTTGTACCTGAAACGCTGTATTTTCCGGGTGCTGACACTACAATTGAATCATTTGTGGTTCCGTTGTTCCACAAATATCCAACAGCTCCCGATACTGCGAGAATAGCATTTTCACTTCCGCATATTACTGTATCTGCATGATTAGCGAAATCCCAGTAAGGCTCCTCGGTTACCGTTTCATAAATGGTATCTGAAACACACCCCGTGCTCGAACGGCCAAGCAGCCAGAATCTACCTCCCGGAGCGCTTATTTCTATTGAATCTGCTTTCGAACCATTGCTCCAGGTATAATCAAATGCACCGTATGCTTTAATATATGTGCCCAGTCCGGGGCAATAGGTGGAATCGCCGGTGATGCCTACCAGGGGTGGTGAAAATGATTCAACCTCCTTTGTAAGGGTGTCTTTGCATCCTGAAGGCGGATTGCTGAGAAAAAGGGTTACCGTGTGCATGCCGGATGTCCTGAATGTATGCGGAGGATGTTTCTGTGTGGAGGTTTGTCCCTCCTCAAAATTCCATATGTATGATAAAGAACCGTTGTTGGTCGTCGAATGGTTAATAAGCTGAACTGTATTGGAATGACAATCGAGCATGATAGAATTGAAATCAGCACGGGGAGTGTATTTAGTAACCATTGTGTGAAGTGTAACAACACATCCTGTTGCTGAGGTCATCGTACAGGAGTAAGTCGACCGTTGCACAGGCGTAGGAAGAATAAGTGTTCGTTTGGTATCCAATATTGTTCCACTTGCATTTGTCCAGCTGTATCTTTCAAAACCTTCGGGGGCTTCAAGTCTGGCCGTTGTATCCGAACCGCAATAGTTCACAGTTATATATAAGGGATGGCATTCTGCTACAAAATAAGCATATCCATAATGGAATTGCTCTGCACAATCGGCCGACATAAATTCAACAGTGACAGTCTGTCCAAAGTAACGGAGGAGGTTTACTCCAACTGTTGTCCAGTCTCTCCAGACAACCGGGACTGTTGAGCCGGAAGGGTTAAAGGTCTTCAAGCCCTTAACAGTTTTATTGGTTGCATACACATCATAATTCGAACAATCGGGTAAAATATTGCCCTGACTGTCATAAAGCGTAAGGCGAAAACGGGGTTCATCTGTTTGGGCATGAGAGGCGATATATTGCAATACAAGAGCAAATTTAAGGATCAGGAGTGCATTTGACGAATCGATGGTCATAGTATATCTCAGGCTCTGTTCCCAGCATCTTGGGGCCGACCATCCGCACTTGTGATCATATCTCCGAGACGGGCAGAATACTGATAGCCTGATGGTATTTTTTTCAGGGCATATCCTGTATTTGCATCATATTCAGTAGTATCGGACATAATAGCATGCCTCCTGTCGACAAAACCAGGTACCGGATTCGTATTTATATAAGGCACTTCATTGCTGAACCTCCATGTATACCCAACCCAGTTGGTAAAATTACCAAGCTCAAAATTCAGATTTGTGCAGTTGGAATTCTGTGCGTTCAGCGATATCCAGGTCCAAAAACAGAAAGCACATGCAAGAAGTAAGGATTTGCTTACTTTCATTTTGGGTAGTAGTAATGATCAGGTCACATCAAGTAAAATGGGAACATAATAAGTACTTTGTTTTGCTAAAAGTTCAGTCTGTTCCCAATACCATAACTTTATTCACAATTTATTAACAAATATACAGGAAGGATTGATTTTCCCCTAAGCGATTTACATGAATAAATCCAGTTTTTTGACGAATTTGTTTATTCTTAAAAATCTATTGTACAATTTCTCATCGCACAACTTGTCAGTCTGTCATAAGCACTAAATTTGGAGTCAGATTTTCAAGTAAGAACTGATCCCCTTTAGTAACTTTTATACATTTATCTAATTCCTTTATAATTATGAACAAGACTTCTATTATTCTGATTTGCGTTCTGGTGCTTGTTTCGTGCAAACACACTGTCAATACTGACGTTGCCAAAAATGAAATCCTTCAGACTGAAAAGGCATTTGAAAAAATGGCATCTGAGAAAGGCCTGGCTGAAGCCTTTTACTATTTCGCAGATCAAAACGCTGCAATCAGAAGGGGTAATGACTCACTTATTGTTGGTAAAGACAACATCAAGCTTTATTATAACAAAAATGCCAATCCAAATGCAAAATTAAGCTGGGCCCCGGACTTTATTGGTGTTTCAGATTGTGGTACATTTGGCTATACCTATGGCAAATATTTATATACTATCCGTGATAGTACTGGTAAGACCAGTGAATATAAAGGGATATTCCATACCGTTTGGAAAAAGCAAAACAATAACTGGAAATACGTTTGGGATTAACTTCATAAAAATCTGCGCTGACAAAGACATCTAAAAATATTTAAAATCAAATCAAATGAAAGTAATAGCAATAAATGGAAGTCCTAATAAAAAAGGGAACACTTTTCATGCATTAAATATGGTTGGCAATGAACTTGAAGCTAATGGTATCGGGTTTGAGATACTCCATATCGGACATAAAATGATACATGGGTGTACTGCCTGTGGCAAATGTGCTGTAAACAAAGATGCTGAAGGTAAACAAATTATGCGTGTACTTGGGAAAAATATGTCATGGTTGTTAAAAATGAAAGAATATACAGCGGATACGATTGAACCACCAAAAAAGGAAAAGAAAGAATATACTAATTTTATCAGGTAATAGTTCAAAAGCCGAAAACATTTACCATATTCGGCCGGTCAGAATATGTTCAAGATATATAGACCTAACCGTTTCTTTGCAAAAATTACTTAATGAACGAATTCGATATAAAGGCTGCCGGGTGGGATTTGAATCCCATGCACATTGAACGCGCAGAAGCTATTGCCAGGCAGATCCTCGGGATAATACCACTTCGACCCTGGATGACCGCTCTTGAGTTTGGAGCCGGAACGGGATTAACCAGTTTCCTGATTAAAGATCAACTTAAAGAGATCACAATGATGGACAGTTCTTCAGAGATGGTGAGGATCATGAATGAAAAAATTGAAGCTGTACAGGCAAACAACCTTAAAGCAATATATTTTGATCTTGAAAAGAATGACTGGCTTAATGGCAAATTTGATCTTATTATTAGCCAGATGGTTCTCCATCATGTTGATGATATTGAAAGCATTATTAAGAAGTTCTATCTGATGCTAAACCCTGGAGGCTACATGGTTGTTGCAGATCTTTATCCTGAGGACGGGTCATTTCACGGACCAGGTTTTACCGGTCATAATGGCTTCGATATCCGGGAATTATCTGCCCTTATCATGAAACAAGGTTTTATAAATATCAATTCTAACATGGGCTTTGTAATAAACAAGAAAATATCGGATACAGAAACAAAACAATTTGATGTTTTCCTGCTGATTGCAAACCGTGAAACAATAAATCAATAAAATAAGAAAATGAAGATTTCAGTTCCGGTAACAAAAGAAAATCAAATCGATGGCCATTTTGGTCATTGTGAATCGTATGGTGTATTTACAATATCAGATAAAAATGAAATAGCCGAAATAAAGAGGATTGAATCACCGCAGGGTTGTGGCTGTAAGTCAGACATTGCGAGTGTTCTTGCAGCTGATGGTGTTACTTTAATGCTGGCAGGTGGTATTGGTGGTGGTGCAATTAATGTACTGAATACTAGCGGAATAGAAGTTATACGCGGCTGCTCCGGAGATGCCACAGAGGTAGTAAAACTCTATCTCGCAGGATCATTCTAGCTTTGTCAGCATTGTTTTTCGGATATCGTGATTTATCGTGGAAATAAAAGCTATGATTAAATCGAAAAAGAATGGCGCGTCCGCAGAAAAGCAGGAAAGATCTATTAATCCTCCGAAAATGAAGGGTTTCAGACCCTTTGGCATGCAGTCATGTGTTAAAAGCATCTGTCAGACTGAAATATGAGGAATACGAAAGTATAAGGCTGGTGAATTACGAAATGCTTCCTCAGGATGATGCTGCAAAACAAATGAATATTTCACGTCCTACTCTTACCAGGATTTATAACAGGGCGTTAAAACTTATTGCAAAATCATTAGTCGAAGGGAAAGCAATTGAGATAGAAGGCGGCAATTATCAGCTTGAGAAAGATTGGTATCGCTGCAAAAAATGTTACAAACTGATTGAGGGTTTGGAAAACCATTTTAAATGCAAGAATTGCACCGCTTACGGACAAAATGAATTGATCAAATTAAATTAAAAATAACGAAACTCAATAACAAACAAATTAATTAAAAATGAAAATTGCAGTTCCGGTAACAAAAGAAAATCAAATAGACGGCCATTTTGGACATTGTGAATCATATGGTGTATATACAATATCAGATAAAAATGAAATAGCCGAAATAAAGAGTGTCGAATCACCGCAAGGTTGTGGCTGTAAGTCAGATATTGCGAGTGTTCTTGCAGCTGATGGTGTCACCAGTGATGCTGGCAGGTGGTATTGGCGGCGGTGCTATTAATGTACTTGAATAATAGTGGAATAGAAGTAATACGCGGTTGCTCGGGAGATGCCACAGAAGTGGTAAAACTCTATCTTGCCGGATTAGTTGAAGACAGCGGCAGCAGTTGCCACGAGCATGAAAGCCATCAGCAGAATGGTCATTCCTGCAATCATAATTAACAAATTGTAGTATCTTGATTTAAGATTCTGTATTCTGACTCCGGTAATCAAAAACCGGAGTTTTCTTTTTTATCCGTTTGCAGGAAGAAAAAAAGAGTAATTTAAGAGATCGGATTATTGAAATTAGTTATGGAAACAATAATCTACAAACCGCTTAATTCAGTCTGGCTTAAAGCTTCTGTTGTCGGCAGTACATGGGCTTCCATTGAAATAATCTTTGGCAGTTTCCTCCATAACCTGAAAATTCCGCTCTCAGGAGCGCTCTTATCATTTATCAGTGTCTGGCTTTTAATTTCATTCCTGCAGATCTGGAAAGAAAACGGACTGGTCCTGCGTGCAGGTATTATCTGTGCCCTTCTGAAATCAATTTCTCCAAGTGCATTTATTCTTGGACCTATGATCGGAATTTTCTCGGAAGCGTTGCTTATTGAATTATTCATCCTGATTTTCGGTAAAAATCTGATCGGATATCTGTTCGGGGGAGCTTTTGCTGTTCTGAGCGCATTGCTTCACAAGGTTGTCAGTCTGCTTATTCTCTATGGATTTAATCTTGTAAAGATATTATCTGACCTCTACACATTTGCTGTGAAACAGATCAAACTTGAGCATTTAAGCCCTGTTTACCTCATCCTTGTCATCACAGCAATATATATAATAACCGGAATGGTCGGGGCGGTGGCAGGGTACCTTGCGGGAAACAGATATATGAAAAAGAAAGACCAAACCACCCTGCATGACGAAATTACACTCCAGCCGGGAAATAAACAAATCAATGAATTGCAGGAACAAAAATATTCGGTGATTTTTCTTTTTATACATCTTGCCTCTATAGTCGTGACACTGTTATTGATCAATTCCAGTTATATCATTCCGGCAATTATTTTATCATGCGTCTATATGGGTTTTTGCATTTATCAGTATAAAAACTCAATGAAGCGCCTTAAGAAAATATCATTCTGGATAAGCTTTCTGATCATCACATTTGCTGCTGCATTTCTCTGGAACGGATTTTCACAGGGAGCATTTTTCACCCTGAATGGCCTGATAATAGGGCTTAAGATGAATGTCCGGGCAATTATTGTTATAGTTGGATTTGCTGCAATGAGCTTTGAACTTAAGAATCCTGTGTTAAAATCACTGATGTACAGCAGGGGGTTGGCAAATATTTACCAGTCAACCGATCTTGCATTTTCGGTACTCCCCTTTTTCATTGCTAATATTTCAAGGTCAGGAAACAAGAAGAATGCCATTTCTGCAATTTCATCAAAAAGCATATTCAGACTGGCTGAAAAACTGCTTTCGGTTATACAAAAAGAACATATGAATAAACCTGGTATAGTGATTATAACAGGTGAAGTACACCAGGGAAAAACAACTCTGGCTGGCGAAGTAGTTTCAGCCCTCCTTGAGAGGAATATCAGGATTGCCGGATTTCTGTCAATTGCTGTATTCGATGATAGAATCCGAACCGGCTATAATTTATTTGATATTGAAACCAAAGAATTGACTGAGCTATGTTCAACTATTGCAGATAACAGCAGGTTGAATATCGGGCAATACTATTTTAACAATCAGGCATTTAACAAAGGGCTGAAGTCATTGAGTTCAGATAACCTTAAAGACAAACAGCTTATCGTAATTGATGAGATCGGGCCACTTGAGCTTAGTAACAAAGGATGGAGCAGTGCAATAGAACATACCTGCAAGGCCACATTGTTGCCTCAACTCTGGGTCGTAAGGCGAAGTATCGTTAAAAAGGTTTTAAGAAGATGGAATACCGGAGATACTTATATTTATGATAAGGAAAACGATAATGCGGCTGATATAACAAAAAAGATAATAGAACTCATTGTTGCAGTGAATCCAAAAACAGCTCAGCCTGATAAAAAGAACTAAAGCCTGACACCAGGTAACTGAACAGGGCAGTTAAATAATAGCCAGGCTTTTATAACAATCTATTTTGCCTCTTCTTTTTTCCTGGTGCTTAACCCAAACGGGAGGTAAAGAGGACAAATACCCAGTAGGCTTGTCACAATAAAGACTCCTGCAAGGATCAAAAGTATAACTGCCAGAGTGCCTGAAACTACATGTGTAAAATACAGAACTAAAATTATGACTGCAACCAGTACTCTGATTACTTTGTCGGTTGTTCCCATGTTCTTTTTCATCTTTATGAATATTAAGTTTATAAAACTATCATTAATCTAATTCCTTTGCAATTGCCATAGCTGCAATAGTCCCGTCAGCTACTGCAGAATTACCAGACAAAGCCTTTAGTTTTTAAGCAAAACATCTTTTATTGCTTTTTCAAAAGTCTGCTTTGGCAAAGCTCCCATTGCTGCTTGGGGTTGTCCTTCCTTTGGAATGAAAAGCAAGGTCGGAATACTCTGAATGCCAAAAACAGAAGCCAACTCCTGTTCTTCCTCAGTATTTACCTTATATATCATTATTTGTCCGGCATATTCCCGGGCCAGGTCTTCAAGTACGGGAGCCACCATTTTACATGGCTGACACCAGTCAGCATAAAAATCTATTATTGCAGGAAGGGTTCCTTCATATTTCCATTCCTTATTTCGTTTCGTAGTTGAATACTTTTTCTTTAAAATCTTCTGCTGTAAGATGTACCGGCTGTTTGAGTGTTGTTTCCATATTATTATAATTTATTGATTAACATTTTGATAACTAATGACGATGCAAAGATACACATAGTTTTATTAAATCGCAATAGTATCACTAATAAATCGTAATAATATCACTATTTTTTAAGCAGAGTCCGATTCAAAATAAGCTGAAAATCCAAGTTCGAGCAACTCTTTTACAGGACGACAGTCTGCCAGCCTCATGACATCTGTTCCCCGTCCGCTTCCAAGATCAACACATATTTCTCCTTCAGAGGCCCCAGAGTAATTAATCGCCCCACCGCAGGAGAGGCAACAGTTTGATTCAGCAAGAGTGCTGTACCTTTTATCAATTTCCTTGTAGTTCATTTCCAGAATAGTATTTAAAAAGCATATTATGGTAATTGTCTGAATCTTGTACAGGTTGAACCTGCAATCGAGAAACCCAGGAGACCCCCCATTAATATACTATTCCAAGGGTTGCTGGTGATTGCACAGGTTCCTCGATTTACATCCAATAAAATAGTAATACAGGAATCCCGCCAGTCCTCCAATCAATAACAATTCCAATAAATGGTTTCCAGAAATATTGCGATTTAAAGAACCCTTTTTCAGGTTTTGGATTTGGTGTTACGGAGCAATTTGAATCCATAATATCTTTTTCAATTTCGATGCAAAGATAAAAATTAAAATATTTCGTAGTTGAATACTTTTTCTTTAAAATCATCTGAAGTAAGATGTACCGTCTGTTTGATTGCTGTTTCCATTGTATTATTTATTTATAAATTAATATTTTGAAATACTAATGACGATGCAAAGATACACACAGTTTTATTAAATCGCAATAGTATCACCTAAATCTTTTTAATATCACTATTTTTATTATTTTTGTATCCTGAATACATTGATTATGGGCGCAATATTTAAAAAGGAATTATCAGAAGAACAGTTAAATGAACTGTTCCGGAGCGATGAAAAATGTTTTGAGTTCCTTGCAGATGTAAAATGGGAGCATGGATTTACCTGCAGAAAATGCGGCAATAAAAATTATTGTCCCGGAAAAACTCCATATTCAAGAAGGTGTACAAAATGTAAAACCGAAGAATCAGCCGCTGCAGGAACAATTTTTCATAACTGCAAATTCCCGGTTCATAAAGCATTCTACATAGCTTACAATGTCTGCAAAGGGAAAGAGGATCTCTCAACCTATGAGTTTGCACGGCGGTTATCCCTCCGGCAGATGACCTGCTGGAATTTCAAAACAAAAATCAACCATGCAATTCAACAGATGGATTCTCTGACTGAGAACGAAAGGCAATCCATTCAAAAAATCCTGACATAAAAATCTGCGAAAATCCGCGCTATCTGCGGGAAATAAAAAAAGTCTCCCGCATATCGCGCAGAATAACGCAGATCAAAAATATGGTATATTCATATTTTCATCTTTTCTTCATAATTGTCAGATATCTTTGTTGCAAAAAGGAAAAGATATTTCCTTAAATTGATTAATATCAATCAATTAGTTGATTTATATTATTAAAGTCAAAAAAAATGAAGAGGCTGAGGTTTTTAATTATTATTTGTGTGTCTGATGTTGTTTGCAGGGCACAAAGGATTTGCACAATCCAACACCCAACAGATTGATTCTCTGAAATTAAAAGAACAGAAAAGCCAATCTGCAGGAAATGGAAATGAGCAGAATGCAAAAGGCAACGGAAACAATCAAACCGGAAACAGGTATGGTTATCAGACTGCCAAACGGGTAAGAAGCGGTCGTCCGGATATGACAAGAGCAAGAGGGGCGCGTCCGCCATCAATTGTAAGACCTTCAGGATCAGGAATACCAAAAGGTGTTGGTAAACCTGGTGGAGCTGGCCGCAAAGGAGGAAGATAAATCTTAAAAGGATACTATACATTTTCAAATGCCGATATTCCGATCTTAAATATATATAGCCTGTTTCTGTTATTGCTGCCGTTAGGTGTTTTGGCACAAACTGGTTCTAAAATTTCTTTACCTGAGACCGATACATCAAAAACAGAATCTAAAGTTGTACGGCATTCATTATACACAGGAGCAGGATATGGGAGTAACATGATCTATCTTGGTTCAACCATTTCTCAGAATCAGCCTTACGGTTATGGGAACTTAACCTATGGTTTCAAAAATCAATTATATGCATCTGTATCAGCGGTTCATCTCTCCGGATTAGATCCATTTCTTGCATTTTATATCGGAGCATTAAATTACAGTCATGCATTTAATTCATGGTTTGATATTTCAGCCGGAGTTTACAGATACCAGGTACCTCCATCCCTGACTGATACTCTTTTCAGCAGTTTTACTTATGGCGATCTGACTCTGGGCTTTGACTGGAAACTGCTCTATTCAAAAATATCAGTGGGGGGATTATTTTCAGAAGAAAACCAGGCTTATTTTCAATTCAGAAACTCAAGGTATTTTCAGACTCCTGAATTCTTTAAAGGGAAAGCAAATATATCATTCGATCCATATTTAAATCTTCTGTTCGGAACACTTATTGAAGTTGAAACCGCTACCGAAACTTCTATTGTGGCTTCATCACCTGGCCGTAAATGGAGGCAAATATAATACTTCTCCGGGCACGACAACAAGCACTTCAACTTCTGAAAAGTTTGGAATCATGGAGATTGATTTCGGCTTTCCTGTTGCCTTTAATACAGATTTCATGACTATTGAAGCTGAAGTAAATTATGTACTCCCTTTATATAATGATCCGCTTTATCAAAGTCCGAAAGGTTTTATTTTCATGTTAAGCGGGTTTTTCAGGATTTTTTAATTTTACTACTGATGAACGTATTGATTGTTGAGGACGAGAAAAGTCTTGCAAACGAAATAGCTTCATTCCTGAAATCAGAGAATTTCCTTTGCGATCTTGCTTTTACCGGAAATGATGCATCAGAAAAAATTGCAGTTAACCTTTATGATTTTATTCTTCTTGATCTCGGTCTTCCTGATTATAACGGTCTGGATCTTATAAATGAAGCAAAAAAAGCTGGCAGTGAAGCATCTTTATAATTATCACAGCAAGGGGAGCAGTTGAAGACAAAGTAAAAGGACTGGATCTCGGAGCTGATGATTACCTTGCAAAACCTTTTGCACTGGTAGAGCTTCTTTCACGGATTAATGCTGTTGCAAGGAGAAAATTCAATGTCGCAAACCAGGATATTGAACTTGGAGACTTTGTAATGCAGGTTCAGTCACGTAAACTTATTTGCAGAGGAGCAGGAGGTGGATCTTACTAAAAAAGAGTTTGATCTTCTTCAGTATCTTGTTCTGAATCATGATAAAGTATTGACCCGCCAGCAGCTTTATGAGCATATATGGGGGAATATTCTTGATGATCAATACGATAGTAATTTTATTGACGTTCATATTAAAAACCTGAGAAAAAAACTTAATCACCATGCACCTTCTCCATGGCTTGAAACAGTCAGGGGTGTCGGTTACCGGGTGAGTACAGGATAGCAGGTTTCTTTTAGCCACAATATGATCCGACTGAAGTCAAAACTTGCCTTATTCAACCTGCTTTCAAAGCTGGTCTTTACAGCATTGTTCCTTATTTTCCTTCCTTCGATAATTGAAAGGATCAATTTAAGACAGGTCGATAATGACCTTATCCAGAAAAGAGAAAAGACAATTGGACTGATAGAGAAAATAGGAATAGAACCATTTATAAACTCTGACACAACCGACGCTTTCGGGAGCTATAATATTCTTAAAGAAGAGTTTATAAGCCTCGAAAGGACCAATATAGAAGAAGAACTCAATCAGATTGATGTGAGCAACAGGATTATTGAGGATGAAGAAATTACCTATCGGGTCCTTAATTATACATTAATTGTGGATGGCCAGAAGTACCTTCTTGAAATCGGGAAAAGTCTGTCAAGCATACAGAATGCCAAAAAAAACATAAACAGGATAATCCTTGTATTTCTGGTCTTTATAATACTGGTTACTCTTGTTACCGACCTTCAGTATACAAGGATTATTTTAAATCCTCTAAAAAAAATAACCAATAAGCTTAAGGAGATATCAAGCCCGTCAAAATTTGACATGACACCGGTAAAAACCAACACCTCTGATTTTGCCAGCCTCGATAATGCGTTAAGGGATCTGATGATCCAGATCGATGAATCTTTTCAGAAAGAAAAAGAGATCACTGTGAATATTTCACATGAGCTTATGACTCCAATTTCGGTCCTGAGAAGCAAGCTTGAGAACATTCTGCTAAGAAGTGATCTTGATCCTGAGACAGCAAATAAAATTGAAGAATCGCTAAAGACCCTTCACCGGCTTCAAAGCCTTGTAAATTCACTGCTTCTTATTGCCCGTATCGAGAGCCACCAGTATTTGCGCGAAGATACCTTTTCAGTACAAAGCCTTCTTGGGGAGATCATCGATGAATTGAATCCGGTTGCAGAGGATAAAGAAGTTATTTTGAAAGGTGATTTTATCCAGGACTATCAGTTCGAAAAAGCCAACAGATCTCTTGTCTTTTCGATGTTTTATAATGTGCTGAATAATGCAGTAAAGAATACTGACCGGGGTGGAAAAATAACTTGTAACCAGCAACATAAAGCAAGGAAGATATTTAGGTAACAATCACTGATACAGGCAAAGGTATGAATGAAGCTCAGATGAGTACACTTTTCTCCCGCTTCAAAACCAGAAAAGGTAATGATAGTGATGGTACAGGAATTGGGCTGGCAATTACCAAATCAATAGCTGATTTTCATAATATAGAGGTATCTGTAACCTCTGAGGTTGAAAAAGGAACAACATTTTCTTTCATTTTCCCTGAAATTTCATGATAGCTTCATCTTCGCAGGCTTAGATTTGTCTCATTGAATTTTATTAATCTAAAAATAAAGAAGATGAAAAGGACAATTTTATTAGCAGTAGCGGCACTTATGATAAGTGCAGCCATGATGGCACAGAACGGTAATCAGATCAGAATCAAAATCAGGTTCAGACAGCAGTCAGACCAGGTTCAGAACAGATCAGAGAGGAACCAGGAGTCAGTCTGGTATCCGGACTCAGAGACAGGTCCGTGACAGGGTTTCATCCCAGGATTGCATAAACCAGCAGAGGAATAACTCACAGGTACGCTCAGCAGCAAGAAACAGCGGAGTTTGCAATAACACTATGCAGCGAAGTGGCATGAGAATGTCAAGAGGGGCAACTTCAGGACGCAGGTAAGATTTTCTCATTAATAATTAAAACTGAATTATATGAAAAGGTTATTTTTCACTCTTTTTGCAGCAACATTGGTTTTGATATTTACAGGTTGCAGTAAAACCATTGACAATGGAAACGGACGACTGGTTATTAAAGTTACCGATGCTCCATTTCCTGTAAATCTTATTGAATCGGCAACTGTTACAATTACAAAAGTCGAGATCAGGAAAGCCGGGGATGGAATCAGCGATGGCAATCCGTTCTCTGTTATATGGGAAGGTTCAAGAGAATTTAACCTTCTTGATTTAAGGAACGGTGTTAGTAGCAGATTTGCTTGATCTGGAAATTCCTTCCGGAGAATATAACCTGATAAGGCTTTATGTTGATGAGGCTGGTCTTAAGGTAAAGGATGGGGAAAGTTCAGTGTCAAAGTACCGAGCGGACAGCAGACAGGCATCAAGATATTCATCAGACCGGGTCTTGTTGTCGATGGTGGCCTTACATCAGAGCTTTTACTTGATTTTGATCTCTCGAGGTCATTTGTAATGAGGGGTAATATGTCCAGTCCAGCAGGGATCAAGGGATTTACTTTTAAGCCTGTCATCAGGGCAGTCAATAATTCAACCGCGGGAAGGCTTGAAGGAAAAGTCACTGACAAGACTAATGCAAAGATAAAAGAAGCTTCAATCATTGTAAAACAGGATACAGTTGTTGCAAGTGCAATAGCAGATACAATGGGTTATTATGCAATAATCGGATCTGCCGTCAGGAACCTACTCTGTCCTGGCAGCAAAAGAAAATTTTGACACAGTTAAGGTTAATGGCGTAAAGATTATTGAAGGCAACAGGACAATCCTGAATTTCATTTTGCCCAACAAGTAACAGCTGGTTTTAGTTCGCAAAAAAGATCCGCCGGTTGGCGGATTTTTTTTCATCAGTTTATTCAGCTTATTGACAAATCAAAATAATTTCTATATTTACACGCTTTAAAAAGAAATAGCGTTTATAATAACCTGATAATCTGTATTAAAATGGACATGAAAAGAATGCGAAAAATTGCAGTGATTCTGTTAGTCTCTGCCATTATTGGTACAAACCTCAATGCGCAGGAACGGAATGATGTGATAAAGTATTATAATGAAGGGGCAAAAGCGATGCAGACTGATCCCAAGGCTGCAATTGCTGCCTTTGAGAATGTGATAACCCTCTCCGACAAGGTTGGCGAGACAGCAACTGACCTCAAGCAAAAAGCAGTGCAGGTGTTGCCGGGATTATATGTAAAAGTTGCATCTGCCTCCCTGACCGAAAAAAAACCAGCACCTGAAATTATCAAGGCAGCAAAGACTGCTGCTGCTGTTGCTGAAAAATATGGTAACGCAACCGGCAAGGAAAATGCGGGGAAGATACTGGTACAGGGTTATTACACAATGGGTACTGAATTTTTTACAAAAAAAGATTATGAGAATGCCGTGAAGGCATTTGACAGCCTTTTAGTTATTAATCCCGGTTATGCTGCAGCAATTTACAATAAGGCTTTAATATACAGAAGCCAGAATAATGCCACTTCCTTTGAGGAAACAATTAACTCATATCTGGGAAAACTGGATACCACCAAGGATGCCGATAAGGTAAAACAGGCATCAACATTGGCGCTTGAATATTTCCGCGCGGCTGGTTCACAGGCAAACCAGGCAAATAAACCTGATGACGCTCTTACCTTGTTGGATAAAGCAGCCAAATACGGTGAAGACAAGGACCTCTTTTACTATTATGCAGATGTTTACAACAAGAAAAAGAACTTCGACAGCGGAGCAGAATATGCACAGAAGGGCCTTACCCTTGAGACAGGTGCTGCTGAAGCCAAAGCGAAATTTTACTTCCAGCTTGGCCTTGCACAGGCAGGAAAAGGAAAAACAACAGATGCATGCGCTTCATTTAAGAATGCCATGTACGGACCATTTGCCGAACCATCAAAAGCGCAGAGAACAATCCTGAAATGTCAGTAAGTTTTAATAATTTAAGATAATTAATCCCGCAAGATCAATGATCTGCGGGATTTTTGTTTTAAAGAATAACGCCAGCCTGCTGCAGGCAGGGAATTGGTGACGGATTTTCGACCGGATAACATCATCTGATTTATTACTATCAGAATATATCTGACAAAAGCCTTAATATCATTTATATACAAAGCTGCAGCATGCCTTGCATTTTTAGAATGATTTTTATTTGCTATTTGAATTAAAACATAATTCATTATATTCGGCTCCATAATCTTTCCAATGAGAATAATTATTCTAAACACTTATACTTATGTTACTTCATCAGCAGTTTGTTCGTATGGCAAAGAAGCACGCTAAAAAGCTTGCAATTATTGATAAAACCACAGGAAAAAAAGTTACTTATTCAAAGGCTTTGATCGGTGCCCTGATACTGGGTTCAAAATTCACCAAATATGACGACGGGTACATTGGCATAATGATTCCTACTTCTGCAGGTTGTGCATTGGCAACAGTTGGAGCATTAATGAGTGGAAGAATTCCTGTAATGATAAACTATTCAACAGGTGCTGAGTTTAACGCAAAGTATGCACAGAAAAAATGCAAATTCAAAACAATCATTACTTCAAAAGCATTGCTGGAAAAAATTGATTGTCCGAAAATTGACGGCATGGTTCTGATTGAAGATATAATGGAAAGTGTTACTACAGGTGATAAACTAAAGGCGGCTTTGAAAGCAATGCTTCCTGTTAATATGATCCTGAATGGTATTCATAAAGGGGATGAACAAGACACAGTCGCAATTTTATTTACAAGCGGAAGTGAAAAAGATCCAAAAGCAGTCCAGCTGACCCATCGTAATATTGCTTCAAATATTGAAAATTTTGGTGGTTATGTGAAAATACATGAATCAGATGTTTTATTGGCAAATCTGGTTTTTTACCATGTATTTGGCTTAACAGCAAATCTCTGGGTGTCGTTCTATTATGGTATGACTATGGTGTCTTACGCTAATCCTCTTGATTTTCAAACAATTTGTAAAATTGCACGTGAGGAGAAACCAACAATAATGGTCGGTACCCCAAGTTTCTTCTGGGGTTATCTCCAAAAATCAGAACCTGGAGATTTTAAAACTTTCAGACTAATGGTAGCAGGAGCTGATAAATGTCCGGATGCCCTGAGGGAAGGGTACATGAAAAAGCATGGGGTCACACTTCTTGAGGGTTATGGAGCTACTGAAACATCACCGGTTATATCTGTCAACTCACTTGAATATAACAGACCTGGCAGTACCGGGAAAGTTCTTCCAAATGTTCAGGTCAGGATTGAGAACTTTGAGACTGGTAAAGAGTGTACAACCAGGGAAGTCGGGAAGATCTTTGTAAAAGGAGACTCTGTAATGAAAGGATATTATGATGATCCGGAGCTTACAGCAGAAGCCCTGACTGAAGGCTGGTACAATACCGGAGACATGGGATTCTTCGATGAGGACAATTATCTATGGCATGCCGGCCGGTTTAAGAGGTTTGCAAAGATTGGAGGAGAGATGATCTCACTGGTTAAGGTAGAAAATACCCTGGAGAAGCTTCTTCCGGCTGAAGTATCCTGTTGCGTTGTTGAGGTTTCGGATGAAAAAAAGGGATCATATATTGTGGCAACAGTCTCCAGGGAAGTAAACAAGACAGAAATGCTGAGGAAGATGTTAAAAGAGTTGCCCATTATCGCTCTTCCAAGGCAATTTATTGTAATTAAGGAGTTACCTATGATGAGCACCGGGAAGATAGATTTCCGCAGTGTTACCAAAATAGTCCAGAAGATATTGAGCACTTCCAACCCGGGCTTGAAGTGATAAACTCACACATTATCGATTTGCCTAAAATAGTTTAATTTTATTCAGCGAAAGTAATTTAAGCAAAAGTTATGAAAAGAATAGTATTCTTTTTGATAATCAGCCTGATATCTATAAGCTGGACAAGCCATAAAAAGGTCGGAAGTATTTATCGTTATTTCTGGGGGAAAAATGATAATTACAGCGTATGGATTATTGACGGAAACCGGGTCCGCCAGAAGATATACAAGGAGTGGCTTTACGGAGGTAATGAACAGCGGTATACATTTAATCCCAGAGGAGAAATCTGGATTGACAATGCCATATCAAGCGAAGAATTTGATCTGACTGTCGCACATGAACTTAATGAGAGGCACCTTATGGCAAAATTTGGCTGGACATATCAGGCTTCTCATGATTCTTCATTAAGGCTGGAATTGGTTATAAGGCATAATAATGAGGAAATTTGCCGTGCACATGAAGCTTCGCTAAAAAAGGTAGGTGTGACAGATTCATATAATATTAAGGAGATCAAATATATTCAGGACAGCATTCAGCTTCAGAACATCTATCGTATTCCGGATGGGGAAAAGAGATGGCATTTCGATCTGGGTAGTAGACGGATACCTGGTACGTAAAAATATCTATCCCGATTTTGGCTTCAGTGGTAATGATCTGGCTTATCATTTTATACCATCAAAGGAGATATGGATTGATGGTCAGGTTTCCTGTGAGGAGACTGAATATTCAATCGCTCTTGAAATGATGGAGCGTAAATTAATGGTAGAGGGGAAATCTTATAGTGATGCTTATGAGGATGCAGTTCAAACGATCCAACAACAAAGGGACGCGATGGAACATTTAATACAATCCCATTTTAAAATCGCCATCCCCGATTCACTGTCGCGTGATGCCGGGGTAATTGATCCGGACGAAAAATGACAAAGAGACGTTATATTCTAAAGCGTGGAATGCTTATTTTAATTTGTAGTTAAATCTCAATAAAGTTGCGTTAACCAGGCCTCCTTCATTTGATATAAGCATATCACCATTATTTAGAAATGCAATCCCTTCAGGCTGATTAAATAACTCCGGGTCAAGCTTCTCCATATATTCTAGATTCCCGTCTAAATCAAAGACAAAAAGTATTTGTTCTACTCCTGATATCAGAAAAAGCTTATTTGTTACAGGGTGAATACCTATAGCAGAAGTCCTTAACTCAATTTTTGGTTCAGATTTCTCTTTCTTTTTATTAGTCACCGGAAGATCAAGTTTATTCTCAGTGGCATATTCTTTAATCGCTTCCAGATCAAATTTAATAACAGGATTATCAAGAAGCTTTTTTGTCTCCAGGCTGAAGCCATAAATGGCCCTTTTGTTTATCTTCTTTCCTTCAATATTGCTTTTTGGGCCAATCAACAGCATGTTATTCTTTTTATAGTAACAGAGCCCTTCATTATCCTTTGCAGGAATTTCTGTTTTATATGATATACTGGCAAATCCGGCAGATTTATAATCTGGTATTTCACATAATATTCCATCACTTCTCAGTACAAAGATTTTATTACCTGCCCTTGCTATTCCTTCATAATCGCCATTACCATGAAAAGCAAAGTATTCACTGATACTGTTTTTTGATAAATCATAAATAACCAGGATGCCATTTTCATCCTGTATGCAGGCAATGGTTGAATTGTCGATCTCCGTAATCCCCGAGATTTCATGTAGAATTCCCGGTAAAAAATAAATCTTATCCGGATTAGACAGATCATAACCGACAGGATTGTAGTTCCTCCCGGATTTAATAGTTTGAATTTTGTCGTTGTTATTTTTGAATTTGCATCCGATGATGCTTAATAAAGCAATAAATATGACAGGATTAAATACCAGTTTGCTGAAGGACTTCATATTTATGGTTAATTGATTTCCATATTTCTTATAATTCGTCAATATAAAGATGTAAACCCTGGTTTAAAGTTATCAAATTTAAGCTTAACCAGATGCATTAGACTCAGTTTAAAGTAGTCTGTTTAGTGGTCAATTTAAACCGGCCCTGTTATGATAAGGCTAATGATCTTTCCAATAAACAGTAATTTAGATTATCTTGTTAGGGGGAAAAACTAACCTGAAATTAAACACTAAATGTATTTTACTGGAAATTAGTCGGTCAATTTAACAGAAAGATAAATATGAAGACAAATCGACGCAAATTCATTTCGACTACCGTTGCAGGTGGTCTGGCTGCAGCAGCGTTACCATTATCATATTGTGGAGCAGAGGCGAAATCCAATGGTCCTGTAACAGATGTAAAATCAAGGTATGCAAAGCTTGATGAAATACTTAAAAAACCTGTACTAAAAAAGGAACTGTTTGCAACTCCGGTAATCATAGAAACCCTCGAATTGCTGCGCTTTGAAAACAGTTTTTTATGCCGGGTACGTTCAAAAGACGGAGCAGAAGGAATTTCGGTAGGTCACAGTGATCTTTCTACTCTTTTCCCAATTTTCCTCAAAAAGCTTCAACCATATTTTATTGGTCAGGATGCACGGGAACTAGACTTAATTTTAGAAAAGATTTATATATACGGTTTCAATTTCAGATATAATGGCATTGCACTTGGGTTGCCATTAGCGACTATAGAATTTGCAATTCTCGATATGCTTGGACACATTGCTGATAAGCCTGTGGGACAGTTGATCGGAGAAATCCATAATCCTGAAGTTGCTGTATATGTGGCTACTGAGTTTCGTGAAAAACCACTGGAAGAACATTTTGACCTTATTAAAAAAGCAGTAGCTGAATATGATGCTCATGCACTTAAAGTTAAGGTGGGTTATCAGTATGCCGGAACAAAAGACATTCATTATCCCGGAGTACCCGGAAAGACTGAAAAATTGATACCACTCCTCCGTCAGACATATGGTGATGATATGTTTCTCTATGCTGATTCAAATGGTTACTATAACGTAAAAGAGGCTATACGAATTGGTAAGCTTCTGGAAGAATATAAATACAGTTATTTTGAAGAGCCTGTTATGTATGACCATTTTGAAGATATCAAAGAGGTAGCAGATGCACTTACGATACCTGTTGCAAATGGTGAACAGGATCAGAGCTTTGTCCATTTTCGATGGTCTATTGCCAATGATGGTCTTGATATTGTTCAACCTGATATTTATTATTTCGGAGGAATGATTCGTTCGATGAAAGTGGCACTCATGGCAGATGCATTCGGGAAAACTATTGTTCCTCATATGTCAGGAGGTGGACTGGGATTTCTTTATGATTATATACTTGTTTCTGCAGTTCCCAATGCCGGAGCTCATCACGAATTTAAGGGACTTGATACAACTGTAATATTTGAATGCCCTACATCGCCATTGAAAGTCGTAAACGGAAAAATTAAAGTTCCCACCGGACCAGGAATGGGTGTTAATATTGACCCGGATTTTATTAAAAAGCACGAGGTTGTAAAAATGTAATTAATTAAAAATTTAAGTAGTTTTTTAATAGCATGCACCTCCTTTTAAGAAACATTGTTATGCACTACAAAACACTATTGACCGGAATCTTTCTCTTCTTCCTGGCTCTGATCTCAAATTGTCAGGAAGCAATAACTGAAGAAAAAAAGATGAAGCTGATTGCTGAAATAGACAGCATACTTCAAAGTCAGGTTGACCAGGACAAAATTCCGGGGGCTGTTATCCTGATCAAAAAAAATACTCAGGTTATTTACCAAAATGCGTACGGATATGCACAAAAGTATGATTACAACCATAATCTCCTCAACCCGCCGGAGAAAATGACAGTTGATCATCTTTTTGATATTGCTTCACTCACAAAAGTCATTGGAACCACAACTTCGGTAATGTTATTGGCTGACAGAGGACAAATTAATATTGAAGATCCGGTTTGCAACTACATAAAAGCTTTTAATACACCTGATAAAAAAGAGATCACAATCCGTAATCTTCTCACCCATACTGCAGGATTGTATGAATGGTATCCACTTTATTACCTTGCTTCAAACAAACAGGAATGTTTCAAAATAATAGGAGAACTTCCTTTAAAGTTTCCTGTTGGAGAACAACGCCGGTACAGCGATCTTGGATTTGTTCTCCTTGGTGAAATTATTGAAATTATTTCCGGTCTGCCTCTGGAACAATTCATGAAACAGAATATTTTTCAACCACTTGGCATGAAAAATACAGATTTCAATCCCCTGACATCGTTTGGTCACCATAAAAATTGCGTGCCACATCGGCAGGTAATCCTTATGAAAAAAGAATGGTTTATGACTCTACCCTGGGATTCAAAATAAAGGAAATTGATCCTGCACGATGGAATGGCTGGCGAACCTATATTCTCAGAGGAGAGGTAAATGATGGAAATGCCTGGTATGCCAATGGAGGAATTTCAGGTGCAGCAGGATTGTTTTCTACTGCTAACGATCTGCAAAAGCTTGTTGATATGCTGATTAATAAAGGGATGGTTGGTTCAAAACAATTTATTTCAGAAAAGACGATCGAAACATTTCTGACAAAAGACAAATTCAATAACGGTCTTGGCTGGATGATGGATCCCGATAATTCCTTTATGAAGAATGCACCGGAAGGTTCCTTTGGTCATACAGGATTTACGGGAACCAGTATTACTGTTATACCCGTGATAAAATTTCAATTATACTTCTAATCAATCGGCAGAATATCCGGCTTGTTGAACAATGGCGAATATTATAATGTAAATCCTGTTCGTTATCAGGTATTTAATGACTGTATCAAAATATTTGTAATATTTCTTATCTTTCAATTAATCATTTAGTATTTACAATTTTAATTTTCAAAACAATGAAAAAGAGTCTTTTAGTTATTGGTTTTGTTTTGGTTGCAGTTCTGGCGTTAAACTCATGCGGAAGCGGCTCCCTAAAGAAAAACAATCAACAACAAAGGAGGTGGCAAAGGTTCAATACACCTGCCCGATGCATCCAGAGGTTGTCAGTGATAAACCGGGAAATTGTCCCAAATGTGGTATGGCCCTTGTTGAAAAGAAATAATAAAACGATCAAATAGTGGCAATAATTCTGATGTTTAACCGATTAGTAAAATATTTTCTCGAAAACAGGCTTATTACTTTTATCTTTCTGATCGCTTTTGTGGTCATGGGATTGGTGACTATGCCATTCAATCTGAAATCGGGATTTTTGCCGAGAGATCCGGTACCCGTAGATGCTATTCCTGATATTGGTGAAAATCAGCAGATTGTTGCAACTGAATGGATGGGTCGTTCACCAAAAGACATTCAGGACCAGATAAGCTATCCTTTAACCACTGCTTTACTTGGTATTCCCGGTGTTCAGACTATCAGAAGCACTTCGATGTTCGGAATGTCATTCATCTACATCATTTTTAAAGATAATATTGAGTTTTACTGGAGCAGGTCAAGGATCCTTGAAAAACTTAATTCTCTTCCACCGGGAACATTACCTGCCGGAGTACAACCTTCACTTGGACCGGATGCAACAGCTCTGGGTCAGATATTCTGGTACACTCTTGAAGGACGCGATCCTAAAACCGGAAAACCAAATGGCGGCTGGGATCCTCAGGAACTCAAAACCATTCAGGATTTTTATGTTAAATACAGTCTGTCAACTGCCGAAGGTGTTTCCGAAGTAGCATCAGTTGGCGGATTCACAAAAGAATACCAGGTTGATCTCGATCCCAATGCTCTTAAGGCTTACAATGTGTCCGTTATGGATGTCATGAATGCTGTTAAAAACAGCAACCTCGATATCGGTGCGGAAACCATTGAGCTTAATAATGTAGAGTACATCATTCGCGGACTGGGATATGTAAAGAGTCTTAATGATCTTGAATTATCTGTTGTTGCTGTTCGGAATAATGTTCCTGTTCGTATTAAAGATGTGGCACATGTCACTTTTGGTCCTGCCACAAGACGAGGCGGTCTTGATAAAGCAGGTTCAGAAGCTGTCGGAGCTGTTGTGGTTGCACGATATGGCTCAAACCCGATGGAAGTAATTAATAATGTAAAAGACAAGATTAAAGAAATCGAATCGGGATTGCCACAAAAAACTTTGCCTGACGGATCTGTTTCAAAGGTAACTGTTGTACCATTTTATGACAGGACAGGACTGATCAAAGAAACAATCGGAACACTTCAATCTGCTCTTTCCCATGAAATTCTGATAAGTATAATTGTGATTATTGTCCTGGTAATGAACCTCAGGGCTTCTATCATTGTCGCTGGCTTACTGCCATTAGGTGTTTTAATAACATTTATTCTAATGCGGTTTTTCGGAATTGATGCCAATATTGTGGCATTATCCGGTATTGCAATAGCAATTGGTGTTATGGTCGATATAGGTATTGTCGATGTCGAAAATATTCTCAGGCATCTGGGAAATACCTGC
>CAVVBY010000004.1:0-18527 GCA_963746685.1 uncultured Bacteroidales bacterium
TAATTTTTCGGGAAGCCAGAGTATTCCCTACATCGGTCATTAAGGAGGGTGAAAACAGGAAATCGGGGAACGTATGGAATTATTCGGATGTTGATAATCTTAACACCGACCAGATGTTTGCCGGCAAATACACATATAATATATTAAGCTCTGACCCTGCTTCAATAATCCCGCATCTTTTCGAAGATTTTGATCCATCGTTCAGGTCAAATGTAAAAGCAGGCGATATAATTATTACGGTGATAATTTCGGATGCGGAAGCTCAAGGGAGCACCCTTCGGTCGGACTTGCCTATGTAGGAATAAGTGCGATCATCGTTAAGTCTGTCAACCGGATCTTTTACCGGTCATCAATAAATCAGGGTCTTGTCCTGATCGTCCATAAAGAGGCTGTAGAGGCTTACAAACAGGGTGATAAGGTGAATATCAGTCTTGAGAAGGGTGAAATTATTATCGGGGAAAAACAATTCAGTTTTGAGCCTCTGCCCGGAAAGCTCAAGGAAATTATTGATAAAAAGGGTCTTGTCAATTATATGAAGTCGAAAGAATGATCGTGCTACATGGAAATAGCGATGTTTTTATATCGTATTACAATAATTAATATACCTGATACAATATTTATTTTACCTGTTACGATATAATATCAACAATCAAAGACTCGCAGGGGCAAGCCGGATGTAGTAGCAATTAATGACACCAGCGGTGTCACCTTCCATTAGCCCTGGTCACACCCCGGGTAGGGGGTAAGCCGGGATGTGTAGTATATCAATTAGTGACACCAGGGGTGTCACCTTCCAATAGCCCGGGTCACGCCCCGGGTAGATTGCACCCCATAAATTATCAATCCCGGAGGGATTGACTTCCAATTGTTAATAGAAATTATTTTTGTATATTTGTTTAGTGCTAATCTAAATCGGAATAACTATGTCAACTTTTACTCAGATCTTTTATCAGATAACTCTTGGGAGTAAAGATTATACTGATTTCCTGGACCGGGAAAACCAGGGTAAATTATTCGGATACATAGTTGGTATGCTGAATAAAAGAAATTGCCACTCTTATCAGGTGGGTGGTTATGCAAATCATATTCATATCGTAACACATCTTTCACCAACAATTAATCTTGCAGACCTGGTGTGTGAAATTAAAAAGGCCAGTCACGAAATAATGGCTAGGGATAAAACCTCATTTCCTGATTTTCCGGGATGGCAGGTCGGATATGGTGCATTCACGTATCATATATCGATGAAACCTGTATTGATTAATTATGTTTTGAATCAGGAACAGCACCATAAAGGAATTACATTCAGGGAAGAGATGATAAAGTTGCTGAATGACAATTTGGTTCCGTTTAATGAGGAATACCTGATAATATAATCCCGGTAACATATTCTATTCGAAGATCCCCACAGGTAAAACTGTGGTAATTGGATGGCCACCCCTCAGGGGTGGGCAACCTGTTAATGTACTCTTTTCCCCCGGGTGACACCGGGGCTATTGGAAGTCAATGCCGCTGGCATTGTAATGATGTAATCCTTTTTCCCCATCCTGCCCCGGAGGAATCTGAATTCCGGTTCTTCCTTTTATTATCTTTCATCTAAAACACAATATTAGAACTCCTACACATTATACATATGTATATTTTGTAAATGTGTATAAAGAGTAGTTTCGAAGGGGGCAGGGGGATATTTTTTCTTGGCCACATTTAAAAAATAAGTATTTTTGCCGCCGGTAACAGGTTCCGTAGCTCAGTTGGATAGAGCAACAGCCTTCTAAGCTGTGGGTCGCGCGTTCGAGTCGCGCCGGAATCACAAAGATAATCAGAGAATTAGGAGAATTTAACCTACCCTTTTGGAGATAAAAACCTTTTTGAGTTATCCAATCAATACCCTTGTCAAATCCAGGTTGGGCAGCAATTTTCTTGTTTTCAGATTCAAGATTGGGTTGGTTTGGACTATCTTTTCGGAAATATCAAATTAAGCAGGATCAAAATAATTATTGCCCCGATAGCACCTGTAAGAATGACTCCGATCCACCCGCTACCAAGATCAACACCAAGTTTACCTAATGCCCAGTATCCGACAAAACTCCCGATAATGCCAATCACAATGTTACCAATTAATCCCAGGCCACTTCCCTTGTAAATAGTGCTGCCAAGCCATCCAGCTACAGCTCCAATGATAAGAATTACAACTATTTCCATTTTTTTAAGTTTAAGCGATAAAAGAACTGAGGAACTTTATAATCAACATTAAAGGTCTGAGTTATTTCTGATGGAATATTACAGAATTATTTTTATTTATTACATAATTCACATATATTGAAAGGAATTAAATTGTCTGTCGGACAATATTAATAAACTATAGATACAACATAATGTATAGCTTGGCAAGCGCTCCGTTATTTTAAGAGCTCCGTAGAGCCTGCCCCGCTATAGCGGGGAGCGACCTTTACAGGTTCAGAAGAGACCTGATGACCCTGTGCTAAATAATTATAATCTTCCCCGGTGCACGAGTTATTAAGATTCCTGTTCCAATGGTCACTTTCAGTTAAATGATAGTTGAAATACTTTGCTTTGCTGATCTGCTTACCTTCCATCACACCCATTACAACACAACTTGAATTGAAATAGATCTCATATTCATTTCGTCCATAGTGCTTTGCATAATACTTTCCAGCTTTGCCGGGTTCACCCGGAATGATACTTTATGGCGATTTCTTCCAGAGGATTTTCAAAATAAACAATTTTACCTGATCCAATTTTATTGAGGATTTTATCGGATCTGATCCTTTTCAGAATTCTTCTAACCGATTCTATTACCATATATGATTATGATAAGACAAAACTGAACTGACTTCATAATGCTAACGGAAGTCCTGATTCTGTTATTGTCTTAATCACACGCAGCACCTTTTATAATCGTTTAAAAGGGACAAATCTCACGAATGTCAGACGGCTTTTCTCAATTTTCCCGTTCTTTTTGACGAGAAGAATAAGCTCCTGCACTGCCGATGGAGCACCAACAGGAATTATGAGCCTTCCGTTTTCTGCAAGCTGATCGATCAGAGGCTGTGGGATCTGGTCGGCAGCAGCTGTTACGATAATTATGTCAAAAGGAGAGAACTCTTTCCATCCCTTGTAGCCATCACCATGTTTAACAGTGATATTCTTATATCCGAGCATTCTTTAACCTCTCTTCTGACTCTTTAGCAAGCTCAGGAACAATTTCAATACTATAAACATTCTTAACAGTCTCAGCCAGAACAGCAGCCTGGTAACCTGAACCGGTACCGATCTCGAGCGCTGTTTTTGAAGGATCAGGTTTTGCAACCTCGGTCATATATGCGACAATATATGGCTGGGATATTGTCTGCCCGTAACCTATCGGAAGCGGATTATCATCATATGCTTCGCTTTCGTATTCCTTCAGGTACAAACAGATGCCGGGGCACTTTTCTCATTGCCTTCAGCGTGGGCTGATCTGTAACACCCCGGCTAATGATCTGCTGGGTTACCATTTTTTCCCTGGCAGCAGTAAATCTGTCATCCTGCTGCAAGTAATAGAACCTTCCATGGTTAAGAATAATATGATAAGAAAACATCTCACATTTTACCTGTTTCTTCCAATATACACCATTTTCATGGTATTTCAAAGTGAAATAATCAGATGCGGGATGAGGAAAGAGCAGGAAAGGAAATCAGTTATAGCCTACCAGCGATAAGAATCCTTTACCCAGGAATTCCATTGCGGGCCAGATAGGAAACAGGTTTACTTTGGTAAATACGGTTACCAGAATAAGGCCCAGGAAAACATAAGAACCATATTTGTAAAATCCGTCATAGAGTCTCGGAAATTTCCTGAACTGATTCAGAAGAAGATGTGATCCGTCAAGAGGAGGGAAGGGGATCAGATTGAAAATAAACAATCCCCAGTTTATATAAATTGCATACATGAAAACCTCATTAACGATCTGTATTATGTTGTTGTAATTTCCAGAGGTAAAATGGCTGTAAATTGAAAATATTACGGAGAGAATCATCGCTGTAATTGCATTCGATAAGGGTCCGGCAACGGCAATTTTAACCACATCCTTCTTTGGATTCTTCAGATTGGCTTCATTGAACTGTACAGGTTTTGCCCAGCCGAATCCTGCAACAAGCAGCATGATAAACCCCAATGCATCAATGTGCTTGAACGGATTCAATGTAACTCTTCCCTGCTCTTCGGATGTCAGATCCCCGCACCTTTTAGCCATCCAGGCATGGCTGAATTCATGAACAGTCAATCCAAGAATAATTCCGGGAAGAAACTTTAAAATACGGGCTATTTCAAGATGCTCCATCCTGCATGAAACCTTATGATGTTAGCTGATATCAGATCCTTGTCTTTTTTAACGGGCAGGAAGAAATCACTTTCGATCAGCTTGCATTTTTTTATCATTTCAAGTGCATATGCGGCTCCTGAAAAATTCTCATCAGCATTGTTTGTTCCGACAGTGAACTTAACACCGGCTTTTTTTGCTCTTTTAATAAAGTCTTCAGAAGGGATCCTGTACCTGTTATTGATTTCTATTGCAATATTATTGTCTTTGGCAGCATTAATTACCTTGTCCATTCTTTCCGGAGTCCAGAACTGGTCATATCTGCTTTGCATCTGGGCCGGAAGAAATGTCGAATTTACATATATATCAATAGGTTCAGTATTCAGGATTGTGACAAGTGTATTTACCAGATAGTCCATGAACTGCTCTTCATCATCAATCCAGGTTTCATTCGGCATCCAGATACGGTTTCTTCTTCCTTTCGTCATCAGTAAATGTCATTGCATCAGTAAAAACATAATCAAATTTTTCCATCGATTCTTTTGAGAAAATATTCACCCATTCACGTCCTTCGGCCTGCATTGCAACATAAAACTGCGGATAGTTCTTAAAAAGTGCTATCACTGAATCGATCTGGCTGTCATTGTGAACCGGAAATCCCATTCCGCAATTAACTGCTATGCCGTAATCGATATTTTCAGCTTTCGATTTTGCAGCAGCATCTTCAATCGTAAGTTTGCCCTTCAGATGTACATGAAGATCAGTGATCTTAAACTGGGGCTTATTACTGCAGCTCATTGAAAATATAACTGTTAAAGCAATAACCGGGAACAGGTGTTTTTTCATTTTAATATTTGTTTGATTTATACTAATGGTATAAGCTGATTGAAATAATTAGGATAAATCGGTATAAATCTAATTAAAAACGAAGAATTAACCGCAAAGTCGCAAAGATTCTCCAAGGTTACAAGAATATCAAAGGAATTCCACCGCTAATGGCTCCCTTGCTAAAGATGGTCTGCGGTCTAAGTCTCGCACTTGCGATTCGAGTGAATCTAAAAGCACTTTCTGAACTCTCCGTTCTTCGGTCTTCTGATCTTCGGTCTTTTGTCTCTTTCTATTCTCAAAAAAAACTCTTAGGTTTACACAAGAAAATTCTTAATGAAACGAAACTTAAATATCTGTTTTTATTGCTTATTCTCCTGGCTCAGGCAGTAACATCGCAGGAAGCTGCCAAAGGCTGATATTTATCTTATTACATGCGGCCCGGGCACAGAGACTTATTCAGTGTACGGTCACAGCGCATTGCGGATAGTCATTCCGGAGAAAAACAGCGATCTGGTTTATAACTGGGGTGTTTTCGACTTCGGCACACCGAATTTTGTCTGGAAATTTGCCAAGGGAAGGCTAAATTATTCGCTGGGTATATATTCATATGACAATTTCCTCAGGGATTATTTTCTTGAAGGAAGATGGGTAGTATCTCAAAAATTAAATCTGGAAACAGCAGACATTGAAAAACTTTTCCAGCTTATTGCTGAAAACCTTAAACCTGAGAATGTTACTTACCGGTATGATTTTTTCTACGATGATTGTTCAACCAGGATACGTGATCTTATTGAAAAGGCTGTCGGAGAAAATCTTATCTATCCTCCTGATGAAGCGAAGAAAGGACTGCCAACCTTCAGGTACCTGACCGGAGAATATGAGAAGGTAATACCCTGGACAAAGGTGGGAATTGACCTGATAATGGGCTCTCCGGGGATAAAAAAGCTTCATTCAGGGACAGGATGTTTCTTCCTGTTGATCTGAAAAACGGATTATCGGAATTGGTAATCCGAAGGAATGGCAAAATGATACCATTGCTTACAAATCCGGAAATTGTTGTTGACTTTAAACAACCGGTCTTGAAGGAAAAACTTCTGACATCTCCTCTGTTTGTTTTTTCCCTTCTTCTGATAATTATTATTTTCCTTACAGGTTACTTCCGGGAAAAAAGAGCGAACAATATAATTGACATTTTCATTTTCGCCATTTTCTCAATTCTGGCACTTATGATGATCTTCTTCAATTTCTTCACCGATCATCAGCAGATGAAATGGAATCTGAACATATTATGGCTCAATCCTTTTATAATTCTTTGCTTTATTAAGCCTGTTATTGAAAAAAGATTGGCATGATATGGTTCAGGCTTGTATTTTTCATGACAGCCGGATTTCTTGTTTTGCTGGTAGTTCTGCCCCAGCACATTAATAATGCTTTTGTTCCCCTGATAATCATCCTGATCCTGCGGAGTTCAATCAGGGCAGATTTTCATGGAATCCACTTACCATACCTTATTTAACACAACTTTAACACTTCTTAACTCCTTATTATAATTCTGTCCTGTTCTTTTGTGTCAGATTTTCCGGGCAGTTTTAAGATGCCTGTTACAAACTCATTTTATTATCTTTGCTACTTAAATTTTTTAGCTATGGAGCAAACATCAGATATCAGGATTCTTAATGAAAAAATTGAAAAAGAGAGCTCATTTGTAGATATCATAAGGATGGAGATGAACAAGGTCATCGTAGGCCAGAAACATCTGACCGACTCTCTTATGATCGGACTTCTGGCAAATGGTCATATTCTTCTTGAAGGTGTACCGGGCCTGGCAAAGACACTTGCGATAAAATCGCTGGCATCGATTATAGATGCAAAGTTCAGCAGAATTCAGTTCACCCCCGATCTTCTTCCTGCTGACCTTATAGGTACAATGATCTACAGCCAGAAGAAGGAGGAGTTTATTGTAAAGAAAGGACCGGTTTTTGCCAACTTCATCCTTGCTGATGAAATAAACAGGTCACCGGCAAAAGTGCAGAGCGCGTTGCTCGAAGCCATGCAGGAGAGGCAGGTTACCATCGGGGAATCGACCTACAAGCTCGAGGAGCCTTTTCTTGTTCTTGCAACCCAGAATCCGATCGAACAGGAGGGCACATATCCTCTGCCTGAAGCCCAGGTTGACAGATTCATGCTGAAAGTCCTTATCGACTATCCTTCAATGGAAGAAGAAAAGCTTATTGTCAGAGAAAACCTGGCAAAGGATTTTCCCAAAGCGAACAGCGTGCTGAAGACAGATGACATAATCAGGGCCAGAAATGTTGTCAGGGAAGTTTATATGGATGAAAAGATTGAAAACTACATACTTAACATTGTTTTCGCCAGCCGTAATCCTGAAAAATATGGTCTTCCCAACTTTTACAAATATGATCTCGTACGGAGCTTCACCACGTGCTTCAATATATCTTTCACTTGCATCAAAAGCCTATGCATTCATAAAAAGAAGAGGATATGTAATTCCGGAAGACGTGAGAACCGTGTGTGCTGATGTGATGAGACACAGGATAGGTCTTACATATGAAGCTGAAGCTGAAAACGTTAACCAGGATAAGATAATTGCTGAAATTTTGAATGTTGTTGAAGTGCCTTGAAAAGTTGCTTGTTGCTGGTTGCTGGTTTTGTTTTAACTAATGACCGGCAACAAGGAACGAGAAACAAGAAACGAGAAACAGAGTACCGTGGAAGCAATAGAATTACTAAAGAAGGTAAGGAGGATTGAGATAAAGACCCGTGGTCTGACCAGGCATATTTTTGCCGGGGAATATCACAGTGCTTTTAAGGGCCGGGGTATTGCTTTCAGCGAGGTAAGAGAGTATCAGTATGGTGATGACATCAGAAGTATTGACTGGAATGTTACAGCCAGGTTCAATCATCCCTATGTAAAGGTATATGAAGAGGAAAGGGAACTGACGGTTATGCTGCTGATTGATGTAAGCGGATCAGGAAATTTTGGCTCTGCCGTAAGCTTTAAGCGTGATATCATGACTGAGGTTGCTGCAGTGCTTTCATTTTCAGCAATATATAATAATGACAAGATAGGTGTTATCTTTTTCACGGATATAGTTGAAAAATTTATTCCACCTCAGAAAGGAAGAAAACATATCCTCAGGATAATCAGGGAGCTTCTTGATTTCAAGCCTCAAAGCAACAGGACAAGTCTGAGCGAACCTCTGAGGTTTCTGACAAATGCAATAAAAAAGAGGTGTACCGCATTTGTAATTTCTGATTTTATGGCTCCTGAATTTGAAGAAGCTCTGAGGATAGCTTCCAGCAAGCATGATGTTGTTGCATTAAAAGTATCGGATCCGCTGGAGAAAGTGATTCCTGATGTCGGATTGATGAAAGTAATGGATTCAGAAACCGGATCTGAAAAATGGGTTGATACTTCATCTAAATATGTCAGGAAAACTTATTCAGACTGGTGGAACAGCCATATGGATACTATAAAGAATACATTCAAAAAATGCGGTGTTGATTTTACTGAGCTGAGCACCAAAGATGACTATGTAAGACCACTTATCAAACTGTTTGAGAGCAGATGATCTGTATGAAGAAACTGGGTTGTATAATATTATTTGTTTGTTTGTTCTTCCATTCGCCGTTGAACGGGCAGGAGGTATCTGTAAAGCAGCATTTGATACATCACGGATATTGATAGGTGACCAGATTAATTTTTCTGTGATGATCGATCAGCCTGCTGATCTTAAGCTGACACTTCCTTTTTTCAAGGATTCATTGATAAAAAATATTGAAATACTGTCAGGACCTGCGATCGACACTTCAGAAATATCCGGTAACAAGATCAGGATCACAGAAAAATATCTTGTCACCTCCTTTGATTCCGGTTATTACAGGATCGATCCGGTATTCGCCGAGATAGTTGATTCCAAGGGTCTTAAAAGATTTTATTCTGATTATTCATACCTTGAGGTGGCAAGGGTCAAAATTGCACCTGCCGACACTTCTGCAAAGATTTTTGATATTGCAGCACCATACAGGGCTCCGCTTACATTGGGTGAAATCCTTCCATGGATCCTTCTGGCTTTACTTTTATCAGCAATTATATGGTTGATAGTCAAATTAATAAGAAAATTCAAAAGAGTAAAAAAAGACGATATTGTTCCGGCTAATTACTGAACCTGCCCACGTTATTGCCTTCCGTGAACTGGAAAAGCTTAAGAACGAGAAGCTTTGGCAGAACGGGGAAACGAAGAAGTATTACATACGGCTTACAGAGATAATCAGGCAGTACCTGGAGAACAGGTTCGGGGTCAACTCTCTCGAGCTTACAACGTCTGAAACACTTGAAGCCCTGGTTAAAACAGGATTCAAAAAGGATGAGTCATTTAATAAGCTAAGGTCGGTTCTGACAGGAGCAGATCTTGTGAAATTTGCCAAATATAAACCTGATCCGACTGAGAATGAATCTGTGTTTTCGAATTCATACGATTTTGTCTCAGCCACAAAGGCTGTGGAGGTGATTGAAGAGAAGAGTGATGTTAAAGATAATCAGGGAGAAAAAGGCATATGAACAGAATGACTTTTTCAGATCCCAATTTTCTCTATCTTTTGCTGATTGTACCGGCAATCATCGCCTTTTATGTCTTAAAACAGCATAAGGCTTCTGCATCTCTCAGGATGCCTGGCCTCAAGCCGCTTGAAAAATCGGGAACTACAATCAGGAACTACCTTCAGCATGTCCTCTTTGCCATCAGAATGACAGCTGTTCTTCTTCTTATTATTGTTCTTGCCCGTCCTCAATTTACAGATAAATTCCAGGATGTTTCAACAGAGGGTATTGATATAATTCTCACACTTGATATTTCAGGCAGTATGCTTGCCCGCGATTTTAAGCCCGACAGACTTGAAGCATCAAAGGATGTTGCTACAGAATTTATTTCAGGAAGGCCATATGACCGTATCGGGCTTGTTGTATTCAGCGGAGAGAGTTTTACACAATGTCCCCTGACAACTGATCATGCTGTCCTCATAAACCTTTTACGGGAAATACAGAGCGGGATGATTGAGGATGGAACGGCAATCGGAATGGGACTTGCCAATGCTGTTAACAGAATAAAGGATTCAGATGCTAAAAGCAAAGTAATAATCCTGCTGACTGACGGAATAAACAACAGGGGAGAGATCGCTCCTGCGACAGCGGCTGGCATTGCCAAGACTTTCGGAGTAAGAGTATATACGATCGGGGTCGGGACCCAGGGAACAGCTCCTTATCCAGTTCAAACACCCTTCGGAATGCAGTATCAGAATATGCCCGTGGAAATAGATGAGGCTATCCTTAAGGATATTGCACAGACTACAGGAGGCAGATACTTCAGGGCTACTGACAACGATAAGCTGGTTCAGGTTTACAGTGAGATTGATAAGCTGGAAAAATCAAAAATCGATGTGAAGCAATTCACCCGGAAAGACGAGAAATACCTGATCCCTGCAATTATTGCTTTTTGCCTTATTGCGATTGAGATTCTTGTACGATATACGGTTTTAAAGAAGCTGACTTAAATTGATTTAATTATGCAACTCTTCAGATTTGCAAATCCGGAATACCTGTACCTGTTGCTTCTGCTGCCGGTTCTGATAGTCTTATTTATAATAAATCAGGTAAGAAGGAGAAATTCCCTGAAAAAGCTCGGTGAATCTGCTGTGATAGACAGACTCTTACCCGAAATTTCAAGAATCAGGCCTGTTATTAAATTCATTTTTTCTGCTACTTGGTATTTCAGCAGTTATTATAATGCTTGCCAGGCCCCAGTTCGGTTCCAGGCTGGAGGAAGTAAAAAAGCAGGGAGTTGAAGTGATCATTGCCCTCGACGTAAGCAATTCAATGCTTGCTGAAGATATCCAGCCAAACAGGCTTACAAGGGCAAAGCAGGCTATTTCAAAACTGGTCGACAATCTCGAGAATGACAAAATCGGATTAATTGTCTTTGCCGGGGATGCTTACACACAGATACCTATAACAACCGACTACATTTCAGCAAAGATGTTTCTGTCAACCATTAATCCTGATATGGTCCCGAAACAAGGGACAGCAATAGGAGCAGCAATAAACCTGGCTGAAAGGTCTTTCAGCCCGGGAGAGGGGAAAAGCAAAGCTATTATAATCATTACTGATGGTGAAAACCATGAGGACGATCCGGTTTCCGAAGCTGAAGCAGCATCAAAGGCAGGCATTGTTATTCATACAATCGGAATAGGCTCAAATGAAGGGGTTCCGGTACCAGTAACCATCGGGGGCAAGAGAGATTATCTTAAGGATCCTGATGGCGCAACTGTAATAACAAAACTGGATGAAGAGATCCTGAAAAAAATTGCAATAAGCGCAGGAGGAAATTATATAAGGGCAAGTAATTCCAATATCGGTCTGGATGAGATCTTCAGCGACATCAGAAAGATGAAAAAAGATGAGCTTGAAAGTACAATGTACACTGAATACAATGATCAGTTCCAGATTTTTGCAGCTATTGCTCTTTTCTTTCTGATCCTTGAAATCATTATCATGGACAGGAAAAACAGGAAGCTTCAGAACGTAAGATTATTTAAATTTAAGATCTGATAATTTATTGTAGAAACAAATGTTTAACAAAAACTCATATAAAGTATTACAAAAGGACAGGAGTGCTTATCCTGCTTTTTATGCTGTATTTTACCGGATCACTTATATTCACAGGCTGACAGAAAATTCATCAGGCAGGGTAACCGGGAATATGAAAAGGACAAATTCTCTGAATCTGAAATATCTTACAGAAGAGCCATTGATAAAAACAAGGCATCTGGCGATGCTGTTTTCAATGCAGGAGATGCTCTCTATAAGCAGAAGAAATATGAAGATGCAGGAAAGCAGTTTATTGAAAGTCACAAAATGAATGAGGATAAAGATAAAAGATCAGCAAGCATGTATAACCTTGGAAACTCGTTGCTGATGGCAAATAAGTTGCAGGAAAGCATAGATGCATACAAAAATTCTCTTAAACTTAATCCTGATAATATGGAAGCCAAATACAATCTTGCCTATGCCCAGGATCTGCTGAAAAAACAGCAGGAGCAGCAAAAACAGCAACAGCAGCAGAACAAGGATAATCAGGATCAGAACAAAGATCAGGATAAGAAGGAGAGATGAAAATAAAAATCAGGATCAGAAAAAGAATAATCAGGATAAACAAGACAATAACAGGGCAAAAACAGCAGGATCAACAACAGCAACAGGCTATTTCAAAGGAGGATGCAGAAAGGTTGTTAAATGCAATTGCAAATGATGAAAAAAATGTTCAGGAAAAGGTCAAACTTGCAAAAGCGGCAAAAGACAAGGGTAAAAACCCTTAAAAACTGGTAATTTGGCAGAATGAAAGGAAGAGTATATCATACTGACAATGATTGCGCTGCTTCTGGACCTTATTACGACAGGACAGGAGAAAGGAGATGAGATATCTGTTGTAGCAGATTATCCTGAAGTTGTACAGGCAGGTCAGCAGTTCAGTGTTTCCTGGACGGTCAATTCCGGAGGTGGGGAATTTTCGGAACCATCGTTTACAGGATTTTACAAACTTATGGGTCCGCAGACTTCATATAGTTCAAGTACACAGATCATAAACGGGAAAATATCAAGAGAAACTTCATATACCTATGTTTACTATCTTCAGGCATTAAAAGAAGGTAAATTTCGTTATCCCTCCGGCTGCAATTACTATTAAAAATAAAACATATTATTCCGATTCACTGAGGATAGAAGTCGTCGGGAGTAACCAGGCCAGCAAAATGTTCAGGGAGTTGGTACGGAATAAAACTGACGACCAGATTGAGGAAACGGGTGATGATATATTTGTGAATCTTTCGCTTGACAGAAAAGGAAGTATTCATTGGAGAAAATATCGGTGTAACTGTTAAAATATATACCAGGGTTGATATTTCAGGCATTAATGAAATCAAGTACCCGGGCTTTGAGGGATTTCTTAAAACGGATCTTGAGACACCACCACTGACTTCACTGCAGCGTGAAAATGTCAACGGGACGATTTACGGAACAGGTGTAGTACAGCAATTTCTTCTTTATCCTCAGATCTCCGGTGAAATAACTATTGATCCCGTTCAGATCTCTGTGCTTATTCGCCAGAAAACCGGGCAGTCTGATCCATTTTTCGGAGATTTCTTCTCAACCTATGCTACTGTTCCAAAAGCTGTTCTCAGCAAGCCTGTAAAAATAAAAGTAAATCCACTGCCCGGAACAAAACCTGATGATTTTTCAGGTATTGTCGGCAGAATATCCCTGAATTCATCACTTAACAAGGATACAGTAAATGTCAATGATGCAGTAAACCTTAAAATGGTAATCACCGGAAGCGGTAACCTTAAGATGGCAAGTGCTCCGGAAATGAAACTGCCTGCTGATCTTGAGGTTTATGATCCTAAAGTTACAGATGAACTCAAAAACGGGATGAACGGAACCACAGGTCAAAAGACTTTTGAGTATCTTCTGATTCCCAGGCACTACGGCGACTTCTCAATCCCGCCAGTGACTTACTCTTACTTCAATGTTGCATCAAAACAGTTTGAAAAAATAAACACCCCGGAGCTTCATTTCTATGCCCGCAAAGGAACTGATCAGAATGCAGGAATAACTGTCTATGGTGGTGTATCAAAAGAGGATGTAAAATATCTTGGAAAAGATATCAGGTTCATCAGTTCAAAACCCGGATTCCTGAGAAAGACAGGCAACCTGTTCTCTTCAAAACGATCATTCTACAGCGCCTATGCATTTGCGCTCATTATATTCCTGGTAGTGCTCTTTATAAGGAGAGAACACATCCGCCGGAATTCAGACCTTTCTGCGGTCAGGAACAGAAAAGCTGGAAAAGTTGCAGGGAAACGGCTTAAGGAGGCTGAAAAGTGCCTTAAGGAGAAGCAATCAGACAAATTCTATGAAGAAATACTGAAAGCTCTGTGGGGATACCTGAGCGATAAACTCAATATACCTGTATCTGAACTTAACAGGAACAGTGCTGTTAATGCTTTAACAGATAAAGGAATAGCTGAAGAAGAGATAAACAAACTTGCTTCAGTTATTGATAAATGTGAATACGCAAGGTTTGCGCCGTCATCGTCTGCTGAAGAAGCTGAAAAGATTTATGATGAAGCGGCAAGGTTTATCAGATTAGTTGAAAATTCAATTGGCTGACACATGAGATTTCCAGGACAGACATATCCTTTTATTGATGTTGCTGGTTTTAACGGCTGAGTTTGTTTTTGCACAGGAGGAGCGTTCAGAAAAATTTAAAAAAGGAATAGAATACTATACTGCATCAAATTACCAGGAAGCCCTCACGGAATGGCTGGATATTTATAATACAGGGTACCGTTCAGCAGAACTTGATTATAATATCGGCAATGCCTATTTCAAGCTCAATAATGTTCCGGGTGCGATCCTGTTTTTTGAGCGGGCACGCCTGTTAAAGCCTGCTGACAATAATATTAATTATAATCTCCAGATTTCCAGGTCGCTTGTAGTTGATAAATTCGAGGAGATCCCTGAGTTGTTCTTTGTAAAATGGTTTGATTTTCTTTCGCTGTTACTTCACTACAAATACCTGGGCTGTTATTAGCATAATATCCTTTATCCTTTTCCTGGTTCTGTTGTCGGCTTATATTTATTCCTCCCGATACAGGATCAAGGTCATTGGATTCTGGGCCGCAATATTATTTCTGATATTATCAGCATCATCACTTGCATTTACTGTTCGCAACAGATCTCTTGTCTACGACAGCAACAAAGCAGTGATTTTTACTCCATCCATAAACGGCAAAAGCTCTCCGGACAACAGCGGAACCGATCTTTTTATCCTTCATGAAGGCTCAAAGGTAACTATTGAAGATAATGTAGGCGAATGGTATGAGATTAAGCTTTCCGATGGAAATAAGGGATGGGTGCCATCAAACAGCCTCACAATAATTTAATTAAAGTGTACTAATTTCTTGATTTTCCGGTTATATTGTTACAGGATAACGATATATCCGGATTATGAAAAAGCTGTATGTAATTACTTTGTTATTACTTGTAATATGCTGCTTTTCCTGCAAAAAGACACCATTTTCTCCTGAGGGTCCCACAGACGTGCGAATCAGGAATCTGACAGGATCTTCTCTTACTGAAGTGGTTGTCAGAGTAAAAGATGAACAAATTGCATTCGGTACAATAGATATAAACAATGTATCTGAATATCATCGATTTAAAACTGCCTTTCCCAAAGCTTACATTTCAGCCAGAATAAACAGCGATACCATTTCCACAGGACCGGTTGATTTTACATACATGAATTATTTCGGACAGGTCAAAATGACATATGATGTAACTGTTGAAAACAGCCGTCTGAAAATCAAGAATGTCACTCTGGATTCACCTCTTTGATCTAAAATAACTATTTTGGTACCTGTCTTTTAATCTGGCACCAAAAATGAAAAGAAAACCGATCAACAGTTCACGCATGCCTGTATACAGGGATGCAGGATTTGAGCTATTCGATGCTGAAACAACCAAAAATGCATTCTCGCGTGAAACAGAAAATGAACGGATCCCGGAATTGTACATTTATTCGCGGTACCGAAATCCAACTGTTGTTACAGCCGAAGAAGAGATAATGAAGCGTGAAGCATGCAAATGGGCACTTCTGACCCAATCAGGCATGTCGGCTATTGACACTGCAGTATCGGTTTTCCAAAAGGCAGAATTGTCAAAACCATGGTTATTTTTCAGCGAGATTTATGGAGGGACAATCTCATTTACCGAGTCGGTGTTAAGGAAAAGGAGAGGACTGCAAATTCACAATTTTTATCCTGTAAATGAAAAATACGACCTCAATGAATTTGAGAGAGTGATCTGGGATATTAAGCCTGAGCTTATTTATATTGAATCAATTTCAAATCCGATGCTTATTGTCACCGATGTCGAATCTGTGATCAGACTGGCTCATAAATCAGGATCCAGGGTGATTGTCGACAATACTTTTGCTACACCTCTCCTCTGCAAACCTCTTGAAGCGGGTGCTGATATTGTAATTCACAGTGCCACGAAGTATTTTTCAGGGCATGGGAACATTACAGCCGGCGTATTGTGCGGGAATGACAGTGCCATTATGAAAGATGCAATAGAATACAGGAAATTTGTTGGCCATATGATCTCGCCTGATGATGCATACAGACTGCATACTCAGATACAAACATTTGAATTAAGATTCAGGGAGCAATGCCATAACGCAGTAATGATAACTGAAATACTGAAAAAACACCCTGGCATAAGAAAGGTATGGTATCCGGGATTGCCAGAACATCCTACTCATAATGAAGCGCTTAAACTCTTTGGAGAAAGGGGATTCGGAGCAATGGTTACATTTGATTTCGATGGAAATACAGAACAGGAGAAAAAGAGCAAACGGGATATCTTTGTCAAGTCCGTTTCTGAAAAGATAAAGATCATTCCATCACTGGGCGACCCTAAGACAATACTGATGCCTGTTGAATCGGTCTGGGGAGCCAAATATCCTGAACCGGGATTGATCAGATTATCTGTTGGTTTTGAGAACTGCTCAGAGCTGGAAAAGATCATCACGGAGGCTCTGGACAAGACTGAATGAGAACTTCGGGTTCGTTATCTCCAGTCAATCGGTTCAATCCCATTACTGATAAGATAATCGTTGCATCTGCTGAAGTGCCTGTTACCAAAGAAACCCTTCGAAGCTGAAAGAGGAGAGGGGTGAACAGATTCAAGCACCAGATGCCTTGATCTGTCGATTGATTCTCCCTTTTTCTGTGCATATGATCCCCAGAGGAAAAAGACAATATTTTTTTTTTCGCTGTTCAGAACCTTAATAACATAATCAGTAAATTCCTCCCATCCTTTTTTCTGGTGCGATCCGGCCTGATGTGCTCTTACCGTTAGGGTTGCATTTAACAGAAGCACTCCCTGCCTTGCCCATCTGGTAAGATCCCCTGATGATGGCTGCGGAATTCCCAGATCAGATTCAATTTCCTTGAAAATATTTATAAGGCTCGGAGGAAACTCAACTCCATCCTTTACTGAAAAACATAATCCATGAGCCTGACCAGGGCCATGATATGGATCCTGTCCGATAATTACCGCTTTGACCTTTTCAAAAGGACAGAGATCGAAAGCATTGAAGATAAGTGCACCGGGAGGATAAATATTGGAATTCCGGTATTCATCCTTTACAAATCCTGCAAGCCTTATAAAATATTCCTTTTCAAATTCTGACCTGAGCCTGTTTTTCCAGCCATCTTCTATTTTTACATCCATATTTAAAAATAATCAAAATAATTCAATTGATTAATACAAAATGGACTGACGTTTTAACATCAGTCCATTACACTACCATCTACCTACACAACCTAAAACTAAAGAAACTTTCTTTTCAGACAGTATTTCTAAATATTTGTCAATTGGTTTGATTATAATGATGAGAATTAGAATTCAATTACAAATATTATATGTTGCTATCTTATCAAATATAAAGTATTATCTGTTTATTGCCTAATAAAATATTAATCTTTTTTGACCGATAATGTTAACAATTTTCTTTATATGAGAGTAACCGGAAAATAATACCTTTACAGGAAAACAATGGCAAAAGAGATTGAACGTAAGTTTCTGGTCAAAGGTGAATTCAAACATACTGCAATCAGGAAGATGGAAATTACACAGGGCTATCTTTCAGTTGATCCTTCCAGGGTGGTCAGATTACGCATTAGTGATAATAAATCAATCTTAACAATTAAAGCTCCTGCTGAAAATGCCAGGTTTGCACGACACGAATGGGAGTTTGAAATTCCCTTCTCAGAAGCAAAGGAAATTATGAAAGTATGCCTATCCAGGCAGGATTCTTAAAACAAGATATATAGTGCCGTTTTCGGGTCATCAGTTCGAAGTCGATATTTTTCATGACAGGCATGAAGGATTGATAATTGCTGAACTGGAATTAACTGATGAAGAAGAAGTATTCGACCGACCCGACTGGTTAGGAGATGAGGTTACCGGATGTCCTGAATATTACAACTCTAATCTTATTAGGATAGGGTCCTAAAGGACTTTTGAATAGATCTGTTTTGGATCGCCTGGTCCGTAAAACTCCTTAAGACTGGCCTGCAGATCATATCCGTTCCTGCTGTAAAAGCTTTCTGTTGAGGCATACAATGGCCGGCCTGATGTCTCGATCCAGAGGATTTTTCCTCCCATTTGTCTGACATCGTCTTCGGCTGCTTTCAGAAGAATAGATCCAAGCTTTTTATTTCTGGAGTTCTGATGTA
>CAVVBY010000005.1:0-74829 GCA_963746685.1 uncultured Bacteroidales bacterium
CTATCAGGATCCATACTATATAGACAGGCAGGTACTTTGAGATAGTCAATCCGACTTTTTCAATCTCTGATTTTTTGAAATTTATTTTATACAAATCAATGATGATCAAAACGAAATTTCCGAAAATCAATATATTAGAACCAAGACTTTGCCAGTTTACTTTGGAGTTATGCCATATTCTTTCTTTTTAACCAGTAAAGAATTTCCAATAACACAATAAATAAATAATGAGTGTAATTATTGAAAGAAAAAACAAAAGCATTTCATTGAACTTCTGCTTTCTTTTAATTGAGGTTTCAGAAACCGAAAAAACAATAATAGCCATAACACCTAATAACATGATATTAAAAATCAATAAGAAAACCCTGTCGTTGTAGGGATCTTTTCCCAGAAACTACAATAGCTATCAGATAAATTATCAGAGTAATTAAAACAAGCGGACTAAAAATATCTGCAATAATCGGAGCAATCTTGTTTGTCAGAGTAACATAGTTTTCTATGATATACTTCGTAACAATTGGTGCGCAAACTAATCCAACGATCACTACATTATCCATATAAAACTTTTGAACTGGTATATTGATAGCACTGAATAGACCAATTGTTATCCCGGTTAATATCCCTCCGGCTATCAGGATTAACGCGCCCATGAATAGCCAGGATCCCCATTATGCCTTATAAACTCAATTCTTTTGCTTTTATCTTTTACGTCAAAGTCAATAAAAACCAATCCGTAAATGCACCTAGACTAGCAGGACCAGATGAATGTAAGCCAGATTAGAATCACTGTTTTTGTCTGAAGGTAAAAGGTTTATGTAAATGATGGGGATCAAAAATGCCAATATTGTTATAGTAAGTTTCTTCTGTTCAAATATTCTGTTAGTCCAGATTGTGTAAACTGAAAGTCCAAGGAAGAAAATTATTCCTGCATTTTTCTCATAAAGAGGAAGCTGTGCAAATCAATATTAAACAGTGTAGGAATTTTGATAAGAAATCCGGAAATAATGCATGATACAACCAGTATCAAAATGTCTGACCAGAGAAATATTTTCGTTTTGGATGATGCTTTTTCATAATCCAGCCGGATTTTCCAAAATCTTGCCAATTCTGATTTCTCTATCTCCGGAATAACCTTTTCAAAACCTGATTCAAAAGACTTTCTATCATCACGATATAGTCTTTCAAGTTCTTCGGGATTGTTGATATTTTCTCTGATTTTTTCTGTCATGGGCTCAATGGTTAGTAAAAATCTACATTAGAATGTCTGATTAGAATTATATTATTTATTACAAGGCACTGAGAAATATCGGTACCTATTCCTAAATGCATCAGCTAGTTAAAATGAACTACTTTACAGGAGCTATATCCAGCACCATGAAAGTACCAGGTTTGACAGCAGGCCGGCGATTTGTGTTCGCAGCAGATGGATCCGGAGCCTCATATTCTGCAGCCGACATGAATATATGATGTGTCTTTTTGTCAATAGTAATTGTTCTGGCACCACGCTGTGTCGGGACATTTTCGAGTACTTTAAACTGATCAGGACTGATTTCCTGAACAACTGTCATTGTGCCCTCTCCATTTGAACTGTAAGCCCGCTTCAGTGCAGGATCAAAAGCTGCCCCGTCGCATCCGTCACCAATAGGAAGAGTTGTAATTACTTTACCCGACAGTGCATCCAGAACAACCATTAGTTTGTTGCTGCATACAGTGAACAGACGATGAGTTTCATTGTCGAGTGCCAGACCGCTGGCTTCTTCACCTGGTGCAATACTCCATGTTTGCTCGATTTTATTTGTTGTTGAATTGATAACAGATATCTCGCTCTTATCTTCAATATTCACATAGACTTTGCCCTTAAGGTCCGTAACGGAGTTCTCGGGCTTACCGCTAAGTTTTATTGTCGCTATGACTTTATTAGCTTTTCCATCAATCACAGTTGTATTTGCAGTTCTGCCATTATAGGCATATACATTATGACTGAAAGGATCATATAAAATTGCATCAGGATTCTGGCCGGTCACAGGAACTTTAGTAATGAATGCCAGTGATTTAAGATCGATAATAGTAACTGAGGAGTCTCTGCCATTACTGATAAATGCTTTATTCAGATCAACTGCAATGGCTATTCCATGAACTCCTTTTGTGTCCGGAATAGTTCCAAGCAGTTTCCCGTCTTTCTCATCGATGACGTTAACAACATTACCATGTGAAACAAATATTCTGCCGGTTGATTCATCAACATTTAGATAATCCCAGCCCCCATCTCCTTCAATATGGAACTTGTTTGCTATTTTGTATCCTGATGATACAGTCTGAGCTTTCAGGAAATAGCTGCAGCCGATAAGAAGAAGGCAATTGACAATAAAGAAGTACTTTTTCATTTTAATGGATTATAAATAATTATTGCAAAGTTAAACTATTATGATGATGAGGATGTTATTTAATATAATTTAACTTTGATTTTAAAAGAGGAACAATGTCGAGAAGAAAATGTACACAGATTGTGAGAGGACAACATGCCGTTGATGGTGCCGGTGTTCACTTGCGCAGAGTCCTGGGATTAAATACAGTTGAGGATTTTGATCCTTTCCTGATGTTGGATGGGTTTGATTCCACAAATCCTAAGGATTACATTAAGGGATTCCCGTGGCATCCTCACCGTGGAATTGAAACAGTCACCTACCTGTTACAGCGGAGAAATAGAACATGGTGACAGCCTGGGCAACCAGGGGGTCATAAGGGATCTTCAATGTCAATGGATGACAGCCGGATCAGGAATTATTCACCAGGAGATGCCTAAAGCATCTGAAAGATTGTTAGGCTGTCAGCTTTGGGTCAATCTTCCAAAAAAGGAGAAAATGACACAACCTGCATATCGTGATATTAAACAGCAGGATGTTTCAGTGGTTCAGGAAAAAAACGCAACGATCAGAGTTTTATCCGGTAAATACCATGACCATCACGGGGCAGTGAAAGGTGAACATGTAAAAGTTCAGTATCTGGATGTAACGTTGGAACCCAATAGCGTTTGGCGTTATCAGGAAACCTCCAACGATCAGACCTTATTCCTTTATCTGATTGAAGGAACTTTAGCTGCAGATGAAGCGCTGGTTGAATTTGAAGAAAAAGCCTGTGCAATCCTCATGTCCGGCTCATCAGTAAAGAGTTCTGACTATGATGAAGTGCTGGTTAAAGCAGGAACTGAAGGAGCAAGATTTTTTCTCATGGCCGCCAAACCTCTTAAGGAACCAGTTGCCTGGGGTGGACCTATTGTTATGAATACTGAAGAAGAATTAAATGAAGCTTTCAGAGAACTTGATAATAATACCTTCATTAAACACGACAAACCTCAGGAATTTTAAAAATCCTAAAGACTCCCTGAAATGAATAATTGAATCAGCCTGCTTTCGGGACAGACAAACGATCTTAACCAAATCGCATAAGTTTTGTTTGTCTGTTTTCTTTCTCCAGGAAGCACATGTTTAAATAAAACTTATTGTAAATGTTTATAAATAAATGAATTATATTATGATTTTCAATATATTATCCGTAACTTACAAAATAAGTATTTAGAAGTTTGTTATTAATAAACTTAAATTTTGATAATGAGAAACACAATTAACAAAACAAAAAAAAGCAAACATGTCCTGGCATCAACATTTAAAGAAGCTGAAAAGATAATTTCTGAGGCAGATATTCGCACGAGAGCATTTGAGATCTATCAGGAGAATGGCAATGCTTCTTTTAATGAACAGGATAATTGGTTCTATGCTGAAAGAGAGCTGAACGGATATTACTTATAGGATAATCTTAAGATGGTCTTTTTTGAAAAAGCGTTTTTAAACAAGTTGAATAAGTTGTATTATATCATTCATGAGATATATTATTAACCTGACCCTTTATTTATTAGAAAAACCCTGCCGAACATTGGCTGGGTTTTTCTATATCAGCTGGATTTTGAGGAACCAGACCTGTTCCAATCCCTGTAGTTGTTTGTTAGCCAGGCAGGATTCCCTGTGCCTCCGGTAAAGCAAAATTTGATCGGATCCCATTTAATGTCAGTGTTATTGAAATAAACCTGATTTATAAGATGACATGAAATGACCGTACGACCTCCGGTCTGTTCGCTGGCAACCGGTTTTTTGCGGCTTCTTACACATGACAGGAAATCCTCATAATGTGAATTACTTTCGTAAAGTTTAATTCTGGCGTCTTTAAGGAGCAGCTTTTCAGCTTTCTCAACTTCTGCCTGGCAGGTAGTTTCTTTGTCTTGAGCACCTTCATAGGAAGCAATTGTCTGGCCTTTAACTATCACTTTAAATGTACCCCGGTTAACCATCACTTCTCCATCGCTGCCAAAGAAATGGATGCCAAAACCACTCCTTTTGTGGAGTACTTGTACACCATTTGGATAAATAAGTACAGCTTCATTATTGACCAGACGAACCTCAACAGGCCCGCTGTTATCCATTCCAAGCCCCCATTGTGCAATGTCAAGGTGATGAGCGCCCCAGTCGCCGACATCTCCTGTGCCGTATTCCTTATAGGAACGCCATAAAGGAAAATGGCTGTGACACTCCGCGAGGACTCAATATGGAATTATACGGGCGTATCGGTGCAGGACCAAGCCACATATTCCAGTCCAGACCCGGTTCCATGGGTTCTTCCGCCAAGATCGCAGGATTTGGGTGGTCCGCCAAAACTGCACTCAACATGGTCGATCTTTCCTATGCAACCGTTTTGCACCAGTTCACATGCAATCCGGAATTCCTTGCTTGAACGCTGCATTGAACCGGTCTGAAGCACACGTTTATGCTTATCCACATCTTTGATGATATCTATTGCCTCCTGGATATTATGAGTCAATGGCTTCTCGCAGTAAACATCCTTACCCTTTTTAAGCGACAGCAAAACAGGCAAAGCGTGCCAGTGATCAGGTGTTGCAATACATACTGTGTCTATATCCTTACGCTCTATAAGTTCGCGGTAGTCAGTGTATGTCTTGCAATCAGCAACACCTTTGTCCTTATTATTGGTGTAGAACTTATTAACTGTCTGTTGTGCATCGGTACGCCGTGTGGTGTCCACGTCACAAACAGCAAGAACCTGTGCCAATGGCATAAATTTAGTGAGGAGATATTGCGATTGTTTGCCCATTCCGACAAAACCCATGGTGATACGGCTGCCCGGAGGAAAAGCCCGCAACCGTGAAGGGAGGATAAAGGGGACAACAATAATCGGTGAGGCCACCGTTTTAATGAAGTTACGCCGGGTTGTTTTCATTTGGTGTTGATTAATAATTGAACATGATAAGCCAGAGCTTTACTAATAATTATCTTCCCTTACCTGCATAAATGCTTTCGGATGCAAACATACCGGACAGGTTTCCAGGGCTTTTTCTGACTCGTAAACATATCCGCAGTTGAGACATTTCCACCAGACTTTCCCATTTCTCATGAAAACCATATCTTCTGAAATATTCTTTAACAGTTTCATGTACCTGCGTTTGTGTTCAGCTTCGACTTTGGCAATCAGTTTGAAGACTGTTGCAATCTCAGTAAATCCTTCCTTTTTAGCCACCTCTGAAAAATGAGGATATACATCGGTAGTCTCTTCATTTTCTCCCTCAGCTGCAGCTTTCAGGTTTTCTTTTGTTGTGCCGATTACTCCAGAGGGATAACCTGCAGTGATTTCAGTCATGCCTCCTTCCAGAAATTTAAAGAACCTTTTTGCATGCTCTTTTTCCTGAAGAGAAGTTTCCATGAAAATATTTGCAATCTGTTCATAACCCTCTTTTCTTGCAACACTTGCAAAGAATTCATATCGATTCCGGGCTTGTGATTCACCGGCAAATGATTTCAACAGATTTTGTTCTGTTTTTGTACCCTTAAGTGATTTTGTCATAATAAATGATTTTAACTGAATATTATTCTGTTTTGTAACACCCTAAATTTACCACTTTAAAAATGGAAATCCTCATTTTTGAGAAACAACCTGAAGAACAGCATCTTTAAGGCCTTCAGACACAGCTGTTAAACGAATACTCCCGCTCTTTTCAGTCGATTGAACTACTGCAAGCGCAAGACCGTTAAAGGCATCGCGTTGTTTGCTTTTCATCTGAGTTTTATCCTGTGGGTTGCCATTGTCAGTACCTAATAGAATTCCCTCGCCTTCAATTTTAAACTCAATAGTATTACTGGCAGTTGGAACCACAAATCCATTTTCATCGACTATTTCAACTTTAACATTTGCAATATCATGAGCATCTGCATTGATATTCTTTCTGTCAGCTGAGAGGCGTATTGCTGCAGGTTTGGAAGTTGTATGAACCTCTTCACTGATTATTTTCCCGTTTTTCCTGCCCACTGCTTTCAGAGTGCCTGGTTCGTAAGGAACATCCCATGACAAATGCAGATCAGATGTTGTTGGAGCTACATAAGGACGGGCATAACCATTCCATGATTTCGAATGTCCCTGTTGAGGGAAAACATAAGATTTTGCACCAAAAGATTTGCCATTCAGGAAAAGTTCCACAGTGTCACAATTTGAATAAGCAATTACTGAAATTACCTTGCCTTCACTGCCTGCCCAGTTCCAGTGAGGCAGGATATGAACCATTGGTTTTTTGGTCCACTGGCTCTGATAAAAATAGTACCCGTCTTTAGGAAAACCACAAAGATCTATAACACCTGAACTTGAGTTTTTATTTGGCCAGCCGGCTTCTCCAAGATAATCAATACCTGTCCACATAAAATCACCTATGACATAATCATTCACCGAAGTAAATTTCCATAATTGTTCAGCCTGGATCATGCCTAACCTGTAATCTCTTGAACGGCCCGGCCGTCTGTCCGACTGGTCAGATGCAATTGAATATTGTCCCCGCAGACCGCCTACAGAAACATTTTCAGTTCCTATCATTTTCCAATCAGGATGGTCGTGCCTGTCAACGCTGTAATATAATTCCCTGCGTTCATTCCAACGGTCCACATAATTGTAACCGACAATATCCTGCAGCTCAAGGAAAGGAAGTTTTGCCGGACCGTCGCCGGCAGCAATTCTGTCATTTGCCTGAGTTACCGGCCGTGTAGGATCTTCCTTATGGAATGTTTCGGCCAGCTTTCGCATTACTTCACTGCCAGTTTCGACTACCTGATCAGGAACCTCATTGCCGGCGCTCCATATCACAACTGACGGATGATTACGGTCACGATGGATCATGGAGAGCAAGTCTGATTTCCACCATTCTTCAAAATATATATGATAACCGAAGCCAACCTGGCCTTTTTTCTCTACCCATTCATCAAAAATTTCATCCATTACCAGAAATCCCATTTTATCGCACAGATCAAGAAATTCAGGAGCAGGAGGATTATGCGATGTCCTTATCGCATTGCAGCCCATTTCTTTCAACAGTTGTAACCTTCTTGCCCACGCCTGTTCAGGAACTGCTGAGCCAAGACACCCTGCATCGTGATGCAGGCATACGCCATTCATCTTTATATGCTTTCCGTTCAGAAGAAAGCCTTTATCCTTATCGAATTCAATTTTCCTGATACCAAAAGTGGAAATATAGATTGTCATTTACTTTGGTTCCCTCCAGTACAAAGGATTGAAGCGTATATAATGATGGAGTATCAATCGACCATAGTGACGGAGAAGCAACACTTAAAGTTTGTTCCACATCAGTTTTCTCTGATGAGGTCAGCGAAACAGGTGTTTCTGCAGTTGCTACTTCCTTACCTGATTCATTTTTGATAACCGATCGTAAAATCATATTCTTAGCGCCCTGATTATGGTTTTCGATTGATGTTCGAACCGAAATTGTAGCTGATGATGAATTTACTTCCGGTGTGGTAATATACGTTCCCCACTGAGCAATATGTACCGGACCGGCTATATTCAGCCAGACATGGCGATAAATACCTGAACCTGAGTACCAGCGACTGTTAGGCTGGAGAGAATTGTCGACTCTGACAGCAATAATGTTTCCCCCTTTTTTAATGAAGGGAGTCAGATCGTAATAAAAACTTGTATAACCATAAGGATGTTTTCCCAGGTGGTGTCCGTTTATCCAGACATCACTGTTCATATAGACACCATCAAATTCAATCCAGAATTGCTGACCCTTGTCGACTGAAGGCAAGTTAAACCGTTTACGGTACCATCCGATACCGGTTGGAAGATAGCCACCGCGCCCTTTTGTTATAGCATCTTCCTTAAATTCACCTTCAATACTCCAGTCATGCGGAAGATTGAGTGTCCGCCATTTGGTGTCATCAAAATCCGGCTTTTCCGCTTCTTTAATATCTGACTGTATAAATTTCCAGTTATAATCCATCAGTAAACGCTGACGTGTTTCAGGTATCAGCTGGCCTTGCACTTGTTGAAGGCATCTGTATGAGGAACCAGAATAAGAATGATTAAGATTTTTTTCATAAGTCAAATATTTTATGTTTAAAACAGGTTTATTACTTCTTCCTGGGAATACCCCGAATCTCAGATATGGAAAAAGCTGTCAAGCCGGTTTCCCTTTTTCAGCCGGTAATGGTAGAAGAAAAATAACAGCGCTACAGGAAGAATTGAGACAGCAACAATGAGCGACCATTGCAAATCCACAAAGCCGTTCCGGTATTTATCAAATATTATTTCTGTTATAATGCAATATCCTGATAATGCAATAAGTGCTGATGCGATTATGTTCAGTCCTTTCAAATGGACAGCCCTGTAGAGAACAATGACAGTTCCTGCCGCAATAAATCCGGCAACTGTGACCGGAAGGCCAACCGGAAAGAACCATTCCCTGCCGGTGGCGATCAGGTCAATGAAAAAGAGAGCTGTCAGAATTGTAAGCAACTGTAAGGATACAATATTGCCAAAGTTCTTTTGTATGCAAACAGGTAAAGTGTCAGGATTACCCATGCCGCTGTTATTGATACGTCAGAGAAGAGCGACCAGTTCAGTCCTTTGCCTGTTAACAGGTCAAGTATAGTACAGACAGCGATCCCGGAAAAGGCTATTATCCCGCTTAGTTCCCAGAGATACCTTCTGTTTTCCTTTTTTTCAAGTTGAATGATATCCGAAGGATAATTACCGGAAATTTGTTCCTGTTCTCCTTTCTTTCCAGGATCCTTGCCGCAAAGAGGGCATATCTTCAGTCCGTCATCCAGCTCAACTCCGCAATTGACGCATAATAGTCATATTTCGTACTTTTAGTTGTTATTCAAAATCTTAACATGAATACCGTGCATCCGAAAGATGCCTGAAAATATGCCGTTCAAGCTCAGTTGATTGTGTGATATTACAGAAACAGATCCTTAGCTTGTCTTTATATGAAAGCAGAGCGCAGCCTGACTTCACTTTTTGATTGGGTGGAGTCGGAATGAGCTCGAAAGAATCGACCATATCCTCCATTTCTCCGGGAAGAGTCACCAGTCCAAGATTAGTAACCATACCTGTCCAGCGCTTTGCTGCAAGCTTTCTGTAAATGGCAGCAGTAACCATTTTTTTAATGAACAGAGGCATTATCCTGACGATTAAAAGCTTTTCATAACTGACATTTGATGACAGAAATCGTGATATCTGCTTGATATCAGTACTTATCTGCAGCTGGTGATGAACTGATCTGAGTATCTCTTCAAATGTGTAAGTTCCCAGTCTTACATCAATTTCCGGCAAGACAAAAAGAGAAAAATTGCGCATCGTCCTGCTGGGAAATTTGTTTCTCATGTTAACCGGCACTTCAATCCTCAAGACTTTTCGTCTGCTCTCTTTTACTTTTTCCTTCGAGCGAAATAAAGATCTTCTGGAGAGAATAAAAGTAGACTGAAACAAAATACTCGGTAACAGACACCTTATACTTGCGGGATACCTCAAGGATCTCATCAACATTGACCTCGGCACGAAGCACTCTCAATCTTGGCTTTTCATTAAGCCTGAAAGGAAGATGCCAGGCTTTGACAAGCTTTGCCGGAGGAGGCAGTTTTTGAAAGAACTTTATATATCCGTCTTCGAACTCTTCTTCGGATACCGGCGTTCCGGGCAGGATTATATCTCCCGGGGAACTGATATGTTTACCGGTAAGTGTCAGGTAAGTATAAAGCAGGGATTTCAGGTATTCCAGTGCACCTCCGCCATCGGTCAGTATATGAGTGAATTCAACCGAGATCCTTTTGTCTTTAATTATCACCCTGTACAGGGGTTCATTTTTTCTATTAACAGCAAAAGCAGTACAGGGGATCTTTTCATCGGCCTGGATACGCGGCAACTGATCGTTTAATTCAAGGAAATGCCAGAATATCCCGCTTCCCAGGGAAACACTGAAATATGGAAATCTCTTTGAAGTTATTGCCACAGCTTCCCTGATGGCCGAATATCTTACAGGTTCCTTCAGCGAGCAGTTACCCTGAATACCGAGGTAAGATCTTCTGAAATAATCGCCGGAAACAATTTCGCAGCATTATCAAGCTTCAGCCAGCCCCGCTCCTGAAAAGATTTTGTACTGATAACTCCTCCTCCTTTTTTACATATTATATACAAAATTAACTATCTGGAATGTTTCTTGAAAAACGACCAGATGACTTCACTGGCATCAAAATCCCTGCAGGTTTTTCCTATGATCCATGCCGGCAAATACTGAACGCCACCGGGCCAGGTATGTCCCCCGCCGTCAACAGCATAAAGAATGACTTCTGTTCCTTCAATACCGTTAGCGTATTGCTTTCTTGTTACTCTTGTACCATCTTTGGGATCCATGTCAGGTTCTTCAGTCACGGCAGGTGTGACTGAACATCTGTTCCTGTTTACCCAGAATCCTATTGATTCATCAACGGATAAAACTTTACCCAGCTTTATCCTGTGGAATTGTCCGTAAATTTCACCCCCCTGAAATGGAACCAGGGGATCATCTGTATTATTTATAGCCAATACTGAAACTGGCGCGGACGGTGAGCATTCAGGAAAAATCAGGATTGGAATATTTCCGTCTACCGGGGCAATTGCAGTAATCTTGTGAGATAATTCACAAGCCAGTCGATATGACATTATAGCTCCGTTTGATATACCTGTTACATAAACCCGTTTTGGATTTATATTATAATCCTGGATCATGGAATCTATTAATGCAGAAATAAAGCCGACATCATCAATATTATCCCTGTGAGCACGATCGTTTGCTTCTTCATCCATTCTGCCGTCATTCCAGTTCAGCTCAATCCCATCCGGATAAACAACTATAAATCCATCCTGATCAGACATTTTATTAAAACCTTTATGGGTAAGAATAACCATGCTGGCTCCGTTTGCTCCCCTGCCATGTAATGCAATTATAAGCGGAAGCTGAACGGATTTATCATAAGACGGAGGAATATGAATATTAAAAGTCCGTTTCAGGCTGTCGTGCATAAACGAGCTTCTCAAATCCTTTCCGGCAAATGCCGGAACAGATATCAGATTAATTCCAGCCAGTATTTTAACAAAAGCAGGTAATCCTGTTTTTATGAACGATTTAAATTTTTCCTTTATCATGATAATCTGCTTTTTACCAGGCATCTGCTTTTCACAGTAACCATATCTGCAGATAGTTCAATAAAGGTATACATAAAATATTGAATATGCTGTCAGCTGCCTGGTGCAAGGCAGATCAATGAATTACTTTATATTTATTTAAAATTTCAGATGTAGTCATCATAAAATCAACATATTGAGCACGACGATAAGGAAGTTTATTTTCAGAATTTTCCTTTGAAAGCTTTCCTTTAAAACCATCAATTGTTTTGTATCCCTTTGAATCCATCCATTTTTCAATTTCATTGATAATTGAACCAATAACCTCAATCTGGTTCAAATAAAGAGTACTTACAATTTGTACACAATCTGAACCAGCCAATATCATTTTAATTACATCATTGCCATTAAATATTCCGGTGTTTGTACATATTGAAGCGCCTATTTTCCCGTATAACAATCCGGCAAACCGCATTGGCAGCCTGTTGTCTTCCTTGTTGCTGAGATTATAAGGGTAATAATGTTTTTCAGTATCAATATTAATGTCGGGCTGAAAAAGCCGGTTGAACAAAACAAATCCATTGGCACCTGCTTTATCCAAGATCGGAAATTACCTGCAATGGATTTGTATAGAATGGACTAAGTTTTACTGAAACCGGTATGCTTACAGCTGACTTAACTTTTTTCAGGATTTTTAACTGTTTCTTCTCAATATCTTCATACTCCTTACCTGGTTTTTCAGGGACCGTATAAAAGTTAAGTTCTATCCCGTCAACTCCGGTCTCCTCAATTTTCCTTGCATAATCGACCCATGTTTCATTGTTGACCGCATTGAGGCTTGCAAATACAGGAATATTTACAGACTCTTTTGCTTTTTTTAATTTCAGTAAATGGTCTGTTGGATATTTTGATTCTGATTTGGAGTTTGGGAAAAGTGTTATCATTTCAGCATTTCTCTCCTCGTATTCAGTTTTTTGTTCATACAATTCCAGATTTTCCAGTTGAATCTGCTCTTCAAAGAGCGACTTATAAACGATTGCTGCGGCACCAGCTTTTTCTATTCTTTTCAGATTATCAATATCTGCAGTCAGATTATTTGCACCAACTATTACAGGATTTTTAAGTTCCAATCCCATATACTTTGTTGTTAGGTTTGCCATGACACACTTTTTTGAGGTTAATACTTCCAATATTTCATATAATGATTTTTCCCATGGTCCACATATACATCTTTAACCATAAGACATTATTCTTTATGCATAACAATCCCTGTTGAAAAATGTTTTAAAGAATATTTGATAAACCAGGGGTCTTTACCATTTATAGGCTACATTTTGAGTTAATTAATTGAGAGATAAAAAAATGAGGATCACCGTGTTGTTAAAGTGGCACGCAAAACAACAGGTACAGAACCGCAACGTGGTCCGCCCCAATCTGTTTCATCGCCATTGAGGATACGCAGGAGTTTAAAAGTTCCATTCTCATACCGGCCCTCTTCTACCTTCAGGTATTGCCATGCTTTACCCGCATTGGCACCAAGAGGCTTAAAAGTAAAGTGGCAGAGAGTACCAATCAGTATAAATTCGTTCTCGGCCAGTTGTACCACCATGGCTTTGCTTATCGGCTGGGCATTGGCTTGTACCGTGTTCCTTCTTGAAGCACCAAACGATACTGTGGCTTGCCATAAGCCGAGGTCAATGGTTTGTTCTGCATGATCTTCCCCCTCCACAACGGCCTTAATTTTCCCTTCAAAGGCCCATTTTGCCAGCTCACGCATCATAGGCGCAGCCATGAGATACTCCTGTGAAATTGGAGCAAGACGAGCGGCATTTTCTTCTTCTGTACCCTGTCCATTTCTGTCTATGCCAAACGGTGAAAAGCCAATACCCCCATGTGCAAGCACAGAGTAAAAGTAACGCGCATTTACCTCGTTGGAGCCTATTTCAGGTACGAACAATGCATTATCGGGCCGGGAGTACAGCTCGATCACCTTCAGCACTTTATCGCTGCCGGACAAGATAGATGTCAGGAGCCAGTAAATCAATCGAAGGTGCTGCAGCCTTCCAGATCGGGATCACATTATCGGTTGGGCCTCCACTTTCGTAAGTTGAGGCGCCTGGGTTGGTTATCGGATCACGAAGGGCTGCATTGACGTACAATGGCAGCTGATTCACCGCTTTGCCCGCTGCTGCAACATACTCTATATATCGGGCGACTGACCATGCATGGAAATACTCGTCAGCGTCACTTCCAAAGACCTGCTGCCATGTTCCCTTAGCATCAACAGGCCTGTTCAACGCTTTAAGAACTTCCGGTTTAAGCAGTGAATCCGGCACCCGGCCCTCAAATAGTTTTTGGGCTGCGGCTGAATAATCGCGTACGCTTCCCCAGGAACCGGGTTCGTTTTGGACTTGTACCATCAGGACCGTAAACTGCATGTCGGCCTTCTTCAAATATCCCATTACTGAAGCGAATGCTTTTGCATCAGCTTCCATGGCAGCCTGGGTGTGTGGCGAAGGTGAATCAACCGGATGTCCGTTTCTGCCGCTAATGTTAGGATACTTTAAAGCTTCACGTTTCATCCATTCAGGCATAAAGTGATTACTGCCGTTTTTCCAGGTGGCGAACCAGAGAAGCACAAGACGTACATTATTCTGACGTGCTTGCTTAAGAAGCGTATCTACCAGAGAAAAATCGTACTTTCCAGGTTGAGGCTCTATCTGCTCCCAGTATATTGGAACTTCAAGAGTATTGGCATGCATGGCTTTAACAGCCGACCAAACATGGGGTAACATGCCGGGCCATGCACTGGAGTTGTGTGCCTGGCCACCAAGCATTAGAAAGGGTTGTCCATCAACAAATAATGCATGACGGTTATCCTTTTCGACAATCTTCGGAATTGTTCTTACACCTGCCTGTCCCAGAGTGGGCCCGGCTGTCATAAAAGTTACAATGCAGATAATGGCTGCCATCGGTAACAACACTTTAGTTTTCGTCAAATTATACATAGTATTACATCTGAATTAATAATTTCCTGTTTTTGCCAAATCAATCATAGATACCCCATTCTTGAGGGAGATAGAGTATGATAAAGGATTTTTTCATTTTGAAAATAGTTTAACTTTCCAGTTAACATTTCCTGCAAACGGATCTTTCTCCAGAACAAAGTGCCCACCTCTTTTTACCAGGGAAATCTTATGCAGTACATTATCAGACGGAAGGCAGACTGAACCAGACACTTTCGGTGAGTCTGATGCATAAACTACAAGTTCCAGATTAGACCAATCCATCTGTGCTGTAGATTGTGCAAGAGCGATGTGTGGAATAACAGCTCCTTCGCGCACCATAACGATAATTGGAATTTTCCCGGCCTCAATACTATGCCAACCGCCGGGATATACTTTATCTGTCTGATAATCAATCCACTGCCCGGGAGGAAAATATACATCACGATTTGCAGTATTTTCAAATAACGGAGCAACAAGCATATCTGATCCAAACAGGTATTCATCATCCACATGTCCAGGAACCCGGATCGTCGGGGTATTCAATAAAAAGTGCTCTCAGCATCGGGAGTCCGCGTTCAGTACAATCTTTTGCCTGTGAATAAATATAGGGCATAAGCTTATATCTCATCTCATCGGCAAGCCGGAATGCATTCATAAAATCCACCCCATATTCCCATGGTTCGGTTGGTGGAGCGCCATGGCTGCGTGTATGTGAAGTTAGCATTCCAAATGGTGTCCAGCGACGATAAATGTCCTCAGGCTTCTTATTGACAAATCCACCTATATCATGAGCCCAGAACGAAAATCCGCATAAGCCTATTGATAGTCCAGCTCTCAGTGTGGCTGCCATTGCAGTGTTGGTATTGGCAGGATCACCGCCCCAATGAACAGGATAACGCTGGCTGCCGGCCCATGCACTGCGAGCCCATATTATATTTTCCCCGTTTATCTGTTTTGTTATATCAGCTACTGTCTTATTGTAACGGAGTGGATAAAGATTGTGCTCATAAAATCCGGTTTGACCCGAAAAATATAAACCATCGCGTGGTGCAGCTTCTCCGAAATCAGCTTTAATAACACTGACACCCTGACGCAATAATCCTGCAATTTTATCCTGGTACCATTTGACGGCAGAAGGATTTGAAAAATCAAGAACAGCATCTTCATACGGCAGATTGCCTTTCCTGTCTTTTACAAAAAGTCCCTTTTCAATAATTTCGGGGAATAAAGTGTTTTTAGGAACAAAGTATGGTAGTTGCCAGAGACTGGTCCGGAACCCCATTAATTTGAAATCAGCCATCATTTTACCAGCATCCTTAAAGCGTGTTTTTGAGAATTGATAATCACATCTCCAGTCTGTTTCAAACCAGCCGGTGTCAAAGTGAAGAACATCGCTCGGTATCTTATTTTCCCTGAGTTTTTTTGTGACTTCACGTCCTTCAGCTTCTGAAAAATATGTGATACGGCTCATCCAGAATCCAAACGACCATAACGGAGGCATTGGTGCTTTTCCGGTAAGGTTTGTATATTCATTCAGTATATCTTTTGGCTCCCCAAGAAATATGAAAATGTCTGCTTCGTCATCACCAATCATCAGGGAATAGATACCGCTGTAATATTTACCAAAATCGCATGTAATGGGTGATGATGTATGCATAAAAACACCATATCCCCGACTGCTCAGGAAAAACGGGACAGGTTTGTACATAGTTTCGTTTTGTGTGCCATTGGCATCATCTGTCCACAAAACAACCTTCTGACCTCTTTTATCAAATTCCGTAAATGACTCGCCGCATCCAAAGATCTTTTCACCAGGTGAAAGAGAAAATACAGCCGACATACTTGTGGAATAATCAGATGCGCGGCGCACAAAAGAAAAAGGCAATAACGGAGTAAACGTTTCTGAACCATCTGTATTATGAATGGTGTGTGTAATCGGTTTCCCTTCTCCATTGAGTATTTCAATACGCCATGGAAATTCAGTAATAATCACGGAGCCGTAAGGACTCTTATAACGAAAACCATTGTCAGTCTTACTGTATTGCCAGGCACTGTTATCAGGTTTCACAAAGCCATTGACCAGCATAAGTGACTCCTTTTCCGGCCTTACCTGGATGCGGGAGCTAGCCCGAATGCGAACTGTGCGTGGTGATATGAACTCAATTGAGAAGGGGAGGGCAGGAGAAATGGCATACTCAACAGTCGGAAATTCATTTGGGTTTACTGGTTTCAACACTGCCAGCATGTTGTCAAAGGCTTGCCGTGTAGAGTATTCGAAACGCTTGTAGGTGATCTCGCCTTTGCCTGTCTTCGGATCAAATGAAGAAAGACTATCCGCCAGGTAATATGTATTTGAAAAATTTCGGAAATCACCACTGATGTCAAGCGGTTCATTTAACAAAGCCTGATTATTGTCGGGTGAATGCATCGGAATCTGAGCCAAGAGGGGAGAATAGAGAAAAACAATTAATGTCAATACTGCTAAAAAATATTGGCGTTTCTTGAGATAAGTCTGTTTACTGTTTTTCATAAAGCTCTTATTTTAAAAAGATTTGGATAATTAACTGTTTTCAATTAGGCGAGAAGATATTATTCCCCAACCTGAAATACAATGTCCCTTTCAACCGGTTTTTCCAGACAGGATATGGCCCGTATTCATAATCGAGTTACAGCCATCTACCAGGCAGCATTGTCCATACTGTATGACAAGCGTTTTCATAGGAAAGCCCAATAACATATTTATTCTCCAGATTGTAGTATTTCATGACCATATGTTAATGTTGCTGGCCAATAATCGTGCATGCAACAGCAGGTATAAAGATAATTAACATATTGAGCACACGATAGGGGAGCTTATTTTCAGAATTATTATTTGTAAGCTTCCTTTGAAATTGTAAATAGTGCGATATCAAAACAATAAACGGTTTAAATTGTTTAGTAATCAAAGCTATAAAAAATGGAAGAACATATCGTCAGGATTATCAGTATCGAACAGGTAACCCATGATGTTAAAAGGTTTCAGGTTGAAAAACCGGAAGGATATTCATTTATTCCAGGTCAGGCTACCGAGGTATCGATAAATAGCCCTGATTTAAGGGATGAAAAAAGACCCTTTACATTTACATGTTTAAACAGAGAGCCTTATCTTGAATTTACAATCAAAATCTATCCTTCTCATAACGGGGTTACAAATGAGCTTGGGAAACTTAAACCGGGTGCTGAACTGATTATCAGAGATGTGTGGGGTGCCATTTCCTATAAGGGCAAAGGTATTTTTATTGCAGGCGGAGCAGGAATTACTCCTTTTATTTCCATTTTCAGGGATCTCCGGACAAAGAATGAGATCTCCGGCAACACACTGATCTTTGCAAATAAAACAAAAGCCGATATTATACTTGAGCATGAATTAAGAGATATGCTGGGCAATGCATTTATCAATATTTTATCGGATGAAAAGGATAATGGTTATTTCCATGGAATGATCACCGCGGATTTTCTAAAAGCTAATATTGGTGATTCCAACAGAAATTTTTATTTATGCGGCCCTCCGCCTATGATGGATGCTGTAAAGCAACAACTTGCAAGCCTTGGTGTCGGAGAAAATTCAATTACCCTGGAATTATGATTCCCGGGAAGTGAGGAAATCCGGTTATTTTACTTTTCGCCGGCAATGTCGATTATCTTTATTTCCATCGGCTTGCTGGTCATATCAGCTGTTATCGTGCCAAATTCTTTGAAATATGTGGTCGCAAAATGCACATCTATTGCTGCCTGGTTTTTATATTTTTCGACAAAGATGAAATTTGTTTTTTCATATGGGTCCTGATAAAGCATATAACCAAGGCATCCTTCCTCCTTGTTTGAGTTTTCAATCATCATTTTTGCAGCCGAAATAAAATCAGCCTCTTTGCCTGGTTTAATAAAGACTTTTGCATTAATCATTTTCTGATAATCAGGAGCCTGAACAACTGCTTCAGGCTGTGAGGGCTGTGCCGGTTGTGCAGGTGCCTTTGGTTTGCACGAAATTCCAATTACGCTAAACAGGATTGATAAGATAAGGATCTTTGTTTTCATCTTTATTTTTAATTTATGGTTCCATGTAAATGTAATATTTTTTGGAATGATCTGTAAAAATCTCGTAACTTGCTTTAACATTTTGATTATTAATTCAGTTAATATTATAAATCATGAAAAGCATGAGTATTTTCAATATGAGATACAGATATCTCAGGAGCCAGTTCTCTTTGATTTACCTTGTTTCACTGATCTTGATTTTAACCTCATGCACCAGCAGGCCTGAACCATATTCCATTGTTGAATTTACCGGGGCAGCCGATATTAACAATTTCTCAAAATCGCACCTCCTGATGCTAAATAAATCAGACAGCATAAATCCCACAGTAATAATGGGCAGCAAAGGCGACCTGTTTTGGTGCGACGAAAACATCTTTTTATACAATGATTCCTCTTCACGAAACAGATTTTTAATTAAATCCACTGATAGTGTCCTGTATGTAAACGATAAAATATATTCAATTGACATCCCTGATAATGATGACATGATCCCCTGGTTTAAAAACATGAATGCCAGGGATTTATCTGCACTTCAGTTTATAAACATAAACTCAAAACTCCAGGAAAACTATCTTCCTTACCTGACAGAATTGGCTAAAATCAAACCAGACGCAGGGATCTGCTTCCCCGGGAAAATTGAAGATATGGCAGGACTTCTCAAAGCATTTAATCCACGGGTCATAATCGGGCCCGCACTTCTCCGGAATGACTACGATAAGCTTTCAAAGCTGACTAACCTCGAGATCCTGATGATAACATTAAATGATTCTGTAATCACTGATCCGTTACCATATATGCCTGAACTGGAACAGCTTTTCCTCGCAGAATTAGATGATGATATTTCCTTAACCAGTAATTTTCTGGTAAACAATAAACAGATTGAAAGATTGATTATACAGAAATCAGGAAGCCTCGATTTGTCAATTCTGAAGCCCCTTGATAATCTGAAAGAGCTGGTTGTTAACGTATCTGATTCAATCATAAACTTTGATTTAATAAATGAGCATAAAAAGCTTGAGGTTTTGTCAGTTACAGGTGATAACCTGGTCTGTAACCCGGATCTGCTAAAATTGCCTTTGCTCAGGTGGATGACGTTTTCTCCGAATGTGACACAGGAAGAGTTCAACTTGTTTGTTGATACACATACGGATCTTGAAGTCATTGAACTGATCAAGAATGATAAAATCGGCACTCTCCGGTCGTTATCAAAACTCAGTAAGCTCTATGGATTAACTATAACCGATACTATTACGGATATTGCGTCAATTAAAAATCTAAAAACCCTGAAATATCTTTCATTGCCCGGCGATTTCCTTGGTGACCCTGTGAATAAAGCTGAAATACAAAAGTCTTTACCCGGAACCCGTATAGCTGCCAATGAGGGCTTTTGCCTTGGTTCCGGCTGGTTGCTGCTTATCATCCCGCTTGTACTGATAATCAAATTCTTTAGCAGTAAAGAAAGACAAAGGCTTAAGAATGGTGTAAAGTCTTAACTATCTATAATGGCAGGAGGAAAAAGGTTTCCCATTTTAGCCGAAGCTATTCTCTGCAGCCTCGGGTTGATGATTTTTTCATTTTTTATTCAATTTAAATTTCCCGTCAGGCTTCTCGCGTTTGTAGCACTTCTGATATCTGCCATTATAATTAGTAGGAATCTAAAGTCATTCTCAGATTTAAAAAGAATAACCGGTGAATTTATCTCCCTTAGGATCACTCTTTTGTACATCATTTCAGGAATTGCCATCGGCATTGTGCTTACACTGATCTATCGCTGGCATCTCGATCTCAGCTTATTTCCAAAATCGGTTCATCTTTTTGCAATTTCAGCAGCACTTATCGGCTGTACGGAGGAACTGGTCTTCAGAGGGTTTTTACAGGAATATGTCAAAAGTTTTAATGGCCCATTTTCTATCATATTCAGCACAGTATCACATACGGGTTATAAATGCTGTCTGTTCCTCTCTCCTGCAATCACTGCAAATATCGATGTTGGCTTCCTGGCTCTCTGGACCTTACTTGCAGGCATTCTGTTCGGCACAATCAGGCATCTGTCAAAAAGCCTTCTCCCGTCACTCTCGGCACATATTCTGTTCGATATTCTGGTTTATGCAGAATTTGTCAGTGCACCATGGTGGGTTTGGTAAACTATTACAAACTATTCTGATAATCCTTCTTTTTTCAGGTATTGCATCAGGACATTAACTGCTTCATCCATATCGTGACCGAAGCAAAGAATTCCTGCCCTGTCGCCTGCCATAATAATTATCCTCTTTTCGATCACATCTGATTCGCTGAACAGTCTGAAAACATCCTTTGCAAGCCCTGTTGTTCCATAATCCATTGAAGGATTGGTTGTCGGCACTTTGTAAATAAGCTCGTTCCACAGGTCGATGCTGTGAACATGGATTACAGCATTTGCTCCGGGATCGGCCAAATAAATTGCAGCATGTGTCAGCGACTCGGACGAAGCTTTTAATGGTCCGGTACACTGCACCGCATTATCATCAATATTGAATGAATTGACTTTAACATAATGACCCGGTTCAAGCTCCGGTATCTCTCCGGTGGCAGAACCCGTAATCACAAACTGGTTCCCGCCCCTGATCCTCATGCTAATATTTCCAAAGCCGACTCCGTTTTCATAGGCACCTATCAGATCCATATTGTAAAGTATTTCTCTCCAGTAATTTATTATTTCATATTGTTCGTCAGAAATAACGGGACCTGACTGGCTCCAGTGGCAATTAAATTTTACAACCCCTTCCATTTTATTTGAATTTATCTGAAAATAATTTCTTAATACTTTTTTCATCCGCCCTGCAGACTCCTTTTTCGGTTATCAGTCCGGTAACAAGCCTTGCGGGTGTAATATCGAATCCCCAGTTTCCAGCCTTTGCATCATCAGGGCAGATACGAACGGATTTAATCTCCCCGTCAGCGAAGCCAGAAACTGAAGTTACTTCATCCTGATCACGTTCTTCAACAACTATTTCTTTCAGGCCATCATAAAGGTCGAAATCAATTGAAGTGGATGGCATTAAAGAATAGAAAGGAATATTGTTGTCAAACGCAGCTACAGCTTTGAGATACGTTCCGATCTTGTTGGCAATATCTCCTTTTCTTGTAGCCCGGTCGCAGCCGGTGAATACCAGATCGACCATTCCTTTCTGCATAAGATACCCGCCTGTGTTGTCAACTATAAGGGTATATGGCACACCCTGTTTCCCAAGTTCCCAGGCAGTCAGCCTGGCCCCCTGGTTTTTCGGACGTGTCTCATCAACCCAGACATGCACGGAAATTCCTTTCTCATGAGCAAAATAAACCGGAGCTGTAACTGTTCCATAATCGATACATGCAAGCCATCCGGCGTTGCAGTGGGTAAGTATGTTCACAGCTTTTCCGTCCTTCTTTTCGCTGATCTCCCTTATTATATTTAATCCATGTTCACCTATCTTCCTGCAATTATCTTTTTCCGTCTGACATATTTCAAGTGCAGCATTCAGGGCTGTTTCTGAAAGCAATTCCGGATCTGTGATCCCGGATAATTTTTTCAGAGTATAATTTACTGCCCATGACAGGTTCACAGCTGTAGGGCGGCAGGAAACAAGATAACCTGCAGCATTGCTGAGATGACTGCTGATGTTTGTGTGATGAGTTATTTCAAGGGTTGCCAGGTATATTCCGAAAGCACCTGCGGCACCTATCAGGGGAGCTCCCCTGATTGTCATATCCCTGACAGCATTATAAACATCTTCGACTGAACAGAGCTCTTTAGTCTCGAAGAAAAAAGGAAGTTTCTGCTGGTCAATAACCATGACTTTGCCTTTATCATTTTCGTCGAGCCAGATACTCTGGTAATATTTTCCGTCTATAAGCATCGTTATAATTCTTTCCGGCCGGAATAATTTGAGTTTCAAATTTACAAAATTACCGGGGATTTGTAATTTATATAGAAACTCTGTCGTAGCTTATTTGATATAACCCCACCCCCATTCCCTCCCCTTAAGGATAAGGTGATGGGTGTAACAAGCTATAATATAATAATATACACCCTTCCCTTAAATTTAACTACTCTTTTTACATATCTCAAAAACCGCGGAGCGGTTCCAACAAGGAAGCCACTTTTGTGGCGATATGTGAATAACCTCCGGTGAAACCGGAGGTCGGCAACCCCCCAAGACTTCTCAGCTCTGAAGGAGCTGAATATATAGGTAGAGGCAAATATCCATCACAGATCTTGATGCCATAATTCATTAATACGTTCCTGTGCTCTTTTTAAGAAATCAACCATATCCCGCCCCTTCAGGGCTCCGGCTCAGGGTTGTCGCAACAGCAATCTTCGGTTGTACCAAAGGATTAATAATATCCAACAACATGTTCAGAATTGATAATTATGTATTGTATTACAATCATTATTATATGCTATACGATATATACTTTACCTGTAATAATATATATGTTTAACCGCAAAAGAACACCATCCTGAGTTTTAGGGATCACAAAAGACGCAAAGGAATAAAAAAACAATTCCATAAAAAGATGTGTATAAGGGGTAGTTAAATTTAAGAGAAGGGATTGGGGATGGGTTTAATTTTCAAAACAGGTAGAAATATATCAGATACCTGGGGATTTTCGAATATTCGACCGTTTTCTTCGAAGATTTTGATAAGACTTTATTATATTCTAAATTTGCACTGAGTAAAGATTCATATTGTAAGAAATTACTATATGGTTAATAAAGAAGAATTTAGAAAAAAAATAATTAGTCACTTCAGGGCGGATTTTCAGCCGGTATGGTTTTAAAAAAACCACCATGGACGAAATAGCCAGGGCTCTTAAAATGGGTAAAAGTTCAGTCTATTACTATTTTAAAAGCAAGGAGGAAATATTTGAGGCAGTTGTGTTATATGAAGCCAATATACTTAGAAATGAGCTTACTACAGCGATTAAATCAGTTGAATCGCCGGTTGATAAAATGAAAAATTATGTTTTTGTCAGGATGAAAGCGTTCGAAAAACTGTCAAATTACTATAATGCGATCTTTGACAAAAATCTTGATCATTTTGATTTTATAGAGACAATACGCGAAAAATATGACCGTGAGGAGCTGGCAATTCTTCGCCTGATTTTATATCATGGGGCAAGGAAAAAAGTATTCAATGTTACAAACAGCGAATATACTGCACTTGCTGTTCAGACAACTCTTAAAGGACTTGAAGTTCCGCTTTTCTGGAAGAAGAGGGAAATTAACATTGAAGAAAGGCTGAATGGAATCCTGGAAGTACTTTTCAACGGGATTGTGAAAAAGTAGTAATTTAAATATTCTATTTCTCGCAGATTTGCGGAGATTATTCTGCAGATTTACGCAGACTGAGTTCAGCTCTGACAGCACTCAGCAACCATGCAACCAGTCAACTTAGCAACTTGATTTCAGCTCTTCCTTTTAATCACTGCTCTTTTCTTCTGCTTCAGGCTGATATAGAGCCATATAAATCCGGCAATTATAAATGGAATGCTGAGAAGCTGGCCCATATTGAGGTTCATCCCTGATTCAAATGCAACCTGGTCTTCCTTCAGGAATTCAATAAAGAACCTGAACGTAAATATCAGGATCAGCGTCAGGCTTATCAGAAGACCCTGAATATATTCCCCTTTCTTTCTCCAGTAGATCCTGTAAAGAAGGATAAATATAAACAGGTAAGTAAGTGCTTCATAGATCTGCGTCGGATGTTTTGGAGCTGTCTCTCCGTTCCTCAGAAAAACAAATCCCCATGGTACAGTGGTCTCAATACCATAGATTTCCGAATTCATCAGGTTTCCCATCCTTATAAAGAAACCTGAAAGGGCAACAACAATAGCGACACGGTCGATCACCCATGTATAATCTTTCTTTTCTTTTCTTACAAAGAGCCATAACGCTATCAGAATTCCAATAGAGGCTCCATGACTGGCAAGACCGCCATGCCATATTTTCAGAATTTCAACAGGATGGCTGAGATAATATCCGGGCTCATAAAAGAGACAATGACCAAGTCTTGCCCCGACAATCACTCCAATAGCCATATAAACTGTAAGACGATCGAGAACAGATTCCGGAAGATTTTCATTTTTAAAGATCCTGTTCAGAATTATATATCCGAACAAAAATGAAGAGGCAAACAACAGTCCGTACCATCTTACTGCAAATGAACCTATGCGGAATATCTCGGGATTAACATCCCACGGAATAACAAGTAAATGCATAATCAGGAATATATTAATGGGTAAAGGTAGAAAATATTAATATACTTTTATTTCAGCATCGTCATAAGGCTATCAAAAGTATCTTTAAAAAATGTATGTTTGTAGTTCTAATATGAAGATTTTGATGAAGAGAACGCATTGTCCGAAGATATTGGTTTCTTATTCCGGTCTGCGATACTGGCATTCGGATGTGCAAAAATGAGTACACCTTCAGGCGGGCCAAAGGATAAGGATATACCAGTCATTTTAAAAAGCGTTCCGGAAAACGGAGCAACAGGTTTCAAGGATAAGGAGATAGTCGTCACGTTCAATGAATACGTGGTTCTCGATAAGATCAGCGAAAAATTCATGGTATCTCCCCCAATGAAAAAGAGACCTGAGATCATCTGTGAAGGGTAAAAGCATACGTATCAGGATATGAGGACGAGCTAAGGGACAGTACAACTTATACATTTTACTTTCAGGATGCCATAAGGGATCTCAATGAAGGCAATGCCTATAAATAATTACCAGTTTGTTTTTTCGACAGGACCATTCATTGATTCCCTGTCGGTGACGGGCAATGTTTATTCTGCCCTGAATCTTGATCCTCCTGAAAATACAATGGTGCTTCTTTACAGTCAGCTTGACGACTCTTCGGTGGTAAAGCAGATACCTGACTATATAACAAGGGCTGAGAGCAATGGTGAATTCCGGATCGATAATGTCCACCCGGCACGTACCGGCTCTATGCGCTGGCTGATGCTGACAACAGCAAGAATTACAATAACAGGGATGAGTTGTTTGCTTTTTATGGTGAACCTGTTCAGATCACTCCTGAAAAGAACTTTCTTCCTGTAAAAAAAGACACAGTGACAGTAAAGACAGCAGCTGCAGGTAAGGTTGCTGTCAAACCTCCGGTTATCGGAGAATATCCACTGATTATGTTTCATGGCTGATAAGAGATTGCATTACCTTACATCTTCATCAAGGAAACAGCCTTTTCAGCTATTCCTATGCTCTCTCTCTTCCCCCTGACACAATGAAGTTTGAATTTTCAATTCCCGGAGCCTCCCCGAAGGCGTATTTTATTGAGAAGAGCAGGGACCAGTGATACAATAACTGTATGGCTGACCGACAGCACCGTTTATAACCGCCCTCAGATAGAGACAATTGTCAGGTATCCTTTTACTGATACTCTTGGAATTACGGCACTGAAGGATGATACGATACAGATGAGATTCCTTGCTTCCAAGGCTCCAAGAACAAGGGTTGTGAAACGCATTCCCTATAAAATCAGCACTGGTATCACCGGTCAGGAGAGGCCCGACAAAAGGATCACAATAACTGCGCCCTCTCCCTTCATGCAGCCTGATACTTCAAAGCTTGCTCTGTTTGAGCTGCTTAAGGACCAAAAGATCAAGCACCCTTTCAGCCTTTCCAGAGACACATCCAACGCCTGCCGTTACCATGTGGACACTGAACTTAAACCCGGGAAGAACTATCTTTTTATTACCGATTCAGCTGCATTTTCAAGTATCTATGGTGAATATTCCGATTCAGCCGGAGTAAGGTTTTCTGTTCTGTCGCCAGAATCGTATGGTAAGCTGATCCTTGATTTGAGAGGATATAAAGGAGGAAAGATCATCCAACTCCTCGATAATCAGGAAAAGCTGATAAGGCAGGTTTATCGGAAAGATACTATCAAGCTTGAATTTCCTCTTCTTGAAAAAGGCAAATACAGGGTCAGAGCGATATTTGATCTTGATAATGACGGGAAATGGACCACCGGCAATTTTGATCTGCACAGACAGCCGGAACCGGTGTTTTACTATCCGGAAGAGATTGAAATAAAAGAGAACTGGGATGTAATAGACGTGTGGAAGCTCATGCCGAAGAATTCCAAGGACGGTAAACTTCAGATTATAACAACATCAGTCAGATGATTAAGAAATTAAGAATATGCCCTTACAAATCCGGGCGATTAATGATAATATATTAATAATTAAAAATTTACAAAAATGAAAAAAGTAGTTGCAGGTGTCGATATCGGCGGAACAAACACAGTGTTCGGTCTGGTTGATACGACCGGTAAGGTATTGGCTGAGGGCCATCTTAAAACGACTGATTATCCTGAAATCATTGGTTTTGTGAAAGCTCTGGGTGGCGGAATAAAGAAATTGCTGTCAGGTAAAAAAGATCTTGAATTGACAGGTATCGGAATCGGAGCCCCGGATGCTAACTATCACAGGGGAACTATTGAACATGCACCCAATCTCGCATGGAAAGGGATAGTTCCGCTGGGAGATCTTGTAAAAAAAGAACTCAAGGTACCGGTTGCAGTTACAAATGATGCAAATGCTGCTGCAATGGGCGAAATGGTCTTTGGCGGAGCAAAAAATATGAAAGATTTTATAATACTGACACTTGGTACCGGCCTTGGCAGCGGGATCGTCGTAGACGGGAAAATGGTTTACGGCCATACGGGTTTTGCTGGTGAGGTCGGACATCTGATTGTTGTTCCGGGAGGAAGAGAATGCGGATGCGGCCGGAAAGGTTGTCTTGAAACTTATGCTTCTGCTTCAGGCCTTGTAAAAACAGTTTCGCTGATGATCAGCGAAATGAGGGACGAGAGCATTTTAAGGGATATCCCGCCATCAAAGCTTACATCAAAAGCAATCGCCGAAGCTGCAGCAAAAGGAGACCCGATTGCTGTCAAGGCTATTGAATATACTGCAGAAAAACTCGGATTGGGTATAATCAATTCAATAGTATATACAAGTCCGGAAGCTATATTCTTATTTGGCGGACTCGCACAGGCAGGTGAATTGATCTTTAAACCCGTCAGGGAGTATCTGAAGAAGCATAATTATGTTTTGTTCAGGAATACGGTAAAAATACTTCCGTCAGGAATTTCGGAAAGCAACGGAGCTGTTCTCGGGGCTGCTGCTCTTATTCTGAATGAACTTAACTAACACTATTCCTGCCAGGAACTGTTGTTTAGAAAAGATTTTAGCTAAATTTGGTTACTTTTACCCTGGAGTAATATGAACCGGCCTGTAAAAACTTTGGAAGTAAGTAAGCTTGAGTTCAGTTCTGAATATCCCGGACTGGATGAAATTTCAGAAAAGCTTGATGGCATGAATTTTAAAAATCCGGTTGAGGTGTTAAACTGGAAAGGCTTTGGCTATAAGCCTGATGTGAGATTTTCCATAGCTTACACCGGGCATGAAATTCTTCTGAAGTTCTATGTAACAGAGCAATGGTTCAAAGCCGAAAAGACAGAGACAAACCAGGATGTGTATGAGGACTCGTGTGTCGAGTTTTTCGTTTCTCCTTCGGCTGATGAGATTTATTATAACCTCGAGTTCAACGGGATCGGAACATGCCTGATGGGATCGGGTACGGGAAGGGAAGACAGAAGAAGGGCTGACCCCGAAATCATTTCCAGGATACGCCGCAAGACATCTGTTGGAGAAAAAAGTGTAAGTGAAAAAAGCGGTGGATTTTCCTGGACAATTACGATGGCGATCCCGTTTAATGTCTTCTTTAACCATAGCATAACAGAGCTGAATGGAAAGACATTCAGGGCTAATTTTTACAAATGCGGCGACAAACTTTCTGTCCCGCATTATGTGACATGGAACCCTGTAGAAACTGAGAAGCCCGATTATCACAGACCCGAATATTTCGGAATTCTGAAATTTGTTTGAAAAACACAAACCGTCAACTCCGTTTTAGCAGGGGTGAGTAAAAATTTAATAGTTTATCTATGGCAAGCAAAAATGTTGTAGTAGGAATCGACATAGGCGGAACCAATACGGTTTTTGGTTTCGTTGACAGGGAAGGCAACATCCTTGCTGAGGACAGGTTAAAGACCGCTCATTATGAAGATTTTGAAGTATATGTTGCGGCGCTTTACGAAAAGATTATGGTTACGCAACATAAAATTGAAAAGGATATCGAATTACTGGGATTCGGCATTGGTGCCCCGATGGGAAACATAAACAAGGGGACCATCGAATATCCGGCTAATTTACCCTGGAAGGGCATAATTCCCCTTGCCGATCTTTTCAAGCGGCATACCGAATTGCCTGTTATTGTAACCAATGATGGCAATGCAGCAGCTGTAGGGGAAATGATATACGGAGGCGCCAAGGGAATGAAAGATTTTGTCGTAATCACACTGGGAACCGGACTTGGAAGCGGATTTGTAATTGATGGCAAGCTGGTTTACGGTCACGATGGCTTTGCAGGAGAGCTTGGCCATACAGCTATAAGGCCGGGACCTTGTAACCGTGAATGCGGATGCGGAAGAAAAGGTTGTCTTGAAACTTATGTCTCCGCTACCGGCCTTAAACGAACAATGTTAAAAATAATGGCCGACAGTATTTTGCCCAGCGAGCTGCGGAAATATAGTTTTGATGAGCTTGATGCCGAACTTATTCATCAGGCAGCAAAAGGCGGTGATGTACTTGCAAAGAGAGCTTTTGAACACACCGGAAAAATGCTTGGATACAAGCTTGCCGACGTGGTGGCACATACAAATCCTGAGGCTATATTCCTGTTTGGAGGCCTTGCCCTCGCAAAAGAGCTGATCTTTGCACCAGCTAAGGAGTCTATGGAAGAGACCCTTCTTCATATTTACAAGGGAAAAGTGAAACTGCTGCCATCGCAACTAAGTACTCATAATGCAGCAGTTCTTGGTGCAAGCTCACTGATCTGGACTCTTAAAGAATCATGATAAGACAATTAATACCCGCAGATATGGCAAATTTCAACGAAATCTTAAATCATATTCTGGGGATTATCTTTATTATAATAATCTTCTCAGTTGCATATGCATACCTGAAACCACATCAGCTTCATAAGCGCAGACTTTTTTCAACCCTGCTTCTGAAGCTCAGCTATCTGTTTTATGTACTTGTCCTGTGTATTATTGTATACCTTTCGGCTCTTGTTAAAGGTGGTTTGGACAAAGTCTTTTACGGAATAGAGTTCTTTGCATTTCTTATTGTTCTGTTTGCGCCGACAATAGGGATCTTTGCAAGAAAATTAGGCTATTTCAGTAAAAAGAGGGAAGGGTATAATTACTTTTTTACGGTGGTAAACCTTTTATCGGTAATCGCTATCCTGGTAATGTACTTTGTATAAAGAAACTACATATTTTGATATTGTAATTCATATCTTACCTTTGTCTTAAACTTAAAACCTGAAACTATGATCAAGGAACGCCTGGTCGGTTATATTGAACAGAGTATCAGACAAAACTGGGAAATTGAAGCTTTGTCGAATTATAAGGAAAAAGGATTTTCTTACAAGGAGATTGCGGAAAAGATCCTGAAGTTTCATATCTTTTTTAAAGACGCCGGAATAAAGGAGGGAGACAAGATTGCTCTTGTCGGACGAAACTCAGCTAACTGGTGCGTTGTTTATCTTGCCACTGTGACCTATGGAGCAGTAATCGTCCCGATACTTCCTGATTTTAAGCCTGAAGATCTTACAAATCTTATTAATCATTCCGATGCAACGCTTCTGTTTGTCGATGATAAGATCTATGAAACACTCGACAATGCCAAGATCCCTCAGATAGATGGTGTGATCTCGCTTGATGATTTTTCTATGATCACTGCAAAAAACTCTGATCTTAAAAGGAAGTATCTGGCACTTGATGAAAAATATCTGAAAGCATATCCGGTTCTTAAACCTGAAGACATAAAATTCTCAGATATTACAAATGAGAAGCTGGCTGTGATAAGCTATACAGGGGGAACTACTGGTTTTTCAAAAGGAGTGATGTTATCTCATAACAGCCTTGCAGCCAATGTCAGGTTTGCACAGACTCATATGCCGCTTAAACCCGGTGATCCGCTGGTCTCATTTCTTCCTCTTGCTCATACCTATGGATGTGCATTTGAATTCCTTTTCCCTTTTACCTTCGGATGCCATATTACAATTCTTTCAAAAACACCATCTCCGCAGATCATTGTTCAGGCATTCAAGGAAATAAAACCAAGGCTTATTCTTTCGGTTCCACTGGTTATCGAAAAGATATTCAAAAAGCAGTTATTGCCGGTCATCAGCAAACCTCATATGAAAATCCTGCTTGCTATACCCGGGATAAATAAGATTACTTCATAAAAAAATCAAGGAAAAACTGACTGAAACTTTGGCGGAAGGTTTAATGAGATTGTTATCGGCGGAGCAGCATTTAATCCTGAAGCAGAAAGGTTTTTCAGGAAGATAGGATTCAAATTCACTGTCGGTTACGGGATGACAGAATGCGGTCCTCTTATAAGTTACACTTCATGGGATACAACAAAACTTGGCGGTTCAGGAAAACCTGTTGATACCCTTGAGGTTACAATTGATTCATCTGATCCGCTGAAAGAAATCGGAGAGATAATCCTCAGGGGTGAAAATGTAATGATGGGATATTATAAGAATGAAAAAGCCACCAGGGAGATAATTGATGAAAAAGGATGGATGCATACAGGAGACCTTGGGGTTATGGATAAGGAAGGGAATATTTTTATCAAGGGAAGAAGCAAAAGCATGCTGCTTGGCCCTTCAGGAAAGAATATTTTTCCCGAGGAAATAGAAGCTGTCATCAATAACATGGATTATATCGCGGAATCGGTTGTCATTTCAGAAGACAATAAGCTAATAGCGTTGATTTACCCCGATTATGAAGCGATCAAAAAAGATAATGTTTCAGAGGAACAGCTCCTGGCAATCCTTGAAGAGACAAGAAAAGCAGTGAATGAACGTGTACCTGATTTCATGGCAGTACACAAATTCAGGATTCATAATGAAGAGTTTGCAAAAACACCAAAGAGGAGCATAAAGAGGTTTTTGTATACAAAAGAATAACCTGCCCCCCAGGGGGGTTAAATCCAGTAATTTTACTTAACCCTCCAGGCCTGACTGCCGGTAGGCAGGGGGTGAGGTGAACAACCAGGGTAGAAAATAATATATATGAATCTTTATGCACTTATTGTAGCAGGAGGCTCCGGTAAAAGAATGGGGACTGATATCCCCAAGCAATTTCTTGAACTTGCCGGAAAGCCTGTTCTGATGCAACAATTGAAAGATTCAGATCATTTGATGTATCAATCAAAATAATCACTGTACTTCCTGAAGATCAGCTGGGATATTGGGAAGAGCTGCAGAAAAAATATTCATTTTCAATCCCCAACACTGTTGTAAAAGGAGGTCCAGCAAGATTTTTTTCTGTAAAAAACGGTCTGGATAAGGTTGAAGATAACAGCCTTGTTGCAATTCACGACGGGGTCAGGCCTCTTGTAAGCATAGATACCATAAAAAGATGTTTCGATGCTGCTGAAAAATTTGGAAATGCTATTCCGGTAATCAGTCCATCGGATTCAGTAAGAATGATCACGGAACAAGGGAACATACCTGTTAACAGGCAGTATTTAAGGATCATACAGACACCACAGGTATTTGATTCAAAACTTATAAAGAAAGCCTATCTTCAGGATTACAGTCCTGATTTTACTGATGATGCCACGCTTCTTGAAAAGACAGGTGAAACCATACATCTTGTTGAAGGGAACAGGGAAAACCTGAAAATCACAAACCCGGAAGATCTGGCCGTAGCAGAAGCGCTGTTTAATATCATTTTCTGACTTACGCTGTAATTTGTATCTTGCAGAAATATTTAAATCTGTCTTTTATGAAAATCAGATATGCTTTGATGTTTGTTTTACTGATTGTTTTTACTGGATGTGCAGAGCTGCTAAATGTCCTTCAGTCGCCGGTCTCTGTTCCTCTCACTGAAGATGAGGTTGTGAGCGGCCTTAAGGAAGCACTGGCTCTTGGAGCTAAAACTTCAGCTGAAAGACTGTCGATGGAAAACGGATATTACGGAGATGCGGCAATAAAGATCCTGCTTCCTGACGAAGCAAAGACAATAATCGATAATATCTCAAAAATCCCCGGAGGAGAACAGCTTGTTGAGGATGTAATTCTCAGGATAAACAGGGCGGCAGAGGATGCTGCCAAAGAGGTTGCACCCATATTTGTGAACAGCGTTACCCAAATGACAATCAAGGATGCCTTCAATATACTGAAAGGAGCCGATAATGCTGCTACATCATATCTGAAAGCCACCACCTACGATGAATTGTATTCTTTATACAAACCAAAGATCCAGATCTCAACTGAAAAAAAGATCATTGGCAATGTTTCCACAAAAGATTCATGGGTCACACTTACAGGAAAATGGAATTCGGTTGCCAACTCTGTTGCCGGAAAGCTTGCAGGACTGAAACCTGTTAATACTGACCTTGATGCTTATCTCACTACCAAAGCTCTTGAAGGAATGTTTTCAAAGGTTGAGATTGAAGAGCTGAAGATCAGGAAAGAAGTATCGGCAAGAGTCACTCCGTTATTGAAAAGGGTATTTGGCTCTCTCGATAGTAAGTAAATGAAACTGAACCTCGGTAAACATGTTTGAGCGGACTATAGTAAAACATAATGATCTTGAAGTAAGAGTCTCTGATTTTGCGAATGAAGGGATGCTTGAAATTCTGAATCATGCCGTTCAGGGTTCCGAAGGAGGGCTCAGGTTTCAGCTTCAGAATATCCCGGAGAGAATTGCAGCTTACAGGGATCAGATAAGATTTGTATCGCTTTACAGGAAGAACAAAGTTACAGGTACGGTCGGATCATGTTACAGGATGACTGGTCAGGGCAATCTTAGATATCCATCGTCTTATATAAGATATCTTGCTTTTGATGCAGTTTACCAGTCTGATATTTCCCGGAAAAAGAAAAAGAGGGAGATCATCAGGCCTGAAAAAGATGATACTTTCAAACAAAAAACACTTGAAATTTTCAGCAAGCCGCATCTGCTTGAGCTTCAGGCAGGTGAATGAAAGCGACAAACATATCATGTACGCTTTCATTGAAAGCATGAATGAAAGGTCAAAAAACCTTGTTAATCAGGTAGGATATGAATATATAAGGTCTTTTCTTACTGTGGCTTTCAGCAGGTTTTCTCCCAAACCCGACAACAGGGTTACTAAAATCACTTCAGAGGAGGAAAAGGATAAGATGAAATCACTTCTGCTCGAGTATTATCATGATTATTCCCTGTTCATTCCGGACAATGCTTTTTACGGAGATAGATATTATGTCCTGAAGGAAGGAGGAGAAATTATTGCCGGGGTCAGTGCAATACCTTCGGTGTACAAGATCTATGATATGCCGGGAATATGGGGTTGGATATATATGAAAGTACTGCCAAAGGCTCCATATTTTAAAAGACTGTTCCATCCGGAAGAATTCCGTCATCTTGTTTTTGACGCAATATATTGCAGGAAGAGGAAAGGAAGATAAGCTTGCCAGTCTTTTTGAATCAGTTTGTGCCACTGAGGGTTATTATACAGGGCTCACCTGGCTTGACGACCGCAGCGAACTTTTTGACAAGCTCAGATCGGGTGTAAGGATGGGTGCACTGAACCGAATGCTTAATGCAAAACCCGGATTGGTATATATCCGGTTCCTTAATTTTACAGAAAAGGAAAAGGAATGCTTTCTATGATGCTCCGGCCTATATTTCCGGATTTGATTTCTCATAACCAATAGTCTGTGTTACTTCCCGGTAACCGGAGCCAGGAATAGAAAAGTGTTGAAATAAATATAAATTAAATATTATTTTTACGGTTGTATAGGGTTGTTAGCTCAGTTGGTTTAGAGCATTACCTTGACAGGGTAGGGGTCACTGGTTCGAATCCAGTACAACCCACAAAGTCCTCCAAAGCTTTCGCTAAGGAGGACTTTATGTTTTAACAGAATGTATTTTAAGTTCTTTTAGAATGTATCCTGTCCTTTGAAAATCCTTGAGTTCTCAATTGTTTCCAGATGTCCGTCCCAGGTAAGCTTACCGGGTCCCAACCCTGAAATGGTTGCCCTTGCAGAAGCGTTCGCCATGACGGTCATTATTACATCATAGTGTCCGATGTTCGTAAGCAGGCTGAATTGCAGTGTAAAGTTCATTCTCTTCTGGTCTTTATAAATCTCATATTTGCCTATTGCACCTTCAGCTGTTACTCCTCCGACATTGTTATATCCAATTCCAGAGTTTGATCCAGTCTGTAGAATGCCATTTGTCTCATTTACCTTAATAAAATTCAACATCGGAGTGACATTTACCATGTCACCATACTGATTCTGAAGAAAATCTGCTTCGAGCACGAAGCTCTTTGCCTTCAGAAGAGAATCCAGAGCCCAAAAGTTTGCTTCAAGCTGGGCCTTTTTAACCTCTTTTAGTTCCTGACGGCTTAATTTGCGTTCCTGAGAATTGCTATTGAGAGAAATACATAATAGTCCTAAGATCCAAAAGAGGCTCACCATTTTAAATTTCATTGTTTTCATAACCTCTGATTTTAGTTCTTAGTGGATAATACAAATTATATACCATTCTGAAAAATTCTGATCTTTTTAACTGAACTTTAACTATTTAGCCAGTCGATAGGTGAGGTATCCTTTCGGAAAAGGTAATTACTAAGGACTCAAAGGGGGGGAAATCTTACCAGAACCGTTTTAGGACAATCACTCAGAGATTGGTAAGGTACCACTATTGAAGGGTGGAGCCTCAAATGTTCACGACAAGCTTTTGAGTAAACATCGTGAGATCGCCTGATCCCATTTGTACAATATAGATCCCCTGCCTGAAAGTAATAGGAATCTTAAGGTCTTTAATTTCCGGATCCATTTTATCCTCAAAAACAACCTTTCCGGTCAGGGTAATTATTCTTATAAAATTAATTCCGAGAGTCGAATCATCAATCCGGATATTGAACTGATTCATGTGCGGGATTCGGATAAAGCTTTACAGGTTGTTCTTCATAGCTGCCCGGGTTCCGGTGCCGGTAGCCGAAGACTTTAAGCTCGGAAATATGATTCCAGCTGTCTGCAGAGTTTGCATGTCCCACCAGCTTTATATATCTGTATTCCACCAGCGACTTTGATGCGGGGAAATCAAATACCTGCAGATCTCCTGAAAAGCCGCATGATGCTGATTTGGTCAGTATGGGTTCCCAGGATTCTTTGTCTTCCGATCCAAAGACATCAAAATATGATTCTGTTTTCTGGCCTGGTTGAAAAGCAATCTTGACATGCTGGATACTGAATAATTCTTTCAGTTCTATTATAAGCCACTGCTCGTCCCCATTGGCCGACCACATGGTTCCTATATTACCGTCAAGGATATTGTAGGGGTAATATGGTGACTGAAAACTGCTTGCTTCAATATTTGTCACTTCCGCAAATTCAAGTTCCGGTTTATAGGGAATAATCTTTAAGGGAATTGTTTTTGACTGAGTTGTCTTTCCGTCACTTACGTTCAGGGTAAATTCAATTGTCTGTGTACTATTGACTACAGGACTTAGAAACCTGATTTTTGAGCTGTTTGTAGAAGAGACTGAAACATTAGAAGGGGTCACCCAGGTATACGTGAGATTATCATTATTAGTGTCGTAGCTACCTGTTGCATCAAGTTCACCGACAAAACCGGATAAATTTTCCGATGGAAAATTTATGATTACGACTGGAGGAGTATTAATAACAGTTGGGGTAGTGACGACAGGAGGAGGTGTGACAACAGGAGGAGGTGTGACGACGGGAGGCGGCGTTACTACAGGAGGCGGAGTGACGACAGGTGGCGGATAAGTCACTGCCCCGACCTGCCATTTCCCGTTCTGGTCTGTTATTAAAGGAGCTGTTCCGGCATTCCAGGCTGCCGTTGCAGATAATCCGGTCTGCCAGGTAGTCCCAAGATCTGTTCCATAATCCAGCCTGGCTCCCGGTACAAAACTTGTTGTGTTAATGAAGTTGGGATTTATAACAACTGAATGCAGATCATAACCCATAGATTGCCACTGGGAAAAAGTTTTAGATGCTCCGTCGACAGTAAATACCGGCGATCCTGATTCACAATAAAACACATTATAGTCACTTTCAAAATTCGTCAGACAACCGCTCTCGATTGAAATATTTGGGATCTGATAGACTGTATAAAAAATATTGTTCTTTATTTTCGCACCTGTTGATGGTGCCGGGATTATCCTGTCATGGTTCGCATCAATAAATATGACCGAACCAGATTTCTGGTTCGAGAAGAAAGTGTTATTATAAACCTGCACTCCGTTTATCCCTTTCATCCTCAGAGACAATCGGGCATTCTTAATAATATTATAGGAGGCACCATATCCTGAGGAATAGGTCATATTGGTCCCGGCATCAGTTCCCGATTTGAAAAGGATACCATAGGGAGTATTGTCAAGGTAATTGTACTTAACCGTGTAATTGATATTGTATCCCAGGAACATTCCGTGCGTTATGGAAGAGACATCTGTCCCGTTCCAGGTGAGCTTGTTACCGGTTATTACTGCTCCGTCAAGATTATTATTTGTCGACAGGGGACTTTCATCTCCGGCCTGAAGAAGATAGCCGGCTGAGTTTATTGATGTAATTGAGTTATTAACGAAAGTAAGCGAGGTCCTGGCAGTCCTTGAGATGTTGATTCCTTCCCACGTTCCTGTTACTGTATTATTAACGACGAGCCCCTCATTTTTAATGATTACCTGTGACGACAACACATACGGAATTATCCAAAGGAATATTAATAGTACTTCTCTTCTCATAAAAACCTGCTATATTACACAATTGGCACTGACATTAATGAAACGGAAAATTATCCGTTTTGTTACATTGCCGGGACGAATGTCAGTTTCCCCATGAAACAGGGGGCGAAAATAGGATTTTTATACTAACCGTGAAGTATTATATGATTTTTATTATCAGTTTTTTATTCACCAAACAGGGTCCATACCTGGCCCGGCATGTCTCTAAGAAAATCCTTCTGAAAGCTGAATTCCGGGTGGGCAATAAGAAATTCTTTTGCATAGAACGGCTCTCCGCATGGATGCCCGATGATTGCCCAGAGCTTCATCTTTGATGCCAGCTGTCCGTCTGTTGCTTTTGCCTGCACGGCGCCGGCCGGATAAAATGAAGCCCAACCCATATCCGGAGATCCCAGCTCATCTTCATCCAGATGTCCGCAGAGTGTAAGGGCGCTGGCCTTTTCAGTTTTTCTCCAGGTATCATAATGGTCACTCATAAACTTCATCGCAGATTTGACATCAATCTCACCCTTTTTCTCTTTGATTAATTCCTGCCATCTTAGCTTGCGGGCATTTGGAGATGTACTCAGTATTGTTGAATCGTATGTTGTCTCTTCTTTTATGAGCTTATTGTGAACCGGGAAGTTAGCTCCAACAAAATATCCGTCTTTTGTTCTCTCAAGGAATTGGTTTTCCAGACCAAATTCAAAACGGGCTATCTCTCCTGTTTTATTGTCGCCGATGAGCCAGTCGTTTGAGTACCCTCCATTACTTCTTTCTTTCATTACTGCAACCCATTCATCGATTGTTGAAGAATACTGGATTGCTTCACGGGCACGGACAAATTCAGCAACACCTTCGGGATCAAATCCTTTATACTGGGTTATAGTTGTTTCAGTCACAATCAGGCCCGAACTGTTGATATTAAAATCATCACCGCTGTGAATGAATCCGGGAAGGGCATCCATTATTATCCTGTATCCGTTTTCGGGGACAATATTGAGTATGATGTTCCAGCGCTGGCCGATCAAATATTCAACCCAGTTGTTGTGAGCCATGACAATCTGCCCTTTAGTTGTCCAGGAACCGGTTGCGGCAATTGCACTGCAATGACCGGGAGGTGTTGGATCAGGAGGATTTGGATTATTTTTTGAATTTAAGCCACGGAACATAATACCACGACATTTCAAGAATCGAGTTCATGGCTACAACGTCTTTCCTGTCGACGGTTCCGTCGCCTTTCCTTGCATTTACTCCGGTCACTATTCCGTCGATCTCTTTCTGATATTCCTCCGGAATGTTATCCCAGAACATCAGGGTAGATTCATCACGGAAAAAATTCCAGTCTTTGCCTGTAGTTTTTTCATTCAGTACTGACATTGCCCCGCGAAGGTCGACAATCTCATCTGCAAGCAGATATCCATGCTGATAACCTATAATTTCAGGAGCCCCTTCAAGGTGAACTGAAATCCAGCCGTTCTTTTCTGTCCTCGAACTGTTCTTCATCATCTCCTCATGTGAAGGAGAGACTTTGCCGGTTTTCGGATTATTGCAGGCGCAAATGATCAGTAAATATGACAACAAGACATAAAGAAGCCGGATTCTTTTCATGAAAATCTCTGTAAAAAATTAAAATTCGCGGATCTTGATATTCCTGAACCAGATATTATACCCATGGTCCTGAAGTCCAATGAATCCCTCCCTGGCAATACCTTCCATAAAACCGGGGAAGGTTTTGAATTTGCTGTTTGCCACCAGGGCATCCCATTCGGGTGTCCACAGAGTGTACTCGACAACCTTTACGCCGTTTTGTGTATGTGTGACTTTCCCGTCTTTTACAGAAATTACAATAGTGTTCCATTCACCGGTTGGTTTAACTGTCTTGGGATCAGCAGCCAGCATATCATATAGTGAACCGGCAAGATGGTTTGCAAGCTTATTGTCAGTGGCATCGACGTTATCAAGAACCTGGACTTCGGGAGCAGCATAGTAGATTGGCTGCCCCGGAACCTCACGAACATCATAGAATATGCCGGAGTTACCCATTTTGCTCGTTTTCCAGTCGACGGAGAGCTCAAAGTTCTTAAATTTCTTTACGCCGTAGATTATGTCACCGTTTGAACCCTGGCCTGGTTTCTTGTCAGCAGCAGTGAAAACCTTCATCGCGTTTTCCTCGATGGTCCAGTTTTTTGGCATTTCGGTTCCGTTGCATTGCCGCCAGCCCGTAAAGTCCTTTCCATTGAACAGGAGAATCCATCCTGCCTTTTTCTCCTTTCCGGTGAGTTTATTGACCTTCTGGCCAAAGGAAGGAGCTGACAGGATCATTACTGCAATTAATGCGACCGACAGAAGAATATACTTTTTCATGGTGTGATTTATTTTAATTATGAAATTCCCCATGCAAAGTAGTAAAAAAAATCATTGCATAACTTTGTTTTAAGAACTATCATAGAAGGTGACCCTCAACCTAAATTATAATCAACCCCCCAACCCCCTAAAGAGATAGTCATTTTTTTACGAAAATAGTTGCATAACTAGTAAAATAGTCGTATATTTGTATGAAAAGAGTAGAAAAGGCGACAGGCATCAGGCTTCCGGCGACAGGTATAATTCTTAAACCTGTAGCCCGTCACCCATCGCCATTAAAGAATATTGTAAATTTAATCCAGATTGCCATGCATCTAACAAAAGCCGAAGAACAGATCATGCAAATTTTATGGGACATGGAAAATGGGATCGTAAAAGATATCCGTCTCAGGTTCAGCGATCCGAAGACCTGCAAGAAACACAGTCTCGACAGTTGTGAGAGTACTGGAAAGGAAAGGTTTCGTGCGCATAAAGCCTACGGTAACACTCACCTTTATTATCCGCTTGTCTCAAAGGAAGAATATTCAAAGAGCCAGCTTTTCAGGCTCCTGGATGGCTATTTCAATAACTCTTTTCCTGCACTTGCTTCATTTTTTGCAAGAGGAAAAGGACATGTCGATAGGTGAACTTGAAGAACTGCTTGAGGATACAAAAAAGGAGCTGAAAAAGAACAAAAAAAGAAAATAATGGAAGCATTTGCCCTTTACCTGCTGAAGTCAGTGATCTGGCTCACCGGGTTTGCAATTGTATATTTCCTTTTTCTGCGAAATGAACGTTTCTTCCGACTGAAAAGATATTACCTTGTTGCAGGTATCCTTATCTCATTCATCTTTCCGCTCTTTACATTCCATTATCAGGTTGATATCCCTGCACCTGAGGAAATTGTTGCAGACTTAATTCCTGCTAATACCGAAATTACTCCCGGCTATTCAGCCTGTTCAGGACAAACAGTTTGATTTCAGGTACATCCTGCTGCTTGTTTATATCTGCAGGAATTTTCTTTTTCGTCTATAGGGCGATCAGGCAGATTCCAGTGAAACTTGACGGACAATCAATAAAACACAGTAAATGCCTAAAACCTTCAAAGATTGATCAGGACTTCTGATTTCTCCGGCTCATTTTCATTTTTTAATTATGTTTTTATCAATCCTTCAGTTGATGAAAAAGAGCTGGAGTGTTATAATGAACCACGAGCTCGTGCATGTTAACCAGAAGCACTGGATTGATCTTCTGTTGGTTGAGTTGCTACGAATGATTCAGTGGATCAATCCGTTTGCATGGATCTATAACGGGTTTATACAGGCAGAATCATGAATATATTGCCGATGAGGTAGCGATTCAGCAAACGCCCGATCCGGCAGTTTACAAAGCTGTTCTTGTAAACCAGCTTTTCGGTTCCAAGGTTTTCAACCTTTCGAATTCATTTAATTATTCACTTGACAAAAAACGATTCGACATGATGAAAAAAATAGTTGCCTCGCCTTACCGGAAGCTGAGGCTGCTTTATTGTATTACCGGTATTTGCAATTGTTTTTTATGCATTTGCCAGTCCGGAATATCGTTATGTAACTTCTTCCGGACCGGAGATAAATCCCTCCCTGATCTCCGGGGCATTTCAGAAAGATGCAAAAGGGATTGTTGTAAATGAAGAAGGAACACCGCTTCAGGGTGTCACAATAGTTGTTGCAAAGTCCTTAGCCGGTGTGATAACTGATGCCAAGGGCAGATTTGCGATCAGCAAGATACCAGATGGCTCTTCTCTCATGTTTTCCTGCAAGGGATATAAAACCTATACAATGCCGCCACTTATGGCTTCAAATTCAGCGCTGTATGTAAAGCTGGTAAAAGATCCGGATTACAGGGAACAGGCAGAAATAAGAATAAGAAATGCTGACGGATCAGAGGCAAAACCACTGATTGTTGTCGACGGAATTATAAATGAAAAACAGGATTTGAAAGGAATCAACCCAAATGCAATCGGTTCAATGACCATTCTGAAAGACCAAACGGCAACTGAAAAATATGGTGAAAATGGCAATGATGGTGTTATTGAAATAACCACAAAGAAGAATGATGCCGAATCGTTGACCGTAGATTCCTTTTATCAGAAAACAATTTCAGTACGGTCCGGTGACGGATCTGATATCAAAGCACTTATTGTTGTCGACGGAGTGGTCACTGAAAACGGACTGAAAAAAACAGATCCGAATGCAATACTTTCAATCAGTGTACTGAAAGATAAGGCAGCTATAGATAAATATGGTGATAAAGGCAAGGATGGTGTTATCGAAATAACAAAAAACAGGAAGCTTTACAAAGTCCTGCAGCATATCAAAAGATAGTAAAAGGGATCGTTGTTAATGCAGAAGGGCAGCCAATTGAGGGAGTTGCAATAAATACAACCGGTACAGCAGGAAATGTCTTTGCGGCGACTACAGGCAAAGACGGACGTTTTGAACTAAAATATGTTCAGGCAGATGCTTCCATTCAGTTATTCTGCAGGGGATATAAACTTCTTTCACTCAAGCCTGATTTCAGTAAGGAGATGAACATAAAAATGGAAAAAGATCCTGAATATAAAGCACCAGCTTCAATTCAAAGACCAAATCCGCTTGTTGTGATTGACGGTGTTATTCTGAAAAAAATTACAGGATGCAGTTAAGGATCTTGGATATGATCAGGGGACCGGTTAAAATATCTGTTCGGGAAAGAGGCCACTGAAAAATACGGTGAAAAAGGAGCAAATGGAGTTTATTGAAATAACTACAAGGAAGAAAGCTATCGAAATGGGATTAAATCGCCATATCCCCGTTTAGCACCACAGGACTATCCGACTTTTCGAGGAACAGGAGTATAAGTCAATTTAATTATTGGGTTACAGAACAGGTAAAATATCCTCCTGAAGCCCAGGCAAAAAATGCTGAGGGATATGATACAGATCAACTTTACAGTTGAAATGGATGGAACACTAACCAATATTAAGTCCGGCAGTTAATAGCAATCCTCTTCTGAGCGAATGAGGTTATCAGAGTGATCAGGACTTCTCCCAAGATGGGATCGTCCGAAGAATCACCGAAGTAGATGATCCATATCATTCTAATGTTACTGTAGGATTTAAACTCCCCGATCAGATAATTAAAGAATCGCCATTTGTTGTGGTTGAGGAGATGCCGATGTATCCGGGTGGTGAAGGTGCACTTCTTAAATTCATTGCAGAGAATACAAAATATCCCGAAGCTGCAAAAGCTGATACAATTCAGGGCAAAGTTATAGTCAGATTCATTGTCAACACTGAAGGCAATACGGAAGGGATCGATAGTTCTTAAAGGTGTCCATCCGTTGCTTGATGCTGAGGCAGTAAGAGTGGTTAAGCAATTATCCGGATTCAAGCCAGGGATGCAGGAAGGAAAAGCTGTAAATGTATGGTACATGGTACCCATCAATTTTACTCTGCCATACATAAAGAAAAAGTGAGTTTGACTCAGGGATACTGTTAGTTTGTGTTTGATGTTATGTGAGGTGCGGATTCGGGGAGGTCCGCACCTTTGATTTACCCCCTAAATCCCCCATATGGGGGACTTAAATCACAGTTGTTTTCTATTAGCCCCCCATTTGGGGGGTTGGGGGGTTACTCCTCCGTTGTAAGAAACGCTGCCCTCACCGATGGCGGGCATGGTGAATCCAGTCCCTTTAACCGCTCTCCAGATCACTTCATTGAAATCGAAGTCATTAACCCTGTCTTCAACACTGAAATCAAATGTTTCACTCAGAGCCTGCCATTTATTTTCAGCCTTGTTCTTATCATTAAGATCTACATTGATTGGTCTGGCAGTATAAGGCTGATGATCAGGAGTATTATTAAAGCATCTCCATAATGAATTTGCCGCTGCATCGTGCTGTGTCATGGGAGGCAGACCGAGGATCAGTTCCATTGTCCGGAGAAGCGATGTCGTCGTATATGGGGTATGATCGACAAAACCCTGTTTAACAAAACCTCCTGCAATCAGGGCAACACTTCGGTGGGCATCCACATGATCAGGGCCATTTTGTGCATCGTCTTCAACTGACCAGTAACCAGGCTCTCTTTCCATATAGGACTATGGCTAAGGTAGTCAATGAACATTCCGACAGCGCAAGGTCATTATCAGCCATATGTGCAAACGGGGTTGGCTTGTTAAGGCTTAAGCCTTCAGTGTGGTCATTGATAAACCTTAGACTGTTGAATCTGCGGAACTGCATTAACAGCACAGAAGCGAATCAAAATCACGCTTCCATTGCCCGAATCTTACTGTATCACGGACAGACTGAACCCATGGAGTAAAATATCTTGCAATAATTATCTTGTAAGAACGGCGAGAGAAGGTCCGTCAGTATCAACAAATTCACCATAAGTCCGTATGTTACACCATGCTGCTTGCACTGATCCCAGAAGAAGAGCTTGCTGTTTGCAATTTCCCTGGCTCCTTCGCGGGATATGAGCCGCCTCTGTCTCCATAACTTGTCGGCCACTTTTTTTCAAGATAATCAGTTGCATAGGCACCCATTGTCCAGTTATGTCCATCGGCACTTACCTCGCCGTTTACATAAAAATTGTCGAGAAGCACAAATTCCCGTGCAATTGCATGATGATTCGGAGTGATATTTTCACCGAAAAGAACAAGATCCGGATCTCCGTTCCCTTCAGGCATGTCGCCCAGTACCTGATCGTAAGTGCGGTTCTCCTTTATAATGTAAAAAACATATTTGATAGGAGAGGGATCCCCGACTTTCCGAGGGATTGGATTTCCTGCAATACTTTCCGATTTAAGCTCTTTTTCCTTGGTGTAGGGAGTATTGCTGTAAACAGCTTTTGACCAGAGCCCCAGTTTTTCCTCATCCGGAATATCAATAACACTCAGAGTCCCCCTGGAACAGACCTCCGATATACTGAACTTTGATCTTATGTTCTCTGCCTCCTTCCTGGTAAACCACTTCTTCACCTCTCCTGCTGGGATTAGGGCCATAAGGATTTGGCAAGTGATGTCATTCCCTTTCCGTTGCTGACCAGGATCCTGTTCTTTGCAACCCTGACGCATGTCGGGTACCATCCTGTTGGTATAAAGCCTTTTCCTTTGCTTTTTCCCGGTACGGATACGTCGAATACTGCAAGACAGTTATTATCAGCATTTGCGATATACAGCGTTTTTTGATCACTGCTCAGCGCAACGCTGTTTGGGGTTGAACCGCTTGGAGAATCAGGATAAAGTGCAGTATTTAGAGTCTCGATCACTTTCCTCTGCTTTGTGTCAATTACCGAGACATTGTTGTCGTTGGCATTGGCTACATACAAATAGAGACCATTTGATGTAATGCACATATCGTTCGGATTATCCCCGACCGCTATTGTCCCTGTTATTTTTTGCTGATAAGTGTCAAATACGACAACTTTATCACAACCCCAGCAAGAGGCATAAAGAGTCTTTTTATCGGGCGACAGTATGCAGGTATATCCTTCACCTCCAAGCGGAGTCTGTGAAACAATACTTTTTGTTATGAAGATCAATTGCATAAAGCGAATTATTCTCTTTTGTGACAACATACAGCATTTTCTTCCTGTCATCGAGGGCAATTCCTGCAACGGAGATTTTTTCGGGCCATGGCTTTCCCAGTATTATTGTATCGGTGTTTATCAGTTCCATTTTCCGGATAGCATATTTGATGATGAAATTATCGTTTCCTCCCGAAGCATAAAGGTATTTTCCGTCATCCGAAAAAGTAAGTCCGAGCCATGATTTCCCAATTATAACCGAATCAGTTACAATGCCTTTTTTAAGATCTATCAGCTGAATAGTCTGGGTGCTCTGACCGTTATTGGTAACAGCTGCCAGTTTCTTGTCAGGCGAAACTGCAATATTAAGAGGCAGATCACCAAGGGGCAGGATCTTTCCAACGGGAGTCAGCTGCCATCCGTTGGGAAGCAAAACACGGCGTGAACTTAATTCATCAGTTGTCTGAGCCCTGGATCTGAAATGTAACAGTGATATCAAGGATAAGAAAAGGAAAGCTTTTTTCATTCTAAAAGGAATTTTATAGTTGGAAAAGATCATTTTAAATTGAATTTATTATGTCTGGTTTTAAGCACCTTCAGAGCATTTTTCCGTATCCTCGATCTTCACGTCCCCGCAAATTGTCACTGGTTCACCATCAATATGAAACCTTGTTTCGTCAGTGCTGATGGTTACCTCTTTCTCGGTTTTCAGGTGAGAAAAATATCTTGATCTGTTCATCCTTTTTGCAAAAAGACGATATATAAAGATCGGGAACAGGATCTTCGGGAAAGGTTTTATCATTACTATGTCCAGCATCCCGTCGTTGGGAACTGCATCGGGCGCTATGAATGCATTATTCCCGAATTGCCTGGTGTTGGCAGTTGTAAGCACAAAAAGATCTTCAGAAATAGTTTTTTCTCCGGGTATTTTAATTTCGGCATGAAAAGGGCGAAGCCTGATAAAATTCAAGAATTGTAACTCCGACATAGGACCAGAATCCCCGCGTTTTAAGCTTGTCGAAAGAATGGGCAACAAAGCTGTCGAGTCCGACTCCTGCAGCATTCAGGCAGAGAATATTGTTGATATTGATAACATCGACGTTAAAACATTCGTTTTTCTCAATATCTTTCAGAAGCGATCGGATGTTTGTCCTGAATCCCAGTTCTTTTGCAAAGCCGTTTCCCGATCCTATCGGCAGGACCCCAAGATGCTTCTCTGTCCCGACCAGCTGATCTGCAACCGTGTGTACAGTTCCGTCACCTCCGGCTGCCACAAAGACATCATATTTATCAAAATTCTGTCTTATCATGGTTCCGGATTCATCAATGCTCAGTGACTTATAATAGGAGAGATCATCCCTGCGCCGTTTAAGCTCTTTTGATATGATAAATTTTACAGGCGGGATACCTGCATAGGGATTCAGGATAAAGAGAGCTTTGTTAGTTTCAGAATCAGGCATGATGTAAATTATAGAGGCATTACAGGGTAAATTTAATAAAAATTGATTACCCGGACGATGTCAACCCCCTAAATCCCCCATCTGGGGGACTTAAGAACAAGAATCTCATTAAAAGCCCCCCATCTGGGGGGTTGGGGGGGTTGAATGATCTGAGGTTAGGGAGTATCTCTCTGTGTAAGTTCTTTAGAATTTTAAAATTTCTATAGAAACGAAATAAAAAGATATTTCCAGGTTATTCTTTTTTATAGTACTTTGGATTTTGTTTTAATCGGACAAATTCAGAAACTCAACTGTCATAATTAAACGAATAAGATCATGGCAGAATCAAAATTTTATCATTTTTCCTCTTCAGGCTTATTTTACGGGGTTGAATCACTGGCAGAAGCAGTTACAGCCTTAAGGGAAGGGGGTTTCATATGGCTTAATTATTACAAACCGGAGAGGCAGGACCTGAATGTTCTTGTAGACCTTATAGGAATACATCCCTTATCGGTGGAAGACTGTTTTGATGAACAACAGGTTCCGAAAATTGAACATTTCCAGAACAACACATTTATTCTTTTCAATTCCTTCTGTTATAATAACCAAACCCTTTACACTGACGAGGTTAATCTTTTCATAGGCAAGAATTTTCTGATAACGGTAAGCGGACATAATTCCGACGACAGAAGGCCATTAAAAAATATTGAAGAAATAGTTGAGCAGGATACCATAAATGCAAAAACCAGTCCTGCCATGCTAATGCACAAAGTGCTTGACTTTATTGTCGATCAGAAATACACTTCATTTGACACAATGGAGGATGAACTTGATGAGGCTGAAGATTTTCTGATTGACCACGTTTCAGAATTTCAGCCAGTGAAGCTTTTACATTTAAGAAGAAATCTGGTAATGCTAAGAAAAAGTCTGTACCATGAACGGGAGATCCTTGTTAAAATAAACAGGCTTGATTGTCCTTTCATACCTGAAAAGGCAATAATAGCATACCGTGATATTTATGACCATCTTGCCAAATTTTTTGAACTTACCGAAACCTACCGCGAAATTGAAACCAGCTTAATGGAGTTATATACCTCCCTGCTCAATAACAAAATGACGCAGATGTCGAATGAAACTAATGCATCTGTTAAAAGATTAACACTGATCACCACTGTATTCATGCCTCTGACTTTACTTGCCAGTATCGGTGGAATGTCGGAATGGACTATGATGACAGGCGGGGAGGGAAACTGGAAAGCTGCATATACATTTCTAATAATCGGGATGATAGTTGTGGCTGTGATAAATCTATTTCTGATTAAAGGACTCGAAAAGGGGATATTTTCACGCAAAAATAAGAAGCCTGCTGAAGACTAATCTTTTTCAGACATTCCATTATAGATCATTATTATCTCTTCTTTGAATTCTTCAGGAGCATCAATCTGGCCCCATCCGGTATGATATTGCCATAATCCGTCATAAGCCGAATCGTGATATGACCTGATCAAATGGGGAATATTCCTCTCCTTCAAGAGCCCGTCAAGAAGATTTGCTTCGATCCCGTTGTTTAAAATCAGAATTTTTACAGTTTTACTCATTGGGGATACTTAATTATTTAACCGCAAAGCACACAAAGTAATCGCAAAGGACGCAAAGATAAAGAATTACTGATTAGCTCTTTGCGAACTTAGCGACAATTCTTGGCGACCTTTGCGGTTTATTGATTTAATTTTCAGTAAACTTGTTTTTATTAAGGAATGGTCGCTTTCCGACTGAATTGTCAGATTCAGTTTTTGCTTTTCGTGATGCCCCTTTTTCAAACGAAACATATACTGGTACCTCTTGGGCTTCTCCGGGTTCAAGAGAAATGAGTTCATTTAACAACAAGTGCAGAGCATCCTGTCCCTTCGCTCTTAACCGACAAACGGTAAATATCACTGTTCAGCCAGCGTGATGTATTCTGCTGATGCAAAGAAGTATCCGTTGCTGACGGTTCGCCTGTGTTTGAAACAGTGAAGAAAACATATCCTGTATTGCCCTTTATTTTTCTGACCAGTGGAGAAGTGACATTAAAATCTCTTTTTTGCAGGCCTGATCCGTCAAGCGACCGAACCCCGATTTCATAGGATAAGATTCCCTCCTCATTTTTTTTAACATCAATTATATAAAAGTGAAGACGGTTAGCTTCATCTACCCACTCAAACTGGCTTCCGGAATTCAGACCAGCATGGAACAGGGCATCGTTCAGCTGTCTGTAATCGGCAATCGTCCTCATTACCGGATATCCATCAGGTCTGATATAATCGATCTTATTTATGTCCTCGGGATGAGCATCAATAACCCAGTTGAAACAATTAAATCCGTTTGGTCCCCCGTTTCGGCTCTCCTTGTCTTTATTCTTTGCCAGAAGAACTCCGTTATCGGGGCAAAAGGAATCATAGCCGATCCGCTGTACCACTTCCAGGGAATAAAAATCAAAATTTGGAATACCCGGCGAAAGAGGATTTACTGCAGGATCATCTGCAGGAGTTCTGTCATGAGGTTCGGCCCCATCGAGCCTGACAATTATCCCGGCAAAAGTGCCAGGTAATGGTTCTACTGCCCTGGCTGTGACTGAAGCTACCACCGGACCTGATTTTGCCAGATCTTCACGGCTCAGGATAAGGACCTGGTTTTTTGTTATAAAGCCGTTTACCATCCTGTTCCTGAGCATCAATCCTGCAGGCATTGCCGCTCCCATATTTGCCGGAACAACCCAACGCATATGCGGACCTCCCGGACCATTGAAGGAACCACGGTCCATCATATCCCACGGTCCTGAACCCACCCGCCTGTAAGGCTCAACATAAGGATTGTTGTTATTGTCTCCGATATCGAATGCATAATGGCCAAGCTCGTGGGTTATTGTACCTGAGTTTTCACCCTGTCTTATTGATGAAAGCCCCATTGCATCTGTCCTGCTTTCCAGGAGGTCCATGGAACATATCGTGTCGGAATCCATCGGGGTTTTGAGGTATCGGGATTGCCCCATTCTGCCGGGATATCTTCTTTTGATAAGAATTTCATTTCTCCGAACTCCTGCCATACACCGGTCTCATCATAACCTGCATAGATCCTCAGGATTGCATCATACTTATCTTTTAAATCACCGGCATCTGCTTTCCAGAGTGCATCAACGTCTGGTTCCATGCGGCTTTTTGCCCTGCTTCCGTCCGGAGTTGAATTATTCTGGTTGTATTCATTCAGACCATATTCCCAGAGGTTTTTGGGCATCCTGTACGGGCCATAAGGATCGAGAGCTGTTATCCCGAATTTTCCGCGTGATTGTTCCATCCAGTAACCGTTTATTGTCTGACCGTGGTTAACTGCGGAAGGTTTGAGCCAGAAATCTGAATAAAACTCAGGTACATCTTCTCTTTTAACAGGGTCGATCTGAGGATTTCCGAAGAGATCTGAATTTTTTGGCAGTGTTATAACAAACGGCTGATCGGGAAAATCAACTGCAACAAGCGCCATCCGGAATTTCCGTTCAGGGACAAGAGCAGGATCAGCCCAGTTCTTCCCTGGTATGGGATGATAATCTTCCCATGTCATATTGTCCTGATCCTGAATAAGCTGAGGATCGATTGGCCTGGGAGGAGAAGAAAGTACATAACCGGATTTTATTATACGATCTGAATTATTTTGAATTTGCTGAGGCAGGCAAATCAGGCTGAAAACCCCCAAAATGAAACCAACAAGAATCTTCTTCATTTCTGTTCCTTTAATCTTTTAAGGATCGCATTAAGCAGATTAAATTCATGCTCAAAGTTCGGTGTGAAAACATTCTTATCCAAATTTTTCCTGATCTCCTCCATTGACCAGAACCTTCCGTCATCAATTTCATCTTTATTGATGACAGGATGATTTTCAGAAAGTCCCTTAAATGAATAGACAAGCTCTTTTTCCCGGTGGTGATTCCCAGATATATTTCTTTATCAATTTACAGGTGAATTCTATCAGTCCGAGTTCTTCCAGGGTTTCTCTTTTCAGTGCTTGCGTCAGGACTCTCCCCGGGACTCATATGTCCGCCAACTGAGGTATCCCAGTAACCGGGAAGAAGATCCTTTGTCATGGCACGTTTTTGTAAAAACAATTCTCCTCTGTCGTTGAAAAGATGCATATGAACAACAGGGTGAAGAAGTTTGCTTTTCCCGTCATGGCAAACACTCCGGAGTGCCCGGGAAATTTCATTGCCCTCTTCGTCCACGATGGGAAACAATTCATCTGATCGGAGATATTCATAAGTAATAAAATTATGAATTTTCAGGACATATACCCAACCCCCCTACGCTTCTTCAGAGAGTAAAGGGGGCTAAGCACATTTAACTCCGTTATTCGCCCTGCTTCAGCGAAGGGGTCAGGGGGGTAAATTAGCAGGTCCAGCAATATCTAAATGAACATTTTATCGTATTTCCATCCTCATCCACAACTGTGAGAACATGATTCCCGGCCTTGCAAGAATTTCTGTCTGATGAATTAATTTTGTTGTTCCGATATAATTTTCATCAAGGTGCCAGAAGATCTTTTTTGAAGGATTCCTGTGAACAACTTCTGAAATTACCCTTGTCAGCTCACCTGTATGATCGCGCGGGATAAAGATCTTTATTCCCTGGAGTTGGATATATAAACTCCATGACCGGCAAGCTTTTGCCTGTTGCACAGCCAGCGGCAAATGGCGGAAGAGGTTTGTATTCAGGATGTTTTTGCCTGTAGAAATATTCCATTGCAGGAGGAAGGACAAACCATGGTTCATTTATGATTTCTGAAGCAGGTACACAATCGGCAGTTAACCTGTTTTGTGCGTGTTTTGTCAAGATGAATTATGCTGTGGTACGGACAGGCATCGCTTCTCAATCCATTGATACATACTGATATTTCCTCTGTTTCAGGACAATCTGGCCCTGCCCTGTAACCGCTCTGACTGCAGACGCTGACAGTTGTCATCTCTTCATAGGGAGGGGTGAACCACGGGACAGGATTCATGATTCCAACAATTTCAAATAAGACTGGAGCAGCAGCTGAAATACCTGTCAATCCGGGTCTTCCTTCACCATCTGCATTTCCTGCCCATACGCCAATTACATAGTCTGGCGTTGTCCCTACTGCCCATGCATCCCTGAATCCGAAGCTGGTTCCTGTCTTCCATGCTATTTCAGGAGCTGAAGCAAAATATTGCCAGCCGGTTTCAGTCTCCGGACGGTTAACCTTTCGCAGTGCTTCATAAGTGAGCCAGATTGATGCTGCTGAAAGCGGAGGATTTGCATCCTCAGCGGACTTCTCCGATTGAATTGTCATTTGTGAGAAGTACCGGAGGATGATAATCCTCTCTTATATATTTCTTTTCATTGTTATATCTTCCAAGAACCCTGGAAAGCGAAGCATAAACACCTGTTAGTTCCCATAATGATGTTTCTCCTCCTCCCAGGATCAGTGAAAGGCCGTAATGATCGGCCTTTTTATTAAAGGTTGTGAACCCTGTATTATTAAGCAATTCAAGGAACTTCTCGGGAGTATATTTCTGAAGCATGCCGACAGCAGGTATATTGAGCGACTGGGAAAGAGCATATCCGGCCGGGACTGCACCGCTGAAACTCTGATCGAAATTTTTCGGGGTAAAACCCGGAAATCGTGTCGGAATATCTGATACAAGAGTGTTAGGCAGTATTTCTCCCGATTCCTGCATTCCGGCATAAAGTATCGGTTTAAGAATGCTTCCTGTGCTTCGCAGCGACCTTATAATATCGACATCTCCTCCATGTTCTGATAACCCTTCATTGGTGGTGTTTCCGACATAAGCCAGCACTTCTCCGGTCGGGACATCAACAATTAAAGCTGCAGAGTTGAAAATAAAATTTCCAGCAAGCTCTTTCTGATGAGAATTTACAATATCGGCTGTTCTTTCCTGAAGGACAGGATCAATTGTCGTCCTGATCCTTTCTCCCCTGTTCTTTAAATAAAACAGATCAGTCAGATGAGGCGCTTTTGAAGGCAAGGGTTTTGGCTCTCCGGGGAGCGGCTCATCAAGTGCAAGAACAAGGGTTAGTGAATCAATATACTTCTCTTTCAAAAAGTCTTTTAAGCAGTTCGTTACGTCTGTTTTTAAGTGTTTCCTGGTTTTTACCCGGATATACAAGGGAGGGAGAATTAGGAAGAACAGCAAGAGCTGCAGCTTCGGCCCAGGTAATGTCTGCAGGTGATTTTCCGGTATATCGCCAGGCAGCAGCATCAAGTCCCACAATGTTCCCTCCGAAAGGTGCATTCGCAGCATAGATCCTGAGGATCTCCTTTTTCGACCTGAAAACTTCAAGTTTAAGAGCCTGAAGCATTTCAATGATCTTCTCACCATAGGTACGTGACCTGTTACCCCTTGAAAGCCTGGCAACCTGCATTGTGATTGTACTTCCGCCGCTTACAATTTCCTTTGCCTTTATGTTGTCCATGAAGGCTCTCACAAGCGCAACCGGATTTATCCCGGGATGATAAAAGAAATACCTGTCCTCGAATGTCAGCAATGCTTTTTTGAATTTTTCGGGCACCTGTTCCTGATGAAGGAAACCTCCATTGTCCGTCATCGGCTATTCTTGCACCCAGAAGGCTTCCATCGCGCGCTTCCACAACGGTTGAAAGAGGAGCTTTGAACTTCGGCAATGGAGAAACCAAAACCGGGATAATAATTACCCCGGTTATAATTAACAGTATTTTAAGCTTTTTATTCAATTCACTGACCGGTGACAATTACTTTGTTTCCGGGAACTCTTGAATAGCAGTTTTCGGTGTACATTGCTTCGCACCATATTGAAGGTTGCCAGAATTCCCCCTTATATGCTGCATTCAGGATCAGCACGAATGTTTTTGTCTCACCCTGGTTAAGACTGAAATATGTATTAACCCTGTCGTCCCTGATATCGCGGTAGTCATAAGCGCTCTCCTTGATTCCGTAATTTGCCTCAAACAATCGTGTATTCTGAATCTCCCATCCTGAGGGGACCATCTGTGTGAGTGCAATATTATCCACGTGGCTGAAAGTGGTATTTGTAACCTTTGCCACCATCATAAAGTCTGTTCCCTGAACAAGATTCTTACAGTCGACAGGCTTCATCCCGGTATTCATGTAGTCGATTTTCATGCTTAATCCTTTATCCGAAACAGATAAGTCAGAAACCAGAGGTACTCCTTTTCTGACAAGGTTAAAATACAATGGTTTGCCTGAGGTATTCTCGGCAACAAGAGTATTTGTTCCCTTTTTTACATTCAGATTTTTTGCCAGGATTTTCTTTGGTTCAACGCTTTGTTCAGATCTTTCTCCATTATAGGTTACATTGAATTTTGCCTGGCCTGTATTATCCGGTGGAACCATCTCTGCAAATTTCATATAGGAAAAAAGTCCCCAGGCGAGCGATTGCGTGCTGTACCAGTTTTCGGTATTGAGGTCATCGCAGATTGCTTTCAGCAGAGGCAGGGCCTCTTCTTCCTTTTTAAGAATTGAAAGAGTGTAAAGAATGATTGCCTTATCACGCATCAGGCTTCCATAGTAATAACCGGAATATTCATTTTCTGGTTCAAGGTTTCTCATGTCGAGAAGATCTCCTGCAACTTCAGGCCTTCCTGCAGTGGCAAATGCTGCCGCCAGGAACCATCTGGATACCTGCGGGATATCAGCCGATTCGCGAAGCCTGTTCATTGCACTTCTTTCAGGAGTTCCTGCGAGTGCAAGTGTGAAAAGCCGGTATGCCTGGTCATTTGCTGATTGTTTGAATTTTGGATCAAAACGCCACTCCTGTGATGTTTTTTTCTGATAGCTGATCCATTTCCGCCTGAAATCTGACGGTATGCTATATCCTTTTCTTTCAGCTTCCGTCATGAAGTGACCGGCATAAGAAGTGACCCAGTTATCAGGCTGATAGTTTCCGGGCCAGAGAGCTATTCCTCCGTTGTTCATCTGCCGTGTGATAATTTTGTTGACTGCTTCCCTGATATTTGCCGAAACCGTCTCAGCAGTTTTGGCATCATTAACGGTAAGATCTTTAAGCCATAGCTGAGGGAAAGCGGCCGATGTAATCTGTTCAGTGCATCCGTGAGGATAATCAAGCAGGTATCCGAGCCGTTTTTCCAGATTAACTGATGGCAGGAGAGAAGCTTCAAGCGTTGCAGCATCAGAACCCTGCAATCCCGAAAGGAACAAATGATGTTTCCCATTTTTCTCCAGGTTTCAGCAGTTTGAGTTCCGCCCTTGTTTCAGGCGGATTCGGACTCCTGACATCCAGTTCAATATCATAAACGGCTGTTTCTCCGCCACCTGATGCAGTCAGTTTGATCTTTGCAATGCCTGTCCTGTCGCCTGCAGTGAAAATAAAGTCAATATCCTTTTCCCCTGTGCCGGAAACAGGTACGGTTTTAACTTTTTCAGCAAATGTCACAAGATCATTTCCTTCCGCTATCAGGTCAAGGCTGCTGATTTTTTCCTTCTGGATGAATAGTGTCACAGGCAGGGCAACTTTTTCTCCAGGACTCACCACCCTTGGAGCTGTTGCCAGGATCATAAGAGGATCTTTCACCGGAACGCTTTTTTCAGCAAATCCGAACGCCCTGTCGCTTCCTGCTATTACCATGGTTCTTACCGAACCAGTGTACTGAGGCAATTCTATTGTATGAGTTGCCGTTTTTCCGGGCCCAAGGGTAAATGGTCCGAAAAATCTGACAATAGGAATAAATCGTTGGGCTTTATTTGCAGCCCTGTCTATAACAGCTTCATCACCTCCGATGGCAAAAATTCTTTCAAGCGTTCCGCCAAATGCGCCTAAGACCATATCATAAAGATCCCAGGTCTGGACACCGAGAGCTTCACGGGCATAGAAATATTTCCAGGGATCAGGGGTTTTGAATCCTGTAACACCAAGCAATCCTTCATCAACGACTGCCACTGTATAGTTCATCGGTTTCCTTTTAGACTCGCTGACTTTGATCTCAAATTTCTGCTGTGACCTTACCTGATCGGGCATTGAGATTTTGGGTTCAAGACGGGTGTCAGGATCTTCGATCATTACCGGAATAACTCCGTAAAGCCGCATAGGCATGTCATTAATTGTCTGGGCATGCGGCTGGATTACAGTCACATAAGCATATACATTCGGAGCCATTTCAGGTTTTGCCTTAAAGCTGACTACAGTATTTCCTTTTGTACCGATCGCACGTATCTCTTCAAGAACCGATGTTGAATTTTCGAGAGTTGCAATTATTCTCGAATTTTCAGGCGCCGGGAAGCTAAGTCTGACTTCATCACCCGGATTATATTTTTCCTTATCAGTATTTATTGCAAGAAGAGTTGCTCCTTCGGTATTTCCTTTCATTCCATATTCATATGGCCAGTCAACCAGAATAATTTTTCCTGTAGAGTGACCGTTGGGCGATGATACCCTTATCAGATATCTGCCCCATTCATTTCTCCCGATATTGAACGAAAATGAACCTTCCCCGCCCGATGTCCGGATCTTTTTAGAGATGACAGGTTTATACGAATTATTTGAAATGAAGGCAGCAAGATCCTCCTGGTCAGATTCCCACCACCATCTGTATGAGATCTTATAAACAGTAACTTCGGCTTCAGAACTGACCGGATTGCCCTTTGGATCAACTGTGACGATATTTACTTTATTTTCCTTATCAGTAAACAACATTCTCTCTTTACCTTTTAAACCGGGCAGTTCAACTCCGACAAAAACAGCATAGGGAGCATATTTGTATACTGCCTGAGTTATACTTTCGTCGCCACCCTTCTCTGCGACCTTTGCGGTGAATACGGCATTAAGCATGCCAGGGGCATTGATCTCACCACCCGGATTAAAAATGATATCAGCATCTCCGTTTTCGTCAACCGACCCTTCAAACATTTTTGAAGTCCCGGAATAAAACTTTATTGCCGGATCATCAAAATTGTACTGACGGTATTTAGCAAATTCTGTTTTTGTCGGTTTAAGGATATACTCGACCGATGATTTGAGATTACCGGCAGTGGCACCGTTGAGCCATTTGACCTTCAGTGTTCCCTTTGACGCGACTCCTGATCCTCCTAGTATCTCCCCCGGGAAATTCAGGTCAATTTTCAGCCTGTTCGGTTTGATGGTCTCAACCCTGACTCTTTTGGTAAACATAGCACCTCCTATCCTGAACTGAGCCTTATAGTCACCTGTTACTGCATCAGGAGCAGTCGCAGTCTTGAAAACCAGCAGATTCTTACCTCCTGATTTCTGCACCTGGTTATCGACCTTCTGCTCCATCGGGCTGATCAGTTCGAAGAGTATCGGATGATCAGGAGGGACAGTGTTATGCATGTCTTTTAGAAAGACTGAAAGATAAATGGAATCACCGGGACGCCAGACATCTCTTTCGCCAAAGATGAATGCTTTGATCCCATTCTCCGGCTGAATACCCGATACATCAAAAGAGCTCAGGGAGAGAGATGATCCGTCATTTATCTTGAGGTAATTGCGATCTTTATCCTTTTTTGTAATTATCAGAAATGGTTTTCTTTCGCAGGCAAGATTAACTGATCCATTTTGGTCGGTATTCCCGGAGGTGATTTCCTGAAGCTGGAAATCATACACTCTGACAACTACTTCGCTCAACGGTAATGCTGTCAGGAGATCATTTACAATCACATGAAGGTCGTTATCAGAACCTTTTTTTGCGACGATCCCGAAATTTGAAGCCAGTATATTCCGGGTTACTTTCCTGTCGGGATTGAAATAGGCAGCTTTGCATGGATCGTCACGGTCACGCCAGTTAAAGCCAAACGAATAATAAATATAATCATCACTTTCGGAATAATAATTCTCCGGATCATCCCAGAATTCCTGGTTTGTTTCTTCTGCCAGCTTTAGCATCTCCTCAAATTTCTTCATTTCTTCAGCATCGGAGCAGGGATAGAGGGAATATGATGGTCTCATCGAAAGTTCCACTCTGTACAATATACCTGGCTCAACATCAATGTATTCAGAAAGATCGATAGTATAGAGATTCCATCCTGCTGAATTTTTGCCTGAAGGATTTACAAGATCAACTTTTCCGGAGTATAGCGGCCGGCCGAACCGTTTTATTGAATTGCCGGTATTTATTTCATTTTCCTGAAGGAACCAGGGAAGATTGCTTTCAAATATCTTGATGATCTTAAGGTCGACAGCCTTAAGATTAGCTGCTTTAAAAGGGAAAATAAGATTCTGTGATGCCGGTAGAATAACACCGTCGCCGATAAGTTCAATAGCTGGCAAAACAGGGGAAAAATCGAGCCGGGTTCTGAAAGGTGAAGAAAGAGAAGCTCCCTTTTTATTCTTAAGTGAAGTTTCAACATTAAGTTCTGTCTTCCCTTCAGGTCTGGAAGCCGGGAAGATGCTTACAATATTTGAATTAATGCTTACCGACATCTCATTTGCAGGGGAGAGCCATATAAGTCCTTCTGTCTCCTGGGAGGCATCGACCGGATCAGAGAATATGATATCAATATTCTGATTTTCTCCCTGGCCCGTAATTAAATCGATAACGGAAAATTCACCGGAAGGAGGGATATTAACCGATGTGGTACCTTTTTGTTTTACTTTTGCCTGTGCCGCATCCCATGAAAGTTCGAGTTTCTGGGATTTGTCGGACCTGTAGATATCCAGAACGTTGAATTTATGTATGAGCCCGTCGGAATGGTCCCACATTACAACCATCTTCTTTCTTCCCAGTTTAGCCTGCAGATAAGCTTCAACTTCTTCGGAGGCAATATAATCGGAAGCTGTTATTTGTCCATGAAGAGAATATTTATTCCCTTCCTCAGAGCTTTCCAGTGCTCCGGTAGTAACAATGAAATCTTTCTTAATTGTCTGGAACCTTATGGGAAAAGTTTTCAGTGATTCTTTAACTTCGGTCAGTCTGTCAAGATTAAGTTTGCCCGAGTAAACTGTTCCCGGGTCAAGTGTTTTGGCCGGCTTGAAAGTAAGGGTTACATCATCGGTCCATTCTGCCTTGCCTCTGATAACTGGTTCGAACATGAACAGACCTGCAGGGGTCTGTTTGTTTGCTTTTGCAGCAAATTCAGGAGTAAACCGTATCTCTATCTGTGAATTGACTGAAACAATCCCCGAGGTATAACCTGTTATATATTCACTGAATCCTTTATCAATGGGAACAATGACTTCAGAAAGATCCTTTGGTTTCTTCAGAGCCAGTTTAACAGGAGGTTTCTCTGTTTTTCCGCATGAAGAAACCAATATTGCGATTAATACCGGAAGAAAAAGTCTGGGTAATTTCATTGAATTATTTTGATGAAGTTAGGAAATAAAATTACGAATTTTTGTTCACCCTAACCCAACTGAAACAGGCTAATTATCTTTGAAGAATTATAAGGGCTAAAGCCCGGATCCATAGTTATCTGCTAACCACGGCTTTAAAGCCGTGGTTAAAGGAAAAAAGACCCCCCCCTTGGGGGGCAAGGGGTTATAGTAATATCCTGTTCCCCAGTTGTCTTGAAATTGAACCCAAAGCAATGCTTAGGGTGTTGTATCTTTTCTGAAGAGATAATACTTTGTCCTTATCTCCCTCTTTAACGGCCTCTTCAAGCAGAGTCATGATCTCTTTTCTGGCTGCTATTATCTTATCGCTTTTGAATTTAAGGACAGCATCCGGTACTATTTCCCGAAGCTTCATTTCTTCGGTCTCCACAAAGGTTTGCTTGTTCTTCCAGATCAGGCTCAGCTCATGGGAATCAGACAGAAGATCAGCTGAAAATATGGAGATCTCCGGATCTTCATGCTTAACAAAATGCTTATCGCCAGGAAAAAGCCCCTGTTCTGAATAGAACCTGAAATCAGCGAAAATCTTTGCACAGATCCTGTCATCGAAGGAGAGATCGTCAGTTGTTATTTCATTAACAATATAATCGGAAACGGCAATTATTTCTTCCTTGCCATCCTCACTTCTAACCCTGCGGTCAAGTTCATTGCTTCCGTATTTGAGAAGCAGGCGGATGATCTCTTTCTCGGTATAAAATGAAACAGTCTTATACTGAACTTGTTTTATTGGCTGAACCGGAGGAACAGGCAGATCCTCAGGACCCGGATATTTATTCCTTTCCTGGAAGGACTTTTGCTGCCTCAACTTATTAACCTCATGATATAGAACAGGTTCTGAGACCTCCAGGACAATACTGCACTCTTTAATGTAAACTGTCCGGGTTATAGCTTCCGGTATTACTGCGATTGATTTTACCACATCTTTTATCAGATTTGCTTTCATTGTCGGATCATTATTGGATTCCGAAAGCAGAAGCTGGGTTTTAAACCTGATGAAGTCGGTCTCTCTTTCTTTTAAGTATTTTGTGAACTCCTCGTTACTGACTTTTTTTGAATATGAATCAGGATCTTCCCCATCCGGCAGAAGAACGATCTTTACATTCATTCCCTCTTCCAGAACCAGGTCGATCCCCCTTACAGATGCTTTTATGCCTGCAGGATCACCGTCATAAAGGATGGTAATGTTCTGGGTAAACCTTTTTATAAGCCTTACCTGTTCCTGGGTAAGTGAAGTTCCTGAGGAGGCAACCACATTTTCAATGTTTGCTTCATGAAGAGACATTACATCGGTGTAACCTTCAACAAGATAGCACTTGTCTTCCTGCGTTATTGCCTTGCGTGCCTGGTAAATGCCATAAACGATCTTGCTTTTATGGTATATCTCCGATTCAGGCGAATTCAGATATTTGGCGCTTTTTGGATCGGCTTTGAGTATCCTGCCACCAAATCCGAGTACCTGTCCTGAAAGAGAATGTATCGGGAACATTACCCTGCCGCTGAACCTGTCGAAGATACGCTCTTCGTGCTGAATTGTAAGGCCTGTTTTTACCAGAAAGTCCTGTCTGTAGCCATTTTCAAGGGCTTTTTTCGAAAATGAATCACGCTGTTCAAAGCTGTAGCCGACCTCAAATTTCTTAAGAGTATTCTGCCTGAATCCTCTTTCCTTGAAATAGGCAAGGCCAACTGTCATACCTTCATCCGACTGAAAAAGATTCTCGGTGAACTGACGTGCGGCATAGGTGGTTATAACCAGGAGGCTTTCGCGTTCATTCTGTTTCTCAATTTCCTCAGGACTCCGTTCTTTTTCGACAACCTCGATATGATATTTTTTAGCGAGATATTTCAGGGCTTCCGGATAGGTCAGATGATCATGTTCCATAATAAAGTTGACCGAATTACCAACCTTTCCGCAGCCAAAGCATTTAAATATCTCTTTTGATGGCGAAACAGTAAACGAAGGAGTCTTCTCATTATGGAAAGGGCACAATCCAATGTAGTTAACGCCTCTCTTTTTCAAAGGAACAAATTCCTGGATAACGTCAACTATCTGGGCTGCATCGAGGATCCTGTCTATCGTCTGGCGGTCAATCATAGGTCAAAGATATCAGGAAAATGGTGAAACGGCAGTACTATTTGGAATTATATATTAACACGGTAAGGGTTGCTTCGTCACACTGCGTGTGGCTCGCAATGACAGTGGATGTCAGTAGATTGGTAACCGGGACACAGGGTTGCTTTGTCATCACGCTCCGCGTGATTCCTCGCAATGACGGTGGATGTCAGTAGATTGGTAATCGGGACACAGGGTTGCTTCGTCATCACGCTCCGCGTAATTCCTCGCAATGACGGTGGATGTCAGGTAGATTGGTAACCGGGACATGGGGTTGCTTCGTCATCACGCTCCGCGTAATTCCTCGCAATGACTGTAGATGCCAGTTAATTTGCCGATCGATCTGTCAGGTCAATAATATAAATGGCACCGTCATTGCGAGGAGTGAAGCGACGAAGCAATCCTCAGGGACTTACAGAAACTCACTTAGGTCCATCCACTCAGGGTTAGTACTTTTTATCAGGTCCAGTTTCTTCTTCCGGCTGCCGCCCTTTATAATTTTCTCCCTCTCTATGGCTTCACCAATCGTATCAAACCATTCAAAGTAAACCAGCTTATTAAGGTTGTACTTTGCGGAGAAGCTATCAGGATGTTTTTTAAGTTTATGCTGTTTTATTCGATCCTTCAAATTGCTTGTTACTCCGGTATAAAGGACCGAATTGTTTTTATTCGTCAGTATGTAAACTACACCTTTCAATTCACAATAGTTCCAGTAATCTCTTTATCAAAATCTCAACACCTTTGCTTGCGGGTTCCTTTATTACTTCAACATTTCTGTTGACCGGTACATATACATCATTCGGGTCAATAAGCCATAATGAAGCTTTCTTTGGAGCATATTCAATCAATCCCGCTGCAGGATACACATTCAGGGATGAACCAATTACTGCAAAAATATCAGCAGTTGAGGTTATCCTTATTGCCTCATCCATCATCGGAACTGCTTCCCCAAACCAAACTATGTGAGGTCTAAGCTGACTGCCTTTTTCACATTTATCGCCTGGCTTGATATCGTTATATCCGATATCATAAATCAAAGACGGATCAGCGGAACTTCTTGCTTTTGTAAGTTCGCCATGCAGATGAACGATTTTTGTACTTCCTGCCTGTTCATGAAGATTATCAATGTTTTGCGTGATTATCTGAACATCAAAGTACTTTTCAAGAGCAGCGAGTCCAAAATGTCCTGCATTTGGCTTGCTTTCTGAAAGTTGCTTTCTTCTATCATTATAAAATCTCAGTACAAGTTCCCTGTTAAGAGCCCAGCCCATAGGTGAGGCGACTTCATTAACGTCGTACTCTTCCCAAAGACCACCTGATTCACGGAACGTCCTGATGCCGCTTTCAGCACTAATGCCTGCTCCGGTAAGGATAACAAGGTTTTTCATTTGCTTAAAATTGGATGAATTAAAAATAATAAAAAATTAATCCAGTTGCTGATGCTGATAGCTGATCGCTGATAGCTGATTGCTGACTGAAATTAAGCTGATTAGCTGATTGGTGATTTGTGATTGGTGAAGTAAATGAAGCAAGATATTTGCTATTTTTACATTTCGATTGTTATCTTATTATGATAAGTTCAAACAATAAAATAATCCTCGCAATTACCGGCGCCAGCGGATCAATCTATGCACTGAAACTGCTTGAGAAATTAAGCGCGCTTAAAGACACCTCCTTCTGAGGTTGCTGTAGTATTTTCTGATACTGCAAAGGAGATCTGGGAATATGAAACCGGGCAGAAATTCTTCCCGGAACCACCTGCGAAGGTTTTTGAAAACAATAATTTTTATGCGCCATTCGCATCCGGGTCTTCGACTTACGGTACCATGATAATATGCCCTGCATCGATGGGTACCATGGGACGTATCGCTAACGGGGTTTCGGATGACCTTATAAGCAGAGCTGCAGATGTTATGTTAAAAGAAAGACGCAAATTGATCCTGGTACCAAGGGAGACACCATATAATCTTATTCATATCAGAAATATGGAGACACTAACCCTTGCAGGAGCAATTATTTGTCCGGCAAGTCCATCCTTTTACAGTAAGCCGCAAACAATTGACGATCTGGTTATGACTGTTGTCGACAGGATTATTTCCCTGGCAGGGTTCGAAGGTGATTCATACCATTGGATGGAAAATGATTGATGAAAGGATAATCAGGTTTTTCAAAAAACATCATGTTCTCACTATTGCCACCAGTGTAGATAGTGAACCCTGGTGTGCAAACTGTTTTTATGTTTATCTTGAAAATGAAAATGCACCTTGTATTTACCACCGATCCTGAAACCAGGCATGGAAAAGAATTTCTGAAAAATAAAATCGTTGCAGGTTCTGTTGTTCTTGAGACCCCGATTATCGGAAAGATAAGGGGAATTCAGTTTCAGGGAATAGTGTACAGAGCCCGAAGGGGAATTATCAGAAAGAGCGAGAAAGATCATATCTTAAAAAGGTTTCCCGTCGCAATGCTGATGGATACTCACCTTTGGGTTGTCGAACTAACCCATATCAAAATGACTGATAACAGGCTGGGGTTCGGGAAGAAACTGGTCTGGACAAAGTGAGAATAGTATTGAGTTACGGGGTCCGGAGTCCTCGGGAACTCCTCGCAATGACCGTACCTCTATTCAACATTTGTATTTAACCCTGTACCAAACTTGATTACCTGCACCGCATTGCGAGTCACCGAGAATTCGGGACGAAGCAATCCCTGATCATTGACATCAAATAGTGCTAACCACATACCTCGTACTTCACACCACGGACCATTTTACCTCCCCAGTTGCTGCTTAACAATCTTGGCTATATATTTCCCGAGTATATCAAACTCGATATTCACCACCGTTCCTTTTTTGATCTGGTGAAAGTTCGTCACATCGTAGGTAAAAGGTATAATGGCAACCTGGAAAGATTTTGGCTGAGAATTTACTACGGTAAGGCTTACTCCGTTTACTGATACTGATCCTTTTTCAACAGTCATATAATCATCCTGGAGAGGCTCATATTCAAAAGTATAGTACCAGCTTCCTCCTGCTTCTTTGACTTCCGTGCATACTGCTGTCTGATCAACATGTCCCTGTACCATGTGTCCGTCGAGACGACCATCGAGACGGGAGCTTCTTTCAAGGTTTACCTTGTCGCCGGGCTTGAGCAATCCAAGGTTTGATTTTTCAAGAGTCTCCCTGATTGCAGTGACGGTATAGGTGTCCTTATCTTTTTTTACAACTGTCAGGCAAACGCCATTATGTGAAATGCTCTGATCGATCTTCAGCTCATTTGTGAATGAACACTTCATTGTTATGTGAAGGTTGTCCTTATCTTTTTCGAGATTTACAACAGGAGCTGCTTCTTCAATTATTCCGGAAAACATTACTTTATTAATTGATGATTGGCAAAGTTAGAGAAATTTGTAGTTAAATAAGAAGAAGTCATGCCAGTCATGCCAGTCGTGCATGTCATGCATGTCATGCAGGTCTTTTATTTAGAGGATTTCAGATATTTTATAAAACTTCCTTCACTGTTAATTAAACGTTGAGCTTTATTTCTTCTGTCGATAGCAGTCTCCTTTATAGCATAGCCTTGATCTTCAGCAATATAATACATATTTTTGACTTCTCCGGTTGACCCTTTCGAGATTTTAAGAAATTGTTTGAACTCTGTGTCCCCGTCACGACAGAATCCTTCGCTAATATTGTTCATAATTGAAATACCTGCACGGGTGATCTGATCTCTAAATCCAAAATCCCGGCATGCCCTGAAGTCAGAATAAATAAGATTGACCAGTTCTCTGGCCATTTTCCAGATTTCTAATTCTTCAAAATTCTTGATAGTTGTCATTTTAGCACATTTTAAAGGATGAGACATATAAATTCCACAACTAAAGTTAAAACTTTTTTTGACTTGCATGACTGGCACGACTGGCACGACTTGCAAGACTTGCATGACAATTATCAGACAGCTCTTTTCCGTCTTATCCTGCCTTTCTGAACTGGCATCCGATCTTTCCTCCAGGCTGTAATTCCGCCTTCTAAGATTGTAAAGTTTATGGAATCCCTTATCATATAGTTTTTCGGCTGTATTGGAGCTTCTGAAACCTGATGTGCAATAGAGGAACAATGTTAGTTTTTTATTTAGAGTATCGGCAACATTATCCAGATTTCCGGAAGCAGGAATATTAATTGCACCCTTTGATCCGGTTTCCTTTGAATTCAAATGGTTCCCGAACATCTATCAGAATTGAGGAATCAGTCTGCAGATACATGAGATGAAAATCGTGAGGGTTTCAGTGATTTATATTTAACCGAATCCGGGATCTGTCCTTCAAGCTGAAGAAGAGTTCCAATATAGAAAAGCAGAAAGAATGAGAGGAATTTCATTTCTAAAACAATATCGTTTGCAAAATAACTAAAATTCTCTTTTCCATTAAACCTTTCAACCTTTAAACTCATAAACCCTTCAACTCTTAAACTTTTTTTACCCGACTTCACACCGCCTGCCCGTAACGGAGTTCACGCTGTCTTATTCCACCCCACCCACTCCCACACCTCCAAGGAGGGGAGCTCTATAAAATCAGCCACACGCAACCACGTACCTCGCACCAGGAAGAACACATAATACATCGCCTATAATACATAATACATTCTTTCAGCCTTTTTTCATTATCTTTGTGCGATTTTTTTAAAAGTTTTCTGAAATTTCTAACTAATTGATTCGATGGGGAAACGGTTTCCGGAATATAAAAATCTTGACCTCTCGCAGGTTAACAAGGATATTCTGAAGATATGGGATGAGAATGACACTTTTCACAGAAGTGTCCGTGAATTGAATGGCAAGGGCGAATATGTATTTTATGAGGGACCTCCTTCGGCCAACGGCATGCCGGGGATACATCATGTAATGGCACGTACTATAAAGGATGCGATCTGCCGCTATAAAGCACAGTGCGGGTATGAGGTAAAACGGAAAGCCGGATGGGACACCCATGGACTGCCTGTTGAGCTTGGCGTTGAAAAAGCACTTGGAATTACAAAGGAAGATATCGGAACAAAGATCTCTATCGAAGATTATAATAAAGCCTGCAAGATCGATGTGATGAAATACACCGATAGCTGGGAAGAGCTTACCCGGAAGATGGGCTATTGGGTTAACATGGATCACCCATATGTCACATACGACAACCGTTATATCGAAACTCTCTGGTGGCTCCTTAAGCAACTCTATTCCAAAGGATATCTTTACCAGGGATACACAATACAGCCATATTCCCCTGCTGCCGGAACAGGATTAAGCTCACATGAGCTGAATCTGCCTGGCTGTTACAAGGATGTAAAGGATACTACCTGCATTGCCCAGTTTAAACTTATAAGGGATTCAAAATCAGAATTCCTTTATAGAGACATTGACACTGCTGATGTTCATATGATGGCCTGGACGACCACTCCATGGACACTTCCTTCAAACACAGCCCTTGCAGTCGGCAAAGGGATAAAATATATAAAGGTCCGCAGTTTTAATCCTTATTCAGGCAATCCGATAACTGTTATTATTGCAAAGGATCTTCTTCACTCGATGTTTCCTGAAGCAAATGCATCGCTTGAGATATCTGAATATAATCCGGGTGATAAAAAGATCCCGTTTAAAGTGCTTGATGAGTTTCCGGGAAGTTCCCTTGAAGGGATAAATTATGAACAGCTGATCGACTGGATTAATCCTGGTCCGGGTGCTTTCAGGGTCGTTTCGGGTGATTTCGTTACCACTGAAGATGGAACCGGAATTGTGCATATTGCTCCCACATTTGGTGCCGACGACTACCGTGTTGGCAAAGAGTTCGGAATTCCGGGGATGATCGTTAAAAGAAAAGACGGAACCATGGGACCGATGGTCGACAAAAAAGGGTACATGGTGCCGATCATGGATCTCGATATTGCTTTCGTCAGGGAGAGGGTCAATACCGGCTCTTACACAGGTTTTGAAGGCAGGCCGGTAAAGAATGAATACGATGAAACCCTGTCTCCTGATGCTGATACTCTCGATGTTGATATAGCAGTTAACCTGAAACAACAGGGAAAAGTATTCAGAATTGAAAAGCAGGTACACAGCTATCCTCATTGCTGGAGGACAGATAAACCTGTTCTCTATTATCCGCTTGATGCATGGTTCATCCGTACTACTGCATTCCGTGAACGTTTGATAGAGCTAAACAATACCATCAACTGGAAACCCCAGTCAACCGGGACCGGAAGGTTCGGCAAATGGCTCGAGAATCTTGTTGACTGGAACCTTTCGCGTTCAAGATTCTGGGGAACACCTCTTGCCGATCTGGGTTACTGAAGACAGGAAAGAGGAAAAATGCATCGGTTCGGCAGGGGAACTTAAAGCTGAAATTGAGAAGTCAATAGCGGCAGGATTCATGAAGAAGAATCCGCTTGAAAAATTTGCTGAGGGTGACAATTCCTCTGAGAATTATGAGAAGTTCGATCTTCACAGGCCTTTCGTTGATGAGATAATCCTTGTGAGCCCTTCGGGCAAAAAGATGTTACGCGAACCTGATCTGATAGATGTCTGGTTCGATTCGGGAGCTATGCCTTATGCACAGGCACATTATCCTTTTGAGAACAAGGGAAATTTCTGTGAAATGTTCCCGGCAGATTTTATTGCCGAGGGTGTCGATCAGACAAGAGGATGGTTTTTTACACTTCATGCAATTGCCACAATGATCTCTGATTCAGTGGCATTTAAAAATATTATCTCAAACGGATTGGTCCTGGATAAGAACGGGAACAAGATGTCGAAGCGGCTTGGCAATGCTGTTGATCCTTTTACAACTATTGAAGAGTATGGATCTGATCCGTTGCGCTGGTATCTTCTTACAAATGCCCAGCCCTGGGATAACCTGAAATTTGATGCTGCCGGTATTGACGAAGTAAAAAGAAAATTCTTCGGGACTCTTTATAACACCTATTCCTTCTTTGCTCTCTATGCAAATATCGATAATTTCAGGTTTTCTGAGAGGGACATCCTGGTGAATATGCGGCCTGAAATAGACCGGTGGATCATCTCTCTTCTGAATTCACTCGTAAAAGAGGTTGGGAAATGTTATGAAGATTATGACCTCACACGTGCAGGAAGGGCTATCCAGGAGTTTGTAACGGAAAACCTGAGCAACTGGTATGTTCGTCTGAACAGAAAACGCTACTGGGGTGGCGATTATGATAATGATAAGCTTTCTGCTTACCAGACACTTTTCCAGTGTCTCGAAACAGTCAGCAGGCTTGCAGCTCCGATTGCACCATTCTATATGGATCAGCTGTTCCGGGATCTGAATATTACCACGGGCAGGCATAATGAAGATTCGGTTCACCTGGCTGTTTTCCCTGAATATGATCCGGATCTGATTGACAAGGATCTTGAGGAGAGAATGGATATTGCCCAGAAGATATCATCCATGATCCTGGGACTTAGAAGAAAGGTCAGCATAAAGGTACGTCAGCCGCTGGCGAGGATAATGATCCCGCTTCCTGAAAAATCTTCAGAGACAAGTTTGAGGCGGTAAAGGATCTTGTTCTTGCAGAAGTCAATGTGAAGGAAGTTGAATATATTGACGACACTTCTCAATACTTGTCAAAAAGATAAAACCCAACTTCAAGACGCTGGGTCCGCGCTATGGGAAGCTGATGAAGGAACTGAGTAACATTATCGGAGCTTTCGCGGAAGGAGATTGCATGATTTGAAGCACAGGCAGTCATAAAATGGTTATTGAACGAGAAGCAGATTGATCTTACGACCGCCGATGTAGAGATCATCTCGGAAGATATTCCCGGCTGGCAGGTAGCAAATGACGGAAAGCTTACAGTTGCACTTGATATTACTGTCACTGACGAGCTTCGTTATGAAGGTATTGCCCGTGAATTTGTGAACAGGATCCAGAATATCAGGAAAGAGAGCGGCTTTGATGTGACTGACAAGATAACAGTTCTGATCGAAGATCATGATCTGATCCGGGAAGCGGTAAAACGTCATGCTTCATATATCGGTTCTCAAACCCTCGCTACAAAGGTGGCGGTTGTTAATAATTTCACAGATGGTAATGTCCGGGAGGTTGAGATTGATGATGTAACTGTGAAGATCTCCGTTTGTAAGGTCGGTTGAAATTCAATAAGGATTGCTTCGTCGTTCCTCCGTCGCAATGACTTACCCTACGCAGATTGTGTTTACCGTTTACGAAACAAACTCAAGTGTACCGTCATTGCGAGGAGCTGCATCGCGCGACGAAGCAATCGGCTGCGACGAAACCAGAGTCCGCTTCAAGTTATCCATCAAATAAAAAACCGTCCCATTTCTGGAGACGGTTCTTTATTATTTCTTCCTTATGCCTGTTACGCCGTTATGCCTGTGTCATGCCGTTATTTCTGTTTCATCTTCGCATCAATACACAGTGTAGCGTGCGGTACTGCCCTGAGTCTCTCTTTTGAGATCAGCTTTCCTGTTTCGCGGCAAATTCCATAGGTCTTGTTTTCGATCCTTACAAGTGCAGCCTGAAGATGCTGTATGAATTTCAGCTGTCTTTGTGCAAGTCTTCCAGCCTCTTCTTTCGACAGTGTTGTTGCTCCTTCTTCCAGAACTTTGAAAGTGGGTGAAGTATCCATGGTATCGTTACTCTCTTCGTGAGTTATACTGGATTTAAGAATTTCATAATCTCTTTTGGCTTTGTCCAGCTTCGCCAGGATTATCTGCCTGAATTCCTCAAGCTCCTCATCTGCATATCTTGTCTTCTCAGCCATGGCGGTACGTTTTTTGTTTATGGCGCAAAGGTATTGTTTTTTAAGAAATAAAAAAATTCACATGTATATTTTCATTTCTTTTGCTCGTCCAAAGAAATGAACCAAAGAAAGGAGGCCGAAAATGACAACTTTAGCCTTTTTGTCCGCCTGCTACGCTATGCCTTATAGCGCCACCAAACAGGCTAAAGTTCGCACCATTTTCGGATTGCCCACGCTCCATTGCGCTGGCGCGGATTTAGTTGCCCATTCGATCCTACCAAAGTTCTAAGGCCGGCTCTGCAAACCGTGCTTCTTTTGTGGACTAAGTCTTTCTTGAATCTCAGACGAACTAAAGACTGGGGTTCAGACAAAGAAAGGAACAATAGATTTTTGTGTGAGCAAAAAATGAGCTATCTTTGTCTCCGCTTAAAAATCTGTATTTAAATGGAGCCTAAGAAAAACGGAAATATAATAACCACAACACAAATTAAAAAACAGATTGAACCCAAATGGTACGCCATTTATACCAATCCAAGGGCTGAGAAACAGGTCAGGGACAGGTTAATGGAAGCAGGAGTGGAGGTATTTTTACCGTTGCAGAAGACATACAGGATATGGAGCGACAGGAAAAAGCTTGTTGAAGTACCATTGCTTTCGTCATATGTCTTTGTAAAAGTGATTCCAAAAGATTTTCCCAAAGTGTACCAGTCATCACGGTGTTGTGAGGTTTATTACATTTGAGGGACAGCCTGCTTCAATACCCCAGAACCAGATAGACAACCTTCGTCTGCTTATAAACAGCGATACCGAAATTGAAATATCATCCGAAAAATTTGAAAAGGGAGATAATGTTGAAGTTATTCGTGGTTCCCTTATCGGACTCACCGGTGAACTGGTAACAAATGGTCCGCACAGCAGGGTTGTTGTTCGCATTGATCGCCTCGATCAGAATCTGATTGTCAATATTCCGATGACGTTTCTCCGAAGATTGTGATGGTTGGAATTAAAGGCTCTCCTCCCTGCAGGGGGCCGAGCGTTAAAATTTGCCAGGTGGGTAAATCTAGCGAATTAACCAGATTGCAGGGGAGATTTGTAGGTGGCCTGGGGGTGGGTGATAACTTCAGATTAAGATACTTCAGATACTGCCTGTACGTCGCCTCCAGCCCTTCATCCAGACTGATCTTATGTCTGTACCCTAATCCCTTCAGAGCCTTGTATCCGTCGCCTTCCGCATTGTGCCATCAGGCTTGGAGGAATCGAAAACAACATCCCCGGAAAAGCCTGTCAGACCTTTTACCTTATATGCAAGATCCCTTATTGAGATCTCTTCTCCTGTACCGATATTCAGAAAATGAGGCGGATGATATTCCGGATCGGATTTGCCGGTTTTGTGTATGTTAACTATATCCTTAACATCAGTATTTTCCATTATAAAGACACATGCTTCGGCCATATCCTTCGAATTCATGAATTCCCTCAGGGGAGTTCCTGTTCCCCAGATAGTTACTGCAACCTGCTTCTTACCTGATTGCTCTTTGCCAGTGACCTTTATACCATACTTATCCAGTATTCTGATAATGCTTTCCTGATCAGAGCTGCCGTTTATCTTTTCGACAGGATATCTGTTCAGGTCCTTTCTGATTGCTTCAATATTATTATCTTCAAGACATTTCCCCAGGTGGAATTTTCTGAGCAAGGCAGGCAGTACATGTGATGCCTCAAGATTATAGTTATCGCCATGACCATAAAGGTTTGTCGGCATGACAGCAATGAAATTGGTGTTATACTGGATATTGAATGACTCACACATCTTCAGTCCGGCAATTTTGGCTACTGCATAGGGTTCATTTGTAAATTCCAGCTGTGAGGTAAGCAGATAGTCTTCCTTCATGGGCTGGGGTGCATTTTTAGGATAAATACAGGTGGATCCAAGGAAAAGAAGCTTTTTCACCCCGTATTTCCAGGCTGAATAAATCATATTGCTCTGGATCATCAGGTTGACATAGATAAAATCGGCCCTTAATGTATTATTTGCAACAATGCCGCCGACCTTTGCTGCTGCTATAAGTACATATTCAGGATTCTGCACAGAAAAAAACTCATCAACTGCCTTCTGATCAGTAAGATCGAGTTCCTCCATAGTTCTCAAAAGCAGGTTGCTGTAACCTTTATCCCTTAAGGTGTTTGTTAATGCTGATCCAACCAGACCTGTATGTCCGGCAACGTATATTTTGGAGTCTTTTTTCATCTCCAGTGTTTTCCCCCCAATATTCTGAAAATGAATTGGACAACGTCCTATTCAAAATAATTAAACGTCCTGAACCCCCGTTCTTTATATGGGTTTCTTTCTTCATCAGGTGAATATCAGAAGTGATCATATCCTCTATCAGACCCTTCAGATCATATTTCGGGATCCATCCAAGCTTCGTTCTGGCTTTGGTTGCATCGCCGATAAGAAGATCCACCTCTGTTGGCCTGTAATAATTCCTGTCGACTTTTACCATTACAGGATTATTTTTCATCCTTGCTTTAATTGCCTCAATATAATCCTTTCCAATCTTTTCATTGAAAAGAGCCTCATCGATATTCACTATACTGCCTGTTTCATCTTCTTTTTCTCCTGAGAAAAGGATCTCCATCCCCGCTGCAGCAAATGTCTTCTGTATAAACTCACGTATTGAGGTTGTAACACCGGTAGCAATGACATAATCATCCGGTTTATCCTGCTGAAGGATAAGATACATTGCTTTGATATAATCTTTTGCATGTCCCCAGTCGCGCCGTGATGAAAGGTTACCCATATATAGGCAATCCTGCATTCCAAGTGCGATCCTTGCCATTGCCCTTGAGATCTTCCTTGTCACAAATGTCTCTCCCCTTATAGGTGATTCATGGTTGAAAAGTATCCCGTTGCTTGCATGCAGACCGTAGGCTTCCCTGTAATTAACGGTTATCCAGTAAGCATAGAGCTTTGCAACTCCGTATGGACTTCTGGGATAAAATGGAGTCTTTTCAGTCTGGGGAACTTCCTGAACCAGTCCGTACAATTCACTTGTCGATGCCTGGTAAATGCGGGTTTTCTGTGTAAGTCCGAGGAGCCTTACTGCCTCAAGGATCCTTAGTGTACCTATCCCGTCAGCATTGGCAGTATATTCAGGTGTGTCAAAGCTGACTTTCACATGGCTCATGGCAGCAAGGTTATAGATCTCATCAGGCTGGCACTCCTGGATGACCTTGGTGACATTCATCGAATCGGTCAGATCGCCGTAATGAAGTATGAAATCCCGTTTGTCAACATGAGGATCCTGGTAAAGATGATCGACCCTTTCGGTGTTAAACAGGGAGCTGCGCCGCTTTATCCCATGTACAACATATCCTTTTTTAAGAAGGTACTCAGCAAGGTAAGCTCCATCCTGTCCTGTAACACCTGTAATTAATGCTGTTTTTGGCATATTAGGTTCCTTTAACTATTGAGTTTTAACCAATACATCTCTGCCTGCCCAATGTTAGGTATTTGTCCTGCGTCTGCTCTTGCAGTCGTGGGGTCTTGCAGTAATTTTTGACTGCATGGACTGCATGCACTATAGGAGGGCAGGGCGTTATTACAGCCACAAATCCTTCACCCTTATCTTAATCCTGAACGCATTCGGTATCTCTTCTTCACTTATCATAATCAGATACCCTCCACCACCTGCACCTGAAAGCTTCCATGCCCTGGCCTTTCCTTTATACTGGCTGATGATCCTTTCAATCTCCGGATTCATCATCTTCGGGAACATCCTGACCTGGGAATGAAATGAATCGAGGAAACCTTCAGTGAATTTCTCATAATCCATTGATGTCAATCCATCCCAGGCCAGATCGGCCGCCTCAGTAAGCATCTTCACATTTTCAGTGCTTATATGAGTATCGCTTAAAACATTGTAGCCATCAGGCCGGGGCCACAATGTCAGCATATACAACCTCTCCTCGAGCCATTTTATTGTTTTCAGGTCGGAGATTGTTTCAAATTTAGAGGGCCAGTACTTGCCTTTGTCATAAAAGAACTTGTTTATTCCCGGCATTGTGATCCCTATTGAATCCTGCGATCCGCTCACCTCCTTTGTTCCCGGATCGTTATCATATCTGAAGAGGGTCTTTGCAAGCTTTTCAGGCTTTTCAAGGGGAAGATGATCGTTCCAGAGTTCAATGGCTTTTTTCCGGGTTGAGGTAGCCATGCCCGACCGTTCGTTGAACTCGATTGTTGGTTCAAGGGATGCAGTTATTGCAGCTCCGGGATAATATTTTGAAACATACGGCTGATCGATCCAGGTACCTGCAAGGTCGATCCTGTATGGCATCGGCTTTACTGAACGGAGTGCTGTTGTCGATCTTGCCGGAAGGTTTGCATGAGGGATCCTTTTCAGGACCTTATATTCAATCCCAAGATCTTTGCAGAGCTTCTCTTTTTCCGGAGAATGGCCATCCTCATTAACGATGAAAATATCAGGGTGCAGATTCTTCATATCCTCCACAAAATCCATCAGTCCGCTGCCTTTATTGATAAATGCTTTATGAACACACGACAGAGCGTTGAGGATATAGACTCTTTCATCTTCGGAATTAATGGTTTCCCTTCCCTTAAGGTCCCTTATTGTCTTGTCGGATCCGAGACCGATATACAGATCACCGTATTCAGATGCTTCCTGAAGAAATGCAATATGTCCGGAATGAAGCATATCGAAACAGCCTGAAACAAAGACTTTCTTTTTATTGTTGCTCATCGCAATATGATGTATTGTTTGTTTAAAACAAATAT
>CAVVBY010000006.1:0-108685 GCA_963746685.1 uncultured Bacteroidales bacterium
TGATATACTATGAGCAGATCAATTAAAAAGGGTCCTTTCATTGAATTCAAGATGGAAAAAAGAGTTCTTGAAATGAACAAGGTACAAAAGAAATCAGTTCTCAAGACATGGTCACGGAGATCAGTTATCTCCCCCGACTTTGTCGGACATACTATAGCAGTTCATAACGGAAATAAATTCATCCCCGTTTACATTACCGAAAACATGGTGGGACATAAGCTTGGCGAATTTGCTCCTACCCGCACATTCAGAGGTCACTCGGGCAATAAGTAAAAAGTAGTGTAAACCGAAAAATATTCAGACATGGGTGCAAGAAAAAGAAATTCAGCAGAACAAAAAAAGAGGCTGCAAAAGAGAGGTACCAGGCGATTCTCAGGAACTGTCCGACCTCACCCCGTAAAATGAGACTCGTGACGGGCATGATAAGCGGCCTGGAAGTGAACAAGGCACTTGATGTGCTGAAATTCAGTCCTCAGGAAGCGTCACGCAGGCTTGAAAAGCTTCTGCTCTCAGCAATAGCCAACTGGCAATCAAAAAATGAAGGTGTAAGAATCGAGGAAAGCCACCTTTTCGTTAAAAAGATCAGCGTTGACGGCGGCCGTGCATTGAAAAGGCTGCAGACAGCTCCCCAGGGAAGAGCTTACAGGGTCAGAAAAAGATCAAACCATGTTACTCTGGTACTCGACAGTATGAATAAGGAAGTTGAAAAAACAGCAAAATAAACAGATGGGACAAAAAGTAAATCCGATAGGTAACAGATTAGGTATAATCAAAGGTTGGGACTCAAACTGGTTCGGTGGAAAAGATTTCTCCGGAAAGCTGGTTGAGGACACCAGGATAAGAGAATATCTGAATGCCAGGCTTGCAAAGGCAAGTATCTCAAAGATAATCATCGAGAGAACCCTTAAGCTTATTACCGTAACGGTCAATACTGCACGTCCTGGTATAATAATCGGAAAAGGTGGCCAGGAAGTTGACAAACTTAAGGAAGAACTCAAGAAGATTACAAAGAAAGAGGTTCAGATCAACATCTTTGAAGTCAAACGTCCCGAGCTAGATGCAAATATTGTAGCTAACAATATAGCCCGTCAGCTTGAAGGCAAGATCTCATACCGCCGGGCCATCAAAATGTCGATCGCTTCCACAATGAGGATGGGTGCCGAAGGTATAAAAGTTCTTATTTCAGGCCGCCTTGGAGGCGCTGAAATGGCAAGAAGCGAAACCTATAAGGAAGGACGTATTCCTCTTCATACACTGCGTGCCGATATTGATTACGCGCTGGGCGAAGCCCATACCAAAGTCGGTCTGCTTGGTATCAAAGTGTGGATATGCAACGGTGAGGTCTACGGAAAAAGAGATCTTAGTCCGAATATCGGTGCAAGAAACGCAAAAAGCAAAAGCCTTAAACGTAAGGCAAAGAAATAAGCTTTAAAAGAGTATAAAATTTAATAAGATATTTGAGCCATGTTACAACCGAAAAGGACCAAATTCAGGAGAGCCCAGAAAGGAAGAATGAAGGGAAATGCTCAGAGAGGCAACCAGCTTGCATTCGGGTCATTTGGTATTAAAGCATTGGAACAGTGCTGGATTACGGGAAGACAGATCGAAGCTGCACGTCAGGCTGTCACACGCCATATGAAACGTGAGGGCCAGATCTGGATAAGGATATTCCCCGATAAGCCTATTACCAAGAAACCTGCTGAGGTTCGTATGGGTAAAGGTAAGGGAGCACCTGAAGGATTTGTGGTTCCTGTTACCCCCGGCAGAATTCTCATCGAAGCTGAAGGAGTTCCATATGATATTGCCAAAGAAGCTCTCAGGCTTGGAGCCCAGAAACTTCCGATAACAACAAAATTCGTTATCAGAACCGATTACGTACAGGAATAAAACATAGAACAGATACAGATGAAAACTTCAGAAATAAAGGAACTAAGCACATCGGACCTGCTGGAAAGGATAGATACCGAGAAAACCATGCTTGTCCGCATGAAGCTTAACCATGCAATAACACCTCTGGATAATCCTCAAAAGCTCAAACAGGTGAAGCTTACAATAGCACGTCTGCTTACAGAACTGCGTACCAGGGAAATTAATGAAAAATCTAAAAGCTAGCTCAGCAATGGAAAGGAATATCAGAAAGGAACGTATCGGTGTTGTTGTCAGCAACAAAATGGATAAATCGATCGTTGTGGCCATCAAAAGGAAAGTAAAGCATCCCATCTATGGAAAATTTGTCAACAGGACAAAGAAGCTGATGGCTCATGATGAAGAGAATTCGTGCAATATAGGCGATAAAGTACGTATCTCAGAGACCAGGCCTCTGAGCAAGAATAAATCCTGGAGATTGGTTGAAATAATCGAAAGAGCTAAGTAGTCATGATACAGCAGGAAAGCAGGTTAACAGTTGCCGATAACTCCGGAGCAAAGGAAGTTTTGTGCATCCGGGTACTTGGAGGCAGTAAAAAAAGATATGCTACCGTCGGCGACAAGATCGTTGTGAGCGTTAAAAGCGCTCTCCCGTCAGGTGAAGCAAAAAAAGGAACAGTGAGCAAAGCTGTTGTCGTACGGACAACCAAGGAGATACGTCGTGCTGATGGCTCATATATCAGGTTCGATGATAATGCAGTCGTTCTGCTCAATAACCTGAATGAGGTGAGAGGCACCCGTATATTCGGTCCGGTCGCAAGGGAATTGCGCGAAAAATATATGAAGATTGTCTCTCTTGCACCTGAAGTTCTATAATTATTAAATAAAGAGCAATGCAGAAGAAACTACATATCAAAAAGGGAGATACGGTTATGGTAATAACCGGTGAATCCAAAGGACAGAAAGGACGTGTCCTCGAGGTTGACAGGGATAAGGACAGGGCTTTGGTTGAAGGTGTGAACACAGTTTCAAAACATACAAAACCAAACGCAAAATCACCCCAGGGAGGTATTTTAAAGAAAGAGGCACCGATACATCTGTCAAACCTGATGCTTATTGATCCTGCATCGGGTAAACCCACACGTATCGGCAGAAGGTTTAATGACAAAAATAAATTAATTCGTTATTCTAAAAAATCAGGAGAGGAGATCAAGTAATGTATACACCTGTATTGAAAACCAGATATAAAGAAGAGATCGTCCCTGCGTTAATGAAGGAATTCAGCTACAAGACCATAATGCAGGTTCCAAAGCTGGAGAAGATTGTTCTTAATCAGGGTGTAGGACAGGCAATAGCTGACAAGAAACTGCTTGAATTCAGTGTTAAGGAATTAACAGATATAGCAGGGCAAAAAGCCGTCCAGACCTACTCATCAAAGGATATTTCAAACTTCAAGCTGAGGAAAAATATGCCTATTGGTGTAATGGTAACATTGCGCAAGGAGAGAATGTACGAGTTTCTTGAAAGGCTTATCTGTGTTGCTTTACCAAGAATCCGCGACTTTAAGGGCATCAGTGCCAGGCTTGACGGACGGGGTAATTATACTCTCGGGATCACCGAGCAGATTATATTCCCGGAGATTGACCTTGACAAGATAGCCAAGATAATGGGTCTCCAGATCACGTTCGTTACATCGGCAAGTACCGATGAAGAGGCACTGGCACTTCTGAAGCATTTTGGTTTACCTTTTAAAAACATTAAAAACTGATTATATGGCTAAAGAATCGATGATAGCCCGCGAAGTAAAACGCGCAAGACTGACCGAAAAGTACGCAGCAAAAAGAGCAAAGCTTAAAGCTGAAGGTGATTATGTAGGACTGAGCCGCCTTCCGCGGAACTCAAATCCCAACAGAATGCATAACCGTTGCAAGCTTACGGGGCGCTCAAGGGGGTATATGAGGCAGTTCGGAATAAGCAGGATAACCTTCAGGGAAATGGCATCCTTCGGTCTGATCCCGGGTGTCAAGAAAGCCAGCTGGTAAAAGTAATAATGAATATTAACTATTTTAAAGAATAAGAGATGACTGATCCGATTGCAGATTTACTGACCAGAATTAGGAATGCCATTATGGCTGGTCATAAGGTGGTTGAAGCTCCAGCATCCAATCTTAAAAAAGAGATTGCCAGGATTCTTTTTGAAAAGGGGTATATCCTTAGTTATAAGGTGGTTGACGGAGAAAATAAGCAGAGTGTGTTGAAAATCGCCCTGAAATATAATCCGAAGAGCAAAAAGCCTGCTATTAAAAAAATTGAGAGGGCCAGTCGTCCGGGCCTGAGGCGATACATCGGCGTCGATGAAATGCCAAGAGTGCTTAACGGACTCGGAATTGCAATTATTTCAACCTCGAAGGGTCTGATGACCGATAAAGAGGCTAAAAATGAGAATATTGGTGGTGAAGTATTATGTTATGTATACTAATTAGGAGGATAGTATAATGTCACGAATAGGAAAATTGCCTGTAAGCCTGCCCAAAGGAGTAACTGTAAATGTCAGCGACTCCAATCTGATCAGTGTGAAAGGACCTCTGGGTGAGCTGAAGCAGAGCATTAGCAAAGACCTGAAGGTTGAAGTAGTGGATAACACTATCGTATTGTCAAGACCTTCAGAATCAAAAAATCATAAGTCGCTTCATGGTCTTTCCAGGGCGCTTATTGCAAATATGGTAGTTGGTGTGTCGCAGGGATTCAAGAAAGAACTTGAACTTGTTGGAGTTGGTTACAGGGCCGAGGCAAAAGGACAGCAGCTCGAAATGAGTCTTGGCTATTCACACGAAATAATACTTCAGGTCCCTGACGAAGTAAAGGTTGAAACCAAAACTGAAAGAAGGAGCAATCCGGTAATAACTCTGACATGTATCGATAAACAGCTTATCGGACATGTTGCAGCAAAAATCAGATCACTCCGTCCGCCTGAACCTTACAAGGGAAAAGGGATCAAGTTTGTCGGAGAACAACTAAGGAGAAAAGCTGGGAAATCAGCTAGTGTATAATCCGGGTAAAAATTAAATTATCATGGCTTTAACCAAATTGGAAAAAAGAACTCGGATCAGAATGAGGATCCGGAAAAAAATAGGCGGCACTGCAGAAAGACCGCGTCTTGCAGTATTCCGCAGCAACAAGCAGATTTATGTTCAGGTTATTGATGACCTTAAGGGAGTCACCCTTCTGGCAGTCAGCTCCAAGGAAAAGGAGATTGCTGCAAAAACAGGTATCAAGAAAACCGAACAGGCTAAAATTGTCGGAAAGTCTCTTGCTGCCAGATGTAAAGAAAAGGGTATAGAGAATGTCGTTTTCGACAGGAGCGGATATCAATATCATGGTAGAGTAAAAACATTGGCTGATGCAGCCCGCGAAGGCGGACTAAAATTCTGATATTATGGGAAACGGTATAAGAAAAGTAAAAACCAGCGACCTCGAACTCAAGGACAGGCTTGTTAGCATCCAGAGAGTGACAAAAGTTACAAAAGGCGGACGAACGTTCAGTTTTTCGGCTATTGTTGTTGTCGGGAACGAAGATGGAATAGTGGGACACGGACTTGGAAAAGCAAGTGAAGTGACCACAGCTATAGCAAAAGGTATTGAAGATGCCAAAAAGAACCTGATAAAGGTACCTATAATACATGGTACTATTCCTCACGAGCAGACGGCAAAATTTGGCGGCGCAAAAGTATTCATCAAGCCGGCAACGGAAGGTACGGGAGTAAAGGCCGGAGGTGCAATGCGCGCTGTCCTTGAAAGCGTCGGCGTGAAGAACGTGCTTGCCAAGTCAAAAGGATCTTCAAATCCTCATAACCTTGTAAAGGCAACTTTTGCCGCGCTTCTTGAAATGCGTGATGCAATCGCAGTTGCTGAACACCGGGGAATAAGTCTGGATAAAGTATTTAACGGATAGTAAAGCAAACCACAATGGCAAAAATTCGCATAACCCAGGTCAAAAGCAAAAACGGAAAACCCGAAAGGCAGAAGAGGACTCTTATAGCACTGGGGATCACAAAACTGAACCATAGTGTTGAACACGAAGCCACTCCCCAGATACTTGGAATGGTGGAAAAGATAAGACACCTGCTCAAAGTGGAGAATATTTAAGGTATTAACGATATTATATAAAAAGTTATGGATCTAAGTAACTTAAAACCTGCTAAAGGATCAATAAAAAGAAGCAAGCGTCTTGGCCGCGGACAGGGTTCCGGGAAAGGTGGAACATCAACCAGGGGTCATAAAGGCGCCAAATCAAGATCAGGTTATAGTAAGAAAATAGGTTTTGAAGGCGGTCAAATGCCTCTTCAACGTCGGGTTCCAAAATCTGGTTTTAAAAATATTAACCGGAAGGAATTCAAGGCCATAAATCTTATTACACTGCAGACCCTTGCTGAAAAAAATAACCTGGAAAAAATTGATATTGAAATTCTCCGGAAGGCTGGGCTTATTGCAAAAAATGATCTGGTCAAGATCCTTGGGAAGGGAACTATTGAAAGGAAACTGGAGGTTCATGCCCATGCATTCAGTAAATCAGCAGTAGAAGCAATTGAAGCCCGGAAGGGTACCGTCGTAAAACTTTAAGTTCATGAGACTTGTTCAGACAATAAGAAACATCTTTAAGATAGAAGATCTTCGCGCAAGGTTGCTCTATACTTTAGCTATTGTAGCATTGTACCGTCTGGGTAAATATATAACATTGCCGGGTATTGATCCTGCACAGCTGGGAGCACTGAAATCCCAGACTTCTTCCGGTCTAATGGGTCTGCTTGACATGTTTTCAGGAGGAGCATTTTCACAGGCTTCTGTTTTTGCCCTTGGTATCATGCCCTATATTTCAGCATCAATCGTGGTGCAGCTACTTGGCATAGTGTTCCCTTATTTCCAGAAATTGCAGAAAGAGGGAGAAAGCGGAAGAAGAAAAATGAATCAGTATACCAGGTATCTTACTGTTGCTGTTCTGATCCTGCAGGCACCCACATACCTTGTAAACCTTACTGCCCGGCTTCCTGCAACTGCATTTGTTCTTGAAAACGGATTCTTCTTTAAGTTTTCATCAGTGATCATCCTGACAGCAGGTACAATGTTCGTAATGTGGCTTGGGGAGAAGATCACCGATAAAGGTATAGGAAACGGTATCTCGCTGATCATTATGATCGGTATTGTTGCCAGGATGCCTGCAAATTTTATTTTTGAGGCCGGAACCAGAATGAACGGAGCTGGTGGTCCAATTGCACTGATAGTTGAGATTCTGATACTATTTGTCATCGTGCTTGGAACAATAATGCTGGTTCAGGGAACAAGGCGCGTTCCGGTCCAGTACGCGAGAAGGATTGTTGGTAACAAGCAGTACGGCGGCGTGCGTCAGTATATTCCTCTTAAGGTTAATGCTGCAGGAGTGATGCCGATAATTTTTGCCCAGGCAATCATGATGCTTCCGATGATCATAGCCGGCTATTCAAATTCCAGCTCAGGTTTTGTAGTAGCTTTTTCAAATATGTATGGATTCTGGTATAATCTGGTTACAGGTCTCCTTATTGTTCTGTTCACATATTTTTACACCGCTATTACGATAAATCCGGTGCAAATGGCGGAGGACATGAAGAAAAACGGTGGTTTTATCCCGGGAATTAAGCCCGGCAGAAAAACAGTTGAGTTCTTTGATACAATTATGTCGAGGATAACACTCCCCGGGTCCATCTTCCTGGCAATTATTGCCATTCTTCCGGCCATTGCGGTGAAGTTTACAGTATCACCCCAGTTTGCACAGTTTTTTGGCGGCACTTCGCTGCTCATTCTAGTAGGGGTTGTACTTGATACACTTCAACAGATTGAAAGCCATCTGCTGATGCGTCATTATGATGGTCTTATGAAATCAGGCCGTGTTAAAGGAAGAACAGGCGCTACGACGTCGATATAATAAGTTTAGCGTTCTTTGATGTTACATTTAAAGACTGATGAAGAGGTAGGGTTGTTGAGAGAGAGCAATATGCTGGTGTCGAAGACACTTGCTGAGGTTGCTTTATTGATAAAACCCGGGGTCACCACTCTTTATCTTGATAAAGTTGCCGAAACGTTTATCCATGATAACGGTGGAACACCTGCATTCAAGGGATACGGAGGCTTCCCAGGCACTCTTTGCACATCTGTCAATGACGAAGTGGTTCACGGCTTTCCTTCAGATTACATTCTGAAAGAAGGCGACATAGTTTCAATTGACTGCGGAGTGATTCTGAACGGATGGTATGGGGATAGTGCATATACCTTTGCTGTGGGCGAAATTGAAAAGGAGATCAAAAGTCTTCTTGATTATACAAAGGAATCACTTGAGGAAGGTGTCAGGGAGGCAGTTGCAGGGAACAGAGTTGGCGATATCTCCTGGGCGGTGCAGAACAAAGCCGAAAGCGGCGGATATTCTGTGGTCAGGGAGCTTGTGGGACATGGACTTGGAAAAAGACTTCACGAACCGCCTGAAGTGCCGAATTACGGTAAAAGAGGAACAGGTCCAAAAATGGAAAAAGGACTCGTCATCTGCATTGAACCCATGATCAACCTTGGCAGGAAGGAGACAGTGCTGATGAATGACGGCTGGACAATCAAGACTGTTGACGGCAGACCTTCGGCTCATTTTGAATATGCTGTTGCAGTCGACAGGGGAAGAGCGGATGTACTGACAACTTTTAAATTTATTGAAGAAGTTTTAAATAAAATGTAATCGTATGTCGAAACAAGCATCAATCGAACAGGACGGTACAATCATTGAGGCTCTTTCCAACGCAATGTTCAGGGTAGAGCTCGAAAACGGACATGTGATAACAGCCCATATTTCCGGCAAGATGAGGATGCACTATATCAAGATCCTGCCTGGTGATAAGGTGAAAGTTGAAATGTCACCCTACGATCTTACAAAAGGAAGAATAACATTCAGATATAAATAAGAAATATTAAGATAATGAAAGTAAGAGCATCTGTAAGAAAGCGCAGCGCCGACTGCAAAATAGTCAGGCGTAAGGGGCGCATATATGTTATAAGCAAGAAAAATCCCAAGTTTAAACAGAGACAGGGATAATTTATATAATTTTGCAACTCATTTAAGAAAAGTAATATATGGCACGTATTGTTGGTGTTGATTTACCAAGAAACAAAAGAGGCGAAGTCGGCCTTACCTATATCTATGGAGTGGGAAGAAGTACTGCTCAGAAGGTACTTGATGAAGCAGGCGTCGACCGGAATGCAAAGGTCGAAGAGTGGACCGATGATCAGATTAATTCAATTCGCCGTATCCTGAACGATAATTACAAGCTTGAAGGTGAGCTTCGTTCTGAGACACAGCTAAACATTAAAAGGTTAATGGATATCGGTTGTTACCGCGGTGTCCGTCACAGACTCGGCTTACCGGTAAGGGGACAGAGTACAAAGAACAACGCCAGGACGCGTAAAGGAAGAAAGAAAACTGTTGCTAACAAGAAAAAAGCTACTAAATAAATAGAATATGGCAAAGAAAACCGGAGCATTGAAAAAACGGATCGTTAAGGTTGAAACGACAGGCCAGGCTCATGTTCATTCATCATTCAATAATCTTATTATAACCCTGACAAATAATTCAGGTCAGGTAATATCATGGGCATCGTCCGGGAAAATGGGCTTTAAAGGATCCAAGAAAAATACTCCCTATGCTGCCCAGATGGCATCCGAAGAATGTGGTAAGGTCGCATATGATCTTGGCTTGAGAAAGGTAAAAGTTTATGTAAAAGGACCGGGAGCAGGTCGTGAATCAGCAATCAGGTCAATCAGTAATGTTGGTATCGAAGTAACTGAGATCATAGATGTTACACCGATGCCTCATAACGGTTGCCGTGCACCTGGAAGAAGAAGAGTATAATTTGTGACGGAAAGAATAATTTGTAAGTTTTAAAATAAAAGCACGATGGCAAGATATACCGGCCCAAAATCAAGAATTGCAAGAAAATTCGGAGAACCTATTTTTGGCCCCGATAAACACCTCGACAGGAAAAATTTTCCTCCTGGTCAGCACGGGATGAACAAAAAACGGAAAAAGACCTCTGAATACGGGCTTCAGCTCAGAGAGAAGCAAAAGGCAAAATATACCTACGGGGTACTTGAAAGACAATTCCATAAAACGTTTGAAAAAGCTTCAAGAAGCAAAGGAGTTACTGGTGAAGTGCTTCTTCAGTTGCTCGAAGCTCGTCTCGATAATACTGTTTACCGTCTTGGCGTTGCCCCTTCAAGAGCTTCTGCCCGTCAGCTTGTTTCGCACAGGCACATAACTGTGAACGGGGACGTTGTCAATATCCCTTCATTCCAGCTGAAACCGGGTGACATAATCGGAGTACGCGAAAAATCAAAATCTCTGGAGACAATAGCCGATTCACTTACAACAAGGAAGTATTCAAAACTTCCCTGGCTCGAGTGGGACGATGCGCAAATGGCAGGTAAATTCATGAGTGTACCTGAACGTACCGATATTCCTGAAGACATTAAGGAACAGTTAATAGTTGAATTGTATTCAAAATAATTTATAAGAAAAGTCCTATGGCCATATTATCATTCCAGAAGCCTGACAAAGTTATTATGCTGGAAGCGACCGACAGGTTCGGCAAATTTGAATTCCGCCCTCTTGAACCCGGCTATGGTATTACTGTTGGTAATGCTCTTAGAAGGATCCTCCTCTCTTCGCTCGAAGGTTATGCAATCACCACGGTAAAGATCGAAGGTATCGACCACGAGTTCTCTACTATTACAGGTGTTATTGAAGATGTCACTGAAATCATTCTTAACCTGAAACAGGTTCGCTTTAAACGGACAGTTGAAGATGTCGATCATGAGAAAGTCGTTGTTAAGTTCAGCGGACAGGAAGTATTTAAAGCCGGCGCTCTGAACAACGTTCTCAGCAGTTTCGATGTTCTTAATCCCGACCTGGTAATCCTGAGGATGGAACCCGATGTTAAACTGCAGATGGAATTGACAATAAGTAAAGGCAGAGGATATGTTCCGGCCGAAGAAAATCAGCCGGTCGACAGCGAATTCGGACTGATTGCGATCGATTCGATCTTCACACCAGTCAGGAATGTAAAATATTCGGTCGAAAACTATCGTGTTGAACAAAAAACCGACTACGAAAAGCTTCTTATGGAGCTGGAGACAGACGGCTCAATTCACCCGAAAGAGGCATTAAAAGAGGCAGCTAAGATACTTATATATCATTTTATGCTTTTCTCCGATGAGAAGATCACTCTTGATTCGGATGATAAGCTGGCAAATGAAGAGTTCGATGAAGAAGTTCTGCATATGCGTCAGCTTCTCAAAACAAAACTGGTCGATCTGGACCTCTCTGTAAGGGCTCTTAACTGCCTGAAAGCTGCTGAAGTCGAAACACTTGGTGATCTTGTAAAATTTAACAAGAATGATCTTCTGAAATTCAGGAATTTCGGAAAGAAATCGCTCACCGAGCTCGACGAATTGCTGGAGTCCATGAGTCTGTCATTCGGCATGGATGTAAGCAAATATAAGTTAGATAAAGATTAAGTTGAAAACTGGTTAAGGATATAGAGAAATGCGACATCAGAGAGTTATTAACCACCTAGGGAGGACAAGTTCACACAGGAAATCAATGATTTCCAATATGGCTGTATCACTGATCCTTCACAAAAGGATAACTACCACAACTGCCAAGGCTAAAGCGCTGAAGACCTTTGTGGAACCTATTATTACAAAATCAAAGGAAGATTCGACACACTCAAGAAGAGTAGTATTCGGCTATCTTAAGGATAAGTCGGCAGTAGCTGAGCTATTCAGGGATATCTCACCTAAAATAGCCGACAGACCGGGTGGGTATACCAGGATACTTAAGACAGGCAACAGGATAGGAGATAATGCAGAAATGTGCATACTGGAGCTTGTTGATTTCAATGAGGCAATGAAGGGCGGAGAAACTGCAAAACCAAAAGCTGCAAGGAGAAGGAGATCAACAAAGAAGAGTACCGGAGAAGCGGAACCTGCCAAGACTGAAAAAACAGCCCCTGTGAAGGCTAAAAAGAGTGCAAAAGCCGCACAGGCACCTGAAAAAGAACCTAAAAAGTCAGCACCTGAAACTAAGGAATAAGAATAGAGAGATATTTTAAAAGGATAGGGATATAGTCGTTAAGGCGTATCCCTTTTTTTGTATATATTGCAACATTGTTTAATAAAAAAATAAATTTCTATGGGACAAATAGTTAGTGTACATGCACGTGAGATTCTTGATTCCCGCGGCAACCCGACAATTGAAGTAGATGTTCAAACTGCCAGTGGTTACCAGGGACGGGCAGCAGTCCCGTCTGGTGCGTCAACAGGCGAAAATGAAGCTCTCGAGCTCCGTGATGGTGACAAATCACGTTACCTTGGCAAAGGGGTTCTTAAAGCTGTCCAAAATGTTAATAATGTTATTTCTGAAGAGGTTATGGGTATGGATGTTACCGATCAGGCCGGCATCGATAAAAAGATGATCGATCTTGACGGGACCAAGACAAAAAGCAATCTTGGTGCCAATGCCATCCTGGGAGTATCTCTTGCAGTTGCCAAAGCAGCAGCAGCATATCATGGGCTTTCGTTGTTTCGTTATATCGGCGGCGCAAATGCGGTAACACTTCCAGTACCAATGATGAACATTATTAACGGAGGATCGCACTCAGATGCTCCTATTGCTTTCCAGGAATTTATGATCAGACCCATAGGTGCGCCAAATTTCAAAGAGGGTTTGCGAATGGGTGCCGAAGTATTCCATTCTCTCAAGAAGGTACTGAAAGATCGCGGATTAAGCACAGCGGTAGGAGATGAAGGCGGATTCGCCCCAACACTTGGCGGTACTGAGGATGCACTTGAAACAATTGTAAAGGCAATTTCAGCTGCTGGTTATAAACCGGGAGTTGATGTTACAATAGCACTCGATCCGGCAGCTTCGGAGTTTTATGAAAACGGAATGTACAATTATGCAAAATTTGAAGGTCCGAAAGGAGCAAGAAAAACTTCAAAGGAGCAGGTTGATTATTTTGAGAAGCTTATCGGAATGTTCCCGATCGATTCAATTGAAGACGGAATGGCTGAGAGCGACTGGGACGGATGGAAGCTGATGACCGACAGGCTCGGCAAGAAGATACAGATAGTTGGCGATGATCTTTTTGTTACAAATGTTGAATACCTGAAAAAGGGAATTGAATTGGGCTGTGCAAACTCGATCCTTATTAAGCTGAACCAGATCGGAACACTTACTGAAACACTAAATGCGATTGAAATGGCCCACAGGGCAGGTTATACCACGGTAACATCGCACCGCTCGGGCGAGACTGAAGATTCAACGATTGCTGATGTTGCTGTGGCAACTAATTCAGGACAGATAAAAACAGGATCGTGCAGCAGGACTGACAGGATATGTAAATATAACCAACTGCTGAGGATCGAGGAGATGCTAGGTGATCTGGCTGTGTACGGATATAAGAAGTAATCGGACTTCCGGACGTTATTAACAATTGTTGATAACTCTTGTTTATATCCCGTGTACAACTATGAAAAGCGAGCTGATTGTTATATCATTTTCTTATATTATATTTGATCTATCAGGTGAGCGATAAAAGACTGCTCAAACGATGTGGAACCGGAAAAGGTTACTTAAATGAAACAAAATCCGGCTCTTTCAGACCTTCGGGACTGCGCATCATGAGAGCCGAAGCCTGAGCAAATGGACTCCGGTCCATGATACTCAGCAGATCGAGGAAACCGGAAACGTTCTTTCAGCGATTGAGTCACAGGGCTTCAGAAAAAAAAGAGCTTCGGCTCCGGATTCTTTGAAACTGATCCAGATCCTCCGGGAAATGACGTCAGGGCCTGAAGGACACTTCGTCCCGGAAATCCAGTCGCAAGACCGGACAAAAGGACAGCCAGAAGGTTATGCTGTAACAGGCAAAACCTGAAAGCCACGGGTTGCAAATCCAGGTCTTGTATCGGGAAATGCAGCCGGTCAAAATAACAGTAACTTGGCGCCGTTAGCGGCTTCGGTTGCAAACGGTGAATGGGAACTACTCTTCGGAATGGTTCCCATTATTGTTTTATATAAATTCCACAAAAACATCCCCCTACCCCCTTCAAAGGGGGACTTTTAATTCTAACCCACCCCCCGCCCCTCCCAGGAGGGGAGCAATTGGGATTAGAACCCACCCCCCAACCCTCCCAGGAGGGGAGTAATTGGGATTAGAACCCACCCCCCAACCCCTGCAGGGAGAAAATCTTTTTATCTGTGCCGTCATTGCGAGGAGTAACGAGTATCGTTACGACGAAGCAATCTTTAACTCCTTTTATTATTTCTTCCCAACTTATTGCCCTATTCAATATCTTTGATGTAGTTATTTAATCAATATGGCTTATTCCGGACTGAAAGATTTCATCTCTGAGCTTGACAGAAACGGAGAACTATATCACATCAAGGTGTTTGTAGATCCGGTGCTTGAAATCGCAGAGATCACCGACAGGGTTACAAAATCAGGTGGCAGGGCACTGCTTTTTGAAAACAACGGAACCAGGTTCCCTGTTCTTATCAATGCATTCGGGTCCGACAGGCGAATAGCAATGGCTCTTGGTATGAATGATCTCTCTGAAGCAGGAAAAGATATCGAAAAGATGTTTAACCTGGTAACTGATGCCCCGGTAAATATTATAGGAAAAATAATGGCACTGCCGCGGCTTCTGAAGATTACCGGGTATCTTCCTGCAATTTCGGGATCAAAAGGTTCTTGTCAGCAGGTTGTGTACTCAAAACCTGATCTTTCGTTACTTCCTGTTCTGAAATGCTGGCCTCACGACGGTGGACGGTTTATCACGCTTCCTATGGTTCATACGATTCACCCTGAAACCGGAAGGTCAAATGTCGGCATGTACAGGATGCAAATACTTGGAAGTGATACCACGGGAATGCACTGGCAGAGACACAAGACAGGGGCAAATCATTTTGACGCATGGAAGGCAACAGGAAAAAGAATGCCGGTATCGGTAACTCTGGGCGGAGACCCTGTTTACACATATTGTGCCACTGCACCATTGCCAGAAAACATAAGTGAATACATACTTGCCGGATTTCTCCGGAAGAAAAAGGTAAAGCTGGTAAAGTGCATTACAAATGACATTTATGTTCCCTCAGATGCCGACATAGTAATTGAGGGCTATGTTGATCCTGGTGAAGTATTTGTATCAGAAGGGCCATTTGGCGATCATACAGGTTTCTACTCCCTTGCCGATTTATATCCTGTTTTTCATGTCACCTGTATTACTCACTCTGAAGGCGCAGTTTATCCGGCTACCATAGTAGGGGTTCCTCCCCATGAAGATGCATGGCTGGCTAAAGCCACCGAAAAGATCTTCCTTTCACCTGTCCGGCTGGCCATTCAGCCAGAAATACTTGATTTTCACATGCCGGAAGCTGGTGTTGCCCATAATCTGGTTGTTGTAAGAATCAACAAGAGCTATCCGGGGCAGGGAATGAAAGTAATAAACTCTCTTTTCGGAGCAGGACAGATGATGTTCACCAAATACCTGATTGTGGTCAGCGGGACTCTGGACATCAGGAACTACAAAGAGCTGATGTTCCGCATTTTCACAAACACTGATTTTGGATCTGACATTCTTTTCACCCGCGGCCCTCTTGATGTCCTTGACCATTCATCCGACAATTTCTCTTTCGGGGGGAAAGCAGGTATTGATGCAACTGTTAAGCTGCCCGAAGAGATGCAGGGCAGACATAAAACTCCATCAGTAATGGAAACATCAGCAGAAAATCATACTGACTGGTTAAATGGGCCATTAATTAAAGGATTCAGATTGTACCCTGTTGCACAGGGAATAATCATTTTGATCCTGGCTGTCGATCCTTCTGAGGATCCAGGCATTGTAAGAAAAGTATGTGATCTGCTAAAGAACAATGCAGATAAAAGTGTTTTCAGGCTTGTGATCGCTGTTGATCATACAGTTGATCGGGATGATCTATTCATGGTGGCGTGGCAGGTGCTTGGCAATTCTGATCCTGGGCGTGACCACTGTATTATATCACCAGATTCATTATTGATTGACGGAACCATAAAATTTTACCGCGAGGGAGGATTTCCCAGGCGATGGCCCAATATTGTGTGTTCTGATGGAGTAACAATTGAAAATATTGATAAGAAGTGGGATATCCTTGGATTTGAGAAGTATCTACCCTCACCTTCATTTAAAAACATGAAGCTGATCCGTAAGGGTGCAGATGCTATAGTAACTGCTTGATCTTTTCTATCAGTACTGCAGGCTGAAAGGGTTTGGATAAATATTCATCAATCCCGGCGGAAAGGCATTTTTCCCTGTCGCCTATCATGGCATTTGCAGTGATTGCTATTATCGGTACATGAGTGTCTGAGCCAGCTTCCAGGTCACGGATCTTTTCAGCAGCTATGATCCCGTTCATTACAGGCATCACGATATCCATTAAAATAAGATCGTAATTTGATGCATTCAGTTTTTCGATTGCTTCCTTCCCGTTCGAGGCAGTATCGATGCTGTTCACCAGAGGCTTAAGCGTCAGAAGTGTGATCTTCTGATTGATAAGATTATCTTCAACAAGAAGTATATTGATATCTTTCAGCTCCTTGTGAACCTTTTCCCTTGAAACAGCTGTTCCGACATCTCCGGAGGCAGGCAGTTTTACTTCAGTGATGGGATATGCGAACGGCATGCTTATGTTGAGAACAGTGAAATTATTGCCCGATTCCTGACTGTACTTTCCGTTACCTGAAGCTATCAGCTTTGAAGCCAGATGCCCGGTGTTTCCTTCCTGGTCAATAAATATGGTATTCTTGTCAGTCTGAATCCGCATACCTATATATCTTTCACGATCAGATTCTCTCTCCTTCTTAAGGTTTATTGTGACCTTTGTGGGCAGTGTCGGAGTTCTGTGCTTCAATGGTGTTGAAAATGTCAAGGAAGATTTGTTTCAGTATTATCGGATCACCCTGGCATTCATAGTCGCTGTAGTCTTTCTTGATTGAAAATAAAATCGAGGTTTGCCTTTTCCTTCAGACTGTAAAGCTCTATTGTGTTCTGTATGGTCGAAAGAATATTGTACCTGATCTGTTTTCTGGTTTCAAAGCTCAGATTGCCTGCTGACTCCATTGTTAATTCATTAACAGTGGTGACCATATTATTTGTGGAGGCTATAAAAGTCTCAATCAGTTCCTTTTGTTTTTTCTGCAGACCCGTACCCATAAGAAGATCGGCAATTATAACCAGATTGTTCAGCGGCTCCCTGATCCTGTGTGAAAAGTCGGCCATGACATCGTCTTTCTTTTCATTGGAGGAAGATGCATCCTTAAAAGATTCCTTAACAGTTTTAATCAGATCACTTGACTTTCCTGATTATCATTACGAATAATGCAGCACCTGTGATGACCAGGAATACCTGCAAGGAGCCTGAGATTAAATGATATGAAGATAACTGCCAGTATGAGGCATATCAGATGAGATAATTGAATAGGTTTCAATTGAGCTCTTCTTCTTATTGAAATATTTCATCAGAATACTGATTATCAGTATTCACGGGAACAGAGTCATCTGATTCCATCATTCTTTGAACTGATTAATTGCAGTGATGTAAATTTAACTAAAATAGATGATAAATATACATACGTTGAAATTATCAACCTTCAAAGGAAAAGCTTAATTTTGTTCCTGTGGTACAGTTTTTGAACCGGAAATAAAAAGTATCAACCATTATGAAGAAATTTTTCAGGATTTTACTGATGATTGCGTTAATTGGTTCCGGCGAAGCATTTATGCAGTTAAATGCCCAGGAAGAGGGAGGTATGGTAAAATATACTCCTGACTTCAGGTTCAATGATGGTATTTACCTCAATTTCGAGCAGGTTAAGGCAAACAGTCCGATACCAAAATCCAAGATCCTGACATCGACAGATTATAATGACAAGGATTTCTTTAAGAATCTGATGGCCGGAGAAAAGATTTATTTTTACGATGGCATGGGTATCAGGCAGGAAGTCGACAGGAGTTCAATATGGGGTTATGCAAGGAACGGGGTTTTGAATATTCAGGTCCAGGGGAATTTTAACCGGATAACTTTTATCGGGAACATATGCCATTTCGTTGCAGATGTCACCTCCTATGACAATCGCTATTACAACTCGCCTTATGGTTATTATGATCCTTATAATTCTTATTATTCTCCATACTATTCTCCATACTATTCACCCTACTCATACGGTAATTATTACTCGCCTTACGGTTCATATTACTCTCCCTACCGTAACAATACCGGACGAAATGAACTCAGGCAATACCTTATAGATTTTGAAAGCGGAAAGATACTTGAATATGACGTTGATAATACTGAACTTCTTCTTATGAAGGACAGTGAATTATATGAGGAATTTATGCGTCTTCCAAATAAGAAAAGAAAAGACCTGATGTTTGTCTACATACGCAAGTTCAACGAAAAAAATCCACTGTTTCTTCCGTCAAATCCAGGGTTATAAATGAGGAAAATACTTACTGTAATTGTACTGATCGCTTCATGCTGTCTGCTTTCGGGGCAGGCTCCATTTCCTTCTGGTAATGAAATTAAGCAATTCATTGCTTCAAAGACCTGTGTTGTGCTGGAAGACGGCAACACTGTATATAATACATATATCAGGCAGGCAATGAAGGAATTCTGGAAAATAACTCCCTTTGAATTCATTAAAACCTCCGATTTTGGAACAAGAAGGTCCGATCCCTCATTTTCTTTTATAATTCTGACCGAAACCAATTTTGAAAATGACAAGTCGAATTCGGTTTTTAACTTCATTAACCTACTGCAGGGCAAAGATATTGAAGAGCTGGGTAAGATGCCTGAGATATGCGCAGTCCCGCTCTCATTTGCCGGAGAGGATGATATGGAATACGGATATAAGCTCGGAGCCATACTTGCTTTCATGCAGAAGCATGCACAGATGATCTCTGAGGATCCTTCGCTGACCGGAAGAAAATATCTTAAATACTATAATAGAAATATCCCTGAAGTGATAACACGGAAAATCCTTGTGAAACAGGAGGATCTTTCTCCGGCTGTCAACACAATCGAAAAGATAAAAGCCATATACAGATATAGTATTGAAATTGTCCCGGAAGAGGTTATTGTGAATGCAATTCAGGAAAAAGCACCTAATACACTGATACTTCATAAAGTAGGCCCTGTGGGGGATAGAAATTCAGGGTACTGTTTTAAAATGCTTATTGGAACCGACGATTCCAATATGTATTATTACAATCAACATACTATTGATAAAGCTAATCCGAATGGTCTGTTACCAGCCGATCTTAAGCGTCTGGCAAAATTCTGATAATGCAGCAAAATAAAAAGAAAGGCGTCTTTTAATAAAAACCGGATTGTCATGAGAGAGATCAGAGAATTATCAGAATCGGAAAGGACACTGGGCGATGTTATGCCACCTTTCAGCATTTGCAGGATTTTTCTTCCCGTTCGGAGGAATTATAGGCCCCCTGATCTGCTGGCTGTCAAGGAAGGACGAATCGCAATGGGTTGATCAGAATGGAAAGCAATCACTTAATTTCCAGATATCTATTTTATTATACATGGTTCTTGCGATTCCTTTATGCATAATTATTGTCGGCATCCCGATAGTGATCTTTCTGATTTTCCTGAAAGTGATCTGCATAATAATCGCAAGTGTCAAAGCTTCGAAAGGAGAGGAATTCAGGTACCCGGTTACAATCCCGTTTATCCAGTAACATTTTCATGCACGAAATTTCCTGATCAGATTAGAAATTTGTATATTTCTAATCTGATTAAAGAATCCTGTCATGAAAAAAAGTAACAAGGATAAAAAGGCTAAGGTGGAGGTCTTTGAAAAAAAGAATCTTTACCATGATATTAAAGCTGAGAAGCAAGAAAAGTTGGGTAACAATGAATATTTGAAAAAGCTGTTAAAGCTCGAAATTGAGCTGGTAAAGCTTCAGGAATGGGTAAAGTCCAATAAGCTGCGTGTAGTTGTTATTTTTGAAGGACGCGATGCGGCCGGTAAGGGAGGTGTGATTAAAACAGTTGCAGGATGTCTCAATCCAAGGATTTGCAGGATCGTTGCTCTCGGCATTCCGACAGAAAAGGAAAAATCACAGTGGTATTTTCAGCGATATGTCAGGGAACTTCCTTCAGGGGGTGAGATAACCCTGTTCGACAGAAGCTGGTACAACAGGGCAGGAGTCGAAAAGGTAATGGGGTACTGCACCAATGAAGAGTACGAGGAGTTTTTGAGATCTTGTCCCGAATTTGAGCGAATGCTTATTCGGTCGGGCATTATTCTCATAAAATATTGGTTCTCAATCAGCGACAAAGAGCAGGAAAACCGGTTCCAGGACAGGATCAAAGATCCCACCAAGCGTTGGAAGATAAGCCAGATGGATATTGAATCACGTGATAAATGGGTTGAATATTCGATGGCTAAGGACAAAATGTTTTCATATACCGATACCAGGCAATCGCCATGGTATGTGGTCCCGGCCGATGATAAAAGAAGAGCCAGACTTAATTGCATTGATCATTTTCTTTCGCTTATACCATATAAGGACCTTACAGCAAAGACGATCAAGCTGCCTCCCTTGAAACATGAAGTGGCATATGTAAGACCACCAATCACCGAACAGAATTTCGTGCCGGAAAAGTATTGAACCCCCCAACCCCTCAAATGGGGGGCTTTTATTTTTTTCCCCGCACCAGTAAACTAACTTTATCCTTTCACCTTTTGTCTTTCGCCTTTTGCCTTTCGCCTTTTGCCTTTCGCCTTTTTTCTTTTTACTTTTGTCTTTTATCTTTTGTCTTTTATCTGTCAAATAAGCAATGAAGCCCTCAATACCGAAAGGAACCCGCGATTTTTCACCTGAAGAGATGATGAAAAGGGATTTCATCTTTGATACTATCAAAAAAGTTTTCAGGTTTTATGGCTATCAGCCGATAGAAACACCAGCAATGGAAAACCTGTCAACCCTGCTCGGTAAATACGGGGAAGAGGGCGATAAACTGCTGTTCAGGATTCTAAATTCAGGTGATTTCCTTTCAACTGTCAGCGATAAGGATCTGCTTGACAGGGAACCGGCCAGACTCTCTTCCCTGATTTGCGAACGAGGTTTGAGATATGACCTGACAGTACCCTTCGCACGATATGTAGTTCAGCATCGCGATGAGATCATTTTTCCGTTCAAGAGATATCAGATCCAACCAGTATGGCGGGCCGACCGTCCCCAGAAAGGAAGGTACCGCGAATTCTTTCAGTGCGACGTTGATGTTATCGGCAGTGATTCACTGCTTAATGAATATGAGCTTATCAGGATAATTGACGACATATTCAGCCTGCTGAAAATTGCCATTATCATAAAGATCAATAACAGAAAGATATTGTCGGGAATAGCCGAAATTATAAATGAGTCGGCAAGAATAACCGATATCACAGTTGCTATTGACAAGCTTGAAAAGATTGGTATTGAAGCAGTTAATGAAGAACTCAGAAACAAAGGGATAGCATCCGAAGCAATCAGCAGGCTTCAGCCGATAGTAGAGTTGAAAGGCACTACTTCCGAAAAGCTGACAGGACTAGGAAATATTCTTTCAGGATCGGAAGTTGGTAAAGATGGTATTGAAGAATTACGGACGCTGTTTTCTTATATTGGCAGCCGGGAGCTTTCAGCTAAAACAGAGCTTGACCTTACGCTTGCACGCGGACTGAATTATTATACCGGAGCTATTATTGAGGTTAAGTCAAAGGATGCCAGCATAGGAAGTATTTGCGGTGGAGGCCGTTATGACAACCTGACAGGGGTATTTGGAATGGAAGGAGTTTCAGGAGTCGGAGTCTCATTTGGAGCCGACAGGATATATGATGTGATGAGCCAGCTGAACCTGTTCAATGAACAAGAAAGGCCATCAACTCAGGTTCTGATACTTAACTTTGGGAATAAAGAAATAGGGTTTGCGCTGAAAATCCGTGATCAGCTTGCAGGACTTAAGATCAGTTCGGAGATTTATCCTGATGCTGTCAAACTGAAAAAGCAGATGTCGTATGCTGATTCCAGAATGATCCCTTATATTATTATTGCAGGCGAAGAGGAAATTAAGAATAATCTGGTTACTCTCAAGATAATGGCATCAGGGGAACAGAAGAAGATTAATACTGATGAACTGTTGTCATTTCTGAAATCAGTCCAAAGCTCTAAGATCATTTAACCACGGTGTTACAAAGAGTTGAACGGCGTTTCACTGTTTTTACCTGAAAAACAACGTAATTACATTGTAATTACTTTATCAAAGCCACCCTGGGGGTGGGGGGTATTATTGCTGAGGTATATTCTGATTGTTCCTTACCTGGTTTCTATCACGTAATTCATTCAGCAATTGCTGTCTGTACTGGTTTTCTGCCTGGTATAGCCGCAGGATTTTAACCGGAGACAAAATTGTCTTTATCCTGGTATGGAATTCCTGTGCCAAAGCAGCTTCGCGGACCTCTAAACCAACAAATCTGTCACCTGCTTCGGTCATTTCCCTCTCACTCATATTAAGCTCGTTCTGATTGAAATTTCTGTTAAGTTCACGTCTTTCAATCTGGATCTTGTTTTTGTTATCCTGGTACTCATTGTATACCGGCCAGAATTTCTCGGCTTCCCGGGAAGTAAGATTAAGACGCTTTGTGAAAAAGGCTATTTTATAGGCATCCAGCCTTTGCCGGTTGGCATTCTGTGCTGAAATATTCATTACACAGAATGTCACAAGTATGGTAAAAACAATAATCTTTCTTTTCATGGCTGAGAATTTATAATTGTTCCTGTATTTCGTTTATGTCAATATTTTCAAGCAGAAGATAATCAATTATATCCTTCTTATCAATATTTGGTCCGAGTCCTTGCATCCCAGTCAGATCAGCATTCTCCTCCAGTGTGAGAAGATCAATTTCATTCAATAAGGTTCCCGAATACACTTCAACCGGGATCCCTGAAAGAGAAATAGAATCATTTCGGGGTGAAAACAGCTTTATCCCGGTATAGCTTAAAATTGCCATAACAGCAACAGACGCGGCAATTGCAAGAAACGGCCTAAGCCTGAAATAAAGCCGCTGCTTTTTATTCCCATACTGGTTTTCAATAGTGGAGGAGATTATTCTGTCGTTCAATTCCTCAAAGTAATTTTCAGGTACTTTAAAAGGATTTCCTTCCGGTATTTTGTCACTGTTTTTCATCACTTATTTAGATGATTAAAATTACTAATGGTTTAAATGCCTGATAATAGTTTTTCAATTTTTTTTACAGCGTGATGGTAGGATGCCTTCAGTGCGCCGACTGATGTTTTAAGAACTTTGCTCATATCCTCGTAGGTCATATCGTCATAATATTTAAGGTTGAAAACTATCCTCTGCTTTTCCGGAAGCTGAATAATTGCATTTTGCAGTTTAATCTGAGCCTCATCGCCGTCGAACCAGGTGCTTCCTTCAATTGAATTTGCAAACCAGCTTCCCAGGTCATCGAGCGATATTGCGGAATTCCTGGTTCTTTTATTTATCAGGGTGAGGGCCTCATTGGTGGCAATAGCATAGAGCCATGTATAAAGCGAGCTCTCGCTTCTGAACTCTGAAATATTGCGCCATGCGTTAACAAATGTATTCTGGAGTGCGTCGTCAGCATCTTCATGAAGGATCACAAGGCGGCGGATATGCCAGTAAAGTCTGGTGCTGTACCTCTCGACAACAATCCTGAAACCTTTATTGATGTCGGTTTCAAGAAGGTCAAAAATATCATTATCTGTTTTTTGCTGAGCCAATCACAAACCGGTTTAATCCTTAGATGGTTAATACGGTCAAAGGTTTAAGGATATTTTGTAATGATGAAAATAATATCAATCTGCGTCAATCTGCGAGATTTAACCGGGAATATCTGTAAATTTGCATCCGTAATTTAATACCGAATCTGATGGCTCTTCAATGCGGAATACTTGGAATTACAAACGTAGGGAAAACAACCATCTTCAATTGCATCTCAAACACAAAGGGAGAAACGAATGCTTTTGCATTCAGCGCCACAAAATCAAATATCGGGGTTGTGCAGGTTCCGGATCCCAGACTGTATGAACTTGAAAAACATCAGGTTACAGACAGAATTGTTCATACGACCGTCGAAATTGTTGACATACCCGGACTTACCCGCGGCTCGAACAAGGGTGAAGGTGTCGGTAATAAATTTCTCGGAGACATACGCAATACAGACGCCCTGATACATGTTCTGAGATGTTTTGATAATGATGCCCTTCCTCATATTGACGGTTCGGTCGATCCGGTCAGGGATATGGAGACAATCGACTTTGAGCTGCAGGTCAAGGATATGGAGTCGGTCGAGAAGAAGCTGCAGCGGCTTGAGAAACTTGTAAAGGCAGGAGATAAGGATGCAAAGCATGGCATCGGAGTACTGACAAAGTACAGGGATCATATCGGCAATTTTAACAATGCCCGCACTCTCGATATAAAGGACGAGGAGAAAAAACATGTCGATGACCTGTTCCTGCTTACAATGAAGCCTGTTATGTATGTCTGCAATGTCGATGAGAAATCAGCCGTTTCAGGAAACAAATATGTTGAAAAAGTAAAAGAAGCTCTAAATGGCAAAAATGCAGAGATACTTGTGATCGCCGGAGCAGTTGAAGCAGAAATCGCCGAGCTTGAAAGCGTTGAGGACAGACTTGCATTTCTTAAGGATGCGGGACTCGATGAACCCGGGGTCGATAAGATGGTAAGGGCGGCATACAAGATGCTTAACCTTCAGACATTCTTTACAGTGGGGCCGATGGAAATCAGGGCATGGACCATTAAAAAGGGGATGAACGCACCGCAGGCTTCAGGTGTGATTCACAGCGATCTGGAAAGAGGATTTATCAGGGCAGAGGTAATGAAATATCATGATTTTATAACTCTGGGGTCGGAACACGCATGCAAGGAGGCAGGCAAGTTCTACATAGAAGGAAAAAACTACGTGATTGAAGACGGGGATATCCTTCATATTAGGTTCAATGTTTAACCTGGTGAATGTTAAAGAAATTACTGATACTGTTTCTGATATTTTCATCTCTGGCAGAATGGTGCCATTCTCAAAATGTATCAAATGATACAAAACTTCGCGGAATCATATCTGAAAAAGGCCAGGCTGAAATTATAATTACCGGCCAGAACCGCCAGTCGATCGACAAGCTTACACGGATCTTCTCAATACGATCTGTAAAGGAAAAGTCAGTTCATATTTTGCTCTCACCACTTACAGTTGAAAGATTCATTGCAGGAGGCTATGATTATCAGATCGCTGAAAGCGCTGATAACAAGGGTGTTATTGGTTCGGCGAATATGACTGAAGCCATGGAATGGAATAGTTACCCATCTTACCCGCAGTATGACTCGATAATGAGATTCCTTGCATCTTCCTATCCCTCACTCTGCATGCTCGATACAATAGGTACGAGTATAAATGGCAGACTTGTGCTTGCCCTCAAGATCTCCGATAACTGCAAAGTAGATGAGACTGAGCCTGAAGTCTTTTATTCATCAAGCATCCATGGAGATGAAACGGCAGGGTTTATACTTATGCTTAGACTTTCGGAGTATCTTCTCAAAAATTACAATCTCGACAGCAGGGTGAAAAATCTTGTGGACAATCTTGAGATCTGGATAAATCCCCTGGCAAATCCCGATGGAACATACAGGAGCAGCAATTTCATTATTTCACCTGTACGGTTCAATGCAAATGGTTATGATCTCAACCGCAACTTTCCTGATCCTGAAGCCCAGGGTGTCTCAAGGCAGAAGGAGACTTCCGACATGATGAGTTTTCTGGCAAAACACAGGTTTGTTCTTTCAGCTAATTTTCATTCGGGAGAGGAGGTTGTTAATTTTCCGTGGGACAGGTGGCCAATTGAACATGCTGATAATGACTGGTTTTATATGATTTGCAGAGCGTGGGCCGACACTGTCCATCTGTACTCGGGTGCGGGTTACATGAATTATCTTGATAATGGTGTTACTAATGGATATGACTGGTATCCAGTTTACGGCGGGAGGCAGGATTATATCACTTACACACTGAACGGACGTGAAATTACAGTCGAGCTTGACAATAACTTTATTACTCCGACTTCTGATCTGGATAATATCTGGAAATACAATTACCGTTCATTGCTTGGGTACCTCGAAAATGCAACGTACGGAATACACGGACAAGTAATTGACATTTTGAGCAATGATCCTGTCCCTGCCAGGATATTTATTAAAGGGTATGACAAAGACAACTCTCAGGTTTATTCAGATACCCTTACGGGTTTTTTTACCAGGTTTCTTCTACCTGGCTCATATGACCTTACATTTACTGCTGAGGGTTACAGGGACACGACTGTAAATAATATCACCGCAATACAACGGGAAAGAACTGACCTGACAATAAAAATGATGCCCGATTTAAATCCTGCAGATACTACAAATCCGGCTAACCCGTTTTTTTATCCGAACCCCGGCAGCATTTTTATTAAAGCTGTCCTGCCTGAAAATATAAGAGGTGCGGTTAAAATAAGATTGTTTAACCTGACAGGTAAAAAGGTTTCAGATTATGACACAGAATCATCGGAAAGGAATCCCGTTAAGCTGGATGTCAGCCGGTTGCCGGCAGGCATTTATTTTGTTGTTTTCACAAATAAGGAAACAAAACAGTCATGCAGCGGCAGGATTGTGATTCTCAGATGATTCTGACCAGTAATAGAATGAGTTATTGTTTCCCGGCCTGAAAAGATTATTTTTATGCCGTTTTATAAAGCAGTGGAGAATTACAAAATGACAGAGAAAAGAGTTATTGCAGGTTTTTTGCTTCTATTGGGTTTTCTGAATCTGTCCGGACAAGGGGCATATCTTCCGCCTGATAAACCGGCTCTTATAGTAGGAATAGTGGTTGAGCAGCTGAGATTTGATCAGATTGAAAGGTTCAGGGACAGGTTTTCAGAGAATGGAATCAAAAAAATGATAAATGAGGGCACATTTTTCCGAAATGCCTCCTTCGATTATATGCTTACTCAATCGGCTCCGGGATTTTCAACTATTTCGACCGGGACCGAACCCTCTTATCATGGTATTACATCTGACAACTGGTATGTTCCGCTGAAAAACGAATTTATCTATTGCACCAAGGATGTTTCAGTTAATCCGGTAGGAGGGAGCTACGAATCAGGCCTTCATTCTCCTGTTAATCTTAATGCATCAACGTTCGCTGATGAGCTTAAGATCGCAACAGGTAAAAGATCAAAGGTGTTTGCAGTAGGGATTAAAGAACACTCGGCAATTTTCTCTGCCGGACATGCGGCCGACGGGGCATTCTGGTTTGATAATACAACAGGAACCTGGATGTCATCCACCTATTTTATGGCAAATCTTCCGGCGTGGGTCAACGATTTCAATGCGATGAAATATTCTGAAACGTATCTGAATACTACCTGGAACCTTTTGAGGCAGGCAACGGATTATTCAGTATGCCTTCCTGATTCAAACAAATTTGAGACCGGCTTTAATGGCCTCAATTATTTCCCGTACGACATTAACAAATTGAGCAAACCGGCAGGAAGAAATTCCATACGCAATTTTGCATTTCTTAGAGAAACTCCATTCGGGGATGCATTTACCACCGATTTTGCAATACGATTGATTGAAAAAGAAGGTCTGGGTAAGGATGAGATCCCCGATTTTCTTGCGATATGCTACTCATCGACAGATTATATAGGTCACCGGTTCGGACCCTCCTCAGTGGAGACAGGTGATGCAATCCTTCGTCTCGATAAGGATATTGAAACACTTCTGAATTATTTGAATGATAATCTGGGGAAGAGAAATGTACTCATCTATTTCACTTCTGCTCACGGAGTTTCGGAAATTCCATCAATTATGGAGAATACGAGAATCCCGGCTGGTTATTTTAAGCAGAATCAAGCCCTTCAACTCCTGCGGAGTTATCTTAATGCTGTCTACGGGGAAGGTGACTGGGTAAAAGGATTTTCTGAAAGACAGATCTTTCTTAACAGAACACTTATTGAAGATGCCAGGATACCTATTGAAGAGATACAGAAGAAGACTGCAAGGTTTCTGACACAGTTTACTGGTGTTGCATCAGCTTATCCTTATTATGCATTTGAGGCGAATGATTTCGGCAACGGACATCTGAAGAAAATTGTAAATAATTTCAGTCCTCAGAGGTCCGGTGATGTTATTGTTACTTTAAATCCGGGCTGGGTAGAAAAGGAAGGGGACCAGATGACGAATCATAACTCACCTTACGAATATGATTCCCATGTTCCGCTTATATGGTATGGATGGACTGTAAACAGATCAACTGTAATGAGGAAAGTCAATATGACCGACATAGCTGCCACTCTTTCATCGTTATGCAGAATACCGTATCCTAATGCATGTACAGGTGAACCAATGCCGGAACTCTTCAGGTAGCCAGTCTTGTTTTTATACTATCCCTGACTGCACAGGCTTCTTCCAGTAATCCTGGATTCTTTTCACAGCCATTTCCAAGTATAATCAGATTTGCCCCGGCATTGAATGCATCTGATATTTCCTGGCGGCTTCTCAATCCTCCGCCTACTGCAAGAGGTATGGAAACATTCTCTCTTACCGCATTAATTATTTCGGGAGGAACCGGATTCTCAGCTCCGCTTCCTGCTTCAAGGTAAATCATATGCAAACCGAGCATTTCTCCTGCCAGCGCCGTTGCAACAACAAGGTCGGATTTATCAGCCGGAATGGCTTCAGTCTGGCTGATATATTCAACTGATGTTTTTTTCCCGGAGCCAACAAGGATATATCCAACTGAAATAAGCTTTTCCCTGACACTTCTCAGGTAAGGAGCTGCAATTACATGGTTTCCGATAAGAAGTTCAGGGTTCCTTCCTGAAATAAGGGAGAGGAGCAATATTGCATCAGCCCTGAGGCTTAGCTGAAGGAGGTTGCCAGGAAAGAGAACAATAGGTATGCTGCACAATTTTCTTACAGTATCAATCAGATTATCAATGCTATTGAATGTAAGGCTGCCACCTGCCAGAATGTAATCTGTTTTGCATTCAGAGGCAATACTGAGGATATTTTTAAGTCCTTCTGTCGTGGCTTTGTCAGGATCGAATAAGAAGGGCGACACTTTTATTTCCCGGAAAATTATCCTTTATCATAGTTTTTCTTTGTCCAGACTATTGCGTAGTTATCGTACCTTGTGTAAAAAAGGTCAAATGAGTCATTTATCTTGTCAGTTTGGACTTTCCCTTTTATTTCACCTGACTCCTTAACCTCGAAGGGTTCAATAGTAATATTCTTTTTTATGCTTATTCCTTCCTTATCGCAGATCTTATAGAGAGCCTCTTTGGCACACCAGTGGAGGTAAAGATGGTAACGGCGGTTTTCCTGCTCTTTTGTGATCTTTTCTCTTCTGTTAATAAATTTAAAGGCGATTCTCCCGATGTTGGTGCTCATGTATTCCAGGTCAATCCCTACTTTCTCATTGGCACTCATGAGAATAGCGGTAAGATTATGGGAATGCGAGATACTGATGAATCTTGAACCGTCTTTAAGAAAGGGCTTGTTGTTTTTATTATAAACGATTCTTGCATCTTTGCCGAGAAGTTCAGCAAGCAGGGCTCTGACGCTCAGGAACTCAAGCTTTCTTGAGGTACTGGCAAAGACCTTGTATTTCTTTTTAGTCACCATTATCCAGCTCAACGGATTCAAGCAGGGTTTTAAGATCCTCCTCAATTTTCCAGACACCCAGAATTGTGAATTCGTTAAGATAATGTTTAGAAATACAGCCCATTAATCTTTCAAGATTTTACTATTCCTTCCATTTCAGGGTTTCAATCAGATGAATGATATCCTCCCTGAAGAAATCAATTACAGGTGCAAGTGAATCTGCATTTGGTTCTGATTCAAAATAGAGCGATCCTCTAAGGTAATGTTTAACGCTGTCAGTTACATAGAACTGAACAGCTGATGCCGTATTGCCTTTCAGGTCATAAAGGATTCCAAATATCCGGTTTTCCATATCATCTAATAAGTTGTTCATTGATTGCGTCGGCTTTGGTAATATGGTTTTTTACATTCATTGTATAAGTCTGCTCGATCAGTCCTTCAAGATCACCCCCGACATCTTTATAGGTCAGATATATCCTGGCTTTAAAAGCCGGGAATTCAATATTAAACCAGCCTGGTTCTGACTTATCATCAACCTTATCAGAAATATTTCCATAGACCGGATATTCGAATTTCAATGGAAGATTTGTTTACCTGACCTGTTTCATTAAAAACAATATATTTCTTTGGTGGCAGATCGATCCTGAAATAGCCTTTTGGTTTTGGCACAGAGACTTCCCTGCAGCTGAGAAAGCTGAAAATTGCAAGTATCAAAAAGAGTACAGGCAAATTACTCTTCCTTGCTTTTCCCATTGTCATCAGTTAATTCCACGCGAATCTCCTTGATCCTTCTTTTGTCTGCCGATTCTATCCTGAAAATAAAATTCCGGTAATGTTATCACCTGGTCTTTCTGAGGGATCTCACCAGTAAGTTCCAGGATAAGACCGGCAAGTGTTTCCGATTCTCCCCTTACATCTTCAAACGGATCATCTTCAACTTCAATTATTTTGAAAAAGTCGTTCAGCAGGATTTTCCCTTCGAAGATATATGTTTTATCATCGATTTTACGGAACATTGTTTCATCCTCATCGCTTTCGTCAGTTATCTCGCCGACAATTTCTTCAAGAACATCTTCGAGTGTAATGATTCCTGAGGTTCCTCCATACTCGTCGATAACCACAGCCATATGTATCTTCTTCACCTGAAACTCTTTAAGCAATTCATTGATCTTTTTGGTTTCAGGCACAAAGTGAGGGGGCCGCATCAGTGCCTGCCACTTGAAATTATCCGGACTGTTGGTATAGGGCAGGACATCTTTTGCATACAATATTCCTTTCACTGAATCAAATGATCCTGAATAGACCGGAATTCTGGAAAATCCTGATTCAATTATAATTGATTTTACCTTGTTGAATCCAAGCTTGTATATTGATGGCGGTTACATCAATTCTCGGGCACATTATCTCACTTACATTTATGTTGCCGAAATTAACAATGCCCTTCAGAATCTTTTCATCTTCATTTATATCGTCTGATGCAAGCTCCAGGGCATCTGACAGGTCATCCATGCTGATATTTGTATGCCTGTGCCCTGCCCTCTTCTTTACAAACGAAGTTGAAAGGATAAGAAGGGAAGTGACCGGTTTAAACAGTGTTTCCAGAAATGACATCGGATATGCCATGAACTGAGCCATTGGTATCTGATTTCTGGTTGCAAAGACTTTCGGCATCACCTCACCAAAAAAAAGCAGAATAAAAGTAATTACAACCGCCTCAATAATGAAACCCAGGACCGGATTGGCGCTGAAGTCGAATGTTCTGGCGCTAAGGAAAGCGGCCAGAAGTACTATTGCTATATTGACTGTATTGTTGGCAACCAGAATTGTGCTCAGCAGTTTGTCGGGCATATTATGAAGCTTCAGAACCATGGCTGCCTTCTTGGATTTACTTGATTTGAGCTTTTCAATATCTTCAGGCCTCAGTGAAAAGAAAGCCACCTCAGAACCTGACATAAGAGCAGAAATAAAAAGTAACAGGACCAGGACTATCAAACCTATAATCAGCTTGAAATCAAGAGGATTAGCATACTATGCCCGGAAGATAGCGCTACAGATGAAAATAATAATCCTGGTTCCAAATTGTAATATTTTTAGTGAAACCCGCTAGAAGGGCAGATCATCTTCGTTAGTGGGCTGATAACCTGCCGGTGGTTCATTTAAATCAGAGCCCAAATGTTCCTTTTCCTGAACATTGCTTTTATTAGGTTCCGGAGCTGGAAGCAGAGACCTGGACCCTGTTTTTTATCAAGCACCAAAAAAGTATCTGCCAGGATCTCGGTTATGTATTTATTATTTCCGTCCTTGTCTACATATGATCTCGTTTTTATTTTGCCAACAATATATAGCTGTGATCCTTTTTTGACAGTTTTTTCAGCGACCTCTGCCATTGCGCGCCAGAGAACAATATTATGCCATTCGGTCGTAGTAATGGTCTCTCCCTGCTGATTTGTGTATGACTCACTTGTAGCAAGCGGAAAAGTAACTTTAGCGACTCCCTTGTCGAAATAACGGATCACCGGATCTTTACCGACGTTGCCGACAAGTATAACCTTATTGATTGACATATAGTTAAAGATTTAAGTTCGTTTCATTAATACAATCGTAAAGTTAATAAAAAATAGCTTACTGCAATCCTGTCAGATATTATATAACCGAATGTCCATATTTTCAGGATATTACAGAAAAATGGGAGTTCTCTGTCAGCAGATCAGGCCAAAATCTTGCCGGAACCGGACTAAGATTGTCGGATTCATTTTTCTATTTCATTGTATTTTAGGCAATAATATTATTTTTATAAAAAAAATTATTCTTTAAGTGTTTCAATATAAACAAATAATATTTTTATATTTGCAGGGTTGAAAAAAACGTATACTCAAAATAATTTGTTGAATTTTAAACTTCACGAAAATGACTAAAGCAGACATTGTTAATGAAATTGCCAAGAACACTGGTATTGAAAAGGTAACAGTTCAGAAGACTGTTGAAGCCTTTATGGAAACGATAAAGCATTCCATGGTTACCGGTAATAACGTTTACCTGAGAGGTTTTGGAAGCTTTATTGTTAAGAAAAGAGCGAAAAAGACTGCAAGGAATATCTCCAAGAATACAACTATTATAATTCCAGCTCACAATATTCCTTCCTTCAAACCGGCAAAATCGTTCATTACCAAAGTTAAATCACACGTTAAGAAGTAACCTTCTATGCCAAGCGGAAAAAAAAGAAAAAGACATAAGATGGCTACCCACAAGCGCAAAAAGCGTTTGCGGAAGAACAGACATAAGAAGAAGTAGCAAGAACAGGGTAGTCAGATGTTTGAAAATACTAAACCTAAAGGTCCTGCGATCTTTAGGTTTATTGTATTAGTATGTTGGATGGCGTTGAGATTATATTAACTCAGTTTAATATAGTGTTGTGGTAAATAAGGATTTAATTATTGACGTTGGTGTTTCTGAGGTCTCTCTGGCGTTACTCGAAGACAAGCAATTAACAGAGCTAAATAAGGAAAAGAGAAATATCAGGTTCTCTGTGGGTGATATTTACCTCGGAAAGGTAAAAAAGATCATGCCCGGGCTTAATGCAGCGTTTGTTAATGTTGGTTATGAGCGGGATGCCTTTCTTCATTATCTTGATCTCGGAGCCCAGTTCCGGACTCAGCATAAATATTATGCAACAGCAATTCAAAGGCAGGGTCGTATAACTCCGCTTCACAAAATCAAAGCTGAAGAGGATATTGATAAGGATGGCAAGATAACCGATGTTCTTAATGCCGGGCAGACAGTTCTTGTCCAGATAACCAAAGAACCGATATCAACAAAAGGACCAAGGCTGGCTTCCGAAATTTCTCTTGCCGGAAGAAATCTGGTTTTGATGCCTTTTTCCGACAAAGTATCCATCTCCTCAAAAATTGAGAGCGCTGAGGAAAAAAACCGCCTTAAAACTCTTGTCCAGAGCATAAAGCCAAAGAACTACGGTGTTATAGTCAGAACTGTTGCCGAAGGTAAAAAAGTAGCAGTGCTGGATGCTGAGCTTAAAGAACTGATTAAAAGATGGGAGTCGGCATTTTATTCCATCAGGAAGGAAACCAAAACACCCAGGCTTTTTATCGGTGAGATGAACCGTACCTCAACTATCTTGAGGGACATGCTTAATGTTACTTTTACTGGTATTCATATTAACGATCCGGTATTAGCCGAGGAAGTAAGAAATTATATACGGGAAATAGCTCCTGAAAAAGAGAAGATTGTGAAGGTTTATAATGGTACCCTTCCGATTTTTGATCATTTTGGAGTAAATAAGCAGATAAAGGCACTCTTCGGAAAAACAGTATCTTTTAAACATGGTGCTTATCTGATAATTGAGCATACCGAAGCCCTTCACGTTATTGATGTCAACAGCGGAAACAGGTCAAGATCAGGTAATGACCAGGAAGCTAATGCCCTGGAGGTCAACATGGAAGCTGCCACTGAAATTGCAAGGCAATTGCGGCTCAGGGATATGGGCGGAATAATTGTTGTTGATTTCATTGATATGCAGTCGGGTGACAATAAGCAGCTTCTGTTCGACAAGATGAAAGAGATCATGACGACCGACAGGACAAAGCATAATATACTTCCCCTTTCGAAATTCGGGCTGATGCAGATTACCCGGCAGAGGGTCAGACCTGAAATGAATATCGTGACGGATGAAAAATGCCCTTCATGCCAGGGAACCGGACAGACACGTCCGACAATTCTCTTTACTGATGACCTGGAAAAGAATCTCGCATTCATTCTTGGATAAGATCAAAACACGCAATATTATCCTGAATGTCCACCCTTTTGTGGCCTCATTTCTTAAAAAAGGGATTTTCCCGTTATACAGGAAATGGAATTTCAAATATAAAATCTTCCTTAAGGTTCAGGCAGTCACTTCGTACCATATGCTTGAATATCATTTCTTTGACAGGTATGATAATGAAATTGACCTGGCATAGCACCCTTTTCAAATCCACAAATCCTTTAGTCAATCACCTTTAAATCCACCCCCCATCCCCCCCACAGGGTGGCTGTAAAAGCTATTATTATAATTTAAAGTCCCCGCCAATTGGCGGGTTGAAATGGTGATTTAGGGGGTTGACAAAGATTTGCTATTTTTACAAAGTATTAAAACCAGTTTTATGCTTAAGAGAGCCATATTTACTGCAGCCGCAATTCTGCTTATTGCATTTAGTGCCAGTTCACAGATTTATGATCCGGTAACCTGGGATTTCAGTTATGAAAAGAAGAGTGAAAACAGCTATGAGCTTGTTTTCACATGCTGAAATTGAAAAGGGCTCTCATATTTATGCTATGGAGATCCCGGAAGGAGGTCCTATTGCTACATCCTTCACTATAAATGCACCATCCGGCTTTACACTTGACGGGAAACCATATGAAGTGACAAAACCGGAGGAGGTCTTTGATGAGGCTTTCGGTTTTAAAATAAAATCTTTTAGCAATAAAGCGGAATTCCGGCAGAAAATAACTTCTCAAAGCTCTTCTTTTATTGTTACAGGTCTTGTTAATTTCATGTCGTGCAACAATACTACCTGTTCTCCCCCGAAAGATGTCGAATTTTCAATAAAAATTGGTGATCAGGTCAAGGATGGCAACAGCGGTTTCAGCTAGACAGTCAGAATATGGTACCCGAAACCAGCAAAGGAGGAAAAGGATTGCTCAAGTTCTTTCTTCTCTCTCTTCTGGCAGGTTTTGCAGGAATACTTACACCCTGTGTTTTTCCGATGATCCCGATGACGGTTGCATTTTTCTCACGGGGATCTGAAAACAGGACCAAATCGGTTGTCAAAGCATTGATTTTCGGAGTCTCAATTGTACTTATCTATTCACTTCTTGGAATTATAGTTTCGCTTACAAGTGCAGGAGCAGGATTTGCCAATACCTTAAGCACTCATTGGATACCAAATCTGCTGTTTTTTGCCTTGTTTGTTCTTTTTGCAATATCATTTTTTGGTGCATTTGAGATCGTTTTGCCAAATAAATGGGTTTCGGGAGCCGATTCAAGGGTTGATAAAGGCGGGATGATAGCTGCATTTTTCATGGGACTGACAACTGTGATTGTTTCTTTTTCATGTACAGGACCTATTGTGGGCGCTCTCCTTGTTGAAGCGGCATCAGGCGATGTATTGCGCCCGACTATTGGAATGCTGGGTTTCGGTCTTGCATTTGCATTGCCATTTACAATTTTCGCACTTTTCCCTTCAGTAATGAACAAGATGCCAAAATCAGGCGGATGGCTTAATTCGGTCAAGGTGGTCCTGGGTTTTATAATGCTTGCTTTCAGCTTAAAATTCCTGATGACTATCGACAGTGTTTATTCTTTCAATATTCTTGTCAAGAGATATTTACCTTGCCATATGGATTGTAATATTCACATTGATGGGTTTTTACCTGATGGGCAAGATCAAAGTTTCATCACGACAGCGACCTTCCTTATATAGGAACATTCAGACTTTTCCTCATAATAGCGGTCTTTTCATTTGTTGTATATCTTATCCCCGGATTATTCGGAGCCCCTCTTAAAGGATTATCTGCACTGCTGCCATCCCCGGAAACATCAAAATTCAACCTTACAAGGATAATGCCGGTAAATACTAGCTCAATCTTCACCTCCGGCATCTTCGGTTTTTTCAAGTGAACTCTGCTCAACCCCACTGCATGATGATATCTTTGATATGCCTCTTGGACTGCAAGGTTATTATGACTACGAGCAGGGGTTGAAATGTGCAAAGGAACAGGGAAAACCTGTCCTGCTTGACTTTAAGGGTCATGCATGTGCCAATTGCAAGCTTATGGAAGCAAAAGTATGGTCCGATCCGGAGGTGCTGAGACGACTCAGGGAGAATTTTGTAATTATTGGTCTGTATGTTGATGACAGAACATTATTGCCTGAAGCTGAATGGATAACTTCGTCAATTGACGGTAAGATTAAGAAGACGATCGGGAAGATCAATGAAGATCTCGAGATCTCAAAATTCAAAACCAATGCCCTTCCGTTATATGTGATTACTGATCATGAAGGTAATCCTGTGAATAAGCCGATGCCTACAAATATGAATGTTGGAGGAGTATAAAAAATGGCTTGATGAGGGAGGTGAGCTTTTTAACACCTAATCTCAACCCCTCTCCCGGGGGAGAGGAGCTATTTAATATAGATATTTCCCCTTTTAGCATCAATTTTTACTTTTCTTGAACCCGGACTATTGCCGATCTCACCGGTGATCAGGTATTCCTTTTTGTCTTCGTTTAAAGCCTCTTTTTCGGATTTTATGTTTTTCTCAGGGAGGACAACGAATGCATTGGTATGCCTGATATCGAATTCAAATGAAGCTGAAGGATCAAAATCTGCTGTAATATCTGAATAATCTGAGTTAAGGTTTATCTTTTCGAAATGGCATCCACTCTTTCAGCATCGAAACTGCCATATTTCAGATCAAGGTCAGTGATTCCGGTGAGGCTTTCAATTTTATAATCGGTGAAATAGGAAATTCCGCTTATACCGGAAATATCACCGATGTAGAATTTGTCTCTTCGCGATTCCACATTTACTTTTTCTGCTTTTCCCAGCTCAAACCTTGTGGAGGTGCTGTTTATTGAAAGGTCGTCGCTCTGGCTTATTTTTATTTTTGAGAAGGTCGAATTGATCTTTCCTGATTTGACCGAACCTATTTCAGCATCGCCAAAGTCGAGGGATAATCCGGAAATCCGGTTTAGGGAATTTGCCTCAAAATCACCATTGGAAAGAGCAACTGAAATGACTCCCGTGTTATTTTCCATGGAAATATCACCAAACTGGTTTTCAATATTAATATCAACATTATCAGGGATGTTTATATAATAGTTGATCTGCACCCTGGAATCATAATCTATTATTTTACCGGTTATTCCTTTAAAACTCTCGAGCAGTACTGTTATTTCCCTGTCCGAATTCAGTCTCTGCCCTTATCAGAGAACCTGTTCCGGCAATATTGATTTCGATTCCGTCAAGCATTTTTTGAAGCTTTGAATGATTCGGTGCAAAAGCTTCAATTTCGGCCATTATATGGACTGAATCTTTTTTCCATGATGTAATGCTGGATATCTCCATACTTGTTTATTACTTCCAGCCTGGCATCTTTGCTCAGGGGAAGGGATTTCAGTAAAGCTCCGCTTTTCAGAGACAGACTGTGCTGAAAGGGGACAGGCCAGTATTAATATTAAGCCGATAGAAAAGATGCTTTTGTATTTCATTTTAGTTATTATAATCAGGTTAAACTTCAGAATAAAGACGAAGATAAAACAGGAATGTTACACCCCTGATTTAAACTATTTTATTTTGTTGCGGAAAGGACCGGAAAACAAAAATCACACCTAATGTCAGAATGCTGATCACACATGCCATATACAGAAGATAATCACCAAACCTGACATAAGGTGTTATCCGGTCTTCATAATTAAAAGTGCCTTTAATGACAGATGGAACCCACCACTCGGTTTTTTGGATAATTTTCCCCCTGATATCAATAAAGCAGGAGATGCCTGTATTTGCTGATCTGATAACCGGTCTGCGGGTCTCAATCGCCCTTAATGAAGAATAGGAAAGATGCTGTTTATAACCATATTGTGTTTTTCCACCAGCCATCGTTTGTTATTATAAAAATTGCTCCCGCACCATCTCTGATATAATCTGTTATATATTCTCCGAAAACTGATTCGTAACATATGACAGGAGCGATTTTTTGTGATCTGTCAGCATTTTCGAAACAGGTTCTGGCATCCTGTGTGGAATAACCACGGTTTAAGCCCCCAAGTTCAGGCAGGAACCGGCTTATTAGCCCGAAAAATCCCCTTGAGGGAATGAACTCGAATCCGGGTACCAGCTTTGATTTGTGATATATTTCAATCACAGCACCTGTGTCAATTTTTAATGCCGAATTAAAATAGTTTCTTGCTGTCCGACGATGATTCCGGCTATTGTCCTGACGGAAGATGAACTGAAACTGACCATTCCTGTTACAACACTTACTGGATGGCCGTTCTTTAACAAAGTCCCTGATCATTTTGACATATTTGTTGTCAGTCAGCATGTTTTCATCAGCCGGGTCATCAATTGTTGTTTCGGGTGTTACAAGCCAGTCTGTATTATCAGAAACAACAGGCTCAGCCATGCTGATTACTTTTTCGAGTTGTTTCTCAAAGGGGACTGTAAACTTTTCTTTATAAGGGTCGAAATTTGGCTGGACTATTACGACCTCTTCTTCATAACCTGAAGCTGGATTAATTGTCTTATACCTTATAACGGAGATGATGGAGGGTACTAAAATTATTATCAGCCATACTGAAAATGTACAAAAAGTCTTTTCCTGTTTTTTGTAGGCAAACTGACCAGAAGACGGAATAAGAACAAATTTGAAAGAAGTATCCATAAAGTTCCCCCGGCAGTACCGGTGACTTCATACCATTGAATGAAATGAATGTCTTTCGATAGTCCGTTCCCAAGGTTAATCCAGGGGGAGAGGACAGGAATTCTCAGGCATAAGAATTCAAGGGTGAGCCAGAAAGCTATCAGCGACATATAGCCCTGAATGTCTCCTTCCCTTAATCTTATCCTGTGTGCAAGCCACATTGTAAATGCCATAAGCAATGCTAGCAGTTAAAATCACGCATATGGCTGCAGTCATGCTTACTACTCTTATCCATCCCAGAGTCAGGATTGAAAAAATAACAAAACCGGGAAGGAGATAAACGAAGCAGGCATTTGGAGAATATCTCCTTTTATTCTCAAATAAATGGTTCTCAATAATAAAAAACGGAACGAATGAGCACAGGAGGATAAGTCCAGGACACCATTCAGTCCATGCCAGTCCCGATAAAACTCCGCCGCAAACAGAAAGAGCTGCAAGTGAGTACTTATTCATTTATGCTTCAGCCATTTTTGATCAGGCCATAAAAATAAGTCACTCTTTTGGACCTGAAGGTTAAATTGAACACGATTTTATTGTTTTTTGCAAAATAATTTTGTACATTTACAATTGTAAAACCTGAAGTAACAGAATAACTGGATTAATTTCCTTGACAGGATTAAAGTAAGAAATTAAAGATATTTAGAGTTTAATACTTTAGAAAGAAGCTTTTACTGTCCAAAAGCAATTTTTCCATTCTTTTCATGGCTGCCCCGTACGCCAATCAGCGGAACGGGGCTTTTTGCATTGTTAAATTGTGTTAAATGCAGGCTATCAGGCATTTTGATCTCCCAATTTAATTAAATTGCACTGTAAAACAACCTCAGAAACCGAATGAGAAAAATTGTATGTTTTTTGCTTATCATCTTGCTCTTGCCCGGTTGTAAAAAAAATGACAGGCAACTTATTAAACTCGCAGAAAAAATTCATGAAAAAACTCTGACAGTTGATACGCACTGCGATACTCCAATGGACATGGCAAGATCAGATTTTGATCTTGGCGAACGCCATACTGAAGGTTGTGTTGATTTTCCAAGGATGATTGAAGGCGGTCTTGATGCCGAATTCTTTGCTGTATTTACGAGCCAGGGACCAAGAACCGACAGCGTTTTTGATAAAGTGTACGGCTATGCCCTTGATGTTCTGGAGAAAATTCACAAAAATGTTGAAAAGAATTCTGATGTTGCAGAGATTGCATATTTCTCCTGATGATGCTTACAGGTTAAAGAAAGCGGGTAAAATTTCAGCTTTTATCGGAATCGAAAATGGTTACCCTATAGGCAAGGATATTTCGCGGATCAAGGAATTCTATGACCGTGGTGCAAGATATATTACGCTGTGCCATACAAGAAACAATGATATATGTGATTCATCTACCGATCCAAAAGGTCCGGAGCATAATGGGCTCTCATCATTCGGAGGCGAGGTGGTTAAGGAAATGAACCGTCTTGGTATGATGATCGACGTTTCACATATTTCCGACAAGGCATTTTATGATGTTCTCAAATTATCGGAAGCTCCAGTAATTGCATCGCATTCATCATGCAGGGCATTATGTGAATCTCCAAGGAATCTTAGTGATGATATGCTTCTTGCACTAAAGAATAATGGCGGAGTTATACAGATTTGCATACTCAGTGAATATATCAAAACCCCGGATCCAAATCCTGAACTTGACGCAAAACTTAAAGAATTATCGGAGAAATATGGTGATTATCAGCTCTCTTTCTGACGACAGAAAGAAAGCTTGCCCGGTCAGAATACAGGGAGATTCAGGAAAAATATGAAAAGCTTGCCACGGTGAAGGATGTTGTGGATCATATCGATCATGTTGTTCAGGTGATAGGAGTGGATCATGTTGGTATCGGGACTGATTTCGATGGAGGAGGTGGTGTTGACGGATGCAAAACTGTGGCCGACATGAAAAATATTACGAGTTGAATTGCTGCGCCGCGGGTATACCAGAGCCGATATAGCCAAGATATGGGGTGGTAATATTATGAGGGTTTTAAAGAAGTCGAGTCAAAAAAAGAGGAGAAAATTTAGAATGCATTCTGAGGCTTTCAAACCTGAATTTAAGAACTTTTTACTCTTTTAAATTTAAGTGCTTTAATAATCCATACCGGCAAGAGGCTTGTATGAATTTCTTTTCTTAAGGTCTATATACCATCCAAGCTTTTTTGAAACAGGCATTTTATGAGTTTCGACAAATTCAATCAAGTATTCCGTCAGGATCCTCAATATAAGCAAAATAACCGGCAGCCTCACCCATATCAAAGCTATCACCTTGCCTCGAATGCTTGCTGTCGACCACAAATGGAAATCCGTTACTGCTGCAAAATTTTTTGAGTTCATCCATTCCAAATATATCATAGCACAGATGAATAAATCCTGGATCACCCCAAAACCGGCCTTCATATATTTTTTTACCCGGATTGCCCATAGCGCTAACAAGCTCTATTACACTCGGACCGAAAATTTTGCTGAAATATCCTGAAAATGGTTTGGAACTTTTCAGAAGCACCCTGCGGAATTCATTTTTCCCGCCAGGCAGGACAGCAAGATCAGGGAAAGATCCTGTGGAATCATATATAACTTCATCATATCCAAGAATATCAGAATAAATCACTCTTGACCTTTCTATATCCGAAACACCAATAACTGCACCATACGATCCGCCGCATTACTTTATTCTCATTCATGAACCAGTTATCTCCCTCAACCATCTGAAACATATTTCCGAAAGGATCTTTTAGAAAGAAAGTCTTTTTACCTGACGGATCATTCAACGGATCGCCGCAAAGAATGCAATTATTTTGCTTGAAGAAAGACTAGGCTGTATCGATATTCTTTACTTTCATTTTGCAAATGAGGATGCCAAGATCGCCGATTCTTATTTCCTCTTTTATCTCCATGTGGTTCTCTTCCGCTATACTGCCATACCTCAAAACCGCCCCCGCCTTGAAGGTTTAGTGCCAGGACAGCATGTCTGCTTCTGAGGTTTTCCTCCGGTATAAGGCAGCATAAGATTAGCTTCTGTCTCATCTTCAAAAATCCGGCAGTCCATACCAAACATCCTGTTATACCAGTTCCATGCTTCTTCAAGATTTTTCACTCCGATTCCGATCTGTTGAATTCCTCCAATTTGATAACCCTTCATTTCAATGATTTTAATATTATGCTAGATTTTACTTTGTCTCCAATTCTGAAAAAGAGCCATGGCCAGATACGTCTGATATACAGCATTATTAATTCGCTTCTTCCGACGAGTATTTCCCTCTTGTTTTTAATAATTCCCCTGATGATTATTTTTGCTGCTTTTTCAGGTGATAATTCCCTTTGCCAGTCCGTCATCCATTTTCCCGTGTTCTTTGCCTTCACTGTCGAGTGCATGCAGGGATATATGTGTTCTTACCCTTCCGGGTATGATGACAGATGTTCTGATATTATTCGTTTTGTTTTCGAGATAAAGAGTTTCGAAAAAGCCGTGAAGAGCCTGTTTTGATGCCGAATAGGCTGATCTTAACGGGAATCCGAATCTTCCTGATATGCTGCTGGTTGCAAGGATGTGCCCGGACTTTTTTGCTTATCATATACGGAAGAACCGCCTTAGTAAGAGCAATTGTCCCGAAAAAGTTTATTTCAAAGATCTTTCTGTCGAGCCATAGGGGTGTTTCATCTATTTTTGATCTTTGGCTTATCCCGCCAATATTCAACAGGTAATCGATTTTTCCTGATTGTATTGATCTGCTGTTCAACAAGCTTTTCAATTCCTGATGTGTCGGAAAGATCAAATGGGGCACAAATTATCATTCCGGACTTGTCTGCCACAGGCTTTTTTAACCCGTTCCAGTCCGGGCAGATCATTTGAGGAAATAATAATCTTTGCACCACGTTCTGCAAATTCATAAACCAGTGCCTCACCAATACCTGATGATGCTCCGGTGATCCAGACTACTTTTCCTGTGAACATATTATTTTTCCTCATCTTTCAGTTGTTGATACCAGTGAAATCAGTTCATCATAATTTTTCCTGAGTTCCGAATAGGCAGAATTCTTTTCCTTAATATACTTTCTTAATCTGAAGCCTCCTATTATTCTTCGGAACAAAATATTATAGTTCCATGCAAATATTCCTGCAACAGGAATTGTCAAAAAGATAAGTATTGCCAAGCCACCATGGAGAAAATATCAACAGGGAAACAATCAGGTAAACCGGCAGAAAAATGAATGCGAGGGCAAGAGATATCCCGAACCTGATGGTACTGTGAAATTGCAGGTCCTTTGTTTTTCGTATCTGTAATTCAGGTAATGAAAGAAAAGTCAAAGTGAAAATATTGCCGAACAGCCAGACGGGAAAAGTCAGAAAAAGTCCGGCCAACCCTGCTATCAGCCAGCCAAGCGGGTGTTTTTTCTTTTCAAGCAGCCTGTAAGTTATATTAAGTTCTTTGGCTTTCTTTTTAACCTGCAGGCTAAGGGAGCAAATCTTATTATAAGTTTGGGGATCAGATATTTTTAACCGGTTCAGCTTGTCAATCAGGTTTCTGTCCCTGTAAAGCTTGGGGAACTTGATATTATCGCTGTATCTTCCGTTTATTATGCTTCTCAGCTCATCGATTGCCTCGTAATCATCCTCCGATTCAATGTGGACCATTACTTTTTTAATTTCAGTCGAGAGTCTGTCCCTGAGGTCGTTAAGAGCTTTTTCAGGACTTTCCTTATAGAGCTGATAATACTCTGAAACTTCTATTGGTTTGCCATAAACAACAGTAAGCACCTGCCTTAACCTGCTATAGTTTGAATATTCGATGCCAACAGGAATGATCTTGATTTTCAGCTGAAAGCCTGTTGCTTCGTCGGCCTGGAATGCAACACGGCAGATTCCTTTCTTAAGCTGCCTGAGTCTTCTGAATCCGGCATGGTCACCTTCAGGAAGTATTACAAGACCATTTTTATTCTTTAAGACATCAATGGTTTTAAGGAAGATTTCATCATTTGCCTTCAGTGAACTGAATCCGTCACGGATCCTGTAAACCGGCAGTATCTTAATGAAATACAAAAAAGAGGCAATTGCTTTTCTCTTGAAAATATCGGCTCTGGCCAGGAAAACCGGTTGTCCCTTATGCGTAAAAAGAACCGCCAGAGCATCCATCAGGGCATTCTGATGATTGGGTGCAAAAATCAGATGATCGTCAGGATTTATATTCTCAGCACCCATGACAATTATTTTCCTGTAGAAAACATTATCATGCCAGAAGCCGACAGCCTTTTTAAAAAGCGCATAGCGTGCCGAATATTTTTCAATATTTTCCTTGCCCATTCAATCAGGTTAACTGTAAGTTCCCTGCCGGGAATGCAGGAAACATCTAAAAAAGATCAATGCAAGTTAAAAAAAATGACTTGCAGTAATTAAAATCCTGAGCAAATTAATGATTTTATCAGGTAATAATACGTCTTTTTACCACCCGCTAAAGATGGTCAATATCGTCAGTGAACCTGTCAAGATTTCTTCTTTCCTTTTTTGTCGGTCTTCCTGTACCTTTTTCCCTGTAACTGGTAAATCCCGCATGCCTGATATCGAGCTTGATCTTTTCTTCTTCCGGGGTAAGATCTTCAATATATTTACTTACGAGTTTGGCAGAGACACGGTTTTCAATTGGTTCAATTATTCGGTAGGTATAGATTACCGGCAGCTTCTTCACAGTGATTATCTCATCTTTAAGGACTGATCTTGATGGTTTGACCTGGATATTGTTTATGATTATTCTGCCTCTTCTGCAGGCTTCCGATGCAATGCTCCTGGTTTTGTAGATTCTTACTGACCAGAGGAATTTATCAATCCTTACTGGTGTGATCTCCGGCATTATCAGGATTATGAATTCATATTACTCCGGCTTTTTTCCCCGCTCTTCTTCCTCCTCTTTGCTGACGGGTAATTTTGATGACCTGTTGAAAGCTGTCATCGTAAGTTCGGTACCAACAGTTCCGAACGATCTTATCATTTCGATGACAATCTGTGATTCTTTCATCAATGAATTTTTTCTCTTCCGGACTCCATTTCCCCAGAACATAGTTTACCTGAGAGCCTTTCCTGAAGCCATTTCCAATGCCTACCCTGATCCTGCGCATATTCGGAAGTTGAGAGTATTGCATTTATATGTGCAAGGCCGTTATGACCACCGTCGCTTCCCTTTGGCTTCATTCTTATGCTTCCAAGAGGCAGTGCAATGTCATCAACAATCACAAGAAGATTTTCAACAGGGATCTTTTCCTTTTTCAGCCAATAGCTTACGGCGTTGCCGCTAAGGTTCATATACGTCGAAGGCTTAAGAAGCACAAAGGTTCTTCCTTTATATTTTGTTTCGCAGATGAAGCCATAACGGCGGTCTGAAAAAGAAGCACCTGATGCATCAGCAAAAGCATCCAGAATGGAAAAACCTATATTGTGCCGGGTATCAATGTACTCTTCACCAATATTTCCCAGGCCAACTATCAGATATTTCATTGTGCCTGATTAATGAAGCAAATTTCTGTTTATTTATTTCTTCCCTCTTTTCCTTCCTTCCCCTCTTTTCCTTCTTTCCCTTCTTTTCCCTCGACTGGAGCAGCAGCAGGAGCAGCACCTTCAGCACCTTCGCCTTCAGGTTTTACAGCACCTTCAACTCCTTCACCCTCCTCTTTCTGAACAACACGTGATGTGGCAACAGAAAGAACTGTGGTGATCTTTGGATCAATAAGTTCAATTTTTTCATAGGAGAGATCACCAACTTTGACAGAATGGTGAATCTTGACATCAGTTATATCGATCAGAAGGAATTCAGGTATATCATTTGCAAACCCTTTTACCTTAAGATGTCTTTTTTTGATCCTGAGTTTGCCTCCGGCTTTTACTCCGACTGAGTCACCGGTTATTTTAATCGGAAGGCTTATAATAATGGGTTTGTCATCAAAAATCTCAATAAAATCAGCATGTGTAATTTTGTCAGTAACAGGATGAAACTGAACATCCTGAAGAACGACCTTGTAATCTTTGCCGTCGAGGTTCAGATTTACAATATGAGCATCGGGAGTATAGATGAGATTTTTAAAGCTGTTTTCATGAGCATGAAAATGTATGTTTTGTTCTTTCCCATAAATCACGCAGGGTACATTACCTTCTTTCCTGGTCTTTTTTGAGCTTTTCTTTCCAAGCTCTGTTCTCAGCGAACCTTTGATCTCAAGTGTCTTCATCTGATATAAGTTATTGTGCTACTCAGAGTTATCCTTTAAACAACTCCCCATTACACGTTAGACATAAAAAACGGAGTGCAAATATATTACAAAGGAATCAGAATACAAAATTTGTACTGATAGACTCGATTGAGATTGACAGCCTGAATAGTATTGGCAAAAATCTCAGCTATTGACAGGACTTTGATTTTATCTGATTTATTTATGAAAGGAACAGAATCGGTTACGACGAGTTCGGTTATCGGAGACTCGTCTATTCTTTGAACTGCATTTCCTGAAAGGATTGGATGTGTCGCAAATGCCCTGATGCTTCTGGCTCCTTTTTCGTGCATCTTCTGTGCAGCAAGGACAAGGGTTCCGGCAGTGTCAACCATATCATCGATGATTACCACATTTCGGTCTTCAACATCACCGAGGACTGACATTTCCTCAACGACATTCGGTTTTTTACGGAGCTTATAGCATAATACCATTTCGGACTGAAGATGTCTTGAATAGGCATTTGCCCTTTTTGAGCCACCCATATCGGGTGCTGAAACAGTAAGATTTTCGAGTTTCAGTTTTTCGATATAAGGAGCAAAAATTGCCGATCCAAAAAGATGGTCAACAGGGACATTAAAGAAACCCTGTATCTGATCGGCATGCAGATCCATCGTAATTATCCTGTCAACTCCTGCAGTGCCAAGCAGATCAGCTGATAATTTTGCCCCGATTGATACCCGTGGCCTGTCTTTCCTGTCCTGCCGGGCAAAACCATAATAAGGTATGACTGCAATTACTTTGTATGCTGAGGCTCTTTTTGCAGCATCAATCATCAGGAGGAGTTCGAACAGGTTATCAGCCGGAGGATTTGTTGATTGAATGATAAAAACCATATCGCCTCTGACGGATTCATTAAAACATGGTTGAAATTCACCATCGCTGAATTCAGTAACTGAACTTTTTCCAAGCTCAATTCCCAGTTCATCTGCAATTCTTTTGCGCCAGATGCATTGAAGCCCTGCAGGAAAAAATCTTCATGGGTGCTTTACCATACATTATCCTGTGATTTTGCTGGTTTTGTATTAGAGAATTACTAGACTACAAAATTATAAATTCCGGAAGATATCAGACCGTGTTTGAAAAATTGTTGATAGTTTCTTCAATGAAATTCAGGATTTCTTCCCTGCCGGTTCTGTTTACAGCTGATGCTAAAAAAGTTGCAGGGAGTGATTCCCATATTTTAAGCATCTCAATATCATAATTATGGATGGATTTCTCAAGAGTCAGCTGATGAGAGCTTATCGGTTTTTGTGAATACCCTGGCAAATGGTACCTGGTTATTGCCAAGGAACTCCATAAACAGCATGTCGGATTTCTGCGGTTTATGCCTGGAATCCAGGAGAACGAACAGGCAAACCAGGTTTTCTCTTTTCAGGATGTATTCCTCCACCGCTTTTATCCATTTTTCCCTCATCCTGACGGGTACCTTTGCAAACCCATAGCCGGGAAGGTCTACAAGATACCAGCTCTCGTTTATTAGGAAGTGGTTAATCGTTCTGGTTTTTCCGGGATTACCTGATATTTTAGCAAGGTGCGAATTACCGGTAAGCAGATTGATAAGAGAAGATTTTCCGACATTTGAACGACCGATAAATCCGAATTCAGGCTTCACAGGGTCGGGGCACTGCTTTAATGAAGCACTGCTCCGTATATATGAAGCTGAATGGATTATCATAACGAATATCCTTATTTGAGATCCTTGTAGGGTAGATCTATCTTTTTGTACGACAGATATCTGTTTCCGAAATCAGTAAGAATAGCGCCAATAATACCAATATATTCCGTCTGAGGTGTCCCGGATTTTTTAAGATCCAGAAAGGTTTTTCCATTGACACTTGGTAATATTTTGCACTTGGCAGTATCAAATACACCATTTGTGAATTCACCCGCGGTAGAATATTAACCTTTCTGGTCTTTATCAGTCAGTTCCAGATTGATCCTGACTTTACCTGTTGTGCTATAATTATCATTTATGGTGAAGACAATCTCGGGATATCCCCTGATAAGCTTGCCATCCCTGGTATATTCCTCAAGTAGCGGGGTTCGTAATCCTTTGATAAAGTGTAGTTTTGCCTTTATGCGCCCATTCCTGTAATATTGTATCTGGGTTCCGTCAATCGTGTCATGTTTAAATGGTGTCGAACGGAAAACCTGCCCCTCCAGGTAATACTTTTTTACAGAATCCTCACGAAGCCCGTTCTCGTACCATAATGTCTGGTTCAGCTGCCCTCCCTGATAATATGTCTTCATTTCACCCTGCATAACACCATTCTTAAAAGTAACTTCCTTTATAAGCAATTCATTGCTGTAGTATTTTGTAATCCCGGTATAACCTGTATCAGGCACTGAAAGTGTATCTGCCACCTTATCCGATCCTTTTTTTGAAGATCCCTTTCCTGCGCATCCTGAAGCTAAAAGCAGAACGAGTAATATCAAAATTAAACTGTTGACTTTTCTCATTACAGAATTTTCTGATTTTTAATTAATTTCTTTATTATTGATATATATTTCAAGTACAGTTGCTTCCTGCTCCGGCACAAGCACCACATCGCTTATCATTGCCGGCAAAAGCACTGTTTCTCCTTTTGAGACTTTTTCTGATCCGGAATCCCAACGGATCACAAATCTGCCTTCAGTACAAATGTACACAACAAAAGAGTCAATTAGATTATAGTCCCTGGCAATATGTTCATTAAACTGTATAATGTTTGTGTCAAAATACTTACAGCTTACAAGATTTTCAGGTTTGTTTTTCAGTAATTCCTTCTTTATTTTGCTCTTGCCGGTTTCGTTGAAGTCAATTGCATCCAAAGCCAGATCAGTGTGAAGTTCACGTGATTTTCCGTTTTTATCTTTTCTTCCCCAGTCATAAATCCTGTAAGTTATATCGGATGTCTGCTGTATTTCAGCCAGTACGATACCTGCTCCGATAGCATGTATTCTTCCGGCAGGAGTAAAAAAAGTATCGCCGGGATCAGCACTTTCAATATTCAGAAGGTCTCCTATGGTGTTGTTTTTAACTGCATTGATATAAGAATCACGGGAAACCGGATTTGAGAAACCAGTGTAGATCTTTGCGTTTTTTTCACTTTTAAGAATATGCCACATTTCTGTTTTTCCGTAAGCATTATGCCGTTTTTTTGCCAGTTCGTCATCCGGATGAACCTGCACAGAAAGATCATCCCTGGCTTCGATAAGCTTTATGAGCAATGGAAACTCATTACCGAATTCTTCAAATACTGATTCTCCGGTAATATCTCCCATATAGACTTCAATTATTTCCTCGATGTTATTGCCAGCCAGAAATCCATTACTTATCACTGAAAGATTATCAGAGACAGCCGACAATTCCCAGCTTTCTCCAATATTTTTCAGATTACCGGGTTTTTTTCCATAATTATCGGCAAGCGAGCTGCCACCCCAGATCTTCTCTTTTAAAATTGGTTCAAATTTTAACGGATATAATTCTGACATCAAGTATATAGTTAATTATTGAGTTAAATATTATTTTTGAGACCAATATGAGAGACAAAAATAGTAATAAATGCTTATAGTCGGAATAGCAGGAGGCACAGGATCGGGAAAAACAACCGTTGTAAAGAAGGTAATGGAAAGGCTCCCAAACGAGGATGTCATTGTAATACCCCAGGATGCATATTATAAGGATAACGGGCAAATTCCACTTGAGGAGAGACAGAAAATAAATTTTGATCATCCTGATTCACTGGAATTCAGCCTGCTTATCGATCATCTTGAAAAGCTCAAAAAAGGCCAGAGTATTGAAATGCCTATTTATTCCTATCTGACCTGCCTCAGGTCGAAAGAGACTATAACAGTCAAGCCTGCAAGAGTAGTACTGGTTGAAGGAATAATGATCCTGGTCGACAGCGGTCTGAGAAACATGCTTGATATTAAGGTTTTTGTGGATGCTGATGCTGACGACCGCCTGGGAAGGGTTATTCAGCGGGATATCGTTGAAAGGGGCCGTTCAGTACTTATGGTTCTGGACAGGTATCATGACACAGTAAAACCATCTCATCTTCAGTTTATAGAACCTTCAAAGCGATATGCTGATATTATAATACCGGGTGGGGGTGAGAACCAGGTGGGAATTGAGGTTCTGATTTCAATAATTGAAAAACACTTATAAAGAAGAATCATAGAATATGTTAGCAAATATCAGACCTGAGGATATTTTATTCCTTGATATAGAAACTGTACCGGCGACTTCTTCATACACGATGCTCGATCAGTCATTTCAGGCTCTTTGGGAAAAGAAATCAAGACAATTCAGAGATGAGGATCAGTCGGCGGAAGAGGTTTATGAAAGGGCAGGAATATATGCGGAATTCGGAAAGATAATCTGTATTTCAGTCGGACTTATTAAAGAGAAGATACCCTTTTCTTTCAGGATCAAATCTTTTTACGGAGATGATGAAAGGACAATTCTTTCAGAATTTTCTGCGATGCTCAATAAATTTTCAAAGAACAGTGAAGCATTGCTCTGTGCACATAACGGCAAAGAATTCGATTATCCTTATATAGCCCGGAGAATGATAATTAACAGTATGATCATTCCTGATATACTTGATAATGCAGGAAAGAAACCCTGGGAAGTAAAACTGCTTGACACCCTTGATTTGTGGAAATTCGGTGATTATAAAAGCTATACATCCCTTGATCTGCTGACATCCATACTTAAAATACCCTCTCCCAAAGATGATATTGACGGAAGCATGGTCGCCGGTATTTATCATAATGAACATGATATCAAGCGAATTGCAAAGTATTGTGAAAAAGATGTGCTGGCTGTTGCTCAGGTACTTTTAAGATTTATGAACCTGCCAAAAATTGAAGAAGATAAAATAGAATCAGTCACCCAGTTCTGATCATTGGTTATCAAGGAATTTCAGAAGGCATTTTTTGAATGCTTCCGGATTATCTGCATGAATCCAGTGCCCTGAGCGGGGGATAATAATAAATTCAGCAGCGGGAAAGAGTTTCCTGATTTTATTAAAATCACTTTCGGGAAGATATTCTGAATATTCGCCTTTAAGAAAATAAACAGGAAATCCTGTAATCTCCATCCTTTCTTATCGCCAGGTTCAATCCCTTCCATTATCCTGTCAAGATTTTTCAGAAGGGCAGAAGCATTTATTTTCCAGGAAAAAGAATTATCCGATTCCCTTTTTAGGTTTTTCATGATGAAATCCCCTTGTTTTTTCGGATTGGATCCCGGATTTGAGAAGCGATTCAACTTCATCGCGGGATCTTATTCCCGAAAGATCCAGGGAAAGAATTGAATTCAATATTTCACAATGCTGTTTATAAGCAATTGAATTATTGTCCTCTGAAACCATAGGAGAAATATCGGCAACAAGCAGTCCATAAAGTTTTTCAGGCCAGCTCAGAGCAAAGTTCACAGCTGTTTTGCCGCCCATGCTATGGCCTGCAAGGAAAAATTTCTGAAGTCTCAGATCATTTACAAGGTCAAGAAGATCTTCTTTCATTGAATCATAGTCATGGACAGGACTATGCGGTGACTGACCATGATTTCTCTGATCGGGAAGGAAAACTGTGAATCTGTCGCTTATACTTTTTGCAATAGATACCCAGTTATCAGATGATCCGTATAGACCATGAAGTATTATTAAGGGAGGTCCGGAACCGTATTTTCTGATAAAACAGTTTCATGGGCAGTCTCAATCTGCCAGTTGTCTCTTGTACATCTGGATTGCATTTTCAAGCCCGAGGTAAAGAGCGTCTGAGATCAGGGCATGCCCTATAGAGACCTCATCGATCCATGGTATATTCTGATGAAGATACCTTAGATTATCAAGATTCAGGTCGTGTCCTGCATTTATTCCCAGTCCTGCATCACGGGCAATCCTTGCCGCACTTACAAATGGTTCAATGGCTCCGGGTGCATTACTGCATAAAAAGAGAAGCATATGGTTCTGTATATAATTCAATTCTGTCGGTCCCGGTTAAAGGAGCATTTTCAATATTTGAAAGCTGAGTATCAATAAATACTGAAGTTCTGATTCCTTCTTTTTTGAAAGTTGAGATTACATCTGTAAGAAAAAGCCTGTATCTCAAAATATCCCAGCCGGCGCTCGATGTAATTGCATCATGCGCATCAGGCACAAGAGTAACCTGATCAGGTTTCACTGAAACAACAAGATCTATGAAACTGTCGGATGGATAACCTTCAATATTGAATTCGGTAGTGATTATTGGCCTGATTTCCAAGACATCCTTGTATCTTATATGACGTTCATCAGGCCGCGGATGAACCGTTATTCCGTCGGCTCCGAAAAGTTCACAATTGATTGCTGCTGTTTTGACATTCGGGATATTTCCCCCTCTTGCATTCCGGAGCGTTGCAATCTTATTGATGTTAACACTAAGCTTTGTCATAATAAAAAAGATGATTGTCCGTATTGTAATGTGATGCAAAAATACAACAACTGACTTTTTTTTTCTTATTTTAGATGAAATTTAAATAGGAGACTCCTTTTTATGGTTGCAAAAGACTTGATTTCTGAAGTGGTTCCATCTCTGAAAACATCTGATTCAGGGCAGACAGCACTGAACTGGATGGAGATTTTCAGGATATCTCATCTGCCGATTGTGAACAACCTTGATTTTCTCGGACTGATCTCAGATACCGATATTTATGATATGAATCAGCCTGAAGAACCAATTGGAAATCATACCCTTACATTACTAAAGCCTTTTGTGACAACTGAACAGCATCTTTTTGAGGTAATAGGACTCGCTTCACGGCTTAAAGCTGACTGTTGTCCCTGTACTTGATGAAAAATCCCATTATAAGGGAGTGATTACCACCACTGATCTGGTTCGTTATCTGGCCGGTATTTCTTCAATGGATCAGCCGGGCGGGATAATTGTGCTTGAGCTTATCGAAAGAGATTATTCACTTTCGCAGATCGCTCAGATTGTTGAGGGTAATAATGTTAAGGTGTTGAGCATGTATGTTACATCTCCACCCGATTCAACAAGGCTTGAAGTGACAATTAAAGTAAATACAAATGACCTGGTTTCGGTGATCAGGACCTTTGAACGGTATAATTATGATGTTAAAACCTGGGTTACATCAGATGATTCGATGGACAGGTTCTATTCAGAACGGTTCGATCTTCTTATGAAATACTTGAATATCTGACAGATTATGCTGAAAACAGTTGCCATTTACAGCAAGGAAAACAAGCCAAAAACCACTGAAGGTGTTAACAGGCTGATCAGGGAATTCTGCAGAAGAGGCATTAAAATGTATATCTATCAGAAATCTGTTGGTATTTGTATCCTGCCCGGGAGGAGAACTGATTGAAAAATTCAGCGACCTGAAGACCTGAAGAGGCTTCCGGACCTCGTATTAAGTGTGGGTGGCGATGGCACTTTTCTTGAAACTATGCTTAAAGTCAGAGATTATGGAATTCCGATAGCCGGGGTCAATACGGGAAGAATGGGTTTCCTGGCAAATATTTCAGAGGATGAAATAGGCCATTCAATTGATCTTTTATGTGAAGGGGAATATCAAATAATTGAAAGATCACTTATCGAAATAAGAGAATCCTGAAGGATTATTTGATAACGCAATCTTCAACAGCACTAAATGAAGTAACTATTCAGAAAGCGGATCCCAGCATGATAACAATCAATGTTTATGTGGATGGTGCATATCTGAATACTTACTGGGCTGACGGATTGATTGTCTCAACGGCTACCGGATCAACAGCATATAATCTGAGTGTCGGAGGGCCGATTTTATCACCTGAGGATGAAAGTATTATAATTTCTCCCATATCTCCCCATAATCTTACTATCCGTCCCATCATACTTTCAGGGGAGAGCAACCTCAGAATGATCGTGGAAGGCCGTACACAGGAGTATATTGCAACATGCGATTTCAGATCAAAAAGACTGCCATTCAGTGAGGAAATAAGTATTTCACGATCTCCGGATAAACTTAAGACTGTAATGTTGAAGGGGATGGATTTTTACAGCACTCTGAGAAATAAGCTTATGTGGGGAGCCGACAGGAGAAACTAAATTAGTTGTTCTAAACGCATGCTGATTAATTTTAGATTATTATATTTGTATCTGCAAATTAAATTCACACTGAAATGAAACGATCACTTTTAGTCGTTATAATACTTTGTTTTGCAGTTCAGTTATCTGATGCCCAACTTTGGAAATTGAGACGCTGGGAAGCACAATTTGGAATAGGTCCTTCATTTTCATTCCCTGATGTTGGAGGATATACAAGTGGTGAGAACTTTCTTGGATTCAAGGATTTAAGCTACAGACAAACAAGATTTGACATTAATGGCAGTCTGAGATATCGTCTCTCACGAACTTTAAATACCAGATTGAGCCTGACATATGCAATGCTTCATGCAACTGATGTACAGGGGATCGAATGAAGGCAGGGAATATGAATCAAGTAACAAACTTGTTTGAGCCGGCGCTGATGCTTGAATATTATTTTATCAAAAATAAATATGAAAGCAGTTACCTTTTTATGAAAGGCAAAGGCCTGTGGGCACTGCTCTCTTCTCTTGACTTCTATGCTTTTGCAGGAATTGGAGGAGCAGTCTTTCAGTGTCAACGGAAATGATGCCCTTGTTGAGGGAAGAGGGATGTAAGCAACCAGCGGGTTCTGCACCTGTTATTCCCGGAGGTATCGGAGCAACATTGATTTACAACTCCCAACATTAATTTCGGTGTTGAATTTGGCGGGAGATATGCTTTTACGGATTATCTTGACGGTTATACCTCCAAATATTTCCCAACAAAGCCAATGACGTTTATTATTTTTTAAACTTTACCGTTACTTATAAACTGAAAACAAGTGCCAAAGGATTGGCCCTCTTTCAGATGATAATAAGCTGGATCCGTTTGGATGAAAAAACTATCGGGGTTTCTTCTTTTAATTCTGTTATCATTATCAGTATCCGGTCAGCGAAGTGCTGATTATGGTATTTTTGGCGGTGTATCTTCATATCTGGGAGATATAAATACTAATCGTTTATTTTATTCTCCACTCCCAGCAGGAGGAGTTATTCTACCGTTATAATCTGAATCCAAGACAATCAATTAGGAGCAAATATTTTTATCGGCGGTCTTCAGGGCAATGATCTTGATTTCAATAACAATTTCCAGCTAGACACGTGTTGCATCATTTTCAGGTACAGTTGCTGAATTGGCAGCTTCAGTTTGAGTTTAATTTTCTGCCATATTCAACCCAGGGTAAAAGATGGAATTATACTCCATATCTTGCAGCAGGTGCTGGGGATTGCTATTCATAAATACAATTCTACCATAATAATAAATCTTACCAGCCAGTCATCCCTTTTTCGCTTGGTTTTAAGATAAATATCTATAAAAACCTCGGAATTGAAGCCGAATATGGTTTTCGTAAGACTTTTTATGATAACTTTGACGGCTTGGAAGATAAAGTTAATCCAGATCACAAAGCATGGCTCCACAACAACGACTGGTATTCATTTGCAGGTATTTCATTTACCTGGAAGATATACAACAAACTGGTAGGTTGTCCGGCTTTTAAAGATGTGGATGAATCAAGAAGACGCTGAATTATGTCCTTTTTAAAACAGATCAATACTGCCAAACTCCCGTCACATGTAGCGATAATTATGGATGGCAACGGAAGGTGGGCCAGGCAGAGAGGTATGGACAGGATATTCGGCCACCAGCAGGGAGTAAAGGCAGTCAGGGAAATTATTGAGGCATGCCGCTGAATTAAAAATCAAATATCTTACCGTTTATGCTTTTTCAACTGAAAACTGGGGAAGACCTGACGAAGAGGTTTCCGCATTGATGGGCATTATGGTGCAATCGCTTAATAAGGAGACTGATACATTAATTAAGAACAATATCAGGCTGACTGCGATCGGAGATACTGAAAGTCTGGCCGATGATGTCAGGGAAAGGCTGATGGAAACGATCAATATTACATCAGATGCCACGGGACTTAATCTTATAGTAGCAATGAGCTACAGCTCGAGATGGGAGATAACTGAAGCTGCAAAGAAGCTCTCGGCTGAGATCGTCAGCGGATCGGTTGATCCGGGCTCTGTTAATGAATATAATTTTGAAAAATACCTTACCACACATGGAGTTCCGGATCCTGAATTAATGATAAGGACAAGCGGGGAAATGCGGATCAGCAATTTTCTTTTATGGCAGCTCGCCTATACGGAATTGTACTTTACGGAAATACTTTGGCCCGATTTTGGTAAGGAGGAACTTTACAAAGCAATAATTGACTTCCAGAAGAGAGAAAGAAGATTTGGAAAAACTAGTGAACAACTTTTGGACAAATGATGATATGATGGCGATTGAAAGATTAAAAGGAATTTTTCTGGCAGTAGCTCTGATTCTTATGAACAGTACTCTGTTATCACAGGAAAAAGCGGGAATTATCGATTATTCTAGGTTCTTACGATTATATTATTGGAGGAGTTTCCGTTTCCGGCGTAAGATTTCTTGATACAAATGCTCTGATCGGAATATCAGGTCTCAGAGTCAATCAGGAAGTCTCTGTACCTGGGGATGCTATAACAAACGCTGTGAAAAAATTATGGCAGCAGGGTCTTTTCTCTGATGTCAGAATAAATATAACTAAAACTGTTGCTGATACTGTCTATCTCGATATCGCCCTGCAGGAGAGGCCCAGAATATCATCAGTCAGGTACAACGGTCTAAAAAACTCTGAAATCCAGGACCTGGCTGAAAAGATTAATATGCCGGTCGGATCACAGCTTACATCCTTCCAGTTAAACAATACAAGAAAGATTATTACTGATCATTTTATTGAAAAGGGATTCCTGAATACAACTGTTGAATTTGTTCAGAAAGACGATCCGGATCAGCCAAACAATATAATTCTCACAGTTAATGTCGATAAAAAGGAGAAGGTAAAAATAGGAGAAATCTCTTTTGTCGGAAATGAAAATTTCAGTACCAAACAGCTCCGGCATAAGATGAAAAATACCAAGAAGAAGAACCTTAATTTCTTCAAGGCATCAAAGTTTATCTCTGAAAAGTACGATGAGGATAAGGATAAACTGTACAAATTGTATAATGATAACGGTTACAAGGATTTTAAGATACTTGGCGATTCCCTTTATCCGGTCTCAGAGGACCGTGTCGGACTGATGATCAAGGTTGATGAAGGGAAACAATACTTTTTAAGAAATATCTCCTGGGTTGGGAATAGTGTATACAGAAAAGAAGATCTTGAAAAGGTTCTGAATATCAAGAAAGGATCTGTTTATAACCAGTCTAATCTGGAAGACAGGCTTAATGGCGCAGCCGGGGCGCAGGATGCAGTCAGCAATGTATACCAGGATAATGGTTACCTTTTTTCAAGGCTGACACCTGTTGAATCAAAGATTGAGAATGATTCCGTCGATCTTGAGGTAAGGATCTACGAGGGAGATCAGGCATATCTTAATAATATTATTATTTCGGGAAACACCAGGACCAATGAGCATATTGCCAGACGCGAACTTTATACACTGCCAGGCGATCTTTACAGTAAGAACAAGATACTCAGATCTATTCGTCAACTTGGTGTAATCGGCCATTTTGATCCCGAGAAAATAACTCCGAATGTGGTTCCTGATCCTGCAAACGGGACTGTTGACCTGCTTTATAAGCTTGAGGAGAGAGCAAATGATCAGTTTGAGATTTCAGGGGGCTGGGGAGCAGGTATGCTTGTGGGATCGGTAGGTGTACAGTTTAACAATTTTGCAATGAGAAACTTCTTCAATCTGAAGGAGTGGAGACCTTACCCCTCTGGTGACGGACAATCGCTAAGTGTCAGGGCTCAGTCTAACGGACGCTTGTACCAGTCATATAATATTTCATTCATGGAACCGTGGCTTGGCGGTAATAAACCCAATTCCTTTTCAGTGTCATTTTACAGATCATTAATGACCAACGGGAGAAAAAAGAACGACAGCAATTACCAGTCAATGTTAACTAACGGGGCCTCCATCGGACTTGGAAAACGACTTGAATGGCCCGATGACTTCTTTTCGTTATACGGCGAGTTAAACTACCAGAGATACGATCTTAACGACTTCACCTACTATCATTTCCTGTTTTCTGATGGGACATCCAACATGTTGACATTCACTACAAAACTTACCAGGTTTTCAACAGGTCCCAACCTTATTTATCCGACGAACGGATCAACTTTTACTCTTGTCGTTACAGGCAACACCTCCATATTCACTATGAGCGGTGCAAATATGGCAGGAGCGACAGACAGAGAGAAATATAAATGGATAGAGTTTCACAAATGGATATTCAAGGCAGATTATTTCTACCCGGTTACACAGGATGATAAGCTCGTGCTTAATGCCAAATTTGCTTTCGGTTACCTGGGTCATTACAATAAGGATATCGGACCTTCACCATTTGAGAATTTTTATCTGGGTGGAAGCGGTATGACCGGGTATAGCCTTTACGGGCGCGAAATAATTGCCCTTAGAGGATATACTGACGGGTCCGTTACTCCGACAGATTCAAAAACAGGATCTCCCACGGGTAACGTATATTCGAAATTTACTCTAGAATTAAGGTACCCTGTTTCGCTTAACCAGCAGGCTACAATTTACGGGCTCGCTTTCCTTGAGGCAGGGAAAGCCTGGTACGAGGTTGAATCAGTATAATCCATTCAGGATGAATCGGGCGGCAGGTATTGGAGTCAGGGCTAACCTCCCGATGTTCGGTCTGCTTGGTGTTGACTGGGGTTATGGATTTGATCCGGTAGATGATCCGGTTGCTTTCCCCGATGCAAATAAAGGACAATTTAGTTTCACTATAGGTCAGCAGTTTTAATCATTTTAATTTTAAAATCAATTTTATGAAAAGAATAGGTGTTATATTAATTTTTGCATTAATGACTACGGTTTTTGCCGCAGCTCAAAAATATGCATTCGTGGATTCTGAATATATAAGGAAGAATATTCCTGCTTTTAACAAAGCTCAGGAGCAGCTTGATAATCTTTCCAAACAATGGGAGAAAGAGGTTGCCGATGGGTATGCAATTGTTGATCAGATGTACAAATCTTATCAGAATGATGTTGTACTTCTTTCACAGGACATGAAAACCAAAAGAGAAGAAGCAATTATAACAAAGGAAAAGGAGATGAAAGACCTTCAGAATAAATACTTCGGAGTTGAAGGCGAACTTTTCAAGAAAAGAGAAGAACTGGTTAAACCAATCCAGGACGAGATACTGAAAGCAATAAAAACAATTGCAGCCGAAGGTAGCTATGCAGCAATCTTTGACACAGCTTCGGGAGGCAACATTTTATTCGCTAATCCTAAATATGACATCAGCGATCAGGTACTCGAAAAATTAGGTTATAAAAATTAATTAATTACTTTTGCATAATTATCAAAATACTAAAAAGGATGAAAAGATTTATTGGAATTTCTGTGCTCGTCATTATGGTTACATTCTTGGGGCATAATGCTTTAGCACAGAATTTAAAATTCGGACACATTAACCGGACTGAACTTATACAGGCTATGCCTGAATTTGACTCCGCAAGGGTGAAACTCGAAAAACTGAACACAGAACTTAAAAATACAGCGGAGTTGTTACAGGTTGAATTGAATAATAAATATGAAACCTATCTCAAAGAGAGCAAGAACCTGACTGATCTGGTTCGTCAGACCAAAGAACAGGAATTGCAGGATGCTCAGAAAAGATTAACCGATTTCCAGACAAATGCTCAAACCCAGATCCAGGAAAAGCAGGTGCACTCTTTACTCCTGTCACCGAAAAGGCTGACAAGGCTATCAGGGAAGTAGGGAAAGAAAACGGATTTATCTATATTTTTGATCTTTCGCAAAACCAGATTATATATTTTGATGAGACTAAAAGCACAAATGTCATGCAGCTTGCCAAAGCAAAACTTGGTTTGAAATAAATTACAGAAATAAAACCGATGACCATCCGCCATCTGGCGGATGGTCATTTTTTTAATATATGATTAATTGAAAGAGCAGCCAATAGGAATTTTTGATTCAGGAGTCGGAGGACTGACTGTTGCGCATGCAATAAAACAAATCCTTCCCGGAGAAAGCCTGGTTTATTTCGGAGATACCGCTCACCTTCCATATGGTGATAAATCAGCTGAATCGATCAGATATTATTCGGGGAAGATAACCGAATTCCTTCTTGATCATAATGCGAAGGTTGTTCTGGTTGCCTGTAACTCCGCTTCAGCTTCTGCATTTGACACATTAAAGAAGGAATTTCAGGACAGGACAATTAGTGATCGATGTTATTGACCCGGTTGTGGATTACCTGAGCACCAGAAACTTCCGGAAAATAGGTGTTATCGGGACAAAAAGAACAATCAGTTCGGGTACTTATGACCAGAAACTCAAGGAAAAGGCACCCCGGACAAGTGTTGTTTCAATGGCAACTCCTTTGCTTGTACCCATGATTGAAGAGGGCTTTATCTTCGATGATATCAGCAATGCAATAATCCGTACTTATCTTTCAAATGAGACACTCTCAGGAATCGAAGCTCTGATCCTTGGATGTACGCACTATCCTATAATAAGGAACCAGATAAGCAAATTCTTTAATTTTAATGTCGAAGTGGTCGACTCTGCAAGAATTGTTTCTTGATCCTGAGGGAAACGCTTGAAAAGAATGACCTGCTGAATGATTCAGGGAAGGTTCAGGACCAGTTTTTTATATCTGATTATACTTCCTACTTTGAGAAGATAGCCAGAATGTTTTTTGAAGGAGAGATAAACCTGAAGAAAGCTGATATCTGGAGCTGAGTGTTCCTTAGTCCCCTCGTTGGCCTCCAGTAATATGGAAGTTTAATTTGTCCGCCTTTTAGGGAGTACAAAATGGGGGTTGGCAGTCAGATTTATATGATCAATATCATTCTTAATTATCAATAATTAAATGATTTTTCGATCATTAAATAGTTTACTTTTGTTCATGGACAGACAGTTATAAATAGTGTAAAATATAACTCACTTTTAATACTTAATTAGGCATCATGGGTAAAAAATCAAAGGTTATTGAAAGAGAAGAAGTAGTCATCAGGTTTTCGGGAGACTCAGGGGACGGAATGCAGCTGACAGGTACTTTATTCTCCGATACGGCAGCTTTATACGGGAATGATATTTCGACATTTCCTGATTATCCGGCTGAGATACGCGCACCTCAGGGTACTGTCGGAGGAGTTTCAGGATTTCAGGTTCACCTCGGTCATTCTGAAATCAATACCCCCGGTGATTATGCTGATGTACTGGTCGCTATGAATCCGGCTGCAATAAAAGCCAACGCAAAATGGACTAAACCAGGTGGTACGATAATCTTTGATAAAGATAATTTCACTGAAAAGAATATTGAGAAAGCGGGATATATCAAAGGATCCTGTTGTTGAGGAAAATCTTGATAATTTTAACATTATCGCAACACCCATCTCATCAATGGTAAAAGAAGCCCTGAAAGATTTCGGGCTTGATCCGAAAACCGTTCTAAGGACGAAAAACATGTTTGCACTTGGAATGGTTTACTGGCTTTTTGATCGCAAGCTGAAGTATACCGAGCAGTTTTTTGAAAAGAAATTCAGTAAAAAGCCTGAAATAGCTGAGGCAAATAAAATTGTCCTTCGTGCTGGTTATTACTATGCGGAAACTATTGAAGCACTGACACCGGTTATCAGGGTTAGTCCGGCACCTATTGCAAAAGGCATTTACAGAAATATATGCGGAAATGCTGCAACCGCCTGGGGTTTGATGGCAGCTGCAGAAAAAGCCCGTTTGAAGCTTTTTATCGGCTCCTATCCGATTACTCCTGCAACAGGGATCCTCGAAGAGCTTGCTGCCCGCAAAGATCTGGGTGTTAAAAGCTTTCAGGCCGAAGATGAAATAGCCGGAATTTGCACAGCACTTGGTGCAAGTTTTGCCGGTTATCTTGGCAGTAACTTCCACATCAGGACCCGGTCTTGCATTAAAATCTGAAGCTATTGGTCTTGCAGTGATGACCGAGTTGCCAATAGTCATTATTGATGTTCAGCGGGGAGGACCCTCAACCGGTCTTCCGACCAAAACAGAACAGGCCGACCTTATGCAGGCTCTTTATGGCCGCAACGGTGAATGCCCCGTCGTTGTTATTGCTGCAAGCACTCCTTCCGACTGTTTTCATTTTGCATTTGAGGCAGCAAAAATTGCTGTTGAACATATGACTCCTGTTATTCTCATGACTGACAGTTATCTTGCCAATGGCACCGAACCATGGAAAATACCTGCTATGAGTGAGCTTCCGGAAATTATTCCTCCTTTTGCAGATAAAAATGAATTACCATTCCTGCCATATAAACGCGACAAGGAAAAATTATCAAGAAAATGGGCTGTCCCAGGTACACCCGGATTGGAACACCGTATTGGCGGACTTGAAAAGACTGTAAAGGGTACTGTTTCATATGTACCTGAAAATCATGAGCTTATGGTAAACCTGAGAGCCGAGAAAATTGAAAGGGTTGCAGATGAAATACCTGATCTGACTGTTTTTGGTCCTGAATCAAACGATCTTCTTGTTGTCGGCTGGGGAGGTTCCTATGGATACCTTATTACCGCTGTAAGGGAGTTGCACGCAGAAGGATATAATGTAAGTCTTGTAAATTTCAACTATATTAATCCATTACCTAAAAATACCTGGGAAACTTTCTCAAGTTTCAGAAAAATAGTTGTATGCGAACTTAAATTCGGGTCAGTTTGCAAATTACCTGCGTATGAAACATCAGGGCTTTAAATGTGAGCAGATCAATAAGGTTCAGGGACTTCCCTTTACTGTTAAGGAAATAAAGGACCAATGCATTAAAATACTGGAGGATAATTAATATGGAAGTATCACAGATAAATCAGACAAGTCCAAAGGATTTTAAAAGCGACCAGGAAGTACGGTGGTGCCCCGGTTGTGGTGATCATGCAGTACTTAATGCTGTTCAGAAAGCACTCGCGGAACTGGGGATACCAAAAGAAAAAATCGCCTTTGTTTCAGGTATAGGCTGTTCATCGAGATTCCCTTATTATATGAATACATACGGATTTCATGGGATCCATGGGCGTGCTTCGGCAATTGCCAGCGGTGTGAAAATTGCAAATCCGGAACTTTCAGTGTGGCAGATTACTGGCGACGGCGATGCACTTGCTATCGGAGGAAATCATTTCATCCATGTGGTGCGCCGCAATATTGACATAAATATCATACTCTTCAACAATGAGATCTATGGCCTTACAAAAGGTCAGTACTCGCCTACATCCGAGAGAGGTCTGATCACTAAAACCTCCCCTTTTGGAACTGTTGAAGAACCATTTTCAGTAGGTGAACTTGTAATAGGTGCAAAAGGAAAATTTTTTGCAAGGACACTCGATTCGAATGTATCGCTTTCGACCCAGATTTATATTGAAGCAGCAAAACACAAAGGTACTTCGGTTGTTGAAGTGCTTCAGAACTGCGTGATTTTCAATGACGGAATTCATGAAACTGTAGCAGGTAAAGAAGTCAGGGATGACAGGACTCTGATCCTGAAGCATGGTGAACCAATGATATTTGGAAAAGGGAATGACAAAGGTCTTATCCTGGATGGTCTTAAACTCAAAGTGGTAAAACTGGGCGAAAATGGCGTTACAGAAAAGAATATTCTCATTCATGATGCTTTCGAACCCAATCCTGGAATCCAGTATATGCTTGCAAATATGAGGTATCCTGAGTATCCTGTTGCATTAGGTGTTATCAGGGCGGTTACCCGGACCAACATATGAAAATGATGTCGAGAATCAGATAGCTGAAGTTCAGAAAACATCAAAAATAAAGAATATGGATGATCTGCTGAACAGCGGATCAGCCTGGAAAGTTGATTAAATTTTCCGTTGATGGATGCCAATACTCATATTACACCTGAATTCAGCCGTTTATTACATGAACAACGGGAAAGACTTAAGGAACTTGGCTGCATAAACCAAACCACTTATATACTTAAGGAGGGCAAACCTATAGAGGAAACCCTTCAGCAGATAGCTCTCCTTCTGCCTGCGGCCTGGCAGTATCCGGAATATACTGTTGCAAGGATATCCTTCATGAAAAAGGAATTCGAATCTCTTGAATTCAGGGAAACAAAATGGAAGATGGTTCAGGAATTCAATACAATTGATGAGGAAACAGGGACTATTGAGATCTTCTATACAAAGGAGTTCAGAGAGGAACAAGAAGGTCCGTTCCTTAAAGAAGAAAGAGATCTTATCCAGAATATAGCAAGTCTGATTACTGGTTATATCAATAGTTATAAAGCAAGGGATATCATTCGCATTTCAGGTGTCGCCAAAAAAGAAGAAGAAGATCTTTCGAATATTTCAAGCAAAAAGCTGTTGCAGAAATTTCTTGACCGGCACAATGCTGAAAGAGATGTGTTCCATGACCTTCAGCCGTTTAAGGTAAAAGAGATCCTGCTGGTGGCAAACCTGTATGATGCTTATTCGATTGAAGGGGAAGGACGGTTTGCAGATCATATACTCGGGGAGTACTACCAGATGAGTCTTACCTCAATACCAAGGGTTACGGGTGTATCGAGCGAGGAAGAGGCATTCAACAGGCTGAAAGCCAGACATTACGATATGGTCATCATCATGATTGGAGTTGATAAGGAGAGCCCAATGGAACTATGCAGGAAAATAAAAGACAAATATCCATATCTGCCTACATACCTTCTTCTGAACAATCCATCTGATATGGCTTATGTAAAAAAACAGAAAGCCAGGAAGGTGCCATTCGATAATTACTTTGTATGGACAGGTGAGTCGAAAGTGTTTTTTGCCATGGTGTCTCTTCTTGAGGACAGGGTAAATGTTGAAAATGATACACAGAAGGGATTGACCGGGGTCATTCTGCTGGTTGAAGACTCAGCCGATTATTACTCAAGTTATCTTCCAATGCTTTACAATCTGGTTATGGCCCAGACAAAAAACCTTATCCAGGATGTTTCAACGGATGAGCTTTATAAAGTTCTGAAACTTAGAGCCAGACCAAAGATTCTTCTTGCTTCGAACTGGGAAAGCGCGATAGATATTTTCAATAATTACCGTAATAACCTGCTGTGTGTGATTTCTGATATGGCTTTCCCAAGAAATGAAGTCATGCATGAAAAAGCAGGATTTGAGCTTATCCAGCATATTAAAACACATCTGCCAAATCTTCCTACAGTTCTGCAGTCGTCAGATCCTGAAAATGCGAAATATGCATTCACCCTTAAATCAAATTTCATAAATAAAAATTCTGAAAGCCTTCTTCAGGATCTGAAATCATTCATCAACTATTACCTTGGATTTGGTCATTTTGTGTACAGAGATAACAGCGGACGACAGATAGCTGTTGCAAAATCAATGAAGGAGTTTGAGGCTTACCTTCAGACTGTGCCTGAAGATTCCCTTGCCTATCATGCCATGAAAAACCATTTCTCCCTCTGGCTTATGGCAAGGGGGGAGGTTAAGATTGCAAAACTGATAAATCCGATTAAGGTAACAGATTTTAAAAGCCTTAAGGAACTAAGGGAATTCCTTCTCGACATAATCCGGAGGCGAAGGCAGGAATTAAACAAGGGCAGGGTTATTAATTTTGAAGAGTCTGCAGCTAATTGATGAAACAAATGTTGTAAGTCTGTCAGCAGGATCACTGGGAGGAAAAGGAAGAGGGCTTGCGTTTATTAATACGCTGATCTATAGTTTTGAGCTTGGCAGGCTTATCCCCGGAATAAATATTAAAACCCCGGTAACCGCAATTATCGGGACAGACGAGTTTGATCTGTTTATGGAACGGAACCATCTGTGGAACCTGGTAAAGGAGGAAAAGGACTTTGATCTGATCCAGAAAGCATTTATGGAAAGCAGCCTGAGCTATACCCTCGAAAAGAAACTCAGGATTTTTCTTAAGGAAGATCACCAAACCTCTTGCTGTAAGGTCATCAAGTCTTTTCGAAGATTCAATGAGTCAGCCATTTTCCGGGATTTTCGGAACATATCTTCTGCCGAATAACAATCCTGATCCGGAAATCAGGATTAAAACACCTGTCAGATGCAATCAAACTGGTATTTGCATCTATTTATTCAAAAAATGCCCGTGCATATTTTGAAGCGATCAACTATAAAATTGAGCTTGAGAAAATGGCTGTTGTGATCCAGGAAGTTGTTGGAAACAGGTATGATGATGCTTTCTATCCTCATATCAGCGGATCGGCTCAGTCATTCAACTTTTATCCTGTTGCTCATATGACGCCAAAAGACGGATTTGCCGTAGCTGCATTAGGACTGGGTCAGTACGTAATGGAAGGGAATATGGCATACAGGTTTTCTCCTGCATATCCTGCCCTTGAAATTATATCTCAGAAAGATCTTTATAAAAACTCCCAGGTTTGGTTTTATGCGGTCGATCTGTCAAAAAAGGATCTCAACCTTCTGGAAGGTGAAATTGCAGGTCTTAAAATGCTTGATATAAGTGCTGCTGAAAATCATGGTACTCTGAATCATATTGCATCAGTATTGAACCCTGACAATGATACAATCACTCCCGGACTTGATTCTCCCGGTCCCCGGGTAATTAGTTTTGCTGATATCCTGAAATATAATTACATACCACTGGCTGCGACACTTAAAACAGTACTGGATGTTGTAACAGAGGCTTGCGGTACTCCTGTTGAAATAGAATTTGCAGTTGACCTTAACATGGATGAAACCGGAAATGCTTCATTTTACCTTCTTCAGATAAAGCCTCTGCTGGGAACAGGAGCTGGTTATAATATTGATACGGAAACAATTAATGAAGATGAGCTGGTGCTTTTAACAAGAAAGAGTATGGGCAACGGGCTGATAGATGGCATCACTGACATAATATTTATAGAACCTGAAAAATTTGACAATAAGCTGACTGTTGAAATGGCTGATGAGATTGCAGCAACAAATGAGAAAATGGTAAAGGAAAACCGGAAATATATTCTTATCGGCCCTGGCAGATGGGGAAGCCGCGACAGGTTTCTTGGAATTCCTGTAACCTGGCCTCAGATATCCAGGGCAAAAGTTATTGTGGAAGTTTCCTTGCCTGATTTTCATCCTGATGCTTCCCTTGGCTCTCATTTCTTTCATAATGTAACATCGATGAATGTCGGCTATTTTTCAGTAAACCAGAATTCTGATCAGGATAAGATTAACTGGGAAAAGATCAGGAACCAGCAGATTGTCGGGAAAGGCGAGTTTTTCAGGCATATAAGGTTTGAAAAACCATTGCTTGTACGGATGGATGGGAAAAAAGGAATGGCTGTAATATCAATGAATCAATAAAAGCTTGTAACCCATGACGATCATCGAAGGAATACTCGATCTGCAAAAATACGATTTCACTGATACCTCCTTTGACCTTCTGATGCAGAAACGTATTCATCGTGTCCTGATAATATGCAGTAATTATGACAATTACATGCTCGAAGAGGATGGAAGAATTGATGAGCAGATATTTAATGAATACGTATTCGCTGAACCTCAGATATCCGCCAACCTTCGTTCAGACAGATAATGCCGAGGATGCATTCAGGATACTTGCAGAAGGGAAATGTCGACCTGGTTATCTCTATGCTGAGCCTCAGAGGCACTGATGTTTTTGCTCTGGCAAAGATGATTAAGGCGAAATACGAACATATACCAATCGTCGTTCTTACATACTTTTCTAGAGAGGTTTCCCTGCGGCTTGAAGGCGAGGATCTTAGTGCAATAGATTATGTTTTCTGCTGGCTTGGTGATGCTTCACTGATACTTGCAATAATAAAACTGATTGAGGATAAAATGAATGCCGACTACGACATTGAAAACATAGGTGTCCAGGCAATTATCCTTGTCGAAAACTCGATAAGGTATATCTCATCTTACCTTCCTAATATCTACAGGATTGTTCTTTTGCAATCGATTGATTTTCAGCGTGAGGCATTGAATGAACATCAGCGAATGCTGAAGATGAGGGGACGTCCCAAAATACTCCTGGCAAATAACTACAATGATGCCCTCGATCTCTACAAAAAGTATAAATACAATGTGCTTGGCGTGATATCTGATATCAGTTACAAGAAGGATAATGTAAATGATGAAAATGCCGGTATAGAATTGTGTAAAGCGGTTATGGCTGATGATGACAAGGTGCCTTTTTTGATACAATCCTCAAGCCAGGTACATAAAAAAATAGCGGAGGAGCTGGGAGCTGGATTCATTAACAAGTATTCCAAATCCTTATCGCTTGAACTGAGGAACTTCATAATTCAGAACCTCGCCTTCGGACCATTTGTCTTCAAGAATCCCGATACAATGGAGCCGATCGCCATTGCAACCGATCTGCAGAGCCTGCAACAGAAACTTCTTACCATACCCGACAAAACACTTGAATATCACGCAACCAGGAACCATTTTTCAAAATGGCTGAATGCAAGGGCCTTGTTTCCTGTTGCTCAGATGTTTAAATATATCAGGAAGGAAGATTTTGAAACAATGGACGAAATGAGGCGGTTCCTCTATGTAGCAATTTCAAGCTTCAGGCTTGGAAAAGGAAGAGGGGTCATCGCCAAATTTGACAAAAGCAGTTATGATGAATACCAGGTATTTTCAAGGATAGGAGATGCATCGATAGGTGGCAAAGCAAGGGGTCTCGCATTCATTAACAGGATAATTAAGACCCATAAGCTCTTCAACAAATTCCCCGATGTTCTGATCACTATCCCGCGGACAGTGGTTCTGAGCACCGATATCTTTGATGAGTTTATGGATCATAATAATCTTTATACGGTAGCTCTTTCTGATCTTTCTGATGATGAATTACTCAACAGGTTCCTGAATGCAGAGCTTCCGGGAAGGGTTTACCAGGATTTTTATGCCTTTCTCACTGTTTCACGGAACCACCCTATTGCCGTAAGATCATCCAGTAAGCTTGAAGATTCACATTATCAGCCATTTGCCGGGATATACTCAACATATATGATCCCCAGGCATCCTGATAATAAGGTGATGGTGAAAATGCTTTCAGATGCAATTAAAGAAGTGTATGCTTCAGTCTATTACAGAGGGAGCAAAGCATATATGACAGCAACTGCAAATGTGATCGATGAAGAGAAGATGGGCATTATTCTTCAGGAAGTATGCGGTAACAGGCATGGTGACATTTTTTACCCGACCTTATCAGGAGTTGCCCAGTCGATCAATTATTATCCGATTGGCTCAGAAAAAGCCGAGGATGGTATAGCAAATATTGCCTTCGGTCTGGGGAAACTGATAGTAGAGGGAGGATTATCACTCAGGTTTTCACCCAGGCATTATAAAAAAATTCTTCAGCTTTCCTCGATAGAAACAGCCCTGAGGGATACTCAAAAGGAGTTTCGCGCCCTTGATCTTAAAATCGACAGTTTTGTTCCTTCCACCGACGATGGAATTAATATTCTTAAGCTTGGAGTAAGTGATATAAATAATGAAGGAGCAATGAAATATGTTGCTTCGACATTTGATTACAACAATAATATCCTCCGCGATGGAATAAGCCAGCCGGGGAAAAGGATCATTACGTTTGCCAACGTCCTTCAGCACAAGCTCTTCCCCCTTGCTGATATCCTGAACACACTGCTCGATCTGGGGCAGTATGAAATGAATAATCCAATTGAGATCGAATTCGCTGCCAACCTGGAAACCCCTCCGGGAGCTCCCAGGATTTTCAACTTCCTGCAAATACGTCCAATTGTTCACACCGATGAGACATCGATTATCAGCCTGGCAAATATCAAGCCTGAAGAGACAATTATTTATTCGGAATCGGCACTTGGGAACGGAGTCTTCAAGGGAATACACGACATAGTCTATGTCAGGCCTGAATCTTTCAATCCTGCAAAGAACAAGGATATTGCCTTTGATATTGAACGGATTAATAGCGAATTTGTAAAACAGGGTTCAGGCTATGTGCTTATTGGTCCGGGCAGATGGGGTTCGACGGATCCGTGGCTTGGAATTCCGGTAAGATGGCCGCAGATTTCGGCAGCAAGGATTATAATTGAATCAGGCCTGAAAACCTACAGGATCGATCCCAGCCAGGGGACACATTTCTTTCAGAATCTTACTTCGTTCCGGATCGGTTATTTTACTATAAATCCTTACATCAGCGAAGGATCCTACGATGTGGAATTCCTTAACAGCATGGAAGCCTCTTATGAAGATGAGCACCTGAGGCATATCAGATTCGACAAGCCCCTGGAGATCATGGTTGATGGGAAAACCACAAGGGAGTCATAATGAAACCGGTAATAAGTACTTAAAGTGTGGATGCCTGGAATGCCTAAAGTTTTGAGGTGAACAATATGAATGATTATTTGTAGTATTATAAAGGAATTTTTATGGAAACAGCAGCAACAAAATATAAAGGAGATTTAAGGACAGAGATCACTCATCTCAGATCTGGAAGCGTTATTAATACGGATGCACCGCTCGATAACAAAGGGAAAGGTGAGAATTTCTCATCTACCGACCTTGTAGCTTCTGCTCTCGGAAGCTGCATCTTTACAATTATGGGAATTGCAGCAAGAGAGCACGGATTCTCAATCGATGGAGCATCCTGCAAAATCACCAAGATTATGACAGAAAAGCCGCGAAAGATAGGGGAGATAAAGATTGATTTTGACTTTACAGAGAATGAATATACTGACAAACAGAAGAAAATACTTGAGTATTGTGTAAAATCCTGCCCCGTTGCCCTTTCGCTTAACGAGTCAGTTTTTCAGAATGTGAAGCTGATATTCTGAATGCGGAATTATTTCAGAATAAAGCAGAATCAGTTAAGGAATCTTTATTTATCTTTTTTATCAGACCCTGAAGGACCTTCCCGGGACCGACTTCAGTAAAAGATGCCGCTCCGTCAGAAATCATATTCCTGATGGTCTGGGTCCATCTTACAGGTGATGTCAATTGAGCAACAAGATTAGCCTTTATTTCAGCAGGGTCAGATGATGGTCTGCCAGTAACATTCTGATAAATCGGACAGACAGGTTTATGGAAATGAGTATTATGGATTGCTTCTTCAAGCTCAATCCTTGCAGGTTCCATAAGGGGTGAATGAAATGCTCCTCCCACAGCAAGCTTTACAGCCATTTTAGCACCTTTTGCCTTAAGGATTTCTATTGCTTTTTCGACTCCTTCGGTCGAGCCTGAAATAACGATCTGCCCCGGGCAGTTGTAATTCGCGGGTACAACTATTTCATTGATCTCCGCACATGTTTCTTCAACGACCTTGTCATCCAGTCCGATAATTGCAGCCATGGAGGAGGGAGTTACTTCACAGGCTTTCTGCATGGCATGCGCTCTTTTCGAAACAAGGATAAGTCCGTCCTCAAAAGAGAGAGTCTTAATGGCAGTAAGAGCTGAAAATTCACCAAGTGAATGTCCTGCAACCATTTCAGGCTTAAAGGAATCGGCAAGGTGAGCTGCAAGAATTGTTGAATGAAGAAAAATTGCTGGCTGGGTCACTTTAGTTTGTTTCAGGTCTTCGTCAGTACCATTAAACATCAGGTCGGTGATCCTGAATCCAAGTATTGAGTTTGCCTTTTCAAACATCTCCTTTGCCAGGAGGGAGTTATTATACAGATCGTTACCCATTCCGGGGTATTGTGCCCCCTGACCGGGAAAAACATATGCTTTCATAAGATATTATTTATTTTCCCGCAGATAGCGCTGATCTGCGCAGATTTAACAAGAGATCTGCGAAAATCTGCGAAATCTGCGGGAAATATTTTTAATGCAGGTTTGATCCTATGAGATGAACAAATTCTTCGCGCGTATTTAGCTGATCGAGAAATATTCCGGTGAAGGCAGAAGTCGTTGTAACTGAATGTTGCTTCTGTATTCCCCTTATCTGCATGCACATATGCTGAGCTTCTATAACAACAGCCACCCCCATGGGATTAAGGCAATCCTGAAGGCAGTTTCTTATCTGCATGGTCAGTCTTTCCTGGACCTGGAGCCTCCGGGCAAATGCATCAACAACCCTTGCAATTTTACTCAGTCCGGTTATGTAGCCATTCGGAATATACGCAACATGAGCTTTTCCGAAAAATGGGAGCATATGGTGCTCACACATAGAGTAGAGTTCGATATCCTTAACAATTACCATCTGCTTATAATCTTCCTTGAATTTCGCGGAGTTTATTATTTCACATGGATTCTGATCGTATCCCATTGTCATGAAATTAAGTGCTTTGGCAACTCTCACGGGTGTTCCCTTCAGTCCTTCACGATCAGGATCTTCACCAATCAGCTTAAGAACTCTGTAATAAATCGATGACAATTCGTTAATGTTGTCAGCATCCCAGGATTCAATTTTATTATACCCTTTTGGAGATATTCCGCTGCCGTTATTTATAGTTTCAATTTTCTTAGCCATAATATTCAATAGTATTATTTTCAGTTTCACCAATTTTTATGCAGTGAAGAACAGCACCTTCTTTTTCAATGGCTGGTTTCAGTTCATTCCAGATTGATATTGCAAGATTCTCGGTGGTGGCAATTTTCCCATGCATAAAACTGACTTCAATATTTAAATTTTTATGATCAACCTTATCAATGATCTTCTCTTTAATTATCTGCTTAAGTGTACTCAGGTTTATAAAAAGACCGAGCTCTTCAGAAATATCACCCTTCTACTGTAACATGAAGGACATAGTTATGTCCATGCCAGTTGGGATTTGAACATTTGCCGAAAACCTTGAAATTTTCTTCATCTGACCAATCTTCCCTGTACATCCTGTGGGCAGCGCTAAATTGTTCTTTACGTGTAATGTAGATCATAAACAGGCCATTAACGCTGCAATATTAACCAATTAAGTTGATCTTTTTCAATCTGAAAACAATATATTTATGCGGTTATTTAGTCAAACGGTATTTCCTTAGAATCATGCCTCTTAGAATTTTATTTGTAACAGCCACGTCTTCTGAAGCAGATACTTTGAAAATGATACCTGGAATGCAAATTATCCCTGAAGGATTTTCATTCGAAGGTAATGAGATCATTCCCCTTGTTACAGGTGTCGGATCAGTTGCTACGGCATGGGCAATGACCAAACAGTTTCTCATCCGGCTTAAAACCTGATCTTGCCATAAACATTGGCATAGCCGGAAGTTTCAGGGATGATCTGCCGACCGGGGAAGTAGTGGTACCTGTATCTGATTGTTTTGCCGATGCAGGTGTTGAGACAAGAAATGGTTTTCTTACACTTGCTGAGGCAGGTTTGGAAGATCCTGACACATTTCCATTCAGGTCCGGAAGGATATTTTCGGAAAACAGATTTGTTTCAAGGGCGGTTAAACTGCTCCGGCCGGTAAATGCAATTACTGTAAATACGGCAACTGGATTTCAAAATAATATCAAAATGATATCAGAAAGATATCATCCTGATATCGAAACGATGGAAGGAGCCGCTTTTTTCTATGTTTGCAGCAAGGAGAATATTCCTTTTCTTGCAATCAGGGCAGTATCTAACAGGGTGGAACCCCGCAACAGGAAGAAATGGAACATTCCGCTTGCCATTAATAACCTTTCGGAAAAGCTTAGAGAAGTATTATTGTTAATTGAATAAAAAAATGAAATTAACACTTGGATTTTCACCTTGCCCTAACGATACATTCATTTTTGATGCACTGGTAAATGGCAGGATAGATACTGAAGGACTTGAATTCGATTATTTTCTTGCTGATGTTGAGGATCTTAACAGAAGAGCATTTGCTTCCGAAGCTGACATTACAAAGATAAGCTGTCACGCTTATGCTTATGCAGCCGCTGATTATCTGATCCTTGATTCCGGCAGTGCACTGGGGTACGGTAACGGACCACTTTTGATATGCAAACATCCTGTCGAACCTGAAAAGCTTGAAAGATGCAAGGATTGCTATCCCCGGCAAATATACAACTGCAAACCTGCTGTTCAGTATAGCCTGGCCTGAAGCCCTGAATAAAACAGAATATCTTTTTTCGGATATTGAGGAAGTCCTGCTCAGAGAGGAAGCCGATGCAGGGCTTATAATTCACGAAACACGATTTACATATCCAGAGAAAAGGACTTCAGAAAATTGCAGATATGGGTGAATTCTGGGAACGGCTTACCGGACTTCCCATTCCTCTTGGTTCAATAGTGATTCACCGCCGGATACCTGAAGATATTGCACTGAAATTTAACAGGATCCTTCGCAGAAGCATTGAATACGCCAAAGAAAATACCCTGGCATCATATGATTTTGTGGCTTCACATGCAAGGGAGATGGAAAGTACCGTGATGAATAGTCATATAGACCTGTTTGTCAATGATTTTTCTATAAACTCTTGGAACCGATGGGAGAAAGGCCCTTTCAGAGCTTTTCAGAATTGCCCATAAAAAGGGAATTACTCCGGCAGTGCCGGATCGTATTTTTCTTACATGACTTCAACAATAATGAAATTCAAAATGACTATTTTTGAAAGACAGCTTTTTGAATCTACTAATATCAATTAATCTTAAATCCGAAAGTCATGGCATTTGAATTACCAAAGCTTCCGTATAAACCTGATGCACTTTCTCCGTTTATAAGTGCAGAAACCATTGAATTCCATTATGGCAAACATCATCAGGCTTATGTGAATAATCTGAACGGGCTGGTTCCCGGTACCGAATTTGAAAACTCTGATCTTGAGTCGATTATCAAAAAGGCTGAAGGTCCCGTATTCAATAATGCCGCCCAGATCTGGAACCACACTTTTTATTTTGAGTCATTTTCAAAAGATGGCAGAAAAGTGCCCGCCGGCCTGCTTGCTGATGCAATTAACAAATCATTCGGCTCCTTCGAATCATTCAAGGAACTTTTCACCAAATCTGCTGCAACACTTTTCGGTTCAGGATGGGCATGGCTCACTGTTAAAGATGACGGGACATTGCAAATCCTCCAGGAGTCAAATGCCGGAAATCCTTTAAAAAAAGGACTTAAACCTCTTCTGACATGTGACGTCTGGGAGCATGCTTATTATATCGATTACAGGAACAGGCGTCCAGATTATATCAAGTCATTCTGGGAAATCATTGACTGGAATGTAATAAGCAAGCGTTACAGGTAGTCATAAGGAATCCATTTTCATCCATAAATTCAATTTTCCCGCAAAAATTGTCACAAAATTCTTTTACTCTATTCAGACATACAATGAAGAAGTACCCAGTCATTTTAACAGCCCTGATGCTAATTTTCCCGGTAATTAATGCTCAGCAAAACAAGGTTATTGACCGGATCATTGAACTCGGTAAAACTGATAATCGTACTATGCAGCATCTCGATATCCTTTGCAACAGGTTCGGAGGTCGACTCGCCGGTTCTGATGCTTATGAGAATGCTGCATTGTGGTGTGCATCCGAATTCAAAAAATGGGGGATGGAAGTGATAATGGATGAGGCAGGTACCGTCCCTGTTGGCTTTAACCGGGGACCATGGTTCGGCCGCATGCTTTCAGACAACGGGATGACTCTTCATTTTGCAACTCCTTCATATACGGCAGGAACAAAGGGTGTGGAGCGTGGGCCTGTTCTAATTGAACCCAAGACACGTGCCGATTTTGATCGTATGAAAGGTGCACTGAAGGGATCATGGGTGCTGGTAACAGGAAAAAGTGACGGATTTCCGATAGACAAGTCGGTAAAAGCCGATTCAATTAGGGCGAGCATCATTGCATATAATGATTCATTAACAAATGCAGCACGCGAAAGCAGAAGAGGGGCTCCAGCCGGGCCGGGCGGTCCGCCTCCCGGATTTGGAGCACCCTCTGACCTTAAACTGAAGGACCAGCCGGCTCTGTTCTACCGCGAGATGTGCGAGGCAGGAATACTTGGAGTCATTCAGTCATCCGAGGTCCCGATAAGGGCCCTTTATGACAGGAAGAACATTGATAAGATGACTTTTGAAACATTGCCAACTGTCTGTGATATCAAGCTTGATGAGAGCCAGTATGCAGTGATCGAAAAAATGGTGAAGGAACGCAGATATTTCCTTCTGGAGTTCGACATACGCAATCACTTCAAGCCGGGACCGGTGAAATATTATAATGTTATAGGTGTGATACGTGGATCACAGTATCCTGATGAATATGTAATAATGGGAGGTCACCTTGATTCCTATGATGTTGCGACAGGTGGCGTGGATGATGGCTCAGGAGCAACGCCGAACATGGAAGCAGCACGTTTGATAATGGCAGCCGGGGGAAAGCCAAAGCGTACAATTCTAGTTTGCCTTTGGGCAGCGGAGGAATATGGACTTCTGGGATCGAAGCACTGGGTGGAAGCCAACAAAGAAAAGCTTCCAAAAATTTCCAATTATTTTAATCGCGACGGTGGCCCCACTGTTGCAACAGGACTCACTGTTCCGGACGCCATGTACGACGATTTTGAAAAAGTATGCAAAACTCTGAACGACATTAATACTGATTTTCCCTTTAAGCTTAACAAGAATTCACAACCGCCCCGCCCGAAGCCAACTGAAGCAAGAGGAACAGACAACGGCCCTTTTGCCGTAAAGGGTGTTCCCACTCTCTCTTTTGATGCTCCGGATTCAAAAGGCTACAATTTCAGCTATGGGGAGATATGGCACACTGAGAATGACCTTTACACCAAAAGTATCCCTGAATACCAGGAACATACTTCTGTTGTTACGGCAGTGGTTGTTTACGGTCTGGCAAACCTCGATCACCTGCTCTCAAGAACCGGATTATATCTGGATGAAGTAAAGAAATAAACTGGTAAACCAATGAAAATCCTGGTATGAGCTTAAAAGATATTGTTTACAAAACCCGCTCTTACAGACGTTTTGATGAATCTCATCATATTGATCTGAATTTACTTGAAGGGCTGGTTGATCTGGCCCGGATGTCAGCATCGGCTGCCAACAGGCAGCCTTTGAAATACCTTCTTCATAATACCCCTGAGTTTTGCGAAAGGATTTTCCCTTCCATTGCGTGGGCTGCATATCTTAAAGATTGGGATGGACCTGTTCCCGGCGAAAGACCATCGGCATATATAATTATCCTGGGAGATAAATCAATTACAGAATCTTTCAGCTTCGATCCTGGAATTGCGGCACAGAGCATTATGCTTGGTGCAACTGAAGCAGGACTTGGCGGATGCATGATAGCATCAATAAAACGGGATGCATTAAGAAGTGAATTTAAAATACCTGAAAAATTTGATATTGTCCTTATCCTTGCCCTGGGGAAGCCGGTGGAAAAAATTCTGATCGATGAAATAAAGGACAATGATGTGAAATACTGGAGGGATGATCAGCAGAACCATCATGTTCCTAAAAGACAGCTTGACGAATTGATATTAAAGGTTTAACTTTATTGCTGAATGAAGAAGATCTGGCTCATATTATCTATGATCCTGATTTACGGTACAGGAGGATTCAGTCAGGCCGAGAAAACCGTGGACAGGAGAATCCTTTTCAGCGGGATAATAAGGGATGCCGGAACTCTTGCACCTCTTCCCAACTCTCAGATTATGATTGGCAGATCCTTTGTTTCAGTAAGTGATGAAGACGGAACTTTTGCCATAAGGGTTAACAGGAGGGACACAATCGTTTTCAGTCTTCTGGGTTATCAGTCTGCATATTTTTACGTGAGCGATACTCTTGCCGGCAATGAATTTATGGCCGGAGTCTATATGAAAACTGATACTCTTTCAATAGGTGAGGTCATAATCATGCCAAGAATTCAGAATCTTAAATATGATATTTTCAAGCCTCCGACCACCAGTCCTGAAATGGAAAATGCAAAATACAATATGGCGGTTTCAGCATACCAGGGGAGAATCGCAATGACCCGGCTTGGGAGATCCGGCCTCTAACTATTCGATTATTCAGCATAAACGCCTTATAGATGCATCTGAAAAGGGAACGATACCTTCTGACAGAATGGTTGGTCTGAGCCCGTTATTACTGATTCCTGCTGCCTACCTTCTGATAAATGGTTTACCGGAGAAACCGGCACCGATGAAATCAAACCTTACCAGGCAGGAACTCGATCAAATCCATAAGAAATATCTGGAAACGCTGACTAAAAAATAAAGCTGTCAGCAGCCAGCTTTCACCTCGCACCCCATACATCATACCCCATACCCCATACCCCATCCCTTTTCTTCTATCCTTTATAGAATATCGCCTTAATGATATGGCTTGCCATTTTCGGATTTTCTTTAAGTCGTCTCGTTGAATATCCGAACCATTTAACCCCGAAAGGAACGTACACTCTCATTGTATGGCCATCATTTACAATACTTTCACGCAATTTTGGGGTGACTCCATAAAGCATCTGGAATTCATACATGCTTTTAGGGACATTGTACTTCTTTAACAGCTGGTATGCTCCGTCAACCAGAGGTTTATCATGGGTTGCAATGCCAACATATATTTTGTTTTTAAGCATATATTCCAGGTCCTCGAGGTAATGCTGGTTTACCTCTTCATATTTTTTGAAGGCGATTGCTTCAGGTTCAATATATATGCCTTTGCATAACCTGAAATTCAGAGGATACTTTTCGTTGTTGAGATCCGATAAACCCTTTATATCATTTAGTGTTCTTCTAAGATAGGCCTGTACCACAAGACCTACATTCCCCGGAAATTCTGCTTTCAGTCTGCGGAAAAGCTCAATTTCCATATCGGTGCATGGGGAATCCTCCATGTCAATTCTGACAAAATTTCTACAGGAAGCTGCTTTTGCCACTATTTCCCTTATGTGCTGGCAACAAACCTCCTTGTCGATCAGCATTCCGAAGCTTGTAGGTTTTACTGAAAAGTTCCCATCCACACCCGCCTTGCAAGTCACATCGATAAGGTTAAGGTATTCTTTTTTGTTCTCTTCCGCTTCTGTGAGCGTTTTAATGAACTCACCCAGGACATCGAGAGTAACTTTTATTTTGTTTTGGTTAAACTCCTTTGAAACCCTCATTGCATCTTCAATGGTCTCACCTGAGATATATGCCTTTGAAAATATCCAGATGAATTTTTTAGGAAAATATGGCAGAATTGAAGCAATGAATTTGTTAAACATTTTACGTAAAGTTTAAGAGTAACACATTAAAATCAAATACTTAATCAAAAAAACAATGAATTAAGAGCTGCAAATAAAACTGTTTTATAACCTTATTTAGATGACCTTTGTCACATAATCAGGATGATTCAAAGCAAAATAATCTGATTTTTGAAAACTATATATTGACCTGATTCCCTCTTTTTTAGGACCAAAGTTTTAAAAATTGTTTAATAATGATATCACTTTTTTAGGAAAACTGCGTTTATATACTGTTGTGAGTAAATAAAATAGTCAAATTAACCTAACAGGATTGAGTTTGCTAAAGAGGATAATATATTCATTGTTAATATCTTGCGTCATCATTATTGATAGTTTTGGCCAGGATCCTACTTTTTCTCAGTTCTACGCTAATCCCCTTTATCTCGCTCCTTCGTTTGCTGGCGCAACAGAAGAATACAGATTTGCGCTTAACTACAGGAACCAATGGCCTGCTGTACCCGGGGTTTTTCACACATACAGTATATCTTTTGACAAGGCCCTTTTAAATTTTAACTCGGGGATAGGGGTTTTAGCTACGTACGATGTTGCTGGTTCGGGAGAACTGAGCACGACAAATATAGGATTGCTTTACTCTTATGATTTTAAGTTTAAGGAGGATTGGCATATCCGACCAGGAGTCAATTTCAAATTTACCTATCTCGGTCTTGACATATACAGACTTATTTTTGCCAGCCAGATGACGGGCAGTGGTACTGTACCTTCAGTTTACCCACCTCCTTTCAGCAAAGTTGCCGATGTTGATTTTGCCACATCAGCACTTGTCTACAACGATAGGTACTGGGGAGGTTTTACTCTCGATCATTTGCTGAATCCCAAGCAGTCATTTTATGGTAATGAATCAGTTTTACCAGTAAAACTGAATATATTCGGCGGCCTTCAGATAATGAGAAAAACAAGACTGCGCCAGACCTATCATGAAGTTCTTTCAGTTGCGTTCAATTTTCAGAAGCAGGCCAAGTTCTATCAGACAGATATTGGATTATATTATTACAGGGATCCCCTGATTTTCGGTTTATGGTACAGAGGTATTCCTTTTGTGACCTCTCAGGCAGGAGATGCTATCATAGGTCTGGTCGGAATAAAGACAAAACAGCTTCATATCGGATATAGTTACGATTTTACAATCTCGAATCTTATATCTTCCACTGCCGGTGCTCATGAGATTTCGCTGGTTTATGAATTCAATTCGTTTTCAATAGGCCAGCGTACAAAAATCAGAGCAATACCCTGCCCGGAATTCTAATCAGCAAAGACCTCTTTTTTTGGAACATATTAAAATTAAATTCCAGGAGCGGGGTAAATAATTAATTTGTTTATATTTGCGCCTGACAATTATTACCAATCATATTTTTTGAAATGAAGAAACTATCTGCCGCTCTGTTTGCTGTTTTATTCCTGGCCGTAGCAGCATTATTTATCCTTCACTTTACCGGGAATAAAAAAGGCAAAAAAAATACACAACCTGAAACCTTGGTTAATTCCGCTGAAAATGGCATTGCCTATGTAAATATTGATACGGTTGTTTTTAAGTTCAATATGTATTCTGACAGGAAAGAAGAACTGCTTGGAAAACAGAAAAAAGCTGAAGCTGAACTGAATTCAAAAGGAAGTCAGTATGAAAAAGGTGTGAAAGATTACCAGGATAAAGTAAACAAAGGTCTCGTAACCAGGGCTACTGCTACTGAAATAGAGCAATCGCTTTACCAGCAGCAGCAGGAACTTGTTAATCTCCGCGACAAACTCCAGTCCGACCTTGTTGAAGAGGACCAGGTGATGAACCGGCAGATCCTTGAATATATCACCACTTACCTTGAGGAACACAAAGCTGAATATAACTATCAGTATATTTTTGGAAAAAGCTTTGGTAGTGTTGTTCTGTATGGCAACCCTGCCTGTGATATCACACAGAAGGTGCTCGATGGCCTGAATACCAAATACAAGACAGAGAAAAAATAGCAATTATATGGGTTTTGCCTCTGCCTGGCTTAAAGAAAGAGCACTTTTCCCTGAACTTATTATAGAGGCACCTTCTGAGAACACTGGCGTTATTGTTGTAGTTCCTTCCTATGACGAACCGGGGATCACTGATTTGCTCGATTCGCTGGCATTGTGCCAGGAACCGGAATGCAAGGTTGAAGTTATAATTATAGTCAATGCTCCTTCAGATGCAAGCATGGAGAGCCTGAAAAACAACCGGGAAAGCATTTACAATACAGAAATCTGGAAAAAAGAACATCCTGGATCGATTTTTTGATCTTTATGTAATTGACGGATCATCTCTAAGGTCTGACGGATGGAGTGTTGGCCTTGCAAGAAAAACCGGGATGGATGAGGCTGTCCGCCGATTTAACCTGTTAAATAAACCAGATGGTATTATCCTTAATCTTGATGCCGACTGCAGGGTAAAAAACAATTATTTTACTGCAGTTTTCGGTGAAATGCATAACAGGAAGGATCGGACAGCCTGCTCGATCTATTTTGAACATCCCATTTCCGGTAATGAATTTTCTGAAGAAGTCTACAGGTCCATAATACTCTATGAGCTTCACCTCAGATATTATCTTCAGGGACTGGCATTCACGGGATTTCCCTACGTGCATCATACCGTGGGTTCTGCAATTGCAATAAAGGCATTACCTTACATTAAGGCAGGCGGTATGAACAGGAGAATGGCAGGAGAGGATTTTTATTTCATTCAGAAACTGCTTCCTGCGGGAGGATTTTTTAACCTGAACCAGACGACCGTTTATCCTTCACCCAGGTCTTCAGCAAGGGTCCCCTTCGGAACTGGAGCTGACCATTTTACGTCTTACTGAAGAGAATAATGAAACCTTGTTTACATATAATCTTAAAGCATTTATTGAGCTTAAAACTCTTTTCAGCCTGATTGATAAGATCTTCCTGTGTGCAAATGATGATCCGGAATTTGCTTATCACGATCTGCCCCCGGGTATCAGGCAATTTACAGACATGGAGGAATGGACTGCAAAAATCAGGGAGATTAAAAGTAATACCTCCGGGATTCAATCATTCAGAAAGAGATTCTTCGGATGGTTCAATATGTTTAAAATCGTCAAATACCTGAATTCGGTCCACAGCTCCTTGTTAGAGAAAAGGCCTGTTACCGAATGTGCTTCAGAACTCCTTAAAGCTATCGGCAAAGATTTTAAGTCGGACGATCCGGCAGAATTGCTGGAATGTTTCAGATTGCTTGAGCTGAAGGGTTAATTGTTATTTTCTCTTGTTATCCGGCGATTTTCCTGGGGAGTAAGAATGATGTACAGGTCTTCATCAGGCTTTTTCATCCTGTATTGTTCCCTGGCAAATTTTTCAAGATTCTGGTCGTCGGTTTTCAATTCATGGAGTTTCCTTTTATCCTCTTCAATTCGCTGAACATAATATTCCCTTTCAGCCCTGAGCTTTTTGAGGTTTTTCATCTCTTTATGCTGCGATATAAGATTGTTTGAATCAAGAAGGACCACCCAGATAACGAAAATAATAATTGTGAGGAGATACTTGTTCCTCAGGAACGGAGGTATTTTTTCTATGAATTTAAACTTGATCATTCTTATGCAAACCTACAATTTTTTTTTTAACCACCACTCATCAGATAAAACATCTGAATATTGTCTCTGTCATGTATTATAGTTGAACCATATTTATCCCTCGGGATCAGTTCTCCATTTATCTTTACTATTCTCATTCTGAAAGTAAACTTTTTCAGATCAAGCATTTCGCTTACTGACATTGATTCCCTGTCAAATTCTTCTTCCCTGTTATTTAAAAGTATCTTCATGATTTCACCAGGACAACTATAAAATTTTCATAAGTATCTCCACAACGGCATTGGCCTGCATGCTGGCAACAATGCCAACTCTTGGCGCCAGTGTAGGAAGATCATCAGAAGCCTCAGATAATTCATCCCCGCAAACATAAAGCGTTTCATCGATCTGCCTGAATTTCAATATATCATTCTTTCCCCAGCCTGCCATTCCTGATCCGACTATCAGGGGAATCCCGCGCAGTTCCTTTTGCACTGTTTCAATAAGCATCTCTTTCATATCAGATCTGTCGAATGCTTCTACAATAACATGGCAACCGGCAAATAGTGAGGGAATGTTTTCTTTGTCAAGCTTGACCTGGTGGATAACAACTTTTATTTCCGGCCTTATTCTGAGAAGGTTGTCCTTCAAAGCTTCAGTTTTCATCATCCCAATCTGGTTTACGAAATAATATTGCCTCGACAGATTGGATGGTTCAACTTTATCAAAATCAGCAATCACAAGTGTTCCAATACCTGTCCTTGCAAGGGCAGCCGCACAATTTGAACCCAACCCGCCTGCACCCGCTATCCCTACCCGGAATTTTTTAAGGTGATTTTCAATGTCGGAAAGCCTCATCAGAGCATTATTTTGGGTAAAACAATTACAAATATAAGTACTTTACTATAAAGATTCCTTTAAAAACCTGTCATCAGTTTTGTTATATTGATCATTATCATTATACGGGTTATTTTAATAAAGTACCTTTGATTAAAATTGCTAATTTTATTATCATTTCCAAAATGAGTTTTATGGACATAACATCAATAAAATCAAAGCACAGGCAGATAAAAAGATGGGACTACAGTTGGACACCTCTTAATAAAGGTTATACCGATAAGATCCTCTATATTAATGTGGGATCGGCCGAGATTAAGGAGAAGAATGTTCCACCGTTGATGAAAGAAAAATTTATCGGAGGCAAGGGCTACGGACTAAGGCTTCTCTGGGATGCAACCAAACCTGACACAAAATGGAATGATCCTGAGAATGAAATAATAATTTCTTCAGGTCCTATTGGCGGAATAACTCAATATTCTGGTACAGGAAAATCGCTTGTCGTAAGCATTTCCCCGCAAACTAATTCGGTGATGGACAGCAATGTGGGCGGTTTTTTCGGCCCTTTCCTCAAATTTTCAGGATTTGATGCTCTGGAACTACAGGGTAAGGCAGAGAGTGACATTATTGTTTTCATTGACGGCATAAATCATTTTGTTGAGATTTTCGAAGCCCCTTATGAAGCCACCGACAGCCATCTTCTTGCAGAACAGCTTACCGAGATATTTGCTGATAATGACAGTGAAAAAAAGAACATAGGTGTTGTTTCCTCAGGTTCTGCTGCTGAACACTCACTGATCGGAATGCTGAACTTCAGCTTCTATGATCCAAAAAGAAAGAAAGTACGACTGAAGCAGGCCGGAAGGGGAGGTATTGGAACCGTTTTCCGCAATAAGAAAATAAAGGCTCTTGTCTGCAAGATCCCCGGTGTTAAAGGGAATCTCAATAATGTTGTTGACCTTGAGGCAATTATGGAAAGAGGAAGAAGGTTCAACAGGGAGATGAGGGAGCTTGATGACAAACAATGCCAGATGCGGCAGGTAGGAACAGCTCACCTGATGGAAATCATGAACGATCATGACCTTCTGCCTGTGCACAACTACAAGTTTGGCAGTCATCCTGATGCTTACAAGATCGATTCATCTGTCTGGAAGAAAAACTTCACTCAAAATAATCCTGACGGGTGCTGGATAGGTTGTAACATGTCATGCACTAAAGGGGTTGATGATTTCGAGATTCAGACTGGTCCGTATAAGGGACAGAAAGTCATTGTTGACGGCCCTGAATATGAAAATGCTGCCGGTTTGGGTTCAAACTGCGGTATATTTGATCCGCAGTATATTATTGAAACAAATTTCTATTGTGATACTTACGGGATCTGCACTATAACCTGGGGTACCCTTACGGCATTTATAATGGAATGTTATGAAAATGGTATTCTTAACAAAGACCGAACCGGAGGACTGGAACTGAAATTCGGGAATTCAAAGGATGCCCTGGAACTTCTGCATCAGATGGCCCGCGGTGAAGGATTCGGCAAAATTGCCGGAACGGGTGTCAGGAAAATGAAAGAGCTGTTCATTGCAAACGGATGGGGAGATGCCTCTTTCATGAATGATATTGGTATGGAAAACAAGGGACTCGAGTATTCCCAGTATATGCCGAAGGAATCACTGGCACAGCAGGGCGGATTTGCCATGACAAATAAAGGCCCGCAGCACGATGAAGCCTGGCTCATTTTCATGGATATGGTTAACAATCAGATACCTACATTTGAAAACAAAGCTGAAGCATTGCACTATTTTCCGATGTTCCGGACCTGGTTCGGTTTGGTCGGTCTTTGCAAGCTGCCGTGGAACGATGTTGAACCTGAAACAAATGCACAAACTGATGAACCGGCAAAAGTACCGGAACATGTTGATAATTATGTGACTATTTATAAGGCAGTCACCGGACGGGAATTCGATAAAAAACGTCTTGTTGAGGATTCGGAAAGAGTTTACAACTTTCAACGTGTTTTTAATCTGAGGAGAGGCTATGGGACAAGGGTTCACGACAAGCAACCTTATCGTGCTGCCGGTCCGGTTACAAAGGAAGAGTATGAGTCAAGGGCTGAGAGATATGACAAACAGATGAAAGAGAAAGTAGGCATCGACCCGGCCGGGAAATCCACGGAAGAAAAGATGAAGATCATCAGGAAGTATAGGGAGGATCAGTATGAGAGTCTCATAGATGCGGTATATATACGCCGTGGCTGGAACAAAAACGGGGTACCAAAAATTGAGTTTCTGAGAAAGATCGGGATGGATCTTCCGGAAGTTATTGAGGTTGTAAAAAACTTTCAGTAATAATTCAGATGAAAACCTTCATTTCGTTGCTCCGGGGAGTGAACATGGCCGGTCATAACAAGATAAAAATGACCGATCTCTCGTCTTTGTATAAAAAAATCGGACTTAAGGATGTTGAGACATTCATTCAAAGTGGAAATGTCGTTTTCACCGACCCCGGAAACCTGTCTGAAACAGATCTGACTGAACAAATTGAAGACGCTATCAGCAAAAAATTCAAGTACAATATCCCGGTTATTATAAGAACTCCTGAAGAATTGAGGGAGATTGTTTCCCTTAATCCTTTTAGTGATGTAGAGAATTTCAATCCTGAGAAACTTGCAGTTATATTTTTATACGAAAAACCTTCAGAAGCGCAGATCGAGAAAGTTAAAAACATAGATTACCCACCTGATAAATTTATAATAAACGGGAAAGAAATATTCATTTATTGTCCGAATGGATTTGGAAAGAGTAAAATTTATACAGGTTTCTTTGAGAATAAAATGAAAGTGTCAGGTACAGGAAGAAACTGGAATACGATAAATGCCCTTTTAAAAATCGCTGAAAAAAAGGAGAAAGAATCGATAACAACTGAAAATAATTGATTTCCAATGAAGCGTTTATTTTTTTGGCTGTTAATTTTTACTGTTCCTTTTGCAGGATGCAGGAACAATTCAGTTAATAAGCAAAAAGAGATTATAATTTTTCATGCAGGAAGCCTTTCAGTTCCTTTTAAGCAGCTTGCAAGAGAATATGAAAAACGAAATCCGGGAACGAAGATCCTTATGGAACCTGCAGGCAGCCTGGTTTGTGCACGAAAGATAACTGAGCTTAAGAAACCCTGCGACATAATTGCTTCAGCCGATTATCTGGTTATTAATGAGCTTATAGTTCCTGAATATGCTTCATGGAGCATCAGATTTGCAACAAATGAAATTGTAATCGCATTCCAGGAAAAATCGAAATATTCATCAGAAATTGACTCTTCAAACTGGATGGATATTTTACTTGAGGAACGATGTCACTTATGCAAGATCAGATCCGGATTCAGATCCCTGCGGTTACAGGAGTGTTCTTACTTTTAAGCTGGCTGAGAAATATTACAGAATGCCGGGGCTTGCTGATAAACTTGTATCAAAAAACAAGGATTTTATTCGCCCGAAAGAGGTCGACCTTGTAGCACTTGTTGAAGCTAATGCTGTTGATTATATGTTTCAGTATAAATCAGTTGCAATACAGCACGGTTTAAAATACATTGAGCTGCCGGATTATATTAATCTTGGAGATCCTGCAAAGAATGATATATACAACTCAGTTTCACTTGATGTAACAGGAAGCACTCCCGGCAGTAAAATGACAGTAAAAGGGGATTATATAAATTACAGTCTGTCGGTCCTCTCAGGTGCTGTAAATAAAGATGATGCAGTCGATTTTGTTTCTTTCCTTCTAAGCAGTGAGGGGATGGAGATCTTCAGAAAAAATGGACAGGACCCAATTGTCCCTTTCAGCACCGAACAGCCTGAAATGATCCCGGAAAAGCTTAAGAAATATCTGGATACAAGCAACCCTGAAGGTTACGATGATGAAAAATAATCTTTTCAGCTGGATTCTCCTGATTCTTTCATCACTGGTTCTCCTTTTTATTCTGGCCCCGCTGGCAGGTATGTTTCTTAATACCGGGAGTTCTGAATTTATCGAAACAGTCAGGGATAAGGAGGTTCAGGAAAGTATCTGGCTCACGCTATGGGTTTCGTTTGCCGCAACATTCTTTTTTGCATTTGCAGCTATTCCCCTTGCCTGGCTTCTGGCCAGAAAGGATTTTCCGCTGAAAAGTGTTATCCAGGGAATTATTGATCTGCCGGTTGTTCTTCCTCATACTGCTGCAGGTATTGCAGTGCTGGGATTCATTTCAAGGGACGGATTTCTTGGTAAAATAGCAGACGCACTTGGATTATCACTTATAAATAATCCTGCAGGAATTGCCCTGGCTATGGCTTTTGTAAGTGTCCCGTTCCTGATTAATTCTGCCCGCGACGGATTTGCATCAGTCCCCGAACGGCTCGAAAAAGCCGCCCTGACTCTTGGGCGCAAGCCGTTCGAGAGTCTTTTTTACAGTGTCTCTTCCCCTTGCATGGAGGAGCATTATGACGGGATTTGTTATGATGTTTGCAAGAGGGATGAGTGAATTCGGTGCTGTAGTAATTGTAGCATATCACCCGATGATAGCTCCTGTGCTCATTTATGAGAGGTTCAGCTCCTTCGGACTTAAATACGCCAGGCCGGCTTCAGTACTCTTTATAATAGTTGCTCTTGCAGTTTTTATTTTGCTGCGGCTAATCTCATTGAAGAAAAAAGAAATTCATCTGTCACCTGATGCTGAAGCTTAAAAATATAAACAAGAAACTTGGAAGGTTTGCCCTGTCGGGGATCAACATCGAAATACCTGAAGGGGAGTATTTTGTCCTGCTTGGAAGGTCAGGATCGGGGAAGACCCAGCTTCTTGAGCTTATAGCCGGACTTAGCGTCCCGGATTCAGGTGAAATCTGGATTGATAATCAGGATATGACAAGGAAAAGAATCCAGGAGCACCCGGTCGGACTTGTTTTTCAGGATTATGCCATATTCCCGAATATGACTGTTTTCGGGAATATTGCCTATCCCTTGCATTCCAGAAAACTGAAAAAAGGTGAGATAAACCAGAAAGTAAACCGGATTGCGGAAGAGATGAATATTTCAAATCTTCTGGAACGCTTTACACATAATCTTTCAGGGGGTGAGCTTCAGCGGGTTGCACTTGCAAGGACACTTGTAAGTTCCCCTAGGTTGCTGCTCCTCGATGAACCAATGGCTTCAATCGACGCCAGTCTTAAGGATGATATCAAAAGAACTCTTCGCCAGCTTAACAGGAACGGACTGACAATTATTCATGTCACCCACGATTATCGGGAAGCTGTAAGTCTCGCCGGAAGGGTTGGTGTTATTCATAACGGTCACATAATTCAGGAGGGGCAACCTGAAATGGTTTTCAGTAAACCGATAAACAAATTTGTTGCAAGATATGCCGGAATAAGAAACTTTTTCAGAGTTAAATTTTGCCGCGAAGGCGACGGTTGGAAGGCACGATGTGACGGTAACCTTGTTTTTAGAATTTCTGGAAATGGTTACCCTGAGGAAGGACTCATGATCCTTAAAAGCGATGATATTAGAATAATGGCTTCTGAACCTTTGTCCGGCTTTGATAATTGTTTCAGGGGAGTAATAAGGGAAATCAATCCATCAGAATACGGAATGGAAATAACCATAGATGCTGGTGAAATATTCTATGTTGACTTGCCGGTTTGTGATTTTAAATCACTGCAAATCAGGGAATCATCTAATGTTTGGATTACTTTTCCAAAGGAAGCCGCCATCGCTCTTCCGGGAACTGGCTGAGTGACAGACTGGTGGTAAGTACTAAAGGATTGCTTCGGCGTTACACAAATTTGTGACTTCTCGTAGGGACGGTATATACTTAAGAAAGCCCATCTGAAAGGGTAGACAGTATAAAATTCCCCCTTTGGAAGGGGGTAGGGGTGATGTAATATAAGACAAATATATAAATAGATAATCTATGGAAATGATCTCATTCGAACAAGCCTATGATATAGTGATGAGCTCCGGCTTCAGAACAGGTACTGAAGCCATTTCATACACTGACTCACTGAACAGAATCCTGGCCGGTGATGTGACCAGCGATATGGATATGCCTCCGTTTAATAAATCTTCTGTCGACGGTTTTGCCTGCAGAAAGGCGGACCTTGGAAGCGATCTGGAGATACTCGAGACCATTCCTGCCGGGGTTTGGCCCGCCAGAACGGTTGATAAAGGTCAGTGTTCCCGTATAATGACAGGCGCTCCTGTCCCGGATGGCGCAGATTGTGTGATAATGGTCGAAGAAACTGAAATGCTGTCATCTGGAAAAATAAGATTCAAGGGTTCTTTTAAAAAGGAAAACATTGCGAAAAAAGGAGAAGATGTAAGGAATGGAGAAGTGGTCCTCAGGACTGGGAAAAAGATCAGGCCGCAGGATATAGCAGTAATGGCATCGGTGGGACATGTTTCAGTTACCGTCAGTAAAATGCCGGTGGTTGCTGTAATAAGCTCAGGTAGCGAACTCGTTGAACCCGATAAAATTCCGGGAATATCGCAGATCAGGAACAGTAATGCCAGCCAGCTTATGGCCCAGGTTGCACGGGCAGGTGCTTCGGGAAAATATTACGGCATCGCAGCCGATGATGAGACTCAGACTCTTTCGATTGTTGAAAAAGCAATTTCGGAGAATGATATGGTTCTTATAACAGGAGGCGTTTCCATGGGCGACTTCGATTTTGTCCCTTCAGTTCTTGAACATGCAGGAGTTAAAATTCTTTTTACGAGGATTGCGGTCCAGCCCGGAAAACCAACGACATTCGGACTTCATCCCCGGTCTGTGATTTTCGGACTTCCCGGAAATCCCGTATCTTCGTTCATTCAGTTTGAACTGCTCGTCAGGCCGTTATTATCAAAAATGATGGGTAGTGAATGGAGTCCATTGAGTATCAATCTGCCGATGAATGAGAAGTTTACGAGGAGGTTTGCTGAAAGGTTGGCATTTATACCAGTGACAATCACAGGCGACGGCCATGTTTCACCTGTTGAATATCATGGGTCAGCACATATTTCGGCCCTGCCTGAAGCTGATGGTATTATTGCAATGCCTGTCGGAAAACAAATATTTGAAAAAGGGGAAATTGTAAGTGTACGACAGATTTAACAGACCGATAAATTATCTGCGCATTTCTGTTACTGACAGATGTAACCTCAGGTGCCGCTACTGCATGCCCGAAGAAGGAATACATCTTCTCAGACATGAAGATATTCTGACATTTGATGAAATTACGGATTTTACAAAGACTGCAGTCGCAAGCGGGATAAACAAAGTGAGAATTACAGGCGGTGAACCGCTCGTCAGGAAGGGAATTGTGATCCTTGTTAGTATGATTGCCGGCATTGACGGCATAAGGACCTGTCAATGACCACTAACGGAACCCTTCTTGATCAGTTTGCTGACGATCTGCATAAAGCTGGTCTTCAGAGAATAAATATCAGCCTCGATACTATTGACCCTGAAAAATATGCTTATATAACAAGAAAAGGAAATCTGAATGATGTTTTTAAAGGGATTGAAGCCGCAAAAAAAGCAAATCTTGTCCCGATAAAAATAAACTGTGTAATAAGGAAGTCGAAATCAGAAAAAGATGCCATGGAGGTTGCAGAATTCTGTAAATCAAATGACCTGGAACTGAGATATATAAGGGAGATGGATCTGGTAAAAGGCACTTTTTCGACAGTCGATGGAGGTTCAGGAGGCAACTGTTCCGTATGTAACAGACTGAGGTTAACTTCGAACGGTAAACTCAAGCCATGTCTCTTCAATGATTTTGAGTTTGATATCAGGAAAATTGGATATGAAAAAGCCATTAAAATGGCAGTTAATATGAAACCTGAACAGGGTCTAAATAATTTGAAAGATGGATTTTATAATATAGGAGGATAAAAAAATGGATAAGGCTGTCACATACTGACGAAACAGGCAAAGCCGTAATGGTGGATGTCGGAACAAAAGAGATACAGCACAGAAGTGCAAAAGCTTCAGGTCATATAAAACTATCAGAAGAGACACTGAAACTTATTGAGGAGAATCTTGTGAAAAAAGGGGATGTACTGACAGTTGCTCAGATTGCAGGTATAAATGCTGCAAAAGAAACGCCAGCGCTGATCCCTCTCTGTCACAACATCGTGCTGGATAACATAAAAGTTGACCTTTTTCCTGACGAATCTGGCATTGTTGCTGAAAGTGAAATACATTGTACAGGCAGAACAGGAGCTGAGATGGAAGCTATTACTGCAGTAAGCGTAGCGTTGATAACCGTTTATGACATGTGCAAGGCAGTGGATAAGATGATGGTTATTGACAGGATCATGGTAACTGAAAAAACTAAAGGATGAACATTCCTGACAGATTTGAAGTACTGATCATTACCTTGAGTGACAGAGCTTTCAGAGGGGAGTACCAGGATCTTAAGCGGCCCCAGGATCAAAGAAAGGTTATCAGAGTTTTTCACTATTCAAAAGTGGGATTCCAGTATAAGGATGACTCTTATTCCTGACGATGCCGAAGCTCTTCAGAATATTATCAGGGAAGAAAGTGAAAGCGCAAATCTCATTTTTACAACAGGAGGAACCGGGATAGGTCCACGTGACATAACAGTTGAAGCTGTGAAACCGCTACTGACAAAAGAAATTCCGGGAATTATGGAATTCATCAGGATTAAATACGGGGTGGAAAAACCAAATGCCCTGCTAAGCAGGGGAGTTGCAGGCATTATCAGGAAAATCATTGATCTACACTCTTCCCGGCTCTGTAAGAGCAGTTGATGAATATATGTCGGAGATATTAAAGACTCTGAAGCATACTGTTTTAATGCAGTACGGGATTGACACCCACGATAAACATTAATCTGTGAGGCGGTTAAGAGTGTTTATGGTCTGCACTCCGATAACCCTGTCATATCTTTCGCGTGGATTCCTGTAATATATCAGGACTGTATAATCGTTTTCGGTCTCATAATGACTTCCCTCAAACTTTGTAGCTACGCTGTCGTTAACATCCATCTTTCCTGAAAACATATTCATAATTGTACCAGCCCTGTTTAAGAAGCATAATGCACTCATAAGATCCCGCTGCCGGCATTGTAGCTCATCAGGTTGTTGGCATCATATGACCAGTTGTTAAGAGCCCCTGAAACATACATTTTACCTCCTTCAACCGGATATTTCGAAGGCAGGGTAAAATAAACATAAACATAATCAGCATCAGTCTCAGGATTCTTCTCCTCCTGAATAGCAATATAATATTTCCCGTTGAAATCCTCCCAGTAAAAATATGGTTTGAATTCCCTGTTTTCAGATGGGAAAAGATAAACATGATAATTGGAAATCAGGAAATCAATTTTTTTTACATACTGCGACTGGTATCTTATGCTTTTAATATCGAAATACCTGAATTCATTTCCGCCCTTGAAAACATTCTTTTCTGATAATGAACTGTATTTAAGTTCATTGCTGCCATAAAACTCGGGTTTTAGATTTCTTTTTGCATTGTTCCAGCGACCGTTCTGAAGATATGCATGCATAAACATCCCTGTAGGGATCATTAATTCTGAGTGCGGAAATATTTACCGTAAAATCTATCTGCTGGTTTGTATTAACATCAGCTGTCATTCTTGGCCTGTGGGCTGAAATAGTTATTCCTGCAACATCTTCTGTAATTATAAAACGCTGTGAAAGAACAGGATTTTCTGGTTCATTCATCGGATGAACCAGCAGAATATAGTTTCCTGATAATTTTAGCTGTACCCTTTCATTCGGGAACAAGAGCTTGTAATGGATATAATTTACAGTGGTGTTGAATGATGGTTTATAATCTTCTATTGGATTCTCGGAAAATCCATCCATATAATCAGTATAGAAGATATCCGATTTTTTCCAGTCCTTGTCACAATGAATGAATGTATAATAGTAATTCTCGATATTGTCGCCCAGCAGATCAAATTGCAGCACCAGCTTTTCATCGCTGTTTAGCTTAATAACAGGATATGAAAGGTTCCAACCCTCTTTGTAAAGCTGTACGGTTTTTATCTTATCATTAAAAACATGATTTGTAAACAAAAGTGTATCGGTATTTTCAGAATATAGAGGGAAAATTCTTAATGAAAAAACGAAGGCTAAAAACAAATATCTGCTCATCAATTGCTTTTTTGTTACCTGTCGACAAAAATAGTGCAAAATTGTCATATCAAATTTGGCACCACTTCTAAAATATAAGAAGGTATTTATACATTTGCAGGTACTGTTAATTTATTAACAGATGTCAACACAGAGTTACACAGAAGAATAACCTCATAACAAAATGAAAAACAGATTTATAGTTATTGTTGCTTTGCTTCTCCTGTCATTTACTTCCTGTAAAAAGTCAATTTCTTACAACAATTTTGCCGGGTTTGTACAGGGTACGACATACAGTATGGTGTTCGAGAACAACGGTAAACTCAATCCGGTCAGGAATTGAAATCGGACGTCTGAAAAGATCCTTCACGATTTTGACATGTCTCTGTCTCTTTATGTGGATTCATCAATACTTTCAAAGGTTAATCGCAATGAGGATGTGATCGTTGATGCATTTTTTACAGAAGCATTTAAGAAATCAGCCGAAATTACAGAAATGACCGATGGGGCATTTGATATAACTGTTGGTCCCCTTGTCAAAGCATGGGGTTTTGGTCCTGACTCACAGAAGAACTTTTCCGAGACAAAAAGAGATTCTCTTCTGAAACTTGTTGGTATGGATAAGGTTAAAATCGAAAATGGCAAAATAGTAAAAACAGATCCTGGTATAAATCTCGATTTCAATGCGATAGCTCAGGGATATTCTGTTGATATTATCTGCAGTTATTTCAACAGCAAGGGAATCAAGAGCTATCTTGTGGAGATAGGTGGAGAGGTAAGGGTAAAGGGTGATAAACAGGGTGTCTTGTGGAGAATAGGAATTGACAGGCCTGCAGGATAATAATAATGTGCCCGGCAACGACCTTCAGGCTGTGATCAGTCTTAAGGACCGGTCGCTTGCAACCTCAGGTAATTACAGGAAGTTTTATATTGAAAACGGGATAAAATATTCTCATACAATTGATCCCAGAACCGGATATCCTGCCAGTAATCAACTATTAAGCGCAACAATTATTGCAGATGATTGTGCAACAGCCGATGGTATTGCAACTGCCTGCATGGTAATCGGAAAGGAAAAGACAATCGAATTCCTCGGTTTTCATCCCGAATTTGATGCTTTTCTTGTTTATTCGGATGACAACGGAAATTATCCAGACCTGGACTACAGAAAATCTGAAGAGATTTATTTCAGAACCCGGAATTTAGAACAGCTTTAGCCATGAGCCATCATTATCATTAATTATTCTCTTATATTAAACAACCTCAAATTTTGTTTGTTTATCTTCTGTACGGAAAAAGAACATTATTATGGATCAAAATAAAAATTCGTCAGTTCATATTAATAAAGAGAGCATCCTTGCTGATTTCCGGCTTGCAAACCTGAGCCGGAATCTTAGTATTATTGGACGTCGTGAAGTGCTGACCGGAAAAGCCAAGTTCGGAATTTTCGGTGATGGAAAGGAAATTATCCAGATTGCACTTGCAAAACAGTTCAGGGATGGCGACTGGCGTTCGGGTTATTACCGTGATCAGACATGGATGATGGCAATGGGACTCTATAATTCTGTTGAATTCTTTCATCAGCTTTACGGCAATACTGACAGGGAGATCAATCCGGGAAGCGGCGGAAGAGTCTTCAATAATCATTTTTCAGTACCGAATATTAATCCTGACGGAACATGGCGCGATCTTACAAAACAGAAAAACTCATCTTCCGATATTTCACCAACAGCAGGCCAGATGCCCAGATTGCTGGGACTGGCATATGCATCAAAACTTTTCAGACAGAATAAGGAGCTTCACCAGTTTACCACCCTCTCGATTAGGGGGAAATGAGGTTGCATTCGGATCAATAGGAGACGCAAGCACTTCCGAAGGATACTTCTGGGAGACAATAAATGCGGCAGGTGTACTTCAGGTTCCGATGGCTGTATCGGTTTATGATGACGGATATGGTATCTCGGTCCCAAAAAAATACCAGACTACCAAAGGCAGTATTTCTGATATTCTGAGAGGTTTTGAGGATGAACCCGGGAAACCGGGGATCCTTATCTTTAAAGGTAAAGGATGGGATTATCCGGGTCTGATCAAGCTTTATAAGGAGGGTATAGAGATCTGCCGCCGCGACCATAAGCCTGTTGTTTTTCATATTGAAGATGTTACTCAGCCGTTGGGCCATTCAACTTCAGGATCGCATGAAAGATATAAAAGTGAAGAACGGTTAAAATGGGAGGAAGAATTTGATCCGATAAAGAAAATGAGGGAATGGATAATCAGAGAAGGGAATTGCAACCGCGGAGGAGCTTGATAAAGTGTCTGCAGAAGCTGAAGCAGAAGCAAAGGAATCAAGGAAGAAAGGCTGGGAAATGTTCCAGAATCCCATTAAGATTGAAAGGGATGCACTCGTAAAAATAATTAATGACCGAACCTGCAGATGTGTTGAAGAAATAAAGGAAGCAGCAGTTGATGATATAACGGATGATCTTAAAAAAGTTCTTTCACCAATACAGGAAGGATAATTTTATGGCAGCCAGGAAGATCCTGAGAAACGTTTGCGGCACATGCGCCAAAGCTGATAATCTTAAGGAGGAACTGCAGGGATGGCTTAAACGGAATTATCAGGATGCTGAGAACAGCTATGATACATTTCTCTACAATGAGATGCCTACATCGGTTCTGAATGTTAAACCGGTACCACCGGAATATTCGGAAAATTCACCTGAAGTGCCCGGACGTCAGATACTGAGGGATAACTATGATAAATTATTCTCAAAGTATCCTCTGCTTGTGACGTTCGGAGAGGACTCGGGTAATATTGGCGGTGTAAACCAGTCGCTTGAAGGTCTGCAGAAAAAATTCGGAGAACTCAGAATCACCGATACAGGAATAAGGGAAGCAACAATACTCGGGCAGGGTATCGGACTGGCACTGAGGGGTATGCGGCCGATAGCCGAGATCCAGTACCTCGATTATTTAATGTACGCTATCCAGATCCTGAGCGATGACCTGGCAACAACCCACTACAGGACAGCCGGAAGGATGATAGCTCCTCTGATCATAAGTACACGAGGACACAGGCTTGAAGGAATCTGGCATTCAGGATCTCCAATGAGCATGCTTATCAATTCGGTAAGGGGAGTATATGTTTGTACACCGCGGGATATGACCCGGGCCGCAGGTTTTTATAATACACTGCTCGAAGGAAACGATCCGGCAATTGTAATTGAACCTCTGAACGGATACAGACTAAAGGAAAAGATGCCCGATAATCTGGGTGAGTTTAAGATTGAGCTTGGAATTCCGGAGATCCTTTCTGAGGGTACTGATCTGACACTTGTAACATATGGATCGACAGTAAGAATTGCACAGGAAGCAGTAAATCAGCTGGCAGCACATGGTATTTCAGTGGAGCTTATTGATGTCCAGACTCTGGTTCCGTTTGATAGGAACAGGACAATATTGAATTCACTTAAAAAAACCGGAAGAATTCTTTTCCTCGATGAGGATGTTCCGGGCGGGACGACTGCATATATGATGCAGGAAGTGCTTGAGAAGCATGGCGGATGGAATTATCTTGACTCTGCTCCTAAAACCCTTACCGGGAAAGAACACCGGCCGGCTTACACAACTGACGGGGACTACTTCTCAAAACCAAGTGCCGAGGATATTTTCGATGCAGTATATGATATGATGAAGGAAGCTGTTCCTGAAAAGTATTAACTCCCCATACTTCATGTACTGCACCCCTTTAGTGGTTTGGGGGTGTCGCCCCGATTATTTTCAGCAATTCAGTTGCAGCCTCAGCCGGACCTGAAGTTTCATAACCCTGGATCCCGAGCCTTGTTCTCATCTGTCCAACAAAAACCCCGGTTTTAAAGAAGGCGGCAAAATGGCTTTTTGCTATTTTCTCATGGATTTCCCTGTACTCCGGCGGGCCAAAAATATTTGCAAAATAGGAATGAACCAGACCAGTCGATGTTGTGGTACCTTTGCTCATTACAGCGCCATTGCGGAAAATACCCAGGGCCCATTCCGGCGTATTGAACCTCTCAATGACAGGATGGTCTTCGTCAATTTCCTCATAATTATTTGCATACAGGATATAGTCTATTTTATGTCCGGTTACAATTGTATTAAAGTTTGTTACAGGGAAAACGATCCTTGCATTTACCTGGCTGGGATTCATGATTATTGACCTGTCGAGATGACCGTAGGCATATCCGGGCTGAAGATCATCGAGCCTGAGGAAGGCACCTATTTCAGTTCCATAACCTACAGGATTGCCATCAATGTCAAGTTCTATCGAACCCATATCGTCTGCAATTATTTTCAGTTCACGTATATGTTTATCACCAAGAACACGGAAAGCTTCGAGAGTCTCTGACTTGCCGGCGCCAGTATCGCCCATCATAAGTATTGTGGCCTCTTTGTTCCCGTGCAGGAGGATCCTTACCATTGCACCATGAAAAGGCATATTGCCGGCTTTCATTACAAGGGAGTTATGCAGGGTGAGCATCATTTTTTTCAGGTATCCGAAATATCCGAATTCAGGCCTGTCAGGTATTGCACCTACGAAAATTGAATTTTTCTCGTCATTATAAAAAACTGTGGGATATTTGGCAAGGTTATCAAGCTTGTTGCCTGCCACACCATAGATAAAGACCGCATCAGGTTTCTTTTCAAGATCTGAATCTTCTGCCAGCTGGAAAAGATTACATAATGACAATCCCAGCTCAAAAAAAGTCAGGTGAAAATAAACCATAATAATATACTTACCCACTTTTGCAGGAAAGCAGAGCCAGTCTTCAGAGTTAAGCTCTGCCAGATCGACAGGATTCTGCTTTATCCTTTTAAAATCCCCGGTTCGTTTGTTCATAGGCTGCTGGATAACCAGCGGCGGATAGATAAGTATCTGACGTACAACAGGTACTGCATTAAGTTTTTTGTATTTCTCATCAGTCCAGGAGATATCCTTTGGCAGTGAAATGACAGCCATCTCTGCCCCGGCCGGAACCTGCCTGTAGACTGTTGGATGGCTTCCTGTAATATTCTCCTGGATATGCCTGTAAACTGTCCGGATAAGATGGGTGAGGTGCTCGATAGTCTCGTTGAATGTACGATATGGACGCTTGTCAAGACGGTCGCCCTCGGAATCGTTTATAATAAACCTGTCAAAATGACGCCAGTAGTCGTAAAGATGTTCAACAAAATTATTCAGCAGCTGGATATCTCTGAGAAATCCAGCTGATTTATCAAATATATGGGGGACGACATTGCTTTCATACTTGACAAGCAGAGACAATGTTTTCACAAGGTTATCGGTTGAAGCTTCATCAGCAATCCCGTTTTCAAAAATTTCAAGAAGTGGTGAATCTTTTGATTTCAGCTGATTAATGCAATGATCAAGAACTGCCCTGAATTTTTCGCTTGATAGCAATTCCTCAGCTGTTTCACACATCCGCTCGCGTATATTCAGGACTGCTTTATTCCCAATGATCCGTAAAGTACTTTTTTGCATAATATTATTTAACTAAACTGGTCAAAAATATTACATTATTTAATTGAAATCATTCATTTGCTATATTTTTTTACATCGCATTTGGCATGATTTTTATATGTTATTTATATGAATGTTTAAATTGTCTTTGTTATTTTTACACTATGAAACCGGAAATTGATCTGTTCGCCATACTTCCTGAAGACAAGATCCCGGAAAAGGGTAAAATACTTATTTCGGAACCTTTCCTTCCGGATACTTTTTTTAACCGCAGCGTGGTATATCTGACCGACCATAATCCAAAAGGATCGGTAGGTTTTATCCTTAATAAAAAGCTTGATATAAGGATTTGTGATGCAGTGACGGGATTTGAAGGTTGGGATGAGAATCTCAACATGGGTGGACCGGTTGCTCCTGATACTCTTCACTATATTCATAACCTGGGTCACCTTATTCCTCAAAGTGTCCGGGTGGAAGAAAATATTTACTGGGGCGGTGATATTGATGCTATCCGTAATCTGATAAGAACCGGATCAGTGAAACCCGGACAGATAAGATTCTTCCTGGGCTATTCAGGCTGGTCAGCTGGTCAGCTCGAACGGGAGCTCAAGGAAAACTCATGGGTAATTGCAAAGATCAATGCCGATGCAATAATGAACAGCAGGGGAGTCGACAGCTGGAAAAGACTTTTGCGCTCATTCAAGAATAAATACCGGGTTTGGGCTGATTTTCCGGAATCACCGGATATGAACTAAACAAACATCCCCCTAGCCCCCTTCAAAGGGGGACTTTCACAGATGTAATATTTTGTACACCAGCTCCTTCAGCAGATCACCCTGGTCTGTACTTACATCACCAAAACCTTTTGTTTTCATATCGTAAGTCCTGAGAAGGCTTATGATCTGAATCGTTTTTGTGGCATTATATTTCATCGCCGATATCTCATAATCCTTTACGAAATACGGATGGATCTTAAGAACTGAGGCAACATTGTTTTTTGATCTGTCAGTAAGATAATGATATGTCAGGATCTTTGTGAAAAGGCTGAAAAGGGAGGCGATTGTCAGGGTTATCGGATTGTCATTCGGATTTTCGGTAAAGTAGCGGACTATCATGTTGGCTTTGAGGATATTCTTTTCGCCGATGGCTTTTTGAAGTTCAAAATTATTATAGTCTTTGCTGATGCCGATATTCTTTTCAATAAGCGAGGTAGTTATCACCGGCTTACCGGCAGGAAGTGTTATCAGAAGCTTATCTAGTTCATTCACTATCTTATGCAGATCAGCACCAAGAAACTCTGTAAGCATTGCAGAAGCATCAGGATTGATCTTTATCCCTTTTGTCATCAGGTATCTTTCGATCCATGGCGGAACCTGGTAGTCGCGCAGTCTCATCGATTCAAAATAGACACCCTGTGTGTCAAGTGCTTTGTAGAGCTTTGTCCTTTTATCTATTACCTTGTATTTATAATTTAAAACAAGAATTGTTGACAAAAGGGGTTTGTCAAGATAGATTGCCAGATCCTCAATCTTCTTCAATGCCTGTGCTTCCTTTACAATAACAACCTGGTGGCTTGCCATCATCGGAAAGCGGCGCGATGTTTCAATTATTGAATTAACGGAGGTCTCTTCTCCGTATATTATAACCTGGTTGAAAGCTTTTTCCTCTTCCGACAGAACCTTTTCAGCTATGAAATCAGTGATGAGATCAATATAATAGGGCTCATCTCCGGCCAGGAAATAGACAGGTTTGAATATTCTTTTTTTAAGATCGGAAATTATTTCCTCGAAAGTGGCCGGCATTTTCAGAATCTAAGGTGTTTAACCGAAATCCCATTATCTTTTATTTCCCTTAATGCATCTATGCCTATTTTAAGATGCATCTCAACATACTTTCTGGTAACCAGACGGTCGCTGGCTTCAGTTTTTATGCCGGTTGAGATCATGGGCTGATCAGAAACCAGCAGAAGGGCTCCTGTCGGTATCTCATTTGCAAAGCCTACGGTGAAAATAGTTGCGGTCTCCATATCAATTGCCATGGCACGGGTTTTTACCAGATACTTCTTGAACCTGTCGTCATATTCCCATACCCTGCGGTTAGTTGTGTATACTGTCCCGGTCCAGTACTCTTTATTCAGGCGTGTAATGGACGCTGAAATTGCACTTTGCAGCTTAAATGCCGGAAGGGCAGGAACCTCAAGCGGAAGATAATCATTTGAAGTACCGTCGCTCCTGATTGCCGCGATCGGAAGTATAAGGTCCCCAAGCCTGTTCTTCTTTTTCAATCCGCCGCATTTCCCGAGAAATAATACAGCCAAAGGACTTACGGCGCTCAGGAGGTCCATGACTGTTGCTGCATTCGGACTTCCCATTCCAAAGCTTATAATTGTAATTCCGTCAGCAGTGGCGCTTGGCATGTTTTTGTCTCTGCCTTCAACTTCAACATTATTCCATTTTGCAAAAAGCTCAACATAATACAAGTAATTTGTAAGAAGGAAATATTTACCGAAGGTTTCGATCGATTTTCCGGTATATCGCGGAAGCCAGTTATTAACAATTTCTTCTTTGGTTTTCATTCAGTAATTAGCAGTTTATATTTATCTCAATATATTTGTTATGTTCATTTCTCTCTTCTGCGCCTTTGTGATATCCTTTGTGATCCTTTGTGGTAAAAAAAGAAATTAACCACAAAGTAACACAAAGGTCAGCACAAAGTAACACAAAGGAGAAAATGAAAAACCAAAATTAAATCAACATATCCGGATCTTAAAAATACAAAAGTAAGTTGAAACAGCTGAATCTTCCGTCATATTCCTTCAGGATAACGGGAAAGGAAGGATCAGAGATGATCCTGGATCCTTTAAGAAAGAAATATGTGAAGCTTACTCCGGAAGAATGGGTAAGACAGAATTTTGTGCAGTACCTCATTCATGAAGGCAAATATCCTCCCGGGCTTATAGGAATAGAGATGATGTTCAGCTTCAATACAATGAAGAAGCGGGTGGATATCCTGGTTCATGACAGGAAGGGACAGCCTGTGATGATAGTTGAGTGCAAATCGCCCGATATCAATATATCTGATTTTTATGAGGATAAAGTATATGATCAGATAGGCGAGTATAACCTGGGATACAAAGTGCCATACACAATAGTTACAAACGGGATGGTCAACTATGCATTCAGGTTCAGTGCTGAAAAGAATCAATATGAGCATATGCTGGAAATACCTTTGTATGAAGATCTTATAGCCTGAGAGTCATGATAAATGTAACCTGTGCCATTATCAGGAATGAGGAGAATGAGGTTCTTGTAGTTCAGAGGGGTGAAAAGAGCGACCATCCTTTCAAATGGGAATTTCCTGGCGGAAAGCTTAAGGAAAAGGAGACAGAGGAGGAGTGCATTATAAGGGAAATCCGGGAGGAGCTGTCAATGGATATTGTGATCTGCAGGCGGATGACCGATACTGAATATGATTATGGAATTAAACAGATAAGGCTTATTCCGTTTGTTTGCGATACACTCGATGAAATACCTTTTCTTTCAGAACATATAGCTTATAAATGGATCGATCCGGCTGATCTTAAAAATGTTGATTTTTCTGAAGCTGATATTATTGTTGCTGATAATTATCTTAGAGGACCATGTATCTGCCGAAGTTCATAGTGATAATGTATCAGAACCGGTTCAGAAGGCTTATAATGAAGAAGATTTCAGATCGATGGTGGAAAATATGATGGGGACAAAGGAAGCAGAATGGCTTGCAGAATCAGCAATTGAAAACGGGGAAATTCTCAGGAAGCTGCTTGAATTCTCATTTTCGAAAGATAAAAAGCTGGCTTTCCGGGCATCATGGACACTTTCAAAAGTATTTGATAAATATCCGGAACTTATGGGTTCTGATATTCAGCGAATGATCGGATCGCTTGAATCTCTTGATAATGAAAGTGTCCAAAGGTCATTCCTGAGAATGATCTCAATGAGTGATCTGAATTCAGTAAGTCAAAAACAACATGGAATTCTTGCTGACCATTGCTTTAAGATGCTGAAGTCGGGCTTTTCGGCAATAGCAATTAAAGCTTATTCGATGGAGATAATCTACAAGCTTGCCCTCATCTATCCGGAGCTGGCAAATGAGCTGTCATCAACAATTAACATGCTTCAGGGAGAAGGATCCGCCGGAATTCTGGCAAGGGGTCATATCATACTGAAGAAACTTGCAGGAACTTTTAAAGACCGTTTATCCAGTCAGACATGATCTTAAGCACTTCGGGGGAAAATGTCTCTTCAATCTCTCCGTATTCAGCAGGCAAACCGGTTTTGCAGTGCTGAAACAGATGATTTAATTCCGGAAGTTTCATCGTCGTAACAGCTTTGTTTCCGCCTGATTTCAATGCTTTCTCGATCGCCGGAAGGTTTACATCAGCAGCAACCTGCAGATCCTTTTCACCATTCAGTGCAAGCACAGGACATTTGACTTTTTTCCAGTAATCGGCAGGATCAGTAACAAGGAAATATCTGTACCATGGGCTATGACAGGATTCAAACTGCTGATACAGGAATCTTTCAAGCGCTTTTCATTTCTTCAGGAGAAGTTTTTTTCTTTATTAATGCTTTTTTCACTATGGCGGTCATTTGTTCAGTGGCTTTTTTATTATCCGGTTCTTTTTTCAGGACTGAGAAAAGTTTTTTATTCATTGAAATGGCTTCTTTAACTTCTTTTCTTCACTCGTACCTGAAGCCATGTTTAAGTCATAATTTTGCCTGTACAAAATCTGTTCGCCTGAAACCCCTGTTCCTGCAAGAGATATTATAAAGGCAATTCCGGTTTGCAGCAGCAACCATGGGAGCAATCAATCCTCCTTCACTGTGACCTGCAAGTCCGATTTCTTTTGGATCAATTTTCTTTGTTCTCAGATAATGAAAGCTGCTTCAACATCAGTAGCAAAATCAGCTGATGTCGAACGAGCGGAGCTGTTCTGCGACTGGCCTACACCCCTGTCGTCATAACGAAGCACAGCTATACCGTTCCGCGACAGATGATCGGCAATGACCCAGAATGGTTTATGTCCCATCAATTCTTCGTTCCTGTTCTGTGAACCTGACCCGGTTATAAGAATGACAGCAGGGAAGGGGCCATCTCCTTCAGGAATGGTGAGTGTGCCGGCCAGCTTTATCCCGGCTTTTTCATTATCGAATTTTACATCTTCTGATATATATGGGAATGGAGGCTTTGGCTCCTGAGGCCTGTTAAGGGCAAAAGCTTTCTTTAGTTTTATCAGGTTAAGCGGCATGGTTCGTCCTGCCTGTTTAAATGTGCCTTCAATTAATGTATCATTTTTAATTGTGCCTTTAAATTCAGCAAGAAGTAGAGGTGCCTTGATTGAAATCATCTTTTCCCTCAAGAGTGACAGGTCCGATCTTTATATTCTTAGCTCCCTGATCGGGACTGTCGAGAGTGGCAACAATAGAGTCTTTCTCAATTAAGTGACAGGTTAAAAATGATCCTGAGAGTTACCGAACTGACATCCAGCTTTCCCAGCCATGAGCCAACTACAGATTTTTTATCGATCTGATCCTGGGCCTGAACAGAGCCGGTTAGGACAACTGAAAGAAAGAGAAACAATGTTATTCTTTTCATGGTTTTAATATTGAAGCTCAAAAATACGGATTTAATTTTCATTTACGGCATATCACTGCTGGCGCGGATTTGCAATCCGTGCCTGAAATTCGCTGATCTTGGCACCAATTACAAATTGGCGCCAGCATCAGGTGACTTTTTGCTACTTTTGCAGTTTATTTATTTTCATACAAATGCAAATTATTGATACTTCCGGCCAGCAGTGCCCTGCACCTCTGATTGCCACAAAACGTGCTCTGAAAGATTCCCAGACCGGAGATTCCTTTAAAGTTATCACTGATAATCAGACCTCTTTTAACAATATTTCCCGATTTCTGAAAGATAATAAAACAGAATTTTCATATGAGGAGTCAAATGGTATCTGGACTTTGACCATTACAAAGCAAACTACTGAACTTGATAAATGCTGATGTCAAAGAATACTGTACCACGGAAATCCCTCATTTTTCAAAGGGTGATTTTATTATTGCATTTACTTCAGATAAAATGGGGGATGGGGATGAAGAGCTTGGTCATTTGCTGATGATAAATTTCATTAAAGCAATAAAAGATCTGGATATTCTTCCGGGAAAAATGGTTTTTTACAACAAGGGGGTAACTCTGGGTGCAGAAGATTCTCCGTAATAGATCATCTTAAGGAGATCGAAAAAATGGGAGTCACCTTGCTGTTTTGTGCAACATGCGCTAAATACTATTCACTCGAGGAAAAAATAAAAATCGGGACTTTAAGCAATATGTTCGAGATAGCCCAGGTCATGTCATCGGCAGGCAATATTGTAAGACCATGAAAGTTGATCTTCTTCAGATGGTTGAAAGCGGAGGGTGTTCCGCAAAGATTTCGCCCAGACAGCTGGAGGAGTTTCTTAAGTACCTTCCATTGCCTGAAGATCCGAATATCCTTGTTGATATTGACACTCATGATGATGCCGGAGTCTACAGGGTTAATAATGATCTTGCCCTGGTGTTTACGACCGACTTTTTTCCTCCTGTATGCAGCGATCCATACGAATTCGGACAGATTGCTGCAGCAAATTCGATAAGTGATGTTTATGCAATGGGCGGCACCCCGGTCATCGCCCTTAATATAATGATGTTCCCTTCATCAAAGCTTCCACTCGATGCTTATGCAGAAATACTTAAAGGCGGAGCTGATATTGCTGCGGAAGCCGGAGTCAGGATCATCGGAGGACATACAATTGACGATTTCCCTCCCAAGTACGGACTGGCTGTTATCGGGTATATTCATCCGGAAAAGATCATAACAAATTCCGGAGCAAGGCCGGGAGATCTGCTGATACTTACCAAACCTGTCGGCACAGGTGTGATCCTTGCCGGTCAGAGGATGAAAATGGCATCTGAGGACGATGTGAATCTGGCAAAAAAACTTATGAAAACGCTTAACTTTTCAGGGGCGGAGGTGATGAAGAAATATAATATAAAAGGAGCCACCGATATTACAGGGTACGGACTTGCGGGTCATGCACTTAAGATGGCAAGAGCAAGCAATGTCTCCATGGAATTGAATCTGAATAAGGTTCCGTTGATCGGGGACACCTTCAGGCTTGTTGATGAAGGATGCATACCGGGCGCTTCATTCAGAAACCTTGACTTTGTTGAGAATGATTCTCATTTCGGAGACGGATCTTAATTACAGCTTAAAAATGATCGCCATGGATGCGCAGACTTCAGGAGGATTATTAATGTGTGTTAATCACCGGAGATTTCAGATAATGTAATTTCCGACCTTCATAATGCAGGACTTAAGAATGCATCTGTAATCGGAAATGTCACTGAAAAAGGAGAAAAATATTTATATCTGAATAATTAGGGATTATTCAATATTAAACTGTCTTCTTGTTCTTGTCTTGTCTTTCTCATTTATCGGATTTGCATCCATTACCCATAACCCCCGGCCATGAGTTGCAATGACTATCATATTATCCCTCGGATGTATGATAAGATCATGGACATATGAAAACGGTAGGTTTCCCACCAAATCCCACTTTTTGCCACTATCCTTCGAAACAAATACACGCACCGTCGGTTCCGGCATAAAGAATATCTCTGTTTACAGGATCTTCCCTGATCGTATTGACAGGGCCCACAGGAATGTTCCCGGAAATATCCTGCCATGTGTCTCCAAAATCAGTTGATTTCCAGATATATACCTGAAAATCATCATCTCTTCTGTCCGGTCTGGGTCATGTAAACAGTGCCAATATCATATTTTGAAGCTGTGATCCGTGAGACAAATTTCTGAGGAACTGCCCCATTCCTGATTTCAGTCCAGTTTTTTCCACCGTCTTTTGTTCTCCATATCCTGCCATCATCTGTACCTGCATAAAGAAGGCCAAACCGAAGAGGTGACTCATCAAGAACTGAAATTGTCTGGTAGTTTATATCGCCCCTCTTTGCAGGATCGTTGAATGTAAGGTCAGGACTTATAAATTCCCAGGTGTTTCCTCTGTCACTCGACTCATTACATATTGCATTCCATGGTATATGATGTCAGGATTATGAGTTGAAATTATTGAAGGAGCCACCCATTCCCCTCTTAACTGGGTCTCCCGGGCAGACATATTAGGCAGAAGATTCTTGATAGCTTTGCGGGATAGTTATTCATTTCGGCCCTTGCAAGCGCACCGTAAAATGTGCTTGAATACATGGTGTTGTTGTCTTCCGGGTTTACAGCATGCGTACTTCCTTCAGCTCCAAGTGTATTCTTGAATGGCTTTGCAGGTACCTTGTCGCGTCCCTCTGAGAGATCCACCGCTCCATAGTAGCTTGCCATGATCCTGTATGGATCCGAATACCCTGAATGGGGTGCTGAGATCATAATCCCAGATTATAGAACTGATGCAGCGGGAGTTCTTAATCGGAAATTTCCATGTTTGTCCTTTGTCATATGAAATTGTCAGTCCGCCATCCTGCACATTAAGAAGGTAATTTGAATTTGCCGGATCGATCCATAAACCATGATGATCGACATGGGGTCCACGAAGAGTTTTAAATGTTTTGCCTCCATCGGTCGACTGGTTAAGCATAAGTCCCATAGTGTAGACTGTATTTTCATCGTTCGGATCGACTCTTATTTGTCCGAATACCCAGCCATATGTTGCAGAATGCCTTTCCATAAATGTCTTTTGATCAGGAGTAAGTCCACTTACCTGTTTCCACGATTCACCTGAGTTATCTGAGCGGATAGACAGTCGCTCCTTTAATTATGTCTTTTCTCTGACGGCCATAGGAATCCGTTTCCCCCTGTTTCGCCGGGTAAGCAACTTCGTAATTGTCAACATATGCATAAAGTAC
>CAVVBY010000007.1:0-218064 GCA_963746685.1 uncultured Bacteroidales bacterium
CTCAAAAGTCTGAGGTATCAATTTTACGTTAATTGCCAGCCATTTTTGAAAATCCTTCTGCCGATATGAATCGGGGTTGCCATCAGGCAAATTTTTAACACTCGGCCCGGCATGAGGTTTGGGGTACGGGGAAGAAATTATATGGCGATGGGCGACTGGCATAACCAAAGAACTTTATCAATATATTTGTTTTAATTAAAGATATAAACATATGAATACACGAATCAACAGTCACACCTGGATTCTCGCTCCCTGCAGTGTTGCTTTTTATTATCTGTTACTTCAGCTTTTTCGCAGGGTACCAGGTTACTACGCCAGCCTGATTTAAGTTCAACACACATCGCCTTTTCTTATGGGGGTGATATCTGGGTCTCTGATCTCGATAATCAAAAAGTCCTTCGGCTTACCAGCACTCCTGCCGTTGAAAGCAATCCTCAATTTTCTCCTGACGGGAAATGGATTGCTTTTAACTCGAATCGATCAGGTAGCCAGGCTGTTTATATAGTTCCTGTTGAAGGAGGTTCGCCAAAAAGACTTACCTGGCATCCGGGTTCTGCTTCGGTTTGCGGATGGTCTCCGGATGGCAGACTTGTACTTTATTCAACCTCACGAGATAATGCACCAGGTGGATTTGCCCGTTTGTGGACAGTATCTGTGGAAGGAGGTCCTTCAACGGTGCTAACTGACCAGTGGGCTGCTGATGGCTCCTTTTCTCCGGATGGTAAACAGATTGTAATTGACAGGATACAGCGTTGGGATGTTGAGTGGCGCCATTATCGGGGAGGTCAGAATACACCACTGGTGATTCTGAATCTGACCGACCAGACTGAAAAACTTTTACCTTACGAATCAACCATCGATATTCAGCCATTATGGCTGGGTAATACAATCTACTTTTTGTCGGATCGCGACCGGACCTCAAACATCTGGTCGTACACCCCCGGATCAGGTGAGCTGAAACAGGTTACTAACCTTCACAGGATCAGACATAAAATGGCTGAGTGGTTCCGGGAACAAACTTGCTTTTGAGCGTGATGGTTATCTTCATCTGCTTGATCTTTCCTCAAATGATCCACGACAATTAGCCATAACTATTATTGCTGATTTTCCATGGGCTGAAACAAAGTGGGAAGATGTTACCAAAAGTATTGGTTCCGTTTCACTTTCACCAACAGGAAAGAGAGTCATAATGGAAGCACGCGGTGATATATTTACAATTCCTGCTGAAAACGGAGATGCAAGAAACATTACCAATACTTCAGGTGCTGCTGATCATGCTCCCGTCTGGTCTCCCGGAGGGAATGAGGTGGCCTGGTTTTCGGATGCAGACGGAAAAGGATATGCCTTGCTTATTGCCTCACAGGATGGTCTGTCAAAGCCAAGGAGCATTTCAATCGGAGAATCGAAGATGGCCTGGGAGCCGGTGTGGTCTCCCGATGGAAAGCTTATCGCATTTGTGGATAATAAAGTCAGGATCAGGATTGTGGATGTGGCAAAAGGAACGATAAAAACTGCGGATATAGCGGGAGACAATAACGAGAGGGGCAATATGGGACTCACGTGGTCGCATGATTCCAAATGGCTTGCATATACAAAAACCGGCTTAAACCATTTCAGACAAATTAAGGTATGGTCCTGCAAAAAATGACAGCATATATGCTTTGACCAACACATTTGCAGATTCTTTTTCTCCTGCATGGGACAGGGATGGGCACCATCTCTATTTCCTGGCAAGTACAAATCTTGCGCTTGGTTCGGGATGGGCCAATACCAGCTCAATAACATCCGATCCTGACTATGCAGCTTACATTGTGAACCTGAAAAAAGAGGATACTTCACCATTCAAACCCCGCAGTGATGAAGAAACCATAACCGAAGTAGAAAAAACCGGAAGCTGATGCCAAAAAACCCTCAAAGGGGAAATTGCCTGAAAAAAAGGCTGATAAGGATACCACCAAAACAGCAGCCAAAGAACCTGTATCTGTCCTTATTGATTTTGAGAACATTGAACGGAGGACCATTGCCATGCCATTGACCAGGGGCAACTACCGTCTGATAATAGATGGCCCTGCGGGCACAGTATTCATCGGTGAGCAGAAAGAAGGTGTCAGCGGTCTCGTAATCCAGAAATATACTTTGGAAAAACGCGAAGCCAAGGAATTCGTAAGCGGTGCGAGTCAGGTTTCCGTTTCGAGCGATGGAAACAAAATGCTTGCAATGATCGGGAGCGACTGGAAGATAATGAATACATCTTCAGCTACAGGGAGTGACGGTAAATCCGTTAAAATCGCTCTTAAAAAACAGCTTGACCGGTCCGCAGAGTGGAAACAGATCTTTGAAGAAGCATGGCGATATGAAAGGGATTATTTCTATGATCCCGGTATGCACGGCAGAAACTGGAATGAAGTATATGAAAAGTATTCTCCGCTGATCCCTTATATAAAGCACCGCACCGATCTTACTTATATTCTTGATCAGATGAATGGTGAACTTTCAGTAGGACACAGTTTTGTTTTTGGAGGTGATTACCCTGAAGTCGACAGATCATCTGTCGGTTTGTTGGGTGCAGATCTGATAGCTGAAAACAATCGCTGGAAAATCAAACGTATTTACACTACCGAAAGCTGGAACCCTGAATTGTCAAGTCCGCTTGACAGACCGGGGATAAAAATCGAGGAAGGTTATTATCTTGTAGGTATTAATGGAAGAGAATTAACTGCTGCAGATGATCCATTTAAATTCCTCGACGGTACGATGGATGTCCAGACTACACTTCACATAAATAAGACTCCTGATTTTGCAGGAGCATGGCAGGAAGTAGTAAAACCAATTGCCAGTGAAGCTAATTTACGGCAAAGGGCATGGGTGGAAGATAACAGGCGTCTGGTAGATAAATTATCGGATGGGAAACTGGCATATGTATGGGTACCAAATACAAGCAGCGGTGGTTTTATATCTTTCAACCGGTATTTTTTTGCACAACAGGATAAGAAAGGTGCCGTAATTGATGAGCGCTTTAACGGAGGCGGTCTTCTGGATGATTATATGGTTGATCTGATGAATCGTACATTAAGGGCATCCATTACAAACGAAGCTCCACAAGGCATACCATTCAGTTTGCCCGCCGGAATTCTCGGACCCAAAGTGCTTTTGATAAATGAAATGTCCGGTTCGGGAGGTGATTTTTTTCCATGGGTATTTCGTCAGCAAAAGACTAGGACCACTTATCGGAACACGAACATGGGGTGGCCTGGTAAAATCATCAGTCCATTATGCATTGGTCGATGGAGGTGGGCTTACTGCTCCTGATAATGCAGTTTTTGATCCGATCAATAAAAAATGGATAGCTGAAAACGAAGGAGTTCCTCCGGATATTGAAGTACGTCAGGATGCAGTTTCTCTTTCAAAAGGAATTGATCCTCAGTTGGAGAAAGCTGTCAAAGAAACAATGAAATTACTGGAATTACAGGGTGAAATAAAAATAACACCACCAGCATATCCAACACCGGCGAAGTAGGCTCTTGCAGGCTGAGGATCCGCCTGATGGCGGAGAAGAAGTCCCTCTTTGCGAGATTATAAGACGTGCGGTGTGCGGTGTTCTGACTTATTGGATGTCACTGATTTTCCAATATATTTATTACTACATTTCCTTTTTTATGGAATTTTTCTACATATGCATGTGCCTCTCTGATTTGTTCAAGTGTGTACCTTCTGTCTATCACTGTCTTTAGTTTTCCGGATTCAATAATCTCCTTCAAAAACAGTAAATCATTTGGGTTTTTGCTTGGAGAACCAGTTACAGATACATACTTTCCTTTTGGCTTTAATAAATTTTTACAGGCTGATTTAGAAGTTTTTCCAACTGCATCAAAAATAATATCAAACCGTGTCTCTGTTTTTGTAAAATCTTCCCTGGTATAATCAATAACGTTATCTGCTCCAAGTGATTTTACAAGGTTTACATTTGTCGTACTGCATACAGCTGTCACATTTGCTCCAAAATACTTACCAAGCTGAACAGCAAATGTACCTACACTTCCTGATGCCCCATATATAAGTACATTTTGTCCATTCGTTACACCGGCTTTTTTTAAAAATCTTAATGCCGTAAGGCCACCAATGGGAACTGTTGCAGCTTCTTCGAATGTCATATTAGAAGGTTTTATGGCAATTAAATCATTTTCCGGAAGGCATTTATATTCAGCATATGCTCCGAATTTGAATCCACAGGAGGCAAAAACACTATCACCTTTTTTGAATGATTTAACTTTTTTACCAACTTCTTCAATTATTCCTGCTAATTCAAATCCCAATATTTTCACCTTTGTGGGTTTGAATAAACCATTAAAAAGTCTTGCAAGAAATGGGTCGGCTTTTCGCAAACGCCAATCTCCTGCTGTTACAGTTGTAGAATATATTTTTACCAATACTTCATTGTCTTTGGGAGTTGGTTTTGCAATATCCTTTAGTTCAAGAACATCTGGTGTTCCGTATTTTTCATAAACAACTGCTTTCATTTTATTAAATTTTTATTCTGAGTTACTAAATTAACCTTTGTTTATAACTGCTTTGACAGATCCGCTTTCAGGGTTACGCCACTTCCATTTTATTCAGTGTACTAGTAACAGTTTTTCCCAGATTAAGTTCATTGTCAAATCTTAATCACACTGTAGCAGCTAATAACCCTGGGGTTGGATTTTTGCCATTGGTGTCAGGGCTGGTGTGGTTTATGCATTGGCCCCCGTACGATGTTGGGGAATAGTAAAGGTACGGGGATGCGTGGTGCGGGGTATGGGGTAGAAGTTATGCCAATTCTGCAGGCTGAGTAATCCCGTGTATCAGGGATGACGATGTGCCTTAAAAAAGATTAGTTGTTTAAGGGTTTTGGAGTATTCTCTTCAAACCACTTCTTCTGTTCATCATTTAGCAGGTTCATTACTTTATTCCGTGTAAGATTCTCTCATTTCTTTCATCTTTCCCTGCATCTCTTCCCTGAATTTTTGCATCTCATCCTGCTGTTTTTGTCTCAGCCCGGCAATATCTTTCTTCTGTTTTTCTGTTAGGTTCGGAATATTTTCCATGGTCCTTCCGGGAGCTCCCTGCCGCATGCCCATTCCAGGACGTCCCATTCCGGGTCCCATTGAACCACGTCCCATTCCGGGTCCCATCGGGCCACGTCCCATTCCGGGTCCCATCATTCTCATTCCGCGACCCATCCCCATATGTCCCATCTGCCACCCGGGATTCATAAACCAGCCCATATTATTCATCCGTCCGGAAGTTCATGCCATGACGCATCCAACCCATTCTTAAAGAATCAGGATTTTGCATCATCAGCGGCATCTGCCATTGATTCATCCTCATCATTTTCATTTCTGATGAATCCCGTCCCATCCCTCTCATACCGCGCTGTGCACATAGAGATAAACTGCCTGCTATTAAAAGCATCAGTAACATACCTGTAATTCTTCCTGTGTTTTTCATATCATCACTTGTTTGAATTAATAAATTTCATTTGTCATGAGACCCATAATTGGTGTCACATTTTAAACTTTCTTTATATTAGACAATTCAAACCATGATTTAATTCTATCAGGCCCCGGCATTAACAAATCATTAACCGGCCTCATGACCGTCACGCCTTCTTAGCCCTCAGATACTGCAACGGCCAGGCAACATCTTCACCGAGCTCCCTTGCAGCGTTCAATGCGAAATATGGATTCCTCAGCAGTTCCCTTGCCATAAGAACAAGATCAGCCTTCTCTTCCTGAAGAATCGATTCAGCCTGACCTGCTGTGGTTATAAATCCCACAGCGCCGGTCATAATTCCTGTCTTCCTGATCGTATCAGAAAGCGGGACCTGGAACCCAGGGGCAACAGGTATTTTTGCATCATGAACATTACCGCCTGAAGAGCAGTCTACCAGGTCGACACCCATATCTTTAAGTATGTAAGCCAGTTTCACACTCTCTTCAAGTGTCCACCCTCCTTCTGTCCAGTCAGTTGCCGAGATGCGGACAAAAAACGGATTTCCTGCCGGCCACTCCTTTCTGACAGCATCGGTGACCTGGGTTAATAAGCGGATCCGGTTCTCAAAGGAACCACCGTACTCATCAGTCCTGTTATTACTGAGCGGACGACAGGAATTCATGCAAAAGGTATCCATGCGCACTATGAATCTCTATTGCACTGAAGCCGGCAGCCCGGGCTCGGCCTGCTGCTGTCGAAAAGCCGGAGATAATCTTTTGGATGCCTTCTATGTTTAGCGGTAAAGGTGCTCTCTCCCCGGGGATGAAGGGAATGTTGCCGGGTGCCACGGTTTGCCATCCTCCGTTCTCTTCACTGAGCTGTTTCCCGCCTTCCCATGGCACTGCACATGAGGCTTTTCTTCCGCATGGCCAATTTGGATCCCCGCGACGGCACCTTGTGAATGGATAAAATTTACAATCCTTCTTAATCCATCGATATGAGCATCGCTCCACAGGCCCAGATCGCCGGGAGTGATCCTTCCCTCAGGCGTCACTGCGGTAGCCTCGGCAATGACCATTCCCATGCCTCCTGTTGCCCTGGTTCCGAGGTGGACCAGGTGCCAGTCACCGGCAAAGCCGTCAGTCGCAGAATACTGGCACATTGGCGAAGTAACGATCCTGTTCTTCAGGGTGATGTTCTTTATTGTAAAGGGAGAAAATAGTTTTGACATTGTGAAGAATATTTTTGAACCAATATTTAATTCCCAAAGGTAATCAGAGTTACTGAAAATACGGAAAACCGGTTTAGAGTATGGGGAAGAAGTTATGCCAGTTATGTAAGTTATGAAAGAAAGAGTGAGGTGATCGCTTTCTCTTAAAAAGCTCTGACTGCACGAGTCCTTATTGTATTTTCATTCCTGTTGTGATTACTCTTACTGCCATAATAAAAACTCACTACCCATGCACCGTAATTATCCTGAGTAGAACTCCAATAAAAGCGATCCTTAAAACCGCCTGAACCTTTTGAATGTAAATTAGTGTACATGAGTAACAACTCATCAATTGACGGTAAGAACCAGTCACTATATCCATTCATTTCCAGATCATAACATAATCTGGCTGCGATTCCTTCCTCAGGGCAACCAATAACAATATCTGCCGTATTCTGATAACCTGTACCAATAGCCCTGCCAGCGGCTCCTGCCGGAGCTGAGTGGCTCCATAGTGCATCCAGGCTTTGGTCGGATGGAGCACATACCAGGCCATGTTCTCCAGTTTTGTCAACATAAAAAATATAACCACCATTTAAATACTCTCCAATTACATATTCTGATTTAAAAGTTACATCCTCGCCACAGGTCGTTCCTTTGTCGTTTGTTGCAACGATTCTGTAATGGTAATTTGTACCGGCTTTAAGGTCCGTGACATTTGCACTTACCCTGGCAGAGGTTAGTCCGGTTACAGGACTTTGAGCGGCTGCTATTGTAGTTCCATAGCTTGTAGTTGTACCATATTCAAAAGTCACAACAGTTGACAAACCGTGCGTATTCACAATACCATTTAATTGAGCTGTCCGGGGTGAGCTGTTTGTTGCTGCATTGGTTTCAGCAAACGGGACTTCCCCTGAGTATTTAAACGGGATATCAATACCGGTTGTTTTACCGAGGGAATTTGCTGCAACAACTCTGAAGTAGTAGGTGATACCGGCTTTAAGACCTGTAATGTCTGCACTGACGACAGGCAGGGATGTTTCCTGTAACAGGACTTTGAGCAGCTGCTATTGATGTAGTTCCATGACCTGGAGTTGTACCATATTCAAATGTAACAGAAGTCGAAAGATCATTGGCATTTACTACTCCGTTCAGCGTAGCAGAGCTCCCCTTAATATTTGTGGCGGCTCGTGTTTCAGCAAATGGTACCTTCCCGGGAGCAGTTAACGTTAAACTATCTCTGTATGGAGGAGCATCGATCAGATCAACAAGGATTGCACCATTTGCACCTCTTGATCCATAAATCGCACTGGAGGGACCTTTAAGAACCTCGATTGATTCTACCATCTGAGGCGGGATATCTGCTATCGAGCTGACAGGTGTACCATCAACAACATACAAAGGTTCATTGCCCAGGAGGTTTAATGATGATACCCCGTATCTTACCTGTCCTCTGTTTACCAGAACTCCGGGCACCGATCCTTGCAACATATCATAAATTGAGTTGAATGATGAATATTGACTGTTCCTACCGTATATTTTGCTTACCGATGTTGTAAGGTTCTTTCTCTTCACGGTGCCATAACCAATATTTATTTCTTCCTCCTCTGGTTTATAGTCCGGAATAATATTATGACTCAGAATTGAATTCGGAAAAGTAAAATTTATTCTTGTCCTTCCATTGATAGCTTCTTCAAGTATACCATGTGTAAAAGAAATAATACTAATCGATGTTGCATAAGGTTTGACTCTTACTTTGTAAAATCCTCTTTCGTCAGTAACAACACTGGTTGTATTATTATCAATCATTATTATGGCATTAATTACAGGGTATTGATTTACATCAACCACATAACCCGTAATAATGTTTCTTTTTGAGTTCTTTTGTCCGTAAGAAGGTACGGCAGACACAACAGCCAAAAACAGAAATCCGGCGACAAGATAATTGACTGCTTTCATCTGGTTAATGATTTAATGTTTCTAAAAAGCTAATTTATTACGATAGAAACCAATAGTCAATTTTATTTTAACGTGTCATTTTCTTTAGCAAAGTTCTGATAACTTAATATCAAAGTCAATCACTTTTCTTAATAATTCCTGCTGAAATTTCTTATTTCCCGCTCCAGGGTACCCGGGATGCAGACTTGCCTGCCGGAATGAACTATATTTGATTTTCCGTTGACATTAATAAATAAATACATTAAGAAATACTATACAGGCTGTATAGATTTATAATATTTTTGATATTATTAAATTACTTGTTCAATAATCCGGAGCAATAGTTTATTTTATCCGTCAAATAAATGTTTATCCGGTTAAGAACAGAAACTATTCAACAAATATTATTAACATGGACATAGAAGAAATTAAAAACAGAGTAAAAAAAGTAACGGCTAAAGTGCTTGAGATTGATGAATCCGAAATATCGGATAATGCAAACTTTTCATTCGATTTAGGGGCATCATCTATGCAAAGTGTTTTGCTGGTTGCCAGCTTTCAGGAAGAATTCAACATTGAGATGGATGAAGAAAAATCACTGGAAATTCAGACAGTTTCGGAAGCTGTTGACTTCATAAGCACTTACTTACTTGATCCTGTTTTTTCCGAAAGCAATATTCTCTTAGATGCACATTCCTTCTGAAGCCGGTATTTCGAATAGCAAATTCCAATATTAACAGGAAACCGATGTCTATAAGAACAGAAATCCACAAGCAGAACATTGTTAAGATATTTAATCCCAAGTCAATTGCTGTAGTTGGTACCAATAATGTAAAAGGCACAGTTCCCTACGATATTTTATTCAACATATTGAAAACAGAGTTTACAGGTGTTGTATTCCCTGTAAGTCCAGGCGAAAAATCGATATGTTCGATTAAGGCATATAAATACGTAATAGACATTACTGACCCGGTTGATCTGGCTATCATTGTTTTTCCGAGTGCGGTATGCCACATGGCATTGGAACAATGCGGACAGAAAGGAATAAAGGGTGTGGTTATTATTTCAGCCGGTTTTAAAGAAGTCGGGGAAAAGGGTCTGGAGCGGGAAAAACAACTCAAACAGATCGCAGAAAAGTACGACATGTCTATTATCGGCCCTAACTGCCTTGGCATCATCAACACTGATCCGCTTATTAACCTTAATGCTTCATTTGCCCGTAAAATGCCTGAACAGGGTAATATAGGCTTCCTGTCGCAAAGCGGCGCTCTCTGTACAGCAGTTTTGGATTATGCACTGGCAAAGCATATAGGTTTTTCGAAATTTATAAGTTTCGGCAATAAGGTTGATATCAGCGAGATTGACCTGATGTATTATTTGATGGAGGATGACAAAACCAGGGTCATATTATTATATCTGGAAGAAGTCACCGATGGCCGGGCATTAATGAAGGCTGCACGTGATGTTACAGGTCTGAACGGGAAACCTGTCCTACTGCTTAAAGCGGGCCGCACTGAAGCCGGAGCTTCAGCAGCCGCTTCACATACCGGATCCCTGGCCGGGAACGATGAAATATATGATGCAGCCTTTAAACAAGCCGGAATAATCCGCTGTGACAATATTGAAGAAATGTTCAATATTGCAATAGCATTTGCATATCAGCCTGCCCCGCGATCGAATAAGGTTGCCATTATTACAAATGCTGGTGGTCCTGGTGTATTAACTACCGATGCAGCCATACGCGATGGACTGCAACTTGCGAAGTTCTCGGAAGAAACCACCAGGGAGTTCAGAAAATCTTTACCGGCAAATGCAAATATTAAAAACCCTGTTGATGTAGTTGGCGATGCCCGTGCCGACAGGTACAATATAGCCCTGAACGGAGCCTTCAGAGAAGATGATGTTGATGCAGTTTTCGTGATTCTGACACCTCAATCCATGACAGATATCGAAACCATTGCCAAAGAGGTGGTAAAAGTTTCAAAGCAATATTCCAAACCGGTTTATGCCTCCTTTATGGGAGAAGCAGATGTTGCTGTCGGCGTTGATATTTTACTGAGAAATAAAATTCCGCATTACATCCTCCCCGAATCGATGTGCCGGAGTTTCTCGAGGGTTTACCGCTTTTATCGCGACCTAGACAAGGACCCCCATCCGCAGCATGTTTATACGGATGTTGACACAAAAACTGTTCACTCAATATTAGATGAAGCGATCCGTAATAATCACCTCTATCTGCCTGAGGATGAAGCCGGCGAAGATTCTTAAAATATATGGTTTCCCAGTAGTTCCAGGCAAACTGGCAACTTCACCGGATGAAGCAGCTTTAGTTGCCCTGAATATTGGATTTCCTGTTGTTATGAAAATAATTTCAGATGATATAATACACAAATCTGATGTAAAAGGGGTTGTATTAAATATTAATTCAGTCGAAGAGGCCAGGAACACCTACACCTACAATTATTGAGCAGGTTCTGCAGATTATGCCAGAAGCGAGAATCAAAGGGATACAGATAAGCAAAATGATCTTATCAGGTGAAGAAGTAATCCTGGGGATAAAAAGGGATCCATCATTTGGACCAATAATAATGTTCGGACTTGGAGGAGTGTATGTTGAAGTTTTTAAAGATGTGAGCTTCAGGGTTGCACCGATTGATGAGATAATTGCCGATTCTATGATAAAACAGATAAAATCGTATAAAATCCTTAATGGGATCAGGGGAAAAGCACCGCGCGATATTGCAGCAATAAGAGAATGTCTCATGAGATTAAGCCAGCTAGCCCTTGATTGTCCACAAATTAAAGAACTGGATATCAATCCTTTAATTAGTACTTGAAGAAACTAAAGGCTGTTTTGTTGCAGATGCCCGTATTTTGCTCCATGCTTCAACCACACAAATGACATCAATAAAAACAAATTATCAATAACATTTAAAAAATTAAGCTATGAGAATCATCATTAAGAAAGACCAGAGCGAGATTGGGAATTGGACAGCCTCGTATATTATCGACAAAATCAAAAAAGCTAAACCCACCAGCGAAAAAGCCATTTGTACTGGGCTTACCTACCGGATCTTCCCCTTTGCCGGTGTACAGGGAATTAATAAAAAGGCATAAGGCCGGCAAAATTTCTTTTAAAAATGTGATTACCTTCAATATGGATGAGTATGTCGGTCTTGAGGAGAATCATACTGAAAGCTATCATTATTTCATGTTTGATAATCTTTTTAACCATATCGATATCCCAAAGGAAAACATTAACATTTTAAATGGAAATGCTAAAAACCTTGAAAAAGAATGTGCCGATTACGAAAAAAAGATTCAAGCCGCCGGAGGTATTGATTTATTCCTCGGAGGAATTGGCCCGGATGGTCATATTGCCTTCAATGAACCCGGATCTTCGCTCACTTCGAGAACAAGAATTAAAACCTTAAGATACGACACTATTCTTGCCAATTCAAGGTTTTTTGGCGGAGACATTGACCAAAGTGCCAAAACAGGCTCTCACGGTAGGTGTCGGAACAGTAATGGATGCAAAAGAAGTAATAATTATTATTTCAGGATATAATAAAGCCCGTGCTCTTAAAGGAAGTGGTTGAGGGAGGCATAAGCCATATGTGGACCGCTTCAATTCTTCAGATGCACCAGAGAGGCATTATTGTTTGCGACGAACCTGCAACATCGGAACTTCATGTTGAAACCGTAAGGTATTTTAAGGATATCGAAAGTTCAAACTATGATAATCGTAATTGGTAAACATCAGCAATAAATACATCTAATAATCAAACAATCCCTTCCATAATATGACTTACAGGCATTTAACAAAAGAAGAAATAAACAGACTTCTTTCGCAAAACTGTTTTGCTGATAATTGGACCGGTATTACCGTTACGGAAGGATTTTCTCCCGAAAATATTATAAATACCAGGTTTGAAGGCAAAATAAAACTGGGTATTTATTCGGGAACAATAGAGGTGGAAAAGAACATTTCAAGAAACATGCGGAATTTACAACAGCTTTATAAGTAATTGTGAAATTGGCGATCATGTTTATATTTCGGATGTTAAAAATCTGTCAAACTATATCATCGAAGGGAATGTTGCCATCTCAAATGTCGGTTCATTGGTTGTAAATGAAGAGTCAACTTTTGGTAACGGAACTGAAATTGAAGTTTTAAATGAAGGAGGTGGAAGAGAACTGCCAATTTTTGACAGGTTATCCTCCCAAATAGGCTATTTAACTGTGCTTTATCGCCACGACAAAGATTTCACAGACAAAATTCTTGGCTTAATCAGGAAGTATTGTGAATCAAAACGATCAAACAAGGGATTGATACAAACAGGAGCACGGATTCAGGATTCACTCATTATTCGTAATGTTTCTGTCGGGAGTTATGCTATTATTTCAGGAGCCAGTTTGCTTGAAGAAGGGACTATCCAAAGCTGTAATGAAGCACCTGCATTTATTGGCGAAGGGGTTATTGCGAAAAAGTTTATCGTTTTGTCGGGATCAAGAGTTGATGGCGGAGTAATACTTGATAAATGCTTTGTAGGGCAGGGAGTAAAAATGGGCAAACAATATTCAGCAGAGAACTCAGTGTTTTTTGCCAATTGCGAAGCATTTCATGGCGAAGCATGCAGCCTGTTTGCCGGACCGTATACTGTTACTCACCATAAATCGACCCTGCTGATAGCCAGTCTTGTTTCCTTTTTTAATGCAGGAAGCGGCACAAATCAAAGCAACCATATGTACAAGCTTGGCCCTTTACATCAGGGTATTCTGGAGCGCGGTTCCAAAACAGGTTCTTTTTCATACCTGTTACTGCCAGTCCATATTGGTGCTTTTACCGTGGTAATGGGTAAACATTATGCAAATTTCGACTCTTCAGATTTCCCGTTTTCGTACATCTCGGAAGAAAAGGGGAAAAGTGAACTTACCCCGGCAATGAATCTTTTCACTGTTGGTACCCGCAGAGACATTGATAAATGGCCAGCAAGAGACAGAAGAAAGGATCCGGATAAACTGGATCTGATCCATTTCGATTTATTCAGCCCTTATATTGTCGGCAAAATAATTAATGGCATCAACATTCTTAATGAACTTGCTGAAAAAACCGATAAAAAACAGGATTATGTCAATTATAAAGGAATAAATATCCATCGCCTTCTTTTGAAAACCACCCGAAAGTACTATGAAATGGCCCTGAAATTATATATTGGACAGGAGGTAGTTAAACGTATCCAGGGTATGGATTACAATTCATCACTGAAAGATTTAAGAAATATGCTGACAGCTCAGGGTACAGACGGAACAGGTAAATGGGTGGAAATTTGCGGATTGTTCTCACCTGCAAGTAAAATTGATGAGCTGGTTGATTCGGTCAAAACCGGCAAAATAAGGTCGGTTGACGAATTAAATGAAAATCTTGATTTCAATTTATAACAACTACAATAAATATGCCTGGATATGGTGTTCCAACCTCATTAATCAGCAAACCGGCTATAAACCTGAAAATTTCTCGGCCGATAGTTTAATTCAGATCATTACTGACTGGAAAACGAATGCCATTAAATTGAATAATATGATCCTGAAGGATGCTGAAAAAGAATTTGACCCTGGCAGCAAAATTGGATTTGGCATTGATGGGGATGCTGACACCAGGGACAATGATTTTCAAGCTGTCCGTGGAGTATATGACAAAAATAAATTTGTAACCAGTCTTCAAAAAGAATCAAAAGAAATTGAAGAGAAAGCAGACAGGTTGATTGCTTATTCTCGAAAGCATGCAAATGAGGTAATGAAATAAATTCTGATTCTTTGAAATAAAAAATATCCTTCGGTTTTACATTAATAAGTGTAAAAGTCGAACAGACTGACCTCGTTTGGCCGGTCATCCCGGGTACCTTACCAGCTCGCAATGACACAAATATTAAAATGATAATATTGTACATAATTATTTCTTGTTTTCTTCAAGCACCGCTGCCTCGTAGATGTATTTGAACAAATACATTACTACTTGATTTCAAAACCTCTGTTTACATTTAAATATGATAACTTTATATCAGAGATTTGAGGAAGCTGTTCTTTAAAGGAGTTAGTTCACTGCCAGATTATAATATTGACATCAAATTCAAAAAAATGGAAGAAACAATTCGTTTTGAACTTAATGGAAAGAAAACAGAAATGCTTCTTGATCCCAACCAGACTCTGCTATGGGTACTTCGGTACAAATGTGGTTTAACCGGAACTAAATATGGTTGTGGTATGGGATTCTGTGGAGCATGCACTGTTCTTCTGGAGCAAGAAGCTGTCAGATCCTGTATGCTACCGGTTAGTGATGTGGCTAATAAAAAAATTGTCACTATTGAGGGACTGGCGCAGTAACGGTAATCTGCATCCTGTGCAAAAGGCTTTTATGGAACATGATGCCTTACAATGCGGATACTGTACTTCTGGTATGATTATGAATGCTGTAGGATTGTTGTTGAAGAATCCGGAACCATCTCAACAGGATATCATAAAAGGTATGGAGGGTAACCTGTGTCGCTGTGGAGCTCACTATACGGATAATTAAAGCAATTCAGACAGCTGGTAAAGAAATGAAAGGAGGAAAATAACCATGAAAAAGTTAATGTCAAATTATAAGGAATCGTTGAAGTCACAGGAACATTCCGGGATGAAGAGAAGAGACTTTTTTAAACTTCTCGGTGGAGGAATATTCATTTTTTTCCAACCTCGGAATCCTTTTGAACTTTTTGAATTACAAACTCAGCAACGCAGATCTCTGCCATACAGAATTTAATGCTTTCCTCCAGATCGCGGAGGATGGCTCGGTAAATTGTTATACCGGTAAAATTGAAATGGGACAGGGAGCCATTACATCTCTTGCCCAGATTATGGCCGATGAGCTTGAGGTACCGTTTGAGCGGGTAAAGATGGTTATGGGTGATACTGATCTATGCCCATGGGATGGAGGCACAAACGGTTCCCAGACAATCCGCTCATTCAGTCCGCACATGCGAGCCGCAGCTGCTGAAGCAAGAACAGTATTAATGCAACTGGGTTCGGACTACCTGCATGTACCAGTATCACAGCTGGAGGTAAAGGATGGCATTATCATTGATATTAAAAACAACAAGAGCAAAGTCAGCTATGGTGAGTTGACCAAAGGAAAAAGAATTGAAAAACACCTTGATGGCAAACCGGAATTAAAAGATTATACAAAATTCAAATATGTCGGGAAGCCATATTTACATCAGGATTCCCGGATCAAGGTCACCGGAGAAGCCAAATATTCTGCTGATATTCAGTTGCCAGGGTTGTTACATGCACGTATACTCAGACCTCCGTCACACGGAGCAAAATTATTAACTGCCGATATATCTGAAGCTGAAAAGATAAAAGGTATCCAGGTGGTTCGCGACGGAGATCTGATCGCTGTGCTGAGTGATGACCGGGATAAGGTTGATCAGGCGATTGTCAAAGTAAAAGCCGAGTACTCATTCAATGAAATAGAGGTTGATGATAAAACCATTTTTGATCGGATCCTGAAGGCAAATTCAGAAGCTAATGTAATAAGGAGTAATGGAGATCTGGAAACCGGCAGGAAAATTTCTGATACTGTGACAGAGTCGGAATTTCATAACAGTTATGTGGCACATGCACCAATTGAACCTCATGCTGCAACAGCTATGATAGAAGGTGATAAAATTACCGTATGGGTCTCAACACAACAACCTTTCCGGGCACAGGAAACCATTGCCCGTGAAATGAATGTTCCTCTGGAAAAAGTCAGGATAATAACACCTTTCGTTGGAGGCGGTTTCGGTGGCAAATCAGCACATGGGCAGGCAGTTGAAGCTGTAAAACTGGCAAAAATCACCGGTAAACCTGTAGTGGTCGCCTGGACACGGCAGGAAGAGTTTTTTTACGATACATTCCGGCCGGCAGCTGTTGTGAAAATAACTTCCGGAGTAGATAAATCCGGCAGGATCATGCTTTGGGATTATCATACCTATTATGCCGGGGCTCGAGGGGCTGATGTCATCTATGATGTTCCCAATGCCAAAACCACAAACTTACAGCGGGGGATCAGTTCATCCTTTTGGTACGGGAGCCTGGCGCGCCCCCGGTAACAATACGAACACCTTTGCCAGGGAATCGCAGATAGACATAATGGCTTCAAAGGCAGGTAAAGATCCATTAGAGTTTCGCCTCATGAATCTCAAAGATGAGAAAATGATTGCAGTGTTAAAAGCAGCAGCCGATAAATTCGGTTATACACCTGCCAGAAGTCCCAGTGGCAGGGGTTATGGAGTAGCTTGCGGAACAGATGTCGGAACCTTTGTAGCTCATATTGCTGAAGTAAAGGTGGATAAAAATACCGGACATGTCCAGGTTATTCGTGTGGCCTGTGCCCAGGATATGGGTCTGTGCGTTAATCCGCAGGGTACAACATTACAGATGGAAGGGTGCATAACCATGGGGATGGGATATGCTCTGACTGAAGAAATACAATTTCAGGGAGGAGATATCAAAAACCACTCCTTTGATACTTATGAAATACCCCGTTTCTCATGGGTTCCAAAAATTGACACAGTGATAATGGACAGAAAAGATCAGGCACCACAAGGAGGAGGAGAACCTACAATTATCTGCATGGGAGCTGTTATTGCCAATGCTGTTTTTGATGCTACGGGTGCAAGATTGTACCAACTTCCTGTGACACCCGAGAGATTGTTGGCAGCATTAAAAAAAGTCTAGCCGGGTAAATGTCTTAATGAATGAATATGGTATTATTAGAATTTCCTAAATAGTAAGTCCAATTTTTGCTGAAATGAAAAAATATCTCTCATTTATGGTCTTCGTTATTGTTCTGATTTCATGGTCTGGTCAGAACAATAATTGGCGTCAGCTCTTCAATGGTAAGGATTTGACTGGTTGGGAACAGGTAGGACCTGGAAAATTCGTTGTTAAAGATGGTCTCCTGAAGACGGTTGGCGGTATGGGGATGATTCTGTATCCTGCCGAAAAGTTCAGCAACGTTATTATCCGTGTTGTCTTCAGGGTGAAAGATAATGACTGCAATTCAGGAGTGTTTATAAGAATACCTGAAAAACCATCTGATGAATGGGTAGCAGTAAATACCGGGTATGAAGTTCAGATAGACAATGGGAAAAGACATGTAGGCGGAGATTATCATTGTTCCGGTGTATTGTATTCTCTGACAAAAGCATTGGCTCATCCCCAAAAAAAGCCGGGAGAATGGAATACAATGGAAATAATGCTTGACGGTCAAAAAACCATTGTTTATATTAACGGGGAAAAAGTAACCGATTTCACCGAAGGAGATGCTGTACCTCCAAAAACAAGAAATTTTGAACCAGAGAGAGGCCCAAGACCTGAATCAGGTTATATTGGTTTGCAAAATCATGATTTTTTATCAACGGTCTATTTTAAGGAAGTTGCAGTTAAACAATTAAAATAATCCGGACCATTCTCTGTTTATTATTGTAATTTTAGGTCAAATACTAAATCATGAAAGCATATTATTCAACAGCCTATGGCGGACCGGAGGTGTCTCAGTATGGAGATTTCCCGGATCCTTCAGCCGGTAATGATCAGATACTCGTTGAAGTTAAGGCAGTGTCGATCAATCCTGTGGATTATAAGGTGAAACGAGGAATAGCAAAATTTATGAGCGGTTCGAAATTTCCACGCATCTTTGGATCTGATTTTGCCGGAATAGTTAAGTCCAAGGGTAACGGAGTAACACAATTCAATCCAGGCGACAGGGTTTATGGTGCGACTCCGGTGATCTGGGGCAAACCGGGTGCGCTGGCACAGCTGCTGGCCGTTGACCAGAAATTCGCCAGAGCTATACCCGTACAGATATCATTTGAAGAGGCTGCATCACTGCCCATTGCTGCTCTTACGGCCCTCAACGGGTTAAGAAGATGCAGAGTAACTGAAGGGAAGGCTGTGCTAATTAACGGCGGTACAGGCGGAGTCGGCCATTTTGCGATCCAGATCGCTAAAGCAAAAGGGGCTATTGTTACAGCAACATGCAGTCAGGGTAATGCCGAACTTGCCCGAAAGTTGGGAGCAGATGAAACTATTGGGTACAGCAAAGAGGAACTTGCAAAGAACGAAATGAAATTCGATGCAATACTGGATACATACGGGAAAATGGATCTTGAGGATGTCTGCCGGCTTCTTAAACGCGGCGGAATATATGCCACAACCCAGATAAAGCCGTTTCTTTTCTTCTCCTCACTTCTTGTTCAGCTTGTTTATTCAAAGAAGCTTACCTCATCGAATATGCGTTCCAGACCTGAAGATATGGATGAGATGGAGAAGCTATTCATTGACAAAAAGGTATTGCCGGTAATTGAAAATTACTTTACCCTGGACCATTCTGCCGAAGCCTTTGAACTTGCAGAACATGGCAAACCTCGCGGAAAAATAATAATCAGACCATAAAGCCGCCTGGTAAATTCACAGGGCAGACGAATTATTGATCGCCTTTATCTGATAAGAAATCAAAAGCTCCTTTCCTGAGATTAATTCCATACTCCACATAAGCTTTCAGGCATGCAATAAAATTTGCCCAACCTTCTGTATTACCTTTAAGCCATTTGATTCCAGCTTCATCCAGCTTCATGCTTTTTTCCGTAATTGTTACAAGAGTAGAGTTGCTTCCCCTGGGTGATAGTGTTATTTCTACAAGGAGTTTAATGCCATCCATTTCCCAATAAAAAGATATGTATCTGTCCTTTTCAATTTTGCTTACCTGAACAGGGAATTCCATATCAAATTCAGGGAATTGCCACATAATTTGTTTCCCATCCTCCATACGTCCGCTGCCGCTTGAGATGAAATAATTTTTCATTTTCAATGGATCAACAATGGCTTCAAAGACTATATCAGCAGATTTCATAATCTGTAGTGCCGCTTTTATCTCAAGAATTTGATCTTTCATTTATCAGGTATTTAATGACTAATCAGCTGCAAAGTTCGGAATATTTCTCAATATATCAGGCGGAGCAGCCTGGTTTGTGTGTTCTGCACAGCAAATATTTGACTTAGTTACTTACGATTGAAGCCCTTCTCGCATTATACGGTTTGGGGTATGAGGTATGGGGTATAGGGAAGAAGTCACGCAGAACTGCATAACTTGCATAATAAAGTCATTCCGTGCACGTTTAATATCTTATGAAAAAGGCAAACCCGATTATTGCAGTAACTGCTGTTATTATACTCTTATTTTCCTGGGGATTAAATTCTGCCCAGACCACTTCAAAATCTGTTCAGACACAAACAAAATCCACACAAACGGTTACAAAACCTGTACAGGTAAAACCAAAGTCTACACAAACTGTCCCAAAATCTACACAATCTATACAGACAAAACCAAAATCAACCCAGACTGTTCCAAAAACTACACAGACAAAACCAAAGTCAACCCAAACTGTCCCAAAATCTGCACAGTCGAAATCAAAATCCGTCCAAAAAAACTCAACACCTGCTCCAGCTAATAAGATCAAAGATGTTGGAATTGTAAGGATTGGCACACAAACCTGGGCAGTGGCAAACCTGAATGTAAGCACCTTCCGGAATGGCGATACAATTCCTGAGGCAAGAACCAACAAAGAATGGGTGGCAGCCGGTGAATCGGGAAAACCTGCATGGTGTTACTATAATAACGACCCTGCAAACGGTCCAAAATACGGCAAGCTATACAATTGGTATGCAGTGAACGATCCACGAGGGTTAGCTCCGGCTGGCTGGTCTTTGCCAGGTGATGCTGACTGGACAAAGCTGATGTATTATTTGGGAGGCCCTGATGCATCGGGGAGAAAAATGAAAAACACCACCGGATGGATTGATGGTAATATTGGAACCAATGAATCCGGTTTTACAGGTCTTTCGGGAGGTTATCGTGTTGAGAACGGAACGTTTCTCAACCTTGGCAGTATTGGTACCTGGTGGAGCTCGACAGAAAGCAAATCTTCCAGTGCCATTGACTTCTACCTTTCACTGAGTGGCAGTTTAGGCAGGAGCGGCAGTCCCAGGCAACGTGGAGAATCAATTCGCTGCCTCAGGAATTAGCTTATCCCCGCCCTGCCTGCATCCCTTACTTGTTATATGGCTCAATAACTTTCCTGAGCAATGCTATTGTTGCCTTTATCCCTTCATCCTCGCTTAGCTTGTTCCCTTCGTATTCAACATCGATATATCCTTTAAATCCTGAATCGGATATGATCTTCATCATCTTCGCATAATCGATCTGTGTCTCATTTCCGTTTTCATCAAAATCATGGGTTTTTCCGCTGACACCCTTTGCAAACGGCATCATCTCGGTCACACCTTTGTAACGGTCGTATTCATAAAAATTTCCAAGGTCGGGTAAAGTGCCGCAATTAGGTTTATTGACAGCTTTCATGATCTCTGTCAGCCATTTTCCGTATGAGGAATTTCCTCCGTGATTTTCCACAATCACATTTATCCCAAAATCAGCTGCATAAGCTGATAACCTGCTTAAAGCATCAATTGCTGCAGCCTGCATCTGTCCCATTGTACCCCTGCCACCGGCATTCACCCTGATGGAATGACAACCCAGGAATTTTGCTGCCTTAACCCATTTGTAATGATTTTCAACAGCCTTGGTCCTTGCTGCCAGTGAGGTGTCTGCCAGGTTCCCTTCGCCGTCGACCATAATTATCAGGCTCTTTACACCATATTTTTCGCATTCATTCTTCAGCTTGGTAAGATATTCAGTATCTTCAGCTTTGTCCCTGAAAAATTGGTTAACGTATTCCACGGCATCAAGGCCGTAGGTCTCTTTTGCAATTCTTGGAAAGTCCATGTTTGTAATTGTTCCTTTCCTTAAGGTACGGTTAAGTGACCATTCAGCCAGGGAAATTTTATATGTCTGCCCCTGGGCAATGCAGGTAAGAGTGATAAATGCTGCTGAAAGCAGAGTGATTAAAAGAGATTTAATTTTCATATTAAATGGTTTTATTATTTTTTTTAAAGTTATTGAAATTGCATTATAATTAACAGATAAAAGTATAAGGCTTCAGGAATATGGTTTGTTTTCAGCAAATCTGTCAGTTGGCAGGCAGGTTCTTGTACAGTTCAAAGTTTTAAGTTCATTTCTTTTGTTCGTCTAAAAGAAATGAACCAAATAAAAGGGCGCCGGGGCTTTTATAAACATATCAGGTCTGTTAAAATAAATTTGACTTAAGGTTAAACAACTCATAACTTTGATGGTGAAAATCAAAACTGATATAATTATGAAAAAGATGGTTGGGACGATACTGTTCCTGGTCATGATTTCTTTTATTGTTAATGCTCAGGGAACCAGTAAGAATGTTGTTGTGGCAGCAACTAATATGAATGTTCTGTATCTTGGGATTGTAAATCCTGTTGAAGTAGCTGTTCCAGGTGTATTATCGGATAAGGTTACTGTCACACTATCTAATGGTACAATCAAAAAAGTCAGCAATGGATGGGAGGTGATTCCTGCAAATACCGGGGAAGCGGTATTTACAATCTCAGTGAACGGTAAAAAAGTTGCTGATAAAACTTTCAGAGTAAAAACTATTCCTTTCCCTGTTGCTGTTTTTGCCGGGAAAAATGTGGGTGCTGTTTCTAAAACAGAAGCTTTAAAAGTTGAAACACTTGAAGCCAGATTACCTGATTTCGACTGGGATATTAACTTTAAAATTAAGAGTTTTAGTTTACTCATCTCCAGCGCGTCTGCTGATACTTTGGAATTTGCAAAAGACAACCGGATAACGGAAAGGATGAAATCATTGCTGACTCATCTTCAGAGGGGACAATCACTTGCTTTTACGGATATTAAAGCAACGGGGCCTGATGGCAGAACTGTAGATTTAAATCCGATCATTCTAAAAATTGACTGAACAGAGACCTGAAAACACATTTTCGAACGATTAATAGCAAGGATCAGATTGTATAATATTTCATATACCACAAAATTCGGGGTCTGCGGACACTAAAAGGCAATATTATCGACTGCCAGGGGGTTGTGGGGTTACTCGATCAGGAGGTTATTCACCTTTACATTTTTCAGGCTTACTCCCTGCACCACACTTTTGTTGAATGAACTGCTTTTGACATCAGTATCTATTGCATCGGTGCTTGGCGCTTTAACCGGTTCAATGTAAAGATATTTCTCATTTCAGTTGTGATTACATGAACGTGAGCCTGCTTTGTTGTTCACTTGCGCTTATGAGTTTTTCAAGTCTTGCCAGTCTGGTCTTTTCCTGTTTAGCAGACATGATCCAGTGGATAATCATTTTTTGATAAGAGGGAGCCTGTGATTTAAAAAAATCCCAGGCGCTTATATTCGCCTTGAATCCGGCCTCAAGGCTGTCAGAAAGTGTAGCAGGCTCATTTTCAAAACTGTAAATTCCGGATTTTGATTTTCTCCTGTTATTGAGTGCCGCGAGACCCGATGGATACATCAGACCTTTCTTCTTAAGCACCCCTATTTTATCAATGTTTATTTTACTCCAGATACTTGTTGGTTTCCTGGGCGTGAAGCGGATACAGTATCTTTCTTTGTCAATTGACCTTCTGATTCCGTCAATCCAGCCGAAGCAGAGAGCCTGATCAACCGATTGAGACCAGGTCATGCTCGGTCTGCCGCTGTCAACTTTATAATAACCAACCAAGAGTTCAGTCTCAGTCTTATGGTTTTTCTCAAGCCACTTTCTGAACTCTTCCTGATTTTTAAAATAGACGGGGGCCATTAAAAATGAATGAGATTGAAGAGTAAAGGTAGGGAGAATTATGAAAAAAATGGTGCGAGGTGCGGGGTACGAGGTTTGAGGAATAATTCCCATATTTACTACGCCATATAGCAGAATCTTTGATCATGAAAGTATCTCTTGAAACCAAAGGAAAATCCATTGTTCTATTAGTTGCTGTATGTCAGCTACTTATTACTTCCTGCTCCAGACAACTTATACCTGAACAATCGTTTCAGAATATCGAAAGCAATGCTGATAAGAAAAAGCTGCACAATTTTATGATCGCAGGTATTGAAAAAGGGATAAATACTCACAATACCAGCGCTGATGAAATCATTGAAACCGCTCAAAAATACCTTGGCGTGCGCCATTGCATGGGCGGAACAACTATGAAATGCATGGATTGCTCGGGATTATTGGTTACGGTTTTTGCCGCACATGGTGTTTACCTGCCCCATAATTCGGAAGAACAGGCAAGGTACGGAATAATAATAGCAGGAATGGATGAACTTAAAAAAGGGGATCTGGTCTTTTTTATCAGATCCTATAAAACACATTTTTTCATCACCCATTCGGGCATTTATATCGGGTATAATAAATTCATTCATACTTCTACCAAAAATGGTGTTACAATAACTTCATTAAGCGATCCCTGGTGGAAGAAAAAGTTTATTTTCGGAACAAGGTTATTTGAATAATTACCACGACTTTAGTGTTGTTTTATAATGAAATAAGTTCCCTCGAATACATCTCAAATGCAGATAAGCGTCCATAACCGGCTACATCAGCATATACACATCCGGTATCAATATTTATTACATGATTGTGATTCTGAATTTCCTGTTTACAGATCAGTTGCGGTACAGGTGTATGTCCGTGAATAATAATTTTATCTTTCAGGACCGGGTTTGTGTATTTTTCTCTCCTCGACCATATCATGTGATATTTGTCGTCGAACGGATTACTTATTCTATCATTAAAACCTGCGTGTACAAACAGAAAGTTATTCAAAAGATAATAAAATTGTAATCCTTTAAAAAAATCAATGTATACCGGGTCAAGTTGTTTTAATGAATTGATTCCAAAACTCATCATCGTTTCAGAACCTCCATTCTGAATCCATTCCGGCAAAAATATATCATTATCCAAAGCATCAAGCAGCATTGATTCATGATTGCCAATAAGTGCAACTATATCAAATTCCTTTTTCTTTAGTTCAATTATGTAATCAATTACTTCTCTGCTTTGATCTCCTCTGTCAATATAGTCACCAAGTAAAATAAGCTTATCGCTTTCCCTGATTTTAATTTTATGCTCAATAAGTTCCCTGAGTGATTCATAACAACCATGTATATCTCCTATAGCGAATAGCCTTTTTTTCATAAGAAAAATCATTATTGGCAAATGCCAGTCAAATATAGCTATTCCACAGGTTTGAGGTTTGCGGCAAGCGGCTTGTGCAGGAAGAGCAAAATCCTACGGCGATATTATAAGCTCATTTCTGATTAATTGCCCAGGTTAATAAAGAGTCAAGTGAAATTATTGGTTATTTGTTTTGTTTTTGTCTGGCCATTGTGCAAATCGTGTTATTGCCACACCAATAGATAAGCCAAGTACAAAAATAAGCCAAAACCCAGCCTGGCTTGGTTTGCAGGTAATTCTTGAATAAAAAACCACATATAAGCTTAATGCAAATACAATTGGTAACAGAACATAATATCTTCCAGTTCTTTTTTTCATTTTGTTAAGTTTTAGTTATTTAAGTTTAAGGATCTAATTTACAATAAACTGGCGAATACTATCTGCGAAATAATAAGGCTCGCGGAAGAAGGCGTACAAATAAACCCACGCTCGGCCCGCGCCAAGGAGAGAGCTTTATTCTTCCCCGCACCTCGTACCTCGCTCCCCGTACCAAAAGATACATAATACATAGCTTATAATATATAATACATTAGCCCGGGGGAAGAAGTTATGCTTTGTATTTTTTCTGCAACTCAATAACATTATCCCTGAATTTGGGGAAAGTTGTCCATAATTCTTTGTCGCATTTTGCCAGCCCTTCGCATTGAATACAGCATTCGTAGCCCTTGTCGATCACACATTTACGGACTGTACATACTTTGACAGTCATGCTTAAGGGTTTATCCTTTATCTTGCAGCCATAACAGAAGACTTTCTCAGGATCGAATTCAATGCCAAACTTTTCCTTAAACTTGAAATCAGCATAAGCCTTCTTTTTCAGTTCAACATTATTCTCCAACGTACCTTTTTTAAGAGGACAGTCAGCGGGGCATTTATAACCACAATATTCCAGGCTTTTTGGGTCAGGCTTTGCATCCTGCTTTTTTGCAGGATCCTGCCCTGCCAGTGTTGTGCCATATGAGAGTGCACAACAGGTTACACCAGCTTTTACGCATGTCGCAATGAAATCACGCCGTTTAAATTCTGTTTTCATAAGTTCATGGTTTTTATAATGACCTCTGTATATCCTGTGTACCCTATCAAAGTTAAGCTAAATAACCTTCAGAGCAAAGTCCACGGCACTGAGATATGTGATAAATTAAAGATTGGTATGAGTTTTGATATTTATATACTGAAGACAAAATTCTTCTAACACTTAATAAAATGAAAAAGTTCATAATCACTTCGATTCTCGCAATCCTGGCAGCAGCAGGTACCGTACTTTTTGGTCAGAATTATTCTGATGAACACCTTGGCCTGCCGGGAGATAATCTTAACCTTTATGCAGTAATGAATCTGTTCCAGGAATCTCAGACACTTGAAGATTTCGAGAGAAACCTGAATGATGCAAACTCAAGGATCAACAACCTTGATCTGAACGGTGATAATCTTGTTGACTACATTACAGTAAATGACTTTGTTGACGGAAATGTCCACAACATAGTTTTACGTGTAGCAATGAACCAGTACGAGACACAGGACGTTGCTGTTTTTACGGTTCAGAGGTTTCGCAACGGAACTGTTCAGATACAGCTTGTTGGCGATGAAGCTTTATATGGAAGGAATTATATTGTTGAACCGATATACGACAATAATTATGCTGGTACTTATAATCCAGGATATACCGGAGGAGGAAGGATCAGCATTGGCATAGTAGCAGACTGGCCTCTTGTAAGATTCATGTATTACCCTGGTTATACCAGCTGGCGCTCTTCATGGTATTGGGGTTATTACCCTTCTTACTGGAATCCTTGGCGCCCATACTACTGGGATTACTACTACGGATATCATTATAATAATTACCGTGATTATTACAGGAATTACCGTCGCTGGAACCGCAATCGCTACGATAGATATAATGACTTTTACTATAGCAATATAAGGTCACATTCCCCTATGATGGATCGCAGAATGAGGGAAGGTGGCTTCAGAGACACTTATTCACATCCCGAATTGAGACGTGAAGGTGAAAAATTCTATGCTTCTGCAAACCAGGGTAACAGCTCCTCCAGAAGAACAAATGGCAATCTGGAAGGCAGATCCAATATTAATTCTTCTCCGGCTCAAAGATCGAATAATACCCAAAGACAGTCTCCGTCTGTTTCGAACAGGTCGGTTTCAAGACCTGAATCAGTACAGAGATCAGATAACTCCCAAAGGTCAGCTCCGTCTGTTTCGAACAGGTCAGTTTCAAGGCCGGAATCAGTTCAGAGATCTGGTGCTCCTCAGAGGTCATCTCCTTCTGTTTCCAGCAGATCAGTATCCAGACCGGAATCAGTTCAGAGATCCGGTGCCCCCCAAAGGTCTGCTCCGTCCATTTCAAACAGATCAGCTTCCAGACCGGAATCAGTTCAGAGATCCGGTGCCCCCCAAAGGTCTGCTCCGTCTGTTTCAAACAGATCAGCTTCCAGACCTGAATCAGTTCAGAGATCCAGTGCCCCCCAAAGGTCAGCTCCGTCTGTTTCAAACAGATCAGTTTCCAGACCTGAATCAGCTCAGAGATCAAGTGGCTCCCAAAGGTCAGCTCCGAGTGCAAGATCATCCAGTCAGGGGAGCAACAGAAATTCCAGAAGAGAAACTTCTTCTACCAGAAACAATAGTTCCAGGGGTTCAGGTCCTCCTCAGTCATCCCACAGAAGGTAATACAACTTAAATCAACAACCAATATTTTACAGATCTCCGCCGTTCTGACAGCCATCAGAGCGGCGGATTGTTTCTAATCAGTGTAAGGCAAGGTCCCTCGCCCCCTGCCCCCTGCTATTCAGCTTCGTGCAGGTTTCGGAGTGACGATGCTATCCAGCCGGAACGACAGCAAAATCATTGCCAGCAATAGAATTGATACTCCAGTAAAAATATTCGCAAAAACTTTACTGCCAGTCATCGATGCCAGCAGCAGGCCGATAACTGCAGTTCCTGAAATCTGCCCGATGCTTATGAAAATTGTCAGCATTCCCTGGGATGTGGCCCGGTCTTCAGCTGAAGTATTATTAAGAATTATATACCGAAGCGAACTGCCGGCCAGAACTGACAGACCAAGTCCGACAAAAACACCGCTGATATAATAAATGATTTTCTGACTGCCGGTAAGCGACAGCAGGTAGAACCCTGCTGCAAGGAGCAAAAGCCCGGTAATGACAATTTTCCTGGCGCCGTATTTATCTATAAGCCTGCCGAATATGGGCGATCCAATCGCAGTTGCCAAAACAAATGGTGTAAGCATGAAGCTTGCAGCTGACGGGGTGACTGAGAAATTCTGTACCACAAATTTCGGAATAAAGACGAAACAGGCCTGGACTGCTCCCGTGGCTATAGCTATTATGCCGGCAATGACGATCTGGCGATTGCTGAAGAAGCTGAATTCTATCACCGGATCTTTAGCCCGTCTTTCGACAACCAGAAACACAACAAGAGATATAAGGGCAAGGGAAAAAGGAAATATGAATTTGGGAGCAAGCAACCCCGATTGCCAGTCGGTTGCATTAATATTGTTAACGCTGAAGGTAAAACCGGCAAGTGCGATCCCAAGTGTAATAATACCTCCCCAATCAATTTTGGATATATTTTTGTTTGGTACCGATGGCAGTACCTTAAAACTGTAGTAAATCAATACAAGTGACACCGGGAGATTTATGATGAAAAGGAAATGCCACTCAAAATAATGTAACATAACACCTGCAATAAACGGACCCATAAGAAAAGCGAGTCCAAATACAGCACCGATCAGTCCCAGAATGCGACCCCGTTTTTCAGGAGGAAAAATATCACCAACCAGAGCAGATGCCACGGGGAAGATCCCGCTTGCACCAAATCCCTGAATGGCTCTTCCGATCAGCAGGGCATTAAAACTTTGCGACAGCGATACCACCAGCGAACCCACAGCAAAAACCGCAAGAGCCGAAACATAAATATTCCTTCGTCCGTATATATCTGATAACCTGGCAAACAGTGAAATACCGATCAGATTGAACAACACATATATTGAAAAAATCCAGCCCGAAAATCGCGGACCAAGCTCCAGATAGCGCTCAATGGATGGTATTGCAGGGCCGACAATCGAAATATCCAGTGCACCCATCAATACTCCTACGAATAACAGACTGATAACCGCTTTTTGATTTTTTGGTTCTACCATATTAATGTTTCATATTCTTAGAATATCCTCTTCCCTTCATTTGCCAAAGTAAACAATAAACATATAATGTCAGGAATAGTTTGGAATATTATACTTTGGTGCGGGGTATGAGGTGCGGGGTGCGGGGAAGAATAAGGCTCCCCTCCTTGGAGGGGGGGTGGGTTTAAATAATTCTGCCGTCAGGCAATTTATGGTCCACAGGGTGAAGAAGCATTGGCTAATAAATATACGGAATTAGTCTTTTTGTCCGCTTTTGATAATCAACATATTTTTGTCCCATTTGCTCAATCATAAATTTTTCCTCGACATTGATACGATTGAGATATCCCAAAAGAACAGGAATAATCATCAATAAAACAGATAACCAGTTTGATAAAGAAGTTGCTATTCCAAGGAAGATAATCAACTGTCCCAAATAACCTGGATGTCTGATGTATTTATATAGTCCTGTTTCAATCAGTTCATGATTTTCAACCTTTGTTACTGTATAAGTGAAATGCTGTTTAAGTGTCAGAATTGATGTTATTCTGATAATTAAACCTGTTATCACTAATAATGCTCCAATTGCAAAAAAGGTATTCCAATGATAAATTCTGCCTGTTTTTGTTGAAGCAATAATAAAAGAGAGCCAGTAACCAACAGAGATAGAAATAAAAAGCAACCATATGCTTCCTTTATCACCGGATTTTGAAACTTTCTTTTTATCTCTGAGTCTCCTGCTCATAAAAATCTCAAATAATCCATATAGAATTGAAAAGGAAACAATTATGATCAATTTTGTACCCATGATTCTGATTGAAATTATTTTGTGTTTATTGCTGGTTATTTCGTATCACCTTATTTGTTTTCATCTGTACTTTTCGGTCAATTGAAATCCCGGGTTATCTCCTTTCATTTGTGCAAGTTATTTATCAATCTCGATATCATATTTATCAAGTAATCCAGCTATCCATGGTAATGAGAATCTTGCTTTCTTAATGCGATTTAGTTCAGGATCAATTGAATAGTTATATGAAGTCCGAAAATCAACTCCTTCAAGGTTTGTTTTTTTAAAGAGTGTCCTTTGCAGATCGCAATTATTGAATGAAGAATTACTTAAATCTGTTTCTGTAAAGTCCGCTTCGATAATTTTTGAATTATTAAAAATGGTTTTCTTAAGTTTTAGTTTATAGAATGAAGAGAGGTCCAAAGAACAGCCTTCAAATTCAAAAGTAATCATTAAATTGTTACACTCCTCAAAATGCAATCCCAGCAATTTGCAATTAATAAATTTCACTTCTCTGAAAGATGTCTGGGCCAGCCTGGCAAGACTAAAATTGCATTCCCGGAATTCACATTCGAGGAAATTTATATTTGATAAATCTGAACCTGAAAAATCACAATTTCTGAAAGTGCAGTTTTCATAATCACCAACCTCCAGAACAGCATCCTGGAATTTAAGACTTTCAAATTTCATTCCTTCACTTAAGATTCTGCTCATCCTATTCCAACTTTTTTACTTCGTCTTTCAAGTAAAATTGTGTCCCGCCAGATATCATTCATCTTCCCAATCTTTTCCCGAAATCCAACATTTCTGAAACCAAGATTATAATGTATTTTCAGGCTTGCCCTGTTCTCCGGGAAGATGCTGGCCTGTAATGTCCAGTAGCCTTCTTTTTCACTTTCAGATATCAGTCTTTCCAAAAGCCGGGTTCCAATTTTTTGTCCCTTAAACTGGTTTGAAACGTATACGCTGACTTCAGCTACACCTGCATAAACGCACCGTCCGGAAACAGGAGTCAGGGCAGCCCATCCCTTTATTTCATTTTCAATGCTTGCAACAATTCTGCAGGTATTTATGTGTCCGGAGTTCCATTCGTTCCATGTCGGGATATCTCTTTGAAATGTTGCATTTCCTGATTCAATTCCCTGTCTGTATATTTCGGCAACTGAAATCCAGTCATCTTTTTTCATCGATCTGAAAACGATGTTCATTTTCTTTCCGAAGAATGTTTGATAACTAATGTATATAAACCATGACCAGAATAATTCAGGACAATAACCTTACAGCAATGAGATAGGTCACCACTGACACCGAGGCCGATACCACCATGCCCCATATAAGATCAACGATTGTAACTATGACCGGCCAGTCTTTCAATGTTGCCAGGTTGGTCAGATCATAAGTGGCATAGGTGATAAGCCCAAACAGGGCACCAAATAGCAAAGCGTGTTTCCATGAGTGTTTTTCAAGGGCCGGTGATATAACAAAAACCACCAATCCTGCAATAAAGATCAGGTAGAAGATGATGGCTGCAATCCAGGTGATATCGGATTTCATAAGGAACCCTATATGTTTCTGATAGAATTTGTTTGCCACCAGCACAAGCCATACCATGTCAATTGCGAAAAATACTGCAAAGGCTACGAGATAAAGTTTTATAAACATGATATTTCAGTTTTTTGGTTTGTAATGGAGAAAGGTAACAAATATCTGTCTTTTTGTAATGTTTAAGAGGTTTTTGTTCATTTCTTTTGTTCGTCCAAAAGAAATGAACCAAAGAAAAGGGCGCCGGAAATGATAAGTTCTGCCTGTTTCTGCGCCCGCTACGCAAAGCCTTATTGGCGCTACGAAACAGTCAGAACTTCGCACCATTTCCGGTTTGCCCCCGCTCCATTCAAGGACAAATTGCTTACATGTTTTTGGTTTTTCGGGTTTCAAACGGCCTTAGATAATTTTGGGAAAAAGCGACTGTTTTAAAGCTTGCTGCGAAGGCCATAAGTAAGCAATACTGTTTGAGGAGGACGAAGGACGACGAGTTGTATTGCGTGGGCAAGCTGAAAAACAGAAGCCCCAAAATTATCTGAAGCCTTGAATTTTCTTTGGTTACTTTCTTTGTTTCAAGACAAAGAAAGTAACATTGACTTCAGACGAACAAAGAAAGAACAAAAAAAGACAAAGAAAGTACCATGGACTTTGAACAAAAGAAATGGGTAAAAAACTTATTCTGTTAAACAAATAATTTAAAGTGGTTAGCGGCTTGCCGCCTTATTTATAATGTTCATCTTTCATTTTCAGTGACAGGAATCCTTCCGGCATCGGGGATTTTACGGTTATGATCCTGCCATCTGCAGGATGGGGGAACGCCAGTGAATATGCGTGCAGCCTGACCCTTCGCCTGAATTCATCAGATGCACCATATTTCCGGTCACCGATAATCGGACAGCCAATATCAGCAAGATGCACTCTTATCTGGTTTTTTCGGCCTGTATCCGTTTTGACATCAAGGAGTGCATGATCCTTTATCAGTTTTATTACTTTATAATTTGTCACAGAGAGCTTGGCATTGGCTGTATTTTTAGTGGAATGCACCTTCTGGGATCCATCTTCAATAAGCCAGCTTTTGATTGTATCCTCTTCCTTTTCCGGAATTCCTTCCACAAGTGCATAGTAATGCTTTTCGGTAGCCTGCCAGTTTTCCTTGATAGTCTCCATACCTTCATTCGTCTTGGCAAACAGGAGCACCCCTGAAACTTCTTTGTCGAGACGGTGAACAACATGTGCCCTGAATTTTCCTTTGCTCTGCTTTTTCAGGAATTCCGAAATGATCTCCTGAATACTGATGCTGCCATCAGTGCTTGAGGTGGGTTTGCCAGGAGGTTTATCGATTACTATCACAAACTGGTCTTCATATAGAACAGGGAAAGGGAGTCCCGCCCTTGCCGCATTACCTGCCTGCCTGTTGATCTCAATAATGTCTCCCGGCCTGAGTGGATATGAATGGAGAGTGACTGGTTTATCGTTTACCCGGATAGTGCCTTCCTTTAAAAGCTTCTTTATCCTGGTCCTTGGTGAATCGGGATATTGCTCCGTGAGAAATTCCATTAGTGTTGACGATACTTTTACTGCAATTTTCAATCAGTCTGGTGTTCTTTAGTGAATTATATTCAAAGATAGTTCTTTAAAAATTAACCCGGGAGTTGCACGGAGTCTTCTGCGTAAATCTGCGTTATCTGCGGGAAAATAAATTCTTATCTTTAAGCTGAATTCAAAAAATGCAGGCTCGCACGAAAAAGAGGTTAGTTATTATGAATTCCAGGCATCTCATCTCAATAGTGTTTTTTATATTGCTTACTTGCCATATTAAAGCTCAGACCAAAGGCTGTACCGACCGCCTTGCAATTAATTATGATCAGTCCGCTACCATTAATGACGGAAGCTGCAGATATGGTCCGGCCAATATTGGGCCGCTGGCAAGCCTGAACCTTGATGGAATTCTTTCCGAAACATCGGGACTTATCTTCTGGGAAAATCAGTTCTGGACACATAACGACAACAGCGATACCAATATCTATGCGCTAGATACATTATATGGCAGAATTGTTCAGCCGTATCCCCTCAGCGGGATTACAAATACCGACTGGGAAGAGATCTCGCAGGATGAGAACTACATTTATATCGGTGATATCGGCAACAATTCAGGCAACCGTGATGACCTGAAAATATACAGGGCAGGGAAAAATTCGATCCTGAATAATTCCGCTGTGTTTGATTCAGTCTGTTTCACTTATTCTGACCAGACTGATTTTACTCCCAATGACTATAATAATGACTTTGACTGCGAGGCATTCATTGTTTCAAAGGACAGTGTTTACCTGTTTACAAAGCAATGGGTAAGCAATGGTACAACTGTCTATTCACTTCCGAAAACTCCGGGCAATTATGTGGCAAAACCAAGATCGTCCTTTAATGTCAACGGACTTATAACCGGTTCCGTTTACCTCGAAGAGAAAAGGATTATCGTACTATCGGGCTACAGTGAAAGGCTTAAGCCCTTTATTTATCTTCTCTATGATTTTAATGGTGTCGATTTTTTCAGCGGAAATAAAAGAAAGATCGATGTATTGCTGCCTTATCATCAGATTGAGGGGATAACAACAACGAATGGTATAAAATACTTCGTTACAAACGAATATTTTTCGTTGGCTCCAATTATTAAAACCACACAGAAGATTCATCTGTTCGATTTACACGCTTTCCTTGGAGACTATCTGAATCTTTCAGTCCCTCATCCTGATGCAGAGAACAATTTTATCATTTCGCCTGTCCCGGCGCATGAATTTGTAACAATACAAAGCCTTACTGACCTCCTGCCGGTGGAATATATGATGATAAGCCTATCGGGGCAGATTGTAAAGACAGGGACGCTGGATTCGGAAAACTCAACAGTAAATATTTCCGGGTTGAATTCCGGTATCTATTTTATTAGGATCGGGGAAGAAAGAAGACACTCCTATAAAATCGTCAAAGAATAGGTTTGAAAGTCGTGCGGTCAGAATTTCATCTATTGTTTAAACGGCTTTTGGTTTTTCAGTAAGATCCAGGCGCAAAGAGCAATCACTGTTACACCAATTACCTTGAACAGCATCAGCAAAGAGATCAGCTCCGGAACCCCGAACCTGATCATTGAAAGTATCATCCCTATCAATGGAACAATAAGTCCAAGGTAAACAGGGTACACCTGGGTATTAAAGAGAAGTACGCCTATTGCGGCATAAATAATCCCAAAACCAAGTAAGCCTATGGTTCCCGGATTATCAGAAGTTTTAATGTACAGAATAACATGTAAAACCCCTGAAATAATCAGGAGTATTCCTGCAATAAAACGGATGGTTTTCATGGGAAAATTCTTTATGGATTTAGAAACTCATAGCTAAGTTACTATATCTGACAGGCAGGTACAAGTTTTTTACAGGTTAACCGTACTGATCAATATCTGAAGTGTAGTGAACATTAATATATTTTCAGGATTTTTTAATGCCAAAGAAATGCAAAAAGATTTAAAATAAAATTGACTTCAGCTAAATGAGGGCGTAACTTTGTTAATGTAATTGTCACGGAGGGCATATATGTCACAGGGCCTGAAAATAGCAGTGAAACAACAAAAAAAGCTACTGGTAGTATTCTTTATTACCATCTTCCTTCCTTCAGTTTCACTCAGCATTTTTGGGATCAAAGCCCTGCGCAATGAAAAATTCAGACTGGAAAAACAGATTGAAAATGAACAGCTCCAAATTGTAAAAAGTATAAAAGGTAAAATTGAAACAAAATTAACTGACATTGGGGAACAGCTTAAAAATATGGCTAGCTATCCTTCGTTCCGCCAAAAGGATTACCCTGTCATAAAAGAATTATTAAGAGGACTTCTTGAGAAAGATTCACTGGCAGGAATTGTATTCCTTCTTTATAGAAATGCAGAGCCGCTTTTCCCGCTTTTCCAAAGCGGATTTGAAGAAAATGTCGGCACTTCTGTTGTAGCCAACGATAATTCACTGCAAAAGCAAATAAAGGATGCTGAAGATGCCGAATACATTCGAAATGATTATTCAGGGGCTGTCTCGATTTACAATGACGCTTTCCTGAAATCAAATAATCGAAGTGCTAAAGCACGGTTACTGAATAGTGTTGCCAGAAATTTAATGAAATCCAGCAATTTCAGTGAGGCAGGTGATGTTTTTACAAGCATAATTAATGATTATTCCGGTGAAAGAACGGAATCGGGATTGCCTCTTGAGTTACATGCAAAACTTCAGAAAACCGAGTGTTATTCAAAGCTTGGAGATAAGTCATCGTCCATAAGTAATGACTTGAATGTATTAGAAGATCTCCTTACCGACAGGTGGATCTTGAATGAAAACCAGTTCAAAACCTATGCTTCAATAGTTAGCGAACGACTTACTGGGTTGCTATCGGATAATACCGGGAAATCAACAGAGAATAAATCCAAGTTTGAACTGTACAAAGAACGATATCAATATAAAACTGAACTATGGCAGACCATAAATAACATAAAATCAAACATTGTCCCTGAACTGTCAAACTACCTGCAAACTAATCCATTTACTTCTTCTCCATTTAAATTTTCAAAGAGAATTGGAAATGAAGATTACCTGATTTCAGCTGTAATTATTCCTGGACAAAATCAGCAGGACAAAGCGGGGATATTGGCAGCTAAACTGAACAACCGTTACCTTCAGAATAATATTCTTGACAATTCTATTAAAGAAGTCCAGCCACCGGAAAATACTTCTTTATTTATTACTTCATTATCAGGCGATTCGATAAGAGGTTTCAAAAACAATACTCCCGATGCTATTACAACCACAATTTTATTTGATGACAATTTCCCACCCTGGCGCCTGGAGGTCACATATGTTGGCCGCAAGGGACTCGGTGAGATAAGTATTTTTTCAAATTTTTATTTCTGGACAATTATCACCCTTATAATTATTCTTGTATTTGGGACAGCATTGATAGTAAGAATTGTTGCACGCGAGATGGAAATACTGAAAATAAAATCAGATTTTGTTTCATCGGTTTCTCACGAGTTTAAAACTCCGCTCACTTCCATGAAAGCGCTCACTGAAAGACTTGAAAAAGGAAAGGTAACGCAACCGACAAAGATGAAACAGTATATCTCTATTATATCCCATGATATTGACAGGCTCATACGTCTGGTGGGTAACATCCTGAATTTTGCGAACATAGAGGAAGGGAAAAAAGTCTATAAAAAGGAAGAAACAGATATTGCTATCTGGTTGAAAGAAGTCATCAATAACTACAAAAAGGAAAGCATTGAAAGCGGCGTAAGCATCAGTGCTGAAATTGAGGATGATCTGCCCGTTCTTTCCATCGATAAAGATGCAATGACGCAGGCAATATTTAACCTCCTGGATAATGCTGTCAAGTTTTCACGGGGGGAAAAGATGGTCAGGGTAACGGTTGAAAAAAATGAGAACCTGATAATCATTAAAGTCAAGGACAAGGGAATAGGAATCGAAAACGATGAAAAGGATAAGATATTTGAAAAGTTTTACAGGGGAAACAGTGCAGTAAAATATTATATTAAAGGAACCGGTCTGGGGCTATCACTGGTAAAATACACGGTTGAAGCCCACAATGGCCATATTGTTATAGAGAGCGAACCGGGATGGAGTACTGTATTTACAATAACCCTTCCAATTTCAGACAAAAAACAAGGAGGCATAAATGACAAAAAAGATTCTCATTATTGAAGATGACCCGGGAATTCAGCTTTCATTGAAAGATGAATTTGAATCGGAGGGATTTAATGTAAAAGTTGCAGACGATGGTTTGACTGGCCTGGAAATGACCAGACAAAATCCTCCGGATGTGATCATTCTTGATCTGATGCTCCCTTTCCTGAACGGATATGAGATTTGCAAAAAACTGAGGCAGGAAGGGAATGATGTTCCCATTATAATGCTTACGGTTAAAGACCAGGAGGTTGACAAAGTTTTAGGTCTTGAACTGGGAGCTGATGATTATGTAACCAAACCATTCAGCCTCAGAGAATTGCTGGCCCGTGTAAATGCCTTGCTGAGAAGATCGGCTGATAGTATTCCGGAAAGTTCTGTATTCAGCATCGGAGAAACAGTGTTTGACGTGAAAAAATACGAAGCATTAAAGAAAGGTAACAAAATTGAGTACACGACTCTTGAGTTTCATATTCTGAAATTGCTTTATGAAAGAAGGGGACAGGCAGTAGCCAGGACAGAATTTTTGACCCGGATATGGGGTGAAAACAATACACTGGTTACTGAAAGGACAATTGACAGCCATATAAACAATATCAGGAAAAAACTGGAAGTTGATCCCTCAGATCCACTCTACATTATAAGTATTAGAGGGGTGGGTTATAAACTTGTGGTATAAGCTGGCATATTTAAATCATCATGTTATCATCACAATTCCTTGACATTTCTTCTTAGGCGTCATCATAACTTTGATTAAAAATCAGATACCTGCTTAAAAACGAAAGACAAGGAGGACAAAAAGATGAAAACGACCAAAAGTAGTTTATTTCTCATTTTAACTATGGCTGGATTATTTCTGTCCAGTCCTCTAATATTTACTCAGCAGACTGCAGATCAGCTTTATGAAAAAGCGCTCTATCTTGAAGAAGCCAAAGGGGATATGCAGCAGGCCATTGACCTTTATCAGCAGATAATAAAGCAGTTTCCCGGAAGTCGCCAGATTGCAGCAAAGGCGCTCCTTCATGAAGGTTTTTGTTATGAAAAGCTCGGTTTGAAAGAAGCGCAGCAGGTCTACCGGAAGGTGATCAACGATTATTCGGAAAATAAGAATGAGGTCTCTGTGGCCCGGGCTCAGGCTTACCAGCCTTGAACGAACAATGGCTGATCTTATACAAAAACCAGGTTTTCGGAAGATTGATATTGCAAGCAAACCTCAAAATGGTGTAATGTCGCACGATGGTAAGAAACTGGCTTTCACCGCGGATAATGGCCTATGGGTGGTTCCGTTACAGAGTAATTTAGGTAATGATATCGCTGGTGAACCTGCTCGTATCGCCGACGTGCCGGGAGCGTCAAATTTCAACAACGTGCTGGCGTGGTCAGCGGATGGCCAGTGGATTGCAGTTAATAGCCGGTCTAAAAAAGAGGACTTTGTCTATATGATCCCTATAAAAGGAGGAGAACAAAGGAAGATAAATATGCCGCCGCGCGATGTCGGAAATTCCAATTTCCGTCTGAGCTTATCGCCCGATGGAGATAAACTTGCATTCGCGGCCCTCGAACCAGGCTTGACTACGCAGAGTGCAAAATATGATGAAGCTCATATCTTCATAATTCCCTCGAAAGGAGGTGAGCCCAAACTGATCTCACCCGGATTAGGGATTTCGCCCTCCTTTTCACCTGATGGTAAGCTCATAGCATACGTCACTCATTATGAAAAAAAAGAGCCACCAAAGAATATCCAGGGAACCCGGTACGATAGCGATCTATGGGTTGTAAATTCATCCGGTGACACACCCATTAAACTTGCGGTAGCCGATGGTGCGTCTGGGAGGACCCGTCTGGTCACCCGACGGCAGGTTTATAGCTGTCACGGGGCGAACAGATGTCGGTGGCAAGGAAATATGGATCTATCCGCTATCACCTGATGCCTCCAGTGTTGGTGAACCCACCGTAATTACTCTGCCTGGTTATAGTATGGGTCATCTTTCGGGCTGGACACCGGAAAACGAGTTAGGAGTATTCATTCGCTCAGAATATCGTAGTGCTGTTTACACTGTTCCCTCCTCCGGGGGAAGAGCGGTGCAGGTAACTCCCGAAGGCATTGTCTACTATCCCAGATGGTCCCCCGATGGAAAACGTATATTCCTGAGATGGGTGAAGCAAGATGAAGATCCTCCGGTTCAGATTGTATCTGTCCCTGCTGGGGGTGGTAATATCACAAAGATCCCCTGGCCGGAAACTGAACTCATGACACGTGTACCTGGTGGTGGTCATAACATTTCACCCGATGGACGTAAAATAGTCGTCAGCGCTGCACAGAAACCATACAGCTCGGAACAGTATGTGGATCTTCGTGTGATACCGTTAGATAAAGGCCAACCAGTACGGCTTACCAATGACGAGAACATGAAAAGTATCCCTGTTGGTCTCCCGACGGAAAGTGGATCGGATTTGTCAAATGGCAGAAAATACCTGATGATAAAGGCTTTGACGCTATTTACAGGATCCCCGCAGAAGGAGGTAATCCTATGCAGATCACTTCTGTGAAGGATAGTGTTAGCGTCGGCGCTATATCTTTCACCCACGATGGTAAACGGATCGTATTTTTCTCACAAGGGACGATCAAGACAATACCTGTTGAGGGTGGCGAATCCGAGGTACTGGTTAATAAAGTCAAATCCGATTATTGGAGTCAATTGACCTGGTCCCCCGACGGACTCAAGATCGCTTATAATGCTGAAGGTAAGATCTGGATCACGACTTTGGCAACAGGGGAGAAAACCGATCTTAAGACCGGACTCCCTGAAGATTTCAGTGTCAGTGAATTCGACTGGTCACCTGACGGCCAGAAGATCACTTTCATGACAATCAGCGGTGATGAAGCCCGAATTCTGGCTAATCAGCAATTTCCTGCCACTTGAAAAGCTTGCACAAAAAAGTGAATTTGCTAAGGCTTCCGCTGAAACCAAAATATACAAAAGTCAAAATCCCGACAAAACTTTCGGGGTCTATACAATTATCTCCTGACGGAAAAGACCTTGCGCTGGTTTCTGATAAAAAACTCTGGATAATGCCGCTTAAAGGGAATCTAGGTCCTGATTTACCAGGCAAACCAGTTCAATTGAATACAGATGGAATTCAAGTGGAAAATAGCGGACTTTCCTGGTCACGTGACGGTAAATGGATTGCATTTAATGAATTCCCGTTAAAAGGCAGACCTGAAAATGAGCAATGGAATCAGAGCATTTTTGTTGTCCCATCTGTTGGCGGCAAACCACTGAAAGTATTTGATAACTTTCGAGCTTCTCATTTAGTTAATTACAGGATCAGTTTATCACCTGAAGGTAAAAATCTTGCCTATTCTTCTATTGAAAACGACAAGCAATACATATATTACAAAGAGGTTCTGGGAAGTTCATCAAAAAAACTTACGGATATCCCGGCCCGTGAACCTGTTCATTCTCCTGATGGTAAATGGATTGCATATGTTGATGATAAAACCCTGGGAATAGAAGGAGGTTATTTGTGGATGGTTTCCAGCAGTGGTGGCATTCCAAAGCTTCTCGCCAAAACCGGGAATGCTTCCAGTCCCGTCTGGTCGCCTGACGGCAATATTATAGCCTTCCTGGATTACAACAATAACAAGCAGATAAATTTCATACAGGTTCCAAAGGACATGAAAGCAACTACGAAAGTAACCAGTATTGACGCTCCTGAAGGAACTGAAGATGTCTGGCTACTGACAGGATGGACACCAGAGAACAAAATTGGAGTCGAATTAAATTCCAGGAAAGAGTATGCTTTGTACACGTTACCTGCTCAGGGAGGACAGGCGACGAAGATCCTGAACGATTGCTGGGCTATGCAACCACGATGGTCGCAAGATGGTAATCGTATTATTTATGTTACTCCCGAAAGCCCCGGACCGGGAGGAGGTTACCGGTTGGCCCTGGCATCAGTACCTGCAGTCGGGGGAAATGGGAAACTCCTTCCAAAAGATCTTGATGGCAAAACTATCCGACAATTAGGAAACCAGAGTGGAAACAGGTTGTCCCCCGATGGAAAGACGATTGTTACGGCTGGATGGACAGCGGAAGATACCGTTGCAAACAGTGGAAACAGATATATAGGACTTCCGACAACCCATATCTGGAAAATCTCTGTTGATGGAAACAAATCGGAAAAAATCACCAATGAAAACAGGTCTTACGCTGATGTGTGTCCGTCCTGGTCTCCCGATGGCGAAAAAATTGCATTTATCCGGATGAAAAAATTAAATGAAAATCTTCCATTAGGTGCTTTAGACTCATACAGTATTTATACTGTCAATTCCTCAGGAGGTGATCTTAAATTGCTGATTTCAGAATCAGATAAGTGGATCAATTCGCCGGTATGGTCGCCTGACGGAAAAATGATAGCCTATTTTACCTCGGGAAAAAATCCTCCAAATGCCAAATTCATGAATATTTTTAATCTTGAAAATGGCGTGGCGAAGGTCGTTGGTGAAGTACCTGTTGCTGCTACCAGCATTGATCTGGCATGGTCACCCGACAGCAGGCGGATCGCTTTTAACGACCGTGAGGGAAAGGTAATTAAAGTAATGAATATTAGTGATGGAACCATTGGAGATATTCAAACGAATCTGGCAGATGATATATCCATATACCATCTCGACTGGTCCCCCGATGGAAAACAATTTGTTTTCGGTGGTGAGAAAGGAGGAATTACCGAATTCTGGTTCCTGGAGGATTTTTTGCCGCTTATTAAGAAATGATAATAATATATTAAACACGGTGTCACACGAGAGACAAGGAATTTCTCAATTTCCTGTACTTTAACCCCTGCCCAATGCTATTGCACATCGCTTGTAATATATCATACATTATACATTAAGAGTTCCCAACACTTCTTTTCCGAATGCCATGCATTCCGGCCGCTTCAGGTTGTCATATTCCGGCATCTTATATCCCTGCATCTGCTTGCGGACATCAGGCTCCATAAGGCCGTATGTGATCCTGCCCAGGAATACTTTTGACGGAACGGAGGTCACTCCGCAGATAGCTGCCAGATGATCATCAATAAGTGTTTTTGTCTGTTCAGGTCCTGACAGGCTTCATCATATTTCCGCAAACAGCAAAATAACCTCTTATCCTGCTTTTAAGGATCTCCTTGTTTTTCGCCAGATAATTCCTGAAGCTCCTGTGATGTTTTTCCTCCGCGGATAGCTCCTCCTACTACTATATGATCATATTTGGAAAGGTCAGGATTCTCACGAACGTCAAACACGTTGGCAATACCATCCATGCCTTCAGAGATCCATAGTGCAGCATCTCTGGCTGAACCGCACCAGGTGCCATATAACACGGCCCACTTTTTATCGGAGGGCATGGGATAATACTCGAGTGGAAAGCTCTTTTTCGAAATCAATAATGCACCAATACTTAATAATCCCGATTTAATAAAAGTTCGTTTTTTCATGTTGATAAAATATTATTTAACCCACCCCCCACCCCTCCAAGGAGGGGAGCTTGGTTCTCAATGCGTTAAAAGCCCCTCTCCCCCCGGGAGAGGGGTTTGGGGTGAGGTGATACAAGCAGCCTGCGGCCTTACTTCCCTACACAATAAAGCTTCTCTCCCCCTTTGAAGATATACGCGTTACCTGCCACAGCAACCGAAGACCAGAACTTGGTACCTTCCAAGTTTGTTCTCAGCTACCAGTTCAAATGCATCACCGGCTTTGAATACCCTGGTTGTTCCCTTTTCATCAAGGAAATATATCCTGTCGTTATTAGCCCAGGGTGATGCCCAGACTGCACCAATGCCATTGATTCTTTTCTGATATTTCAGAGCTCCTGTTCCGGCATCCAGTACTGCTATTTCCCCTTTGCCTCCAATGACATAAAGACGACCCTTGTACAGTAACGGAGATGGATTTCCCAGCCCGGACTCTTCAGATACCCAAGCAACACCGGTGTTTGTTATGTCACCGTCGAGCCCTGCTTTTACGGCAAATAACTTCGCTTTAGTTTCCCTGCCGGCCGCATTACCAATAAAAAGAAGTTCTTCATTTCCCACCGGGGAGGGTATCACCTGCTCACCTCCCGCTTTCAGTTCCCACAGGAGCTTTCCTGTTTCAGGATCGTATGAGCGAGCGGTCTTGCCACATGTCACGAGTTCTGTTCTTACTTTGTTCCTCCAGATATAAGGAGTGCTGTATGTTGTTTTTTCTTCGCGCTTCATTCTCCATTTTTCTTCACCGGTGACAGAATTAATTGCAATAATTGATGAGTTTTCCTCATTGTCAAATTGTATGAAAAGAACATCCTTATAGAGTATCGGAGAAGATCCTGTTCCCCATCCCCTCTGGGTAAAATGGGTTCCAAGATCCTTTTTCCACAACAGCTTGCCTTCCATATCATAACAATAGAGCCCGTGCATACCGAAATATGCATAAGATCTTTTGCCGTCGGTAACAGGAGTTTCGCATGCATATGTACTGCCGGGATTCTTGCCTGCTTTCGGGGCACCGCTGTATGCAACCTGTTTCCATAAGTTCTTTTCCTGTTTTCAGATCAAAACATTTGACCTCCCACCTGTATATTTCTTTTTTAAAGCTTGTATCAGGCTTCTCCGGCTGAGGTGGTTGCACGGTTTGTGGTCCCTGACCTGACTGAGGTCCCTGTCCTGGCTGAGGTACCCCCTGTCCCCCCTGCGGAGGCGGACCCTGCATTGGTCCTCTTTCAGGTGCAGGATTTACTTTCTCGGGGAATGCTGATGTAATGAACACTTTGTTTCCCCACACAACAGGCGACGAATAACCTGCTCCGTCAAGATCGGCAGTCCACAAAATGCCTGAAATGCTGTCCCATTTTTCAGGAAGGTTTGAAGATGTAAGTGCCATATTTCCATCAGGTCCTCTGAACTGTGGCCAGTTGGCTTGTTTTGAACATGATGTCACAGCCATAATCAATACAAATACCGGAATGGCCAGTGATCTGAATCCTGATTTAAGTCTCATATCAATTTATTTTATGTAAATTAATATTGAATTGAGCGCAGTGAATTTATTATTATTTTTCTGATTTTTATACATCCTTCACAAACTATGGCTACTTTCAACCTGTCATTTAATTATAGGTGCACTATCTGAAATAATATCATTATGACTGAATCACAGACAGTCTCTGGGAAAGCTGATCAGAAAAAGAAAATCAAGGGCAAGGTTCCAAGGTCTTATGTGATTTTTCTCCTGGTATCACTGTTTGTTGTTTCACTGCTGACAATTCTGAATCATTATGATCTTGTCAGCATAAACAGGAATATCCTGATGGTTTTCAGATGGATCGCGATTGGTGCAGTAGTAGGATATGCCGTATATAAAAAATCGCTGACCACATGGATACTTATCAGCATGATCGTGGGTGCGGAATTCGGCTATGATTTTCCGCTGGTGGCCGTTAAAATGCAGCTTGTCAGCAAGATATTCCTGCGGATGATAAAAACGATCATAGCCCCATTGCTATTCGCTACACTCGTTGTAGGGATCGCGGGTCATTCAAACTTGAAACAGGTGGGACGGATGGGATGGAAATCGCTTTTGTATTTCGAGGTAGTCTCAACAATTGCTCTGTTTATCGGATTGCTTGCCATTAATATCAGTAAGGCAGGCGTTGGCGTTAATGTACCGGCAGCGATGAATCAGTCGGAAATCCCTGAAGTGATTCCCGTATCAGGAAGCGACATTATACTCCACATATTTCCCGAGAATATTGCAAATCAATTTATGAAGGACAGGTTCTTCAGATAGTCAGTTTTTAGTATTATCTTCGGCATTGCTGTTGCTCTTATTAAGGATAAGTACAAAAGTCCCATGTTGAGGTTCACTGAATCTCTGGCAGAGGCAATGTTCAAGTTCACCCAGATCGTTATGTATTTTGCTCCTTTTGCGGTATTTGCAGCAATTGCGTACAGTATAGGACACATGGGACTTGATATCCTGGTAAATCTCTTCAAGCTTCTGGCAACGCTTTATGTCTCGCTGATTATACTTTTGCTGGTTGTGTTTTTACCGGTTGCACTCCTGTTCAGGATCCCTGTGAAAAAATTCCTTAGCAAGGTGGCTGAGCCCGTCACGATCGCATTTGCCACAACAAGCTCTGAATCGGCTCTTCCAATAGCCATGGAACGTATGGAGGAGTTTGGCGTTCCCCGTAAAATAGTTGCTTTTGTGATGCCTACTGGCTATAGCTTCAACCTCGACGGAACGACATTGTACCTGTCGCTTGCCACAATTTTTGTTGCACAGATAAGCGGTATACATTTGTCTTTTGATAAACAGCTTCTTATCGTTTTCACGCTTATGCTGACCAGCAAGGGAGTTGCCGGAGTACCGCGGGCATCGATGGTCATCCTTCTCGGAACAGCTGCCAGCTTTGGCCTTCCCACCTGGCCCATTTATATTATTCTTGGAATCGATGAGCTTATGGATATGGCACGAACTTCAGTTAATGTCCTGGGCAACTGTCTTGCCACTGCTGTTGTAGCACGCTGGGAAGGGGAATTCAACCCTGAACCTGAAAAAATTATGATAGATTTGAATTCATAAGACAATTAAGAGCTAATGCAAATTGTTAATTGAGCGATAAAATATTATGGACAAGGAAAAAGCGGTTATCGGTTTTATAGGAGCCGGAGGCATAGCCCGATCCCATGCCTTTTCGCTTAATTCTTTAAAATATTATTATAACGACGCACCGGAAATCGAACTGGCTGCTGTCTGTTCGGCCACGAGTGAGAGCAGGGAATCATTTGCTGCGAGGTTCGGGTTTACAAAGCCCTGTGAACTTAAGGAGTTGTAAGCGATAAGAGAATTGATACTGTTTTTATCCTGGGACCTAACAAGGTTCATTATGAGCATTTCAGGGCTGTGCTGGGAATGAAGGCAATAAAACGGATCTATCTTGAAAAACCGGTTTGCTCCGGTCCTGAAGAAGAGAGAGAGTTGCTTCAGTTAAGCGCCCGGCATCCCGGGGTCAAGACCCAGGTGGGGTTTCAGTATCTCTTTACCGCCGCAGTGAGGGAGGCTCTAATACTTATGGAAATCGGGCATCACTGGGAAAACCAGTTCATTTTGACCTGAAATATTATCACAGCGATTATCTGAAAAAATCATACAGGAATAAACGGATCTCACGTCTTACACCGGCACCTGACGGAGGTGCAATGGCCGATCTTGGATCTCATATTATCAGCATCCTGATAGCATTCATTGGAGATAAGATCCGTATTACAGGAGCTTTGCAGGCCGGGGAATTTGAAGATGTGCCAGAAGGATCTGATCTGTTCAGCCAGATTTCACTTTATGATGAAGAGAGCCATGCTGCCGGAACCCTGTCGTCAAGCCGGGTAAGTTCGGGCACAGGAGATAATCTTTCGTTTGAGATCTTTGCCACAGGTGGTGCACTTAGGTATTCATCAACAACTCCCGATTTTTTTGAATACTATACTGAAAAGTCAGGATGCTGGTCGAAGCAAATGACAGGAAGTAATTACAAGCCCGTCACAACATTCCCGTCAGGACATGTCCCCGGCGGCTGGCACCGGTCAATGATACATGCCCATTATGTCTTTCTTACCAACGGTTCTTCAGAAATAATTGTCCCGGATATCAGACATGGTCTGACTGTTCAGCATCTGCTGATCCGAAACTGCTGAACACCTGGCAAGGTTCCGAAAGCTGAAAAATCAATGACCTCTAAATTAATACAAAATACAGCCTATGAATGCAACTTCACAAACACCGACCCTTCCTGCTACGGGCAGGGTGACATCAGTAGATTTCTTCCGCGGATTCACAATGTTCCTCCTCGCAGGAGAAGCAACGGAACTCTATTCGCATCTGATACATTCGAATAGCGGCTTTGTGCATTTTATCGGCACGCAGCTTCATCATCATGAATGGCATGGACTCCATTTCTGGGACCTTATCCAGCCTTTCTTCATGTTCATTGTGGGTGTTGCAATCCCTTTTGCCGTTGCCAACAGGTTAAAAAAAGGAGAAAGCAGCAGAACAATCAACTTGCATGCATTCAGGCGTTCAGCATTGCTGTTGTTCTTCGGTTGGGCCCTTTACTTTGTCGATGCGGGGCATCTTGTTTTCAGATTCCAGAATGTCCTCGCACAATTATCAGTCACCTACATAATGGCTTTCCTGATAAGGAATAAGAGTTTTAAATTTCAGCTGATCTTTACCCTGGTGATCCTGCTTTTGATCGATCTTGCATACCGTTTCTTCCCGGTGGAAGGATTTAATCATCCATGGGTGAACTTCGAAAACCTTGGAGCCTGGTTTAACAATAAGATCGAGGGTGTTAAAAAGGCAAGCGAATGGGCAACACTGAATTTTGTATCAACGACGGCTCATACGGTATGGGGTGTGCTCTGCGGGAAGCTTCTTATGAGTGAAAAAACTTCGGGACAGAAGATCCGGGCACTGGTTATAGCCGGTATATCCGGACTTGTCATTGGATACGCTCTTGATCTGCTGAATATTACTCCCATAATCAAGAAGATTGCAACAGTCATCATTTGTATTTGCAAGCGGAGGCTGGGCAATCCTTGTCCTTGCCTTTTGCTATTGGCTTATTGATGTAAAAAAGCTGTTCAAAAAGGGATCCTGGTTCTTTATTATTGTCGGGATGAACAGCATATTCATCTACCTGTTCTTTTCCGTCGGCGGTGCCGGCTTATTGACCAGGATCGTTTCTCCCTTCAGCAAATTGCTTTTCTCCTGGGCAGGAGAGATGACAACAGAAATAATCACAAGTCTGGGTGTCTGGGCGGCTTTGTGGTATCTTTGCTTCTGGCTTTATAAGAACAAACTGTTCATTAAAATCTAAAAAAACAGGTTATGAAGATCAAGTACATTTTACCGTTTTTGATACTGATATTGTTCCCCCGGTTGAATACCTGTTTTTCGCAGGCTTCAGGTACTTCAGGCAGACCTATGCCTGAGAATTTTAAAAAATTCAATGTCCCATTGCTTGGTGAAAATGTCTTTGTCTTTGACCCTTCGATGGATATGAAGGAGATCCAGATTGTAATTGATACTGTTTTCGCCAGGCAGTCGGCCCGCAGGAGTGAATTCAGCAGGAATCGCTATGCTCTTTTGTTCAAACCCGGAAAATATGATCTTGATATTAAGGTCGATTACTACATGCAGGTTCTTGGACTGGGAGAATCTCCGGAAGATGTTGTAATTAACGGAGCGGTAAGGTCAAACACAACCCATGGCAACAGCGTTCTCACAAATTTCTGGAGGTCGGTGGAAAACCTGACTGTAATCCCTACCGACAATTCCACAATGGTCTGGGGTGTTTCGCAGGCAGCTCCTTTGAGAAGAGTTCACATTAAAGGCAACCTGCAGCTTTTCGATAAAGGATATGCAAGCGGTGGCTTTCTTGCCGACTCAAAAGTTGATGGCAATATTACATCCGGACCCCAGCAGCAATGGTTCACAAGAAACTCCGACATCGGGAAATGGATTGGAGGAAACTGGAACATGATGTTTGTCGGGGTGAACGGTGCACCTGCTGAAAACTGGCCCGAACTGCCATATACAACAATAAATGAGACTCCATCTTGTCCGTGAAAAGCCATTCCTGTCATTTGACGGAAAAGGATTTAATGTCAAAGTACCTCAGCTTAAGCAGAACAGCACAGGACCTGACTGGGTAAGTGGAGTCAAATCAGAAAAGACATTGAGCTATAGATAAATTCTATATCGCAAAACCGGTATTGATAATGCCGAGTCGATGAATTCTGCATTGAAAAAGGGAAAACACCTGCTAATAACACCGGGAAGATATTTTCTGAAGAATAGTCTAAAAGTGACAAAACCCGGTACTATTGATAATGGGAATCGGACTTGCAACACTTATCCCGGAGAATGGCAATGCGGCAATGGAGATATCAGATGTTGACGGAGTAACTGTATGCGGACTTACAATAGATGCTGGAAAGGTCTTTCTCAGAAGAACTGTTCGTGGTTGGCAAACCAGGTTCCCGCAAACCGCATACCGCAAACCCTGCTTTTCTTTATGACATATTTTTCAGGGTCGGAGGACCTGCTGAAGGATCAGCCGGATCATGTATGGTAATAAACAGCAGGGATGTTTGTTGTCGATCATATCTGGCTATGGAGGGCTGATCATGGGAATGGAGTTGGCTGGGACAAGAACAGAGCTGCAAACGGCATTATTGTAAACGGAGACAATGTGACAATTTACGGATTGTTCAATGAGCATTTCCAGGAGTATCAGACTTTATGGAACGGGAATAACGGAAGGGTCTATTTTTATCAGAGTGAGATGCCATATGATCCTCCGACAGTTGATGCCTGGAAACATGACGGTATATTACGGCTATGCCTCCTATAAGGTTTCTGATAATGTAAAAAACCATGAAGCATGGGGAATAGGAATCTATAATGTCTTTTATGATGCTCCGGTAATAGTCGACAATGCTATTGAAACACCTGCAAATATTGAGGATAATATCCACAATAAGATCATCTTCTGGCTGAACGGGAATAAGGAAAGCATCGTTAAAAGCATTATCAACGGCAAGGGCGGACCTGTAAACGCATCGAACAGGAAGGCTACTATGAAATAAGGTTATGCAGTCATGCAGTTATGCGGTTGTGCAGTTGTGCGGTCATGCGATTGTTTTGAACTGCATAACATGCATAACTGCATAACTGCATAACTTCTTATTTGATTGCTTCCCTGCCCCCCACTACAGGTATTGTAATTGATGTCCCATTCAGATCCACCGTAAGCCTTGTTCCCGGATCGGGCCATAGTGTGAATTCCCTGTCGCTCGAGAAAATCATTAGACCTATTTGCTTACCGGCCGGTATTATCTGGTCGTCAGGCTCCAGGTCGAAAGTAATTTCATAAAACCTTCCCGGAATAAGCGGTTCGCTTTTTGAGAGGGACTTGCTGTTCTGAAGATCGGCCCATCCACGGGTTGATAATATTATCGGTATCCTCTTGCATTTGCGTGGATCTGACCATGGCAATATCACCAGCCAGACAGAAAGATTGACGGCAGGCTTATCACCGCAGGCTTTTATGGTTATTGAAGGGGCACCTGATATATGTACAGCCTCTTTCAGGGGAGCAGTAAGGTAGAGAAGTCTGTGTTCTGTCCATTCAGCCTGGGCAAGAGTACTGCCGCTGAATGAGAAATTATCGACGAGTGTCTCATAGCTGATGACTTTTGGTTTTTCAGTACAAGAGATCCTGCCTTTGGTGCACCCGGTGAAAGGAAGAATTCAACAGGCAAAGCATCAGGATTCGGATAATCAGCATATGGAGTCGGTTTGAGCCTGTCGTCTTTCTCTCGGACAATCCATGCTTTAGGGTCATTCTCAACATTGTTTTCAACTCCGAACAGATATCTTGTGAACCATTTGTTCATCATTGCGAAAGGAGGCTCACCTCCGTGGCCGCCCTGATGAAAATACATCTGCAGGGGAACACCTTTTTCCTTTAAAACTTTTATGAAGCGGGCGTTGTGACTTATCATTACATTCCAGTCGTTGAATCCATGAGCCATCAGTGTGGCGGCTTTGAAATCCTTCATATAATTCATCAGGTCGCGCTGTGCCCAGAAATCATTATAGTCACCTGTTTTCCGGTCAATATTTGCCTGGATGATATTTCTTCTTGTAGACACTGTCGCAGTATGCACAGTTATCGGGATTGGAATGGATAAAATCGTAAAGGACATCGACATCCTCTCCGAGATATCCACCGGGACTGCGGACCAGTCCGTTTGAACGATAATAATGATAATATGAGTTGTTGGGTGATACGGGAATGATTGCCTCCAGGCCTTCAACACCTGTTGTTGCTGCTGCAAAAGGTATTGTACCGTTATATGATGTTCCGATCATGCCTACTTTGCCGGTGGTCCAGTAAGCATTTACCTCTTCGGATCCGTCGGGAGTGGTGAAACCCTTTGCCCTGCCATTGAGCCAGTCGATGACAGCTTTGGGAGCAAGGGCTTCTATCCTTGTCCCGATAGTGGGACAACCCTGTGAAAGGCCTGTTCCCGGGGCAGATGAGTGCACAACAATAAATCCATAAGGTATCCAGGTCCTGGTCTGTGAGGTGGAAATGACAGGACGCTGACCTCGTCTTACTATCGGTGGCATATCATTCCTTTTTGGAGGATCGGCATTCAGCTCCTGTCTTACGTTCCAGAAATATTGGCTGGCAGTAGAACCTGTACCGGCAAAATAGGGACTTGACTCATAAATGACCGGAAGTTTAAGTCCTTCCGTTTCAGTCTGTTTTGGCCGTGTTACATCAACATGCATCCTGTCTTTTTTACCGTCGCCGTCGGTGTCAAATTCGGTTTCGACCCACAGATCATGCTTTATCCATTCCTCAGGATTCTCAAAAGCAGGAATCTTTTGTGCTTCACCGTTGACAATTACAGGAACCATAGTTGGAGGTGTCTTTTCAGGTGCTTGGGCAATGCTTTTTGCTTCTGGGCAAGAATATCAGGCTTTAATAACATTGTAATTACAGCTATTGCTGTCAGAACTTTTAATTTGATTCTCATACCGGAATTGAAATAAGATTATTATCTTTTACAAAGAAATATAATTTTCATCTATTACAAAGCTTAAAACTATGGCAGACACAGAAAAGGATAATTCAATAATCATTATCGGGGCAGGGTTTGCAGGACTTGCAGCCGGTATTTATGCGCAGATGAATGGTTACAAAACCAGGATCTTTGAAATGCACGATAAACCCGGAGGGCTATGCACTTCGTGGAAACGAAAAGGTTATACAATCGACGCTTGCATACATTGGCTGGTTGGTTCATCTCCAAAAAGCAACATGCACGACTTCTGGGAAGAGGTCGGGGTTACACAGGGAAGAGAGTTTATCTATATGGATGAATATATGCATTTTGAAAGCGCTGATGGTCGCACTCTTACTTTTTATTCAGATGTTGACAGGCTTGAAAAACATCTTCTTGAATTCTCACAACAGGATGCCGACAAATAAGGAATTCATAAAAGCGATAAGGATATGCCTTGCATTTGACCAGCCGTCAAGAAATACTTCTTTACCTGAAAGATTCATTAAACAAATCCGGCTGATCTGGACTTTCGTTACCAAAGGCAAAAAGATGCAGGAATGGATGAAAACAACAGGCAAGGAATTTGCAGCCGGTTTTAAAGATCCTCTTTTGAAAAGTGCGTTTGATGAGATCTGGATACCTGAGTTTTCAATACTCTTCATGTTCTTTACATTTGCATACCTTCATAAAAGGAATGCCGGATATCCGCTTGGCGGATCTATGCCAATGTCAAAAGCCCTTGAAGACAGGTATAAAGCTACTTGGAGGTGTAATTAATTATAGAAAACAGTGTGGAAAAGATTCTTACCGAAAACGGAAAGGCTCAGGGAATAAGGCTGTGCCGATGGCACAGAACATCGTGGTATATGAGTTATTTCTGCTGCTGATGGATATCAGTACTATTTTTAAGATGCTCGATGGGAAATATGTTGATGAAAAGATCAGATCATATATATGATAAATGGCTTCCATTTCCTCCTCTTATTTTTATTGGTCTTGGTGTAAACCGCAGATTTGATGATATTCCCTCATTCTGTTTCAGGATTCAGTTTCCCACTAAAGGAACCAGTGCAGATTGGTGACAAAAAGCGTGACAGGTTGTCGGTTCATCTTTATCACCACGACCAATCAATGGCTCCTGAAGGTCGTACAGCACTGACCGTAATGCTCGAAACAGATTACGATTACTGGAAAAAACTCCATGAAGACCAGAAGTGAATATGACCGGAAGAAAGAAGAAATAGCCAAAACTGTGATTGAGCTTCTTGAACAGCGCTTTCCCGGGCATCTCCTCGCAGGTTGAAATGATCGATGTTGCAACTCCTGTTACATTTGAAAGATATACCGGTAACTGGAAAGGAAGCTTTGAGGGCTGGCTTATTAACTCCAGAAAATTCAAATGTACTTATGAAACCAATGTCGCAGACATTACCGGGATTAAGCAATTTTTACATGTGTGGCCAGTGGGTTGAACCGGGAGGAGGATTACCGACAGGTGTCATGTCGGGGCGAAGGCTGATCAAATCAATTTGTAAAGCTGACGGGAAGAAATTCAAAATAGTAGCAACATAATGGTGCGTGGTATGTGGTATGGGGTATGCGGAAAACTCCTCCTTTGATGTGGGCAGGGGGATGTGTGTTATATAGAAATTTATATTACTTATCTGAAAATCAGAAACATGAAATCAAAAGAAGAGATCGCGGTTGAATCTTTCAGATCAGGTTTGAACTGCGCCCAGTCTGTGGTAGCTGCATATGCAGATGAAATGAGTTTTGACAGGAATCTTGCCCTGAGCATTTCATGCGGCTTCGGAGGAGGGATGGGCCGGTTGCAGGAGACATGCGGCGCAGCTACAGGAGCTTTTATGATATTGGGGATTTCATTACTGCAGAAAGTACTCCGATAATAAGGAAAGAAAAGAGAGTAACTTATGCTGCAATACAAGAAATTCAGGAAAAATTCAGGGCTGATCCATGGTACATTGAATTGCAGGGAACTGATAAATGTTGATCTTAAAACCGAAGATGGGCACCGCATTCTGAAAAGAAAGAACCTAAGCTGAAAATGTATGCGAAAAGTGCATTCAGATGCAATAAGGATCACAGAGGAAATATTGAATTCGTAATATTTCAGGGCTAAAACCCGGATTAATTTGTTTGCCAAAGTTTTTAAGTAAACAACATCCCCATACCCCCCGTCAAGGCGGGGCAGGCTCTTCAAAGGGGAATTATACGTCAAAAGCTGTGCCGTGCCTTTTTAATTTTCCATTTAACCATCTTCCGGAACCGGAATTATACAGATATTCATTGACTTGTTATTCTCAGAGAGCATTGCCGATTGTATTTCTATTCTGGTCCCATCCGGACTGAAGGTTGGGTGAGGATGATCTGAAGCAGTTGTTTTATGTCCTGCCGAAAGCAGGATCATCTCATGAGTATGCCTGTCGATAAGGTAGATATTCCTTGCAAAGTCATCTCCCACTGCCCATCTGCCATCTCCTGACCCGTTCACATGCCACAATCCGCTGCCGGAAGGGGTTTGTCCGACTATTGTCATTTCCCTTGTTCTCAGGTTCACTATTCCCAATCCTGTCGGTTTTTCACGGGTCCCTGAAGGACCCCAGCCCACTTCCTGACCCGGGTTGGCCGGATCAGCTGGCATGAACAGGAGTACCAATCTTCCGGTGACCCATTATGGCAATGGCAACCTCATCTTTTGTTATGACCGCTTCGTGAGTAACCCATTCATATTCCGACTCAGGATAAAGAGGACGTAGTCCTGAACCATCTGACATTACTGTCCATGTTCTCTGGGGAGCTTTCCCCCCGGTTTCCCAGCAGAATACTATCTCGCCCGGTAACCCATGGATTTGTCTGGATATGGCCGACCTGAAAAGGAACCGCAACAACAAATTTAATCTCTCCTGTTTTGATATTCATGCTTCCGATTCCTGAAGGTCCGGCTCCCATATTTCTCGGACCGAAATTTGGTTCTAATTTAGTCCCTTCAGGCAGATGTTTTGCAGCTTCATCCTTACCCACCCTGTAATAGACCCATTCTTCGTCAGCATCGAGGGCCATGTCGCCTCCAGCACCTATTTCAGCCGGAATTGTACCGCAAACCTTCTGGTATTCATTCTCCTTTTTCAATGTTCCTGCTTCGCTGTCGGCAAACAGCTTTTCAAGGTTGACTTCAACTATCTGAACCGGTCCGCCGCGAGTCTGACCAGGCTGCCGGAGAACCATCCGCATGAAATAGAGTTTCATGGATTTCCGGGCAAGTGTAAGCATCCCCATATAGCCACCCTCTGAAACCTGGACAATAACACCTGTCTTCTCATTTACAGCCAGTGTTTCGCCGGGTACCCTGTTGGAGCGGAAAATCAGCCACTTGCCGTCGGCCGTCCATTGACGATGTGTCTGGTAGATCTTTGAGTCGCCTCCTTGTGTGCTTGTAAGAAATGTGAGTTCAATCCCTGTTACCGGATCAGTAACAATCTTTTTCTCCGACGGAAACCGCCTGCCGATCTGGGCATCAACAGAGACTGATGACAAAACTGTTATTAAAAATATAGAAGCAATTCCGATAAGATCCAAATTGTTAGTTTTATACATAATACATCGTCTATAATTAATAATACATAAAATTAACCCACCCCCCGCCCCTCCCAGGAGGGGAGCCTTGCTTTCCCCGCACCTCGTACCCCGCACCTCAGACCAGTTTTTTATACTTTATCCTGACCGGTGTCGTATCCGCTACCCGTTTCTTATAGTTTTCCTCATAGTCGGAATAGTTCCCTTCGAACCATACAACTTTTGAGTCGCCTTCAAATGCAAGCATATGAGTGGTAACCCTGTCGAGGAACCATCTGTCGTGAGATATTATCACAGCGCATCCTGCAAAGTTCTCAAGCCCTTCTTCGAGAGCCCTGAGGGTGTTCACATCAATGTCGTTCGTTGGCTCGTCGAGAAGAAGCACATTTGCTCCTGATTTAAGTGTCAGAGCCAGATGGAGCCTGTTCCTTTCCCCGCCCGACAGCACACCGCATTTCTTTTCCTGATCGGCTCCCGTGAAGTTAAACCTGGAAACATATGCCCTTGCATTCACCAGCCTGTTGCCAACCATAACATCGTTCTGCCCCCCTGAAATGACTTCATATACCGTCTTCGCAGGATCGATTGCCGCATGTGACTGATCGACATATCCCAGAACTACTGTTTCTCCTATCTGAAAATCCCCTTTGGTTGGCTTTTCCTGACCCATTATCATCCTGAAAAGGGTTGTTTTGCCGGCACCGTTCGGACCTATAACACCCACTATCCCGTTAGGAGGAAGATTAAATCCGAGGTCATCAAACAGAAGCTTATCTCCAAATGATTTGGCAACCTTTGAAGCCCTGATCACTTTATCGCCAAGTCTTGGTCCGTTGGGAATGAAAATTTCAAGCCTTTCTTCCTTGGCTTTTACATCCTGGTTTAAAAGATTCTCATACGCACCCAGCCTTGCCTTGGATTTAGCTTGTCTTGCTTTTGGCGACATCCTTACCCATTCAAGCTCCCTTTCAAGTATCTTCCTTCTTTTTACATTCCCTTTTTCCTCAATTTCAAGCCGTTTTGTCTTCTGTTCAAGCCATGATGAATAGTTCCCTTTCCATGGGATGCCCTCACCCCTGTCAAGTTCCAGGATCCATCCTGCAACATTGTCAAGGAAATACCTGTCGTGCGTTATGCAGATAACAGTGCCATGGTATTGCTTGAGAGTCGTTTCGAGCCACTGGACAGATTCAGCGTCGAGATGGTTTGTCGGCTCATCGAGCAGGAGAATATCGGGCTGTTTGAGAAGTAATCTGCAGAGGGCAACCCTTCTTCTTTCGCCTCCTGATAGAATATTGACTTTAGCATCGCTCTCGGGGCATCTGAGAGCATCCATTGCCCTCTGAAGCTTATAGTCGATATTCCAGCCGTCGTGGTAATCGATCTTTTCCTGAAGCAGGGCCTGCCTGTCCATTAGCTGCTGCATCTTGTCGGGATTTTCGTACACTTCGGGTTCGCCGAATTTAGTATTTATGGATTCATATTCCTTTATCAGGTCTATGGTTTCCTTAACACCCTCCTCGACTATTTCGCGGACAGTTCGGTTCTCTTCAAGAAGAGGATCCTGAGGCAGGTGCCCTACCGTATAACCTGGAAGGAATGTGACCTCTCCCTGATACTCTTTTTCAAGTCCTGCAATTATTTTCAGGAGGGTTGACTTCCCTGATCCGTTCAGTCCGATTATACCGATTTTAGCACCCAGAAAAAATGAGAGTGAGATATCCTTAAGCACCTGGCGGTGTGGTGGGAAAGTCTTACCGACACGGTACATTGAAAAGATGATCTTGTTGTCGTCGCTCATAAAAATGATTTTGCGACAATTTAGAAAAAAAATAAGGACCAAAGTCCTTAAATATTGTATTTCATTAACCACGGCTTAAAAGCCGTGGTTACGGATAAATATTTCTTCTCCTCTGCCTTATATCAACTGCTTTAACTACGGCTTTTAAGCCGTAGTTTTGAGGGCCAATACAGATCAGGATTTAGCCCTTAAACCTTCTGCGGGTTGAACAGCTTTATCGTATCTTCCTGAAGCAGAACCCAAAGGGAATAAACACCTTTTAATGTTCCGATCGGGATATTAAGGCATCCCAATGCAGCCACAACGATCACAAGATATCTTGCCCAGCTCTGAAAAGAGAGGAGTCCGATGCCGCCGATAAGTCCGAGAGTTGATAAAAACCCTATCAGCAAAGGAACACTTATTGAAAGAAATCCCAGAACCATCGATGGAATCTCATCATTGCCTACAACTCCTTTTGCAAAATTCAGTGCGAAAAAAGCGCCAATGGCCCCAATCAGACCAATGAAACCGAATCCAATATGTATGGCTCCGACCACGGTCACATGTTTCTTCATTTTATTTGTCTCTTCCATGACATTAATTTTTTATTCTTTAGTCTTTATTTTCATTCCTGTTTAATGACTTGTGTTTTAGAAAATAGTTGCATCAAAATACCTAATAATTTTTTAAAAACCCACGTTTTTAAAACAAAAACTGGAACAGGAGCAGAACAATTCTTACTTTTGAAAAAATATTTTCAGATGAAACGTAAAATCGTAATTGCAATATCTTTCATACTTATCACACTGACTTTCAATTCATGTGAACCGCTTGGAACATGTAAGGTCTGCAGGCAGGTGACCTCTGAAATCAACGGCACTATTATCTCCGAAGATCCTGAAGCGGAGTACTGCGGTGCTGACCTGGTCGCTATCGAAGCTAAGGCTGATGTCATACTTCCTAATAACACCAGATTATCCTGGAAGTGCCGGTAACTTGTCGTTAAACTCCTCATACCTCGTACCTCGTACCCCATACCAGGATTATTTATAATCATTTTTTTATTTTTTTCTTGTCGAAACCCTTTGAAAATTCAGTTCCCGGCATTAATTTTGTTCATAAGTTGTTAATAATTGTGTTTAATAAACTAGCAGACATGTATATCTTGTCGTAAATTTATACAAGTCAAATTCAATTTTATAATGTCTCTGAATTTCAGTGGTTTAGAATTAACCGATAAGACTATTGTCATTGTCGAAGACGATGTTCCGTCCATCAGGTACTATGAAACTCTTCTTCAAAGTTCAGGGGCAGAAGTAATCAAATTCCGTACAGGCAAAGATTTTGTTGATTTCGTAAATAACAAAGAAGCAAAGATTGATCTGGTGATAATGGATTTTCTTATTCCTCTTATAAACGGAATCGACTGTACAAGGATTTTCAGAAAGACAAGGAAGAATGTTCCGGTCCTGATGATCACGGCATACTCTTCAGAACAGTCAAAATCTGATGCCTACATTGCCGGTTGCAACGAATACATTCTTAAGCCTGTCTATCCGGAAAATGTGTACTCCCTGCTGGAAAAATATTTTAAACAGGAAGTTCACAATTCAGTTACTTATCGTTCCTGATTCTCTTTCCCCGTTTGAAATTTCTGCCTGCCGATATAATCGGCATAATACGTCTCAAGTTTTTTATTGATCTCCTCAGCTATCTCTTTCTTGCCATACGACTGGCAGAAGGCAGCTGCTTTTGATGCATATTGAATTGCAGATTGTATTTCGTACTCTGCTGAGCTTAACACATAGGGATTCTGCTTCAGGTAGTAATTCAGCCTTTCAAAATAATAATCACTCAGGCTTCTGGTCATTTCAACAGCTTTATCAGCCTCTCCTGCTGCAAAATATGCATCTATAAGGTCAGTGTAATACGGATCATAGGGGAATCTGTCGGGAGGCAGTAATTTAAGACAACTGTTCAGAACCGCAACCGCTTTTTCGTTTTTTCCCTCACCGGACAGGGCTTTTGCCAGCCTTGCATATACCAGCCTTGCTTTTATCACAATTAAAGTCCTGATATGATTATAATCCAGATTGACTTTAGGATTATTTGCCCCGCCCCAGACGAACTTGTTTACTATATTGTCATACAGAATATCCGAATCGATCCTGCCATATTCCAGCCAGCCCTTATTCTGCGATTTTATGGGAACCAGCCTGTAAGCAAGACCTTCCATCTGAAAATATTCTTCAAGGCCAAGAGCGTCATCGTGATATCCGGTAACGTAATATATCGGCCGTTCCCAGTTATTATGGGCCAGGATGTCAAGAACAATAAGCTGGCTTTTAAGAATTGAACTTCCCTTAAGCTTAATGTCAATATACGGAACAATTTTGTCCGCATCTTCAGGCTTGACGGTTCCCGATGCGATCACTTTTGCCGAATCAACAGGAATCCTGATAGTCCGCGATGGTATTACATCAAGTATTTCGGTAGCTGAAACCTGGACTTTTGTTGCCTTGTTATCGCTGTTGACCCAGTCGATGACAGTAGATATGTTGACCGGATCCTTTGTCTTTTCCACAATAAAGACCTGGTTGTTCACTCCGTCGTAATATTTCTTTGCCGGAAGAGTGACAGGCAGAGGATTTGATTCATAAGTCTTGTTTTTCATCTGGTTAATGTACCAGTCGGTATTCAGCAGCATAAGGTTGCAGACCCTGATATCGGTTCTCATTCCCTCCACTTCCTGGGCGTACCACAAAGGGAAAGTATCATTATCGCCGTTTGTGAAAAGTATTGCATTTGGTGCGCATGAGTTAAGGTAATTAAATGCAACATCGCGTGCCAGATAACGGCCCGACCTGTCATGATCGTCCCAGTTCTGTGATCCCATAAGCACAGGAACTGCAAAAAAACATATTGCAGCTGAAAGAGGTGCAGCGATCTTTTCGCCTGTCAGCTTTGACAGAGCTTCGAAAAGAGCAAGGACTCCCAGTCCTATCCATACTGCAAAAAAGTAAAATGAACCAGCGTAGGCGTAATCTCTTTCCCTGGGCTGATTCGGATACTGGTTAAGGTAGAAAATGATCGCCACTCCGGTCATCAGGAAAAGCAGTAATATTACCCACCAATTCTTGTAATCGCGATTCAGATGATAGAACAATCCGAGAATCCCAAGCAGTAAAGGAAGAAGGAAATAGACATTTCTTGAGGTGTCATTCTTCATGCCTGCCGGCAGATCGGAAGTACCAACCCTCGGCTCATCAAGAAACTTTATTCCTGTGATCCAGTTCCCGTTGACAGCCCCCCCTGTTCCCTGCGTATCATTTTGTTTGCCAACAAAATTCCACATGAAATACCTGAAATACATATAGCCGAACTGGTATGAGAACATAAACCTCAGGTTCTCGCTGAATTTAGGCTTTCGGATTATTTCCTTTTCACCCGATTGATTTGTCACGGATATCGGGATCCCCTTAACTTTTCCCCACTCCTTGTAAATTGGCTCATGCTCGCTCTGTTCGCTCCACATCCTTGGAAAAAGGGTCATAAACCTGCGGATCATATACACGTTCAAGGTCGTGTGCACTTATCACATATTTTCCGTTTTCAAGGACATATTTAGGCTTGCCGTTTTTATAATCAGTTACAGGTGCATTATAATAAGGGCCCCTGAAGAGAGGACGTTCACCATATTGTTCTCTGTTCAGGAAATATAGCAGGCTGAAGGGATGTTCGGGTTGATTTTCATTCAGCGGAGTATTGGCTGAAGCTCTTATTACAATGATCGCGTTAGATGAATAGCCAATCAAAATCACCATTACCACCGTAAGAATTGTGTTAAGGACAACGCGGTTCTTTCCTGCTAGGTACCAAATATATGTGGCTATGGATGCAAGAATTATAATGTTAAGGATCATCGAGCCTGAAATTATCCAGACACCTGACAGCAGCATTGCGCCAATCGCATAAGCCGAGTTTTTTACCTTGTCAGTCGATGAATAGGTGGACCTTACTGCAAGTATGAAAAATATCGCCAGAAGAATGAAATGGAATATCATTCCGCTGTTGGGAGGCAATTTTAAACTGTTCACGAAAAACATGTCGAGTCTCGATGATATCGTCACAACTCCCGGCATGATCCCGTAAAGAAGCAATGACAGAAAGATCACTGAAATTCCAAGCGAGATCAGAAAGCCTTTCCATGAAAACTCATATTTTCTGAAGTAATATACCAGCACAATGGCTGGAAGAGTAAGAAGGTTAAGAAGATGCACCCCAATCGAAAGTCCCATCAGGAAGGCAATGAGGATTATCCACCTGTTAGCATATTTTTCATCGGCCACATCCTCCCACATAAGTATTGCCCAGAAGACCATTGCAGTAAAGAATGAAGAAGATGCATAAACTTCTCCTTCAACGGCTGAAAACCAGAATGAATCTGAAAAAGTATAGGCAAGAGCACCTATGACACCAGCTGATATGACTGCAGTGATCCTGGAAGTGGAGAAATCATTTTCATTGCGTAAAAAGATTCTCCTGGCCAGATGAGTGATGCTCCAGAACAGAAAAAGAATTGTAAATGCACTTGCAAGGGCCGACATTGAGTTCACCATTGCGGCAACCCTTGAAGTATTGCCTCCTGCAAAAAGGGTGAAGAACCTGGCAATTACCATAAATACGGGGTTTCCGGGAGGATGTCCGACTTCAAGCTTGTATGCAGGATGCAATATACTCACCACAGTCCCAGAGGCTGGCTGTTGGTTCAATTGTTGAAAGATAGGTGACCGCAGCAACTGCAAAAATCACCCAGCCGGTTATATTGTTTATCAGCCTGTATCTTTTCATCAGTTTCTAGTTGGTTTTGTTCTGAAATCCATTCAGTTAATTGACCTGTGAAATTAGTAAATTTTTCAGATTATGGCTCAGGGTTGAGGCACTCACTTATTTTACTATTTTTGATTAAACGATTTTGCATGAAATATTTTCGTCTTTATTCTGCATTTGTTTCATTTTCTTGTCCGCAGTCTCTTCTGCCCAGTACTACAATACAGGACAGGATCCGGCCTCATTGAAATGGCTGCAGATAAAAACCGGAAGGTTTACTGTTATTTATCCGCAAACTTACGGAGATGCAGGAATTGATTTTGCAAGGTCGCTCGATAATGCTTATTCAAAGCTTACTTCTCTCTACCCTGAAAAGAAATTCAGGATACCGGTAATTATTCATAATTACACAACTGAATCAAACGGTTATGTGGCATGGGCTCCAAGCAGGATGGAAATATATCCGACACCTGAGCAGAATTCTATCCCTCTCGATCCAAACACTCAGCTGGCAATTCATGAGCTTACTCATGTACTTCAGATGGAATCGCTGAATAAGGGATTTACAAAAGCAATGTCATATATTGCCGGACAGCAGTTCCCCGGAATAGTTTCATCCCTGCTGCCTCTATGGTTCCTGGAAGGTGATGCTGTTTTTTCCGAATCAGTCCTTACAGGATCGGGACGGGGACGAATTGCCTCTTTTCAGAAGCAGCTCAAAGCAATGATGATTGAAAAAGGCAGTGTTTACAAGTATGACAAAATCGTTAACGGTTCATTCAGGGATTTCGTTCCGAATCATTATCAGACAGGTTATCAGATGATGGCATGGTCGTACTCAAAGTATGATCCTCAGATGTGGAAAAAAGCACTTAATTTTACTGCAGGAGCTCCTTTTACAATCAATCCTGTTAATCTCAGCCTCAGAAAGTCGGCATCTCTTACAAAAAAGAGACTTTTCAGGGAAACCTTCGATACCCTTAAAACACTCTGGACAGCAGACGACCTGAGATCAGGAAGTGAATCATATGAAATACTGAATCCTCCGAAAGGGAAAAACTATGTCAACTATTATTCTCCGGTACTTGCAGGAATGACAGCATAATAGCCATCAAAACTTCACTGACGGATCCTCCTTCATTTGTTCTTATAAGGCCATCGGAGAAATCTGAAGAAAAGATCCATATTCCAGGATACAGTTATCCCTGGTTTATTTCGTACGGAAAAGGGAGGCTGGTTTGGGTAGAGACACATTCTGATCCGAGATGGGAAAACAGGACCTGGTCGGTAATAAAGATCATGGATCTTAAGGGAAAGAACCATTCGTCAGCTGACAGGCAAAACAAGGTATATGTCTGCATCTATATCACCCGATGGCAATTATATTGCAGCCACTGAGAATACAATTGACAACAGGAATAATCTGGTGATCCTGGATGCATGGAACGGATTTAAACTTCATGCTGTTCAGGCTCCGGGGAATGCATCATTGCAGAGACCTCAATGGGATGCAACCGGGAAAATGCTTTCTGTTATTTATTTAACAGAACAGGGAGAGGGAATACTTACATTCAGTTTAACGGACAAAACCTGGAACACTCTTATTGAGGCGGGAAATGATGATATTCAGTCTTCATATATCAGAAATGACTCGTTGTTCTTTGTGAGTTCCTCATTCCGGAACAGATAATATCTACTTATGCAGACCTGATAAATCGGTTGTACCTCTTACAAAATCACAGATTCGGTGCCAGCGATCTGAACCTGAATGGTTATCTGTTATTGTTTTCAGATTACTCCTCTTCGGGTAACGACATCTGTTATACAACTTTGCCTACGGGTTCAGCCAATGAAGAAATTAAAAAAAATGAATCGTCATATCTGATCAACCGGTTCAAATCAGAACCCTCCGTATCTAAATCTTATTCTGACCAGGTTTATACACCTGTTCCTTACAGAAAGTGGCAGAATCTTTTCAGATTTCACAGCTGGATGCCATTCTATGCAGATATTGAAGAAGTACAGGGTGATCCCACGTCTGTAACGCCAGGCTTTACACTGATGTCACAAAATAACCTCAGCACTCTGATTTCATCATTTGGTTACGAGTACTCAGACCAGAGACATAAGCTTCATACCAGCATTAAATGGCTTGGCTGGTATCTTGTTTATGAATCCGGGATGGATTTCGGCAATTCCATTTATGTGGAGAAATTCGTCAGGATGTTGATGATCCTGCTGACATAACAAACGGATACGAATGGACAAATACGTTATCGCTGCCATTAACATTTCAGGGCGGCAGGTTCACCAAATACCTGTATTTATGGGCATCCTCGACATTGAGGAATGACTATATCTATTTGAAAGACAAAGGAATTTATGACAACGGGCAAAACGAGCTGACAGGCAGGGTATATTTTTCAAATTATCACAGGTCGGCGATTCGTGATATTTATCCAAAATGGGCCCAGACACTGGATATAAGCTATTCATTTTACCCTTTCGACAAGGATATTTACGGTGATATACTTACTGTCAGAACTGCCTTTTATTTGCCGGGCTTATTAAGAACAATGGTTTCAAATTACGGCTGGAGACTGAAAAACAGAATCCGGAAAAATTTATTCTTGGAAACAGGGTTTCATTTGCAAGGGGTTATATAGGAGCCAGGACCTGGTACGACGATAAATATTATACAATATAATTTCAAAGGAAATTCAGTTCGGTTCGGTCGATTATTTTATGCCGCTGGTTTACCCCGATTTTAATCTGTCAGGCATTTTGTACCTGACAAGGATCCGGACAGAGTTCTTTTATGACTATACACGGGGGACAGGCAACTATATTTTTGTTTCGGATATAAATTCTCTGGGAAAACGGGTAGTTACAACGGAAAACCATGATTACAGTGAAACATTCAAATCTTTCGGTAGTAGAGCTGATGACGGATTTTTATATTTTCCGGATCCCGTTTATGATATCAGCCGGAGTTGAGGCATCGTGGCGCGATTTTGGTGAGTATCCTTACCTCAAGTTGCTTATTAACATTGATTTTTTCGGGATGACTATCGGCAGAAAAAGGATCTGATAACAGAGGTGCAATTAAAGGGCTCTTGCCGTTTTCCTTATCAGATCCCATGCTTTTTCGACATGCTCCATCCTAACGTTTGTCTGGCCGGTAACCATACGAAGTGTATAGATACCATTTATGACTGTATGTGACAGGTAGATCTTTCCGGTATCGTTAAGCCTGTGGTTAAGCGTTTCATTTAATTTATTGATCTCTTCGTCATTCATTCCCTTTAGGCTTGTAGCGAAAACATACAACATTTATAGTTACAGGTGCAAGTATCTCAAAATCATGTTCCTGTGAAATCATTTCTGCAAGCCGCCTTGCCAGCTTTATATGATAGCGTATCTTCTCCTGAAGTCCTTCAACACCATACATCCGGATAACGCTCCACAGCTTCAGCGCCCTGAATCTTCTGCCGAGAGGGACTCCCCAGTCGCGGTAATCGTTTACCTTTCCCCTTGTCCTTGTTTTCAGGTATTCAGGCAGTATTTCAAATGTTTTAATAAGATATGCAGGATGTTTTACAAAATAGGCTGAGCAATCGAAGTTTGTGAACATCCATTTATGAGGATTAAAGACAAGCGAGTCGATATATTCCCTGCCATCGAGCATCCACTGGAATTCGGGCAGAATAAGAGCCGTTCCGCCCATTGCGGCATCAACATGAAGCCATATACCATTTTCGGCACAGATCTTACCTATTGCCCTCAGAGGATCAATAGCAGTGGTACCTGTTGTCCCCAGGGTTGCGATAACACAGCAGGGCCTGAATCCGGCTTTTTTGTCGCTGTCAATAGCCTCCCTGAGCTTTGAACATCCATTGAGAAGTCTTTCCTTACAGGTATCTTTACAAGGTTTTTCCTGCCAATACCGCTGATTTTTACTGCTTTTTCAACCGATGAATGGGTCTGCTCGGAACAGTATACCCTCAGAGTAACTGAATTTACAGCACCTTCATCATTTATCAGAAAATCAGTTGCTTTTTCCCTGGCAGTCAGGATTGCCGCAAGTGTTGATGTGGAGGCAGTATCCTGGATCACTCCCTCGAAATTTTTCGGCAGTTCTATCAGATCCCTGAGCCAGATCATCATTTTCTCTTCCAGTTCCGTTGCCGCAGGTGATGTTTCCCATATCATGCACTGGGCGCTGATGGTGGAAATTATCATTTCGGCCAGGATTGAAGGCGGACTTGTATTGGCAGGAAAATAGGCAAAGAAATTAGGGCTTTGCCAGTGTGAAATTCCCGGCATGATGATCTCCTCGAAATCCTTCATAAGGGCATCGAAAGATTCAGGTTTTACAGGGGGATTATCAGGAAGCTGGTTAAATATATCTCCTGGTTTTACAGGTGATTTGACAGGATATTTTTCTACGTTTTCCATGTAACCAGCCATCCAGTCGACCAGTTCATGGGCATGTTTCCGGAATTCCTCAGTAGTCATCGGCAATTATTTTATTTTACCGATTCGGCAAGAAGAATGATCTTGTTGGCCTTGACTTCAATTACTCCGCCGTTGATCTCAAAGACTGTTTCAATATTAGCCTGGTCAATAATAATTACCGATCCGGTTTCGAGAGTGGAAATTATTGGAGCATGGTCTTTCAAAACCTGAAATGAGCCCTTTTTTCCCGGGACCCTTACTGATTTGATTTCCCCTTCATAGATTTTCCTGTCAGGGGTTATTATTTCGATCTTCATTTTTACTGTGTTGCTAGTTGCTGGTTGCTAGTTGCCTGTTGTTTTTAACCAGTAACAAGTAACCAGCAACCAGCAACCTGGATTATTTTGACTGGGCAAGTATTTTTTCTCCCTTTTCAATTGCGTCTTCGATTGTGCCGACAAGCATAAATGCTGATTCAGGATACTGGTCAACCTTACCTTCAAGTATCATGTTGAATCCTTTAATTGTATCTTCAATTGAAACCAGCGCTCCCTTGATACCGGTGAACTGTTCAGCAACATGGAATGGCTGTGACAGGAATCTCTGTACTCTTCTGGCTCTGTGCACAACGAGCTTATCCTCTTCCGACAGTTCATCCATTCCCAGAATTGCAATTATATCCTGAAGTTCATTATATCTCTGAAGCACTTCCTTAACTCGCTGTGCACAGTTATAATGCGCATCTCCGACAATGTCGGCTGCAAGGATCCTTGATGTTGAATCGAGCGGGTCAACAGCAGGATAGATACCAAGCTCGGAGATCTTGCGGCTTAGCACGGTGGTTGCATCGAGGTGCGCAAATGTTGTGGCAGGAGCCGGGTCGGTAAGGTCATCAGCCGGAACATATACTGCCTGGACTGATGTGATTGACCCATGACGTGTTGATGTAATACGTTCCTGCATTACACCCATCTCGGTCGCAAGGGTCGGCTGATAACCAACTGCTGAGGGCATACGTCCGAGAAGTGCAGATACCTCGGAACCTGCCTGGGTAAAACGGAAAACGTTATCCATAAAGAACAGGATATCCCTTCCTCCGCTCTTCCCGTCGCCATCCCTGAAATGTTCGGCAACCGAAAGTCCTGACAGTGCAACTCTTGCTCTTGCTCCCGGTGGTTCATTCATCTGTCCGAAAACAAGTGCAAGCTTTGATTCTTTCAGAGCTGCCATATCAACAGTAGAAAGGTCCCATCCTCCTGATTTCATATTCTCAAGGAATTCTTTTCCATAGTTAATAACTCCTGCTTCGATCATATCACGCAGAAGGTCGTTGCCTTCCCTGGTTCTTTCTCCGACACCGGCAAAAACTGATAATCCGGAATATGTTTTTGCTATATTGTTTATCAGCTCAAGGATAACAACTGTTTTTCCCACACCGGCACCTCCGAAGAGACCGATCTTACCTCCTTTTGAATAAGGCTCAATAAGGTCAATTACCTTGATACCTGTATAAAGAACCTCCTTTTCAGTTGAAAGATCTTCATATTTGGGCGGTTTCCGGTGAATAGGGTAACCGCCTTTCTTATCCAGCTTGCCTATACCGTCGATAGCCTCACCGGTGACATTCATAAGACGTCCCTTGATCTGTTCACCAATGGGCATGGTTATAGGTGCACCCGGTAGCAATGACGTCCATTCCTCTGCGCAGCCCGTCGGTTGAGTCCATGGCTATTGTTCTGACAGTGTTCTCACCGATATGCTGCTGGCACTCCACAACAAGGGTTGATCCATCATTCCTCGTGATTTCAAGAGCATCATAAATATCAGGCATTTCAGAACCTTGTCTGTCAAATGTTACGTCAACCACCGGTCCGATGATCTGGCTTATTTTCCCAGTATTCTTTGCCATAAATCCGAATTTATTATATAAGGTTTAAAATTTTAATTCATTACTCTAACGGTCACGCCCGACAAGTGATCCTGTCATAAGCATCAGTTCTTCCTTTCGCTCCTGGGGTACTCCTGCCTTCTCAAGAAAGCTTAAGGCATTCTTGAGATAGTCTCCGGCCAGGTTTTCAGAAATGTACTTAATATTCAGCTGATCATAAATTTCTGTCACATTTTTTATCTTGACTTCAGGATCAGATGTTTCAGCTGAATATATTTCCTGAAGCTTTTTTCTCTGTTCCGAAGCTGCAATTTCCATTGCCTTTACATAAGGAAATGTCTTTTTGCCGGCAATTATATCACCTCCGGAGACTTTACCAAAGACTTTCACATCGCCATAAGTGTCAAGGATATCATCCTGGATCTGAAATGCAAGTCCAAGGTTTCTGCCAAATTCATAAAGAATTTCAGCATCTTTATCATCGGCACCACCGAACATGGCTCCGATTTTTACAGATGCTGCGATCAGTACTGCGGTTTTAAGCTCAATCATCCTCAGGTATTCATCCTGCGATACTATTGTTGCCTTCTCAAAATCCATATCGATCTGCTGTCCGACACATACTTCAATTGCAGCTTTATTGAAAATACGGAATATCTTCTGCAACAGGTGAGGAGGAGACTGCAGGAAACATTCATTTGTTATAAATGCCATTACATCGCCTGAAAGGATTGCCTGGTTAAGGTTCCACTTGTTGTGAACTGTGGGAAATCCTCTCCTGACAGAGGCTTTATCCATTATATCGTCATGAACAAGAGTAAAATTATGAAAGATCTCCAGTCCGGTTACAGGTATCACGGCTTCGTCTATCTTGTCGCTGAAAAGGTTACAGGCCATCAGTGCAAGGACAGGACGTAATCTTTTACCCCCCATTGAAAGAACATACTTCACCGGGTCAATCAGCCTCTCTGATTCCATATTGTACGAAAGATTGACCAATGACGTATTAACAATTTTCTTTAGACCCGATTGATTGTACATGTTCCTTTCAACAATCTAAATTTCAATTCTTATCCTTTTAATGCTTCAGCCCCGCTGACAACTTCAAGAATCTGGTTTGTAATTGCGGCTTGCCGTGCTTTGTTATATTGCAGTGTCAGATCGCGGATCATGGTAGTAGCATTATCTGTAGCCTTGTGCATCGCTGTCATTCTTGCTCCGTTCTCGGATACAAATGAATCGAGCACTGCCTTATAAAACTGTATTTTAAGCGATTTCGGGATAAGTTCCTTAACGATAGCTTCCTTGTCAGGTTCATAGATATAGTCAACAGCTACTGATGTTTTTCCTAGTATCGGAGCTGACTCAACAGGAAGGAAAACTTCCCTTGTCAGCTGCTGAACAGCAGCATTCTTAAAATGGTTATAAATGATTTCAATTCTGTCAAATTCGCCTGCGACAAAGCTATTCATCACCTTTTCTGCAATTTCTGAAATTCTATCAAATGTAACCTCATTAAGAAGATCATTGCTTTCTCCGGCAATATTGAATTTCTGTTTCCTGAGATAATCAAAGCCTTTTTTGCCGATTGCAAGAAGCCTGACATTTCCTTTTTTATATTGCTCATAATAATTATCAGCGATGGCTCTTTTCGCCTCTTTAATTACATTGGAATTAAATGCACCGCAAAGACCCCTGTTTGAGGTTATTACAACGATCAGGATTTTTTCTGGCGCGGATGTTCTGCCATAAGATATTTTCTATTTCAGAATCAGCAAGGCTTTGTGAAAGGTTTACAAGAATCTCATGAAGTTTATTTGCATAAGGCCTCAGCCTGACAATCTTGTCCTGGGCTTTCCTCAGCTTGGCAGCAGCTACCATCTTCATGGCCGATGTGATCTGCCTTGTCGATTTCACCGAGGCTATCCTTATCCTTATAGCTTTTAAGTTCGGCATTAAAGATCTGTTAATTCAGTTTTCCCGCGATGACTCATGGCTTGTATTTTTTCACAAGTTCAAGAGCTGTTTTTTCGAGAATATCGGTAATATTATTGTTCAGAATTCCTTCACTCAGCTGATCAAGAACATCCCTGTGTTTAAGATCGAGATACTCGAGGTATTCAATTTCAAATTCTTTGACTTTTGTCAACAGGAACATCCTTAAGTAATCCCGGTTGTTCCGCAATATATTATGGCGATCTGTTTTTCGACCGGCATCGGGGCATATTGTCGTTGTTTCAGGATCTCAACGTTCTTGGCGCCCTTGTTCAGGATAGCAAGTGTTGAAGCGTCGAGATCGGAGCCGAATTTCGAGAATGCCTCAAGTTCCCGGTACTGAGCCTGGTCGACTTTAAGTGTTCCTGCAATTTTCTTCATTGCTTTTACCTGGGCATTACCTCCCACTCTCGAAACCGAGATACCAACGTTAATTGCAGGACGTACACCTGAATTAAAGAGGCTTGATTCCAGAAAGATCTGACCGTCGGTGATTGAGATAACGTTTGTCGGGATATATGCTGAGACGTCACCTGCCTGAGTTTCGATAATCGGCAGTGCTGTAAGTGATCCTCCTCCTTTAACCATATGGCGGATCGATTCCGGCAGATCGTTCATTTGTCTTGCCACCTCATCCGATTCAATGATCTTGGCGGCTCTTTCAAGAAGCCTTGAGTGAAGGTAGAAAACATCTCCCGGATATGCTTCACGTCCTGGCGGACGGCGTAGCAGAAGCGAAACTTCCCTGTACGATACAGCCTGTTTCGACAGGTCGTCATAAATAATAAGAGCATCACGTCCGGTATCGCGGAAGAATTCTCCGATTGCAGCTCCGGCAAAAGGTGCATAGAACTGAGAAGCGGCAGGATCAGAAGCTGTTGCCAGAACTATTACTGTATATTCAAGAGCACCGTTCTCCTCGAGGGTTTTTGCAATATTGGCAACTGTTGAGCCTTTTTGTCCGACTGCAACATAAATACAATATACCGGTTTCCCTTTTTCGAAATTGCTTCGTTGATTTATTATAGTATCGATCGCGATAGCTGTTTTCCCTGTCTGACGGTCACCGATAATAAGTTCGCGCTGGCCTCTTCCAATCGGTATCATTGCATCAATGGCCTTCAAGACCTGTCTGGAGGGGTTGTTTAACAGGCTGCCTGAAAATAACACCCTGGAGCTTTTCTTTCAAAAGGCAGGTTAAAAAGTTCACCTTCAATAGGTCCCTTCCCGTCAAGGGGCTGACCTGTAGGTGTGACAACTCTTCCAAGCAATCCTTCACCAACCACCGATTGAGGCAATTCTTCCTGTTCGTTTAACAATGTCTCCTTCATTTATTTCCTCAGTCGGTCCAAGCAGTACGGCACCGATATTATCTTCTTCAAGGTTGAGCACTATTGCTTCAATGCCATTTTCGAACTCGATCAGCTCATTTGATTCTGCATTTGAAAGTCCGTAAATGCGGGCAATTCCGTCACCAACCTCAAGGACAGTACCGACCTCTTCGAGTTCAACGCCGGTCTGAATTCCTTCAAGCTGCTGTCTGAGAATTTTTGAAACTTCTGCTGGTTTAATATTTGCCATATTTTATTTACTTATAAGATCTTATTTTTCAGATTAAATTCGGTGCTTCAAATGATCCGACACCAAGTTCATTTCTGATTTTTCTGAGTTTATTCCTGACACTGGCATCAATGTAATTGTCTTCAACTTTCAGAATGAATCCGCCGATAATAGAATCATCAATATTTTCTTTCAGGTCAACTTTGGTTTTAAAAAGGTTTGCAATCAGGTCAGAAATCTGTTTTTTAATATCCGGATCAACTTTTACTGCAGTTGTAAGAACAGATTCGGTGATATCGTTATATTTCATTGTATCATGGACAAATACTCTTGCTATGGCAGGTAGAATACCTTTCTCTGCCGTTTTTAACGACAAGGTCGATAAGTGATAGCGTACAGCTTATGCAGATCCTTTGCCAAGCAACTATGAAGTATTTCTGTTTTTTTGGAAGGTCTGATAACAGGATTGGAAAGGAATTCTTTTACTTCAGGGTTAGTGCAAACATCCTTTATAAGGATCATATCCTGATTGATTCTTTCGAGGATTTTATTTTCGAGCGCTGACTGGAATAAAGCTCTTGAGTACCTTACTGATATTCTGCTTTCGTTCATTAATCGAAAAGCTGTTTAGTTTTTGTTGAAATCAACTTCCTTCAGGTAATTATCAATAAGTTTTTGCTGCTCTCCGGTTTGTTTGAGTTTTTCTCCCAGGAGTTTCGAGGCAATTTCGACAGAGAGGTTTGCCACCTGTTCCCTTATATCTGCAAGAGCAATTGCCTTTTCCCTTTCTATGCCTACCCTGGCTTTTTCAACGAGTTTTTCAGCTTCCTCGGAAGCTTTTCCCTTGGCTTCAGCGATCAGTTTATCGCGCACATCCCTGGCTTCTTTAAGGATACCCTCGCGTTCTTCCCTTGCTTTTTTTAGAATGGCTTCGTTATCGCTCTGAAGCTTTGCCATTTCTTTCCTTGCTTTTTCAGCAGATGCAAGAGATCCTTTGATCATTTCATCCCGTGCTTTAACTGCATTCAGAAGTGGTTTCCAGGCAAATTTTGCCAGTAAAAGGAAGAATAATCCGAAAATAATTACTGACCAGAATACAAGACCTATCCCCGGAGAAGTAAGACTGTTAGATAAAAGTACCATATTGCAGTATTAAATCAGTTTAATTTTAATGAAGGCCTGCAACCAACCGTTGCAGGCTTCATAATCTCTTCTCTTATTTTGTAATAAGAGCAACAACAATAGCGAACAGGGCGGCCCCTTCAATAAGAGCTGCTGCGATGATCATAGCAAGCTGGATCTTCGAATAAGCTTCGGGTTGCCTTGCTATGGCATCCATTGCCGAACCTCCAATCCTGCCGATACCAAGACCTGCTCCTATTACTGCAAGACCTGCGCCGATTGCTGCAAATGTACTTCCTGTCATGATTTAAAGAATTAGTTAAACAATTATTAATAATGATGTTCTGCCTGGTATTGCCATACCAATAAAGAGGGCTGACAGCAGAGTGAAAATATATGCCTGAAGGAATGCCACAAGAAGTTCGAGGCAATCCATGAAGATCACAAAGAATATTGATACCGGGGCAATTGCAAGCGAATCGAATATAAATATCAGACAAACAAGGCTCATAACAATGATATGACCTGCAGTTATGTTTGCAAAAAGACGGATCATCAGGGCAAACGGCTTTGAAAATAATCCCGATTACTTCAACCGGTATCATTACCGGCAGCAGCCATAACGGAACACCGGGAGCAGCAAAAATATGTTTCCAGTAAGTTTTGTTGCCGCTGAACTGTGTGATTAAGAAATGTACATAAAGGCAAGCACAAATGTAAGGGCTATATTTCCTGTTACATTTGCCCCGAAAGGCGGAGGAAATGGGATAAGTCCCATTATGTTGTTTATCAGTATGAAAAAGAATACCGATAAAAGATATGGCATATATTTTTCATACTTCTTCTCCCCAATATTGGGTATTGCAATATCATCACGGACAAAAAGGACAACAGGTTCAAGAAAACTCTGAATTCCCTTCGGATGGCTAATGCCTGTCTTCTTGTAGGAACGTCCGAGGGATATGAAAAGACATAAGCCCAATAAGAGCTGCAGCAATCATTCCTACAACCATCTTGGTTATCGAGAAGTCGAGTGGCCGTGTTTACTTCATCTGCAATCCCGTCGGATTCATTGACATTTACTATTTTACCCTTCAGATCACCTTCTTCTTCCACAAGCTTATATCCTTTATATTCATGTCCATGCAGCCAGCCTTTTTGAGGAAAATACATCCAGCCCCTTTTCTTTTGAATAAAGAATCACCGGAAGGTAAATTGCAACACTCTCCCCATTCTTTTTTGTAAGAATATGCCATTCGTGCGAATCGGCAATATGATCAAGAATAAAGGAACTTGCATCAAATTCTTTCTCAGATTCTGGCAGTTCCGTGTTCCTCCTGGGCAGTAAGGGCAACAGAGAATATTAAAAGAAGGAGAAAGAACAGAATACCTTTGAGCAAATCGCATTTTGAAATCGGTAAATGTTTTATAAAGATTTCTTTTCAGTGTGTTCAACATTAAGAATATTGAATACAGAGAGAATGCTAAATATAGTACAAAAAATAATAAAAGATCGAGGAAGTAAAAGTTTTTTTAGCAACAAAAAACCAGACAAGGGCAAGGACCATTTCCAGAAGCATTTTAAGAACAATTGCGACCAGAATGATGCATTGTCTGACTGGCAGACTTCTTTTTTCAGTCCTCTGCTGAAATATATAAGAGTGAAGAAGAGTAATTGCAGAAAAACAGAGTGTTAAAATGGCAATTTCGCTGAAATGAAGAGTTATTTCTGTAAAGGCAACCAGAAGGTACCCGGCAAGAGAAGGCAGCAAATCAATAAGCAGAAGGCCGATTAAATATTTTCTAAAAATCACGGGGATAAATGGTCACCTGATAAAATCTTTGACTGCAGACATAAATACCTGCAAACACTCCTAGAAGGGAAAGAATTATTGTAAAAACAGGGGTGGATAAACCAAGAACTTTATCCAGCTTTGACTCCGCCCCATGTCATCACATCCAATTATGGCTATCATCTGGAATGCCAGGCCAGAGTATTTTCCGAAATCCTGTAATCCTTTATTTTCCGGATTTTTCGGAGCTTTTTTCTGGTTCTTTTGTTTTTGCGAAAGATTCTGCTTCATTATTTTCGCTTTCACTCATTTTGCAGTTTCCCGTGAATTTTGCTCCCGGTTCAATTGAAAGCTTGAAAGTTATAATATCGCCGGATATTTTTGAATCAGTTTTAAGGGTAAGCAGCTGACTTACACAGATCCTGCCATCAACCGCGCCGGAAACTTCAGAGTTTTTACAATAGACTTCACCTTTTACTTTTCCGGTAGGTCCTATTACAACTTTTCCTTTTGTGTTAAGGTTTCCGTCAAGAAATCCGTCGATCCGGATATCGCCATTGGATTTGATATCCCCGGTGATTTCTGTACCATTACTGATAAGGTTTATAGCGCTGTTGTCAGTTTCGTTGAATTTTCCCATGTTTTCCCAGAATTATACTGTACAAACATAATAACTCACAAATATAAAAACTATTGCAAGGAAAATTAAATTTTGACGATTGAATTGGGTAGAATTCTCCCCGCCGGCAGGAATTAAAAGGGGCTGTAAAGAATAGACAGGCAAGACTATTCCGGATCGTAAGCCCACTTCAGGTACACAGAACCCCAGGTAAATCCTCCGCCAAAAGCAGCCAGGATAATCTTATCTCCTTTTTTAAGCTTCTTTTCATATTCCCAGAGACATAATGGAATTGTGGCGGTGGTTGTATTCCCGTAATTCTGAATATTTATCATGACCTTTTCCGGAGGCAGTCCCATTCTTCTTCCGGTTGCATCTATAATCCTGAGGTTTGCCTGATGAGGAACAAGCCATGCTATATCATCAGCCTTTAAGCTTATTGCGTTCCATTATCTCTGCAGCGACATCGGCCATATTAATCACGGCAAATTTAAATACACTCTGTCCCTCCTGGTAAATATAGTGCTCACGGGCATCGACAGTCTCATGTGAAGCCGGTTTAACGGATCCTCCAGCTTTCATATGGAGATATTTCTGTCCTGATCCGTCTGTATGAAAAATATGATCCATTATACCATAATCCCTCTTTGCCCGGTTCAAGCAGGACCGCTCCGGCAGCATCGCCGAAAAGAGGACAGCTGGTCCTGTCGGTATAATCTGTTATTGACGACATTTTATCGGCGCCAACTATAATCACTTTTTTATATTTTCCGGTTTCAATATAGGCAGGCACCTGTCTGTAATGCAAAAAGGAAACCGGAACAGGCAGCATTAAGATCAAAACTGAAAGCATTTTTAATCCCTACCTTGTCTGAAATAATGTTTGCAGTAGCGGGAAATGCCATATCGGGAGTGACTGTGGCACAGATCAGAAGATCGATCTCGTCAGGTGAGGTGTTTGGTTTTTTCAAGCAATCCTTTTACAGCCTGTTCCCCGAGATCTGAACTTCCAAGTCCTTCTCCCTTCAGTATTCTTCTCTCTTTTATTCCGACCCTCTGCATTATCCATTCGTCGGAAGTATCAACCATTTTTGAAAGTTCAAAATTGGTCAGCCTGTATTCCGGAACCCATGCATGAATTCCGGTTATGACAGCCCGAATTTTACCCATAATTAAATAGCTTCAATAATCTTCTGAGCCAGATTCGCTCTTACAACAGCCCTGGTCTGAAGTATCATATTCTTAACAGCTTTTCTTTCTGAAATGCCATGTCCGATAACAACATTGGCATTTATTCCTACTATTGGGGTTCCGCCGATATTTTCAAAATTGAGACGGTCAAAAAACGGATGAGAAATGTTGAGTTTTTTTGAAATTGAATAAATTGCCTCTGCCTCTTTAAGAACAATATTGCCAACGAAACCGTCACAGACAACCACATCGGTAATATTCTCGTGGAAAAGGGCATGTCCCTCGACATTTCCTTTAAAATTCAGACCCGGATGTTCCTTCATAAGTTCATAAGCTGCTTTGACTGCAGAAGTACCCTTGCTTTCCTCTTCACCGATATTCAGAAGTCCCACTGTCGGATCCTTTATTCCAAGTACAAACCTGGCATAAAGACTTCCGAGTATTCCATACTGAAACAGGACATCCGGTTTGCAGTCGGGATTTAGTCCGACATCAAGAATAACGGAATCGCGTCCGTCGATACAGGGCAGTATTGTTGCCAGAGCCGGTCTGAAGACTCCTGGTATGACATTCACGGTATAGCTGGCACCAACAAGCATAGCACCTGTATTTCCGGCGCTGCAGAAACCGTCGAGATGATTTGTTTTTAAGCATCCCGATAACCAACAGCAATGCTTGAATTCCTTTTCTGGGAAAATGCCTTTGCAGGATGATCGCCCATTTCAATAACCTGTGAGGTAGGAACAATCCTGAAAAATGAAGAAGAGATCTTCATTTCATCCAGCTTCCGGATTAATTGAGCTCTCGTCTCCCAGAAGAACAAGAGTATCATCAGCAGATAAGATGCTTCAGAGAATCAACCGCACCCTCAATTATAGCATCAGGTGCATAATCACCGCCCATGACATCAATGCCAATATTCATTTTGATACTGGTTTGATTAAGAAAATCAGGCGGTTGCCTTTTTCTCAACGGCAAGCTTACCTCTGTAATACCCGCACTCAGGACATACCCTGTGATACTGTACAGAAGATCCGCAGTTGGAACAGGTTCCAACTGTTGGAGGTGTAGCTTTATAATGAGTTCTGCGTTTATCTCTTCTGGTCTTCGAATGTTTGTGTTTGGGATGTGCCATTTTACTCTTTTTTAATTATTGTTCATTAAGTTTTTTCAATTCGTCCCACCTGGGATCATCACCGCTCTCTTCCTCAACCAGGTGTTCTTTAAGCTTCTGAAGCATAACAGGATCACATGTGCTGATCCCTTCTGCATTATCGGGGTGTATTCTCTGGATCGGAAGTGCAAGATGAATAAATTCGTAAATATATTGCTTCAGATCCAGTTCATTTTCATCACGCGGTATCGTAATTATCTCAGGATCGCTGTCATCCTTTATGTTACCAAATTTTACCAGTAATCTGTTCTCACATTCTACAGGGTGATCAAACATCTCAAGACACCTGTCGCAGCATATTCTGACTTTGCCTGAGATCGTAATATCCAGGTCAAGATGCGAAGTGTTCTTTATAACCTCAACAACAGCGATAAGTTCGCCTTCCTTTATCTCCGACTCTTCAAACAGGTCAAAAAACTCCTTATTAATCTCAAATTCAAATATGTGATGTCCGTCTTTAATTCCACTTACTGGTATGGTAAATAATCCGGACATCTTTTCAAATTTGGTCTGCAAAAATATAAATCCTTCTCCAATTAAAAAAATTATCAACAAAAAAGTAACATTAATTGCCTAAAAAGACCATCTGCCGGTTTTTTACCGCATTTACCGATTTTCTGCTAACTATTGTTAAGTTTTCGGGTGTATTTTTGAAACAGAATAACTAAAAATGTCATGAAAAACAGGGATCATTTTCCCGAAAGACATAATGAACATCATCCACAGGTCGGAATCGGATTGTTCCTGATTGCCCTTGGCCTTGCTCTCCTGGTAGCCACAAACGATATGCTCGGCCTGGGAAGTGTAAAGGATTATTTCACCTGGGAAACAGCATTGGTGTTTATTGGTGCTTTGCTTCTTCTCAACCTGCAATTCACGGGCGGATTGGTACTTATTTCCCTCGGCACATGGTTTTTCATTGAGAACAGGGATTATGAGTTACCTGAAATTGTAAGGACAATATATTGGCCGGCGGTAATTATCCTGGTTGGACTTGGCTTTATAATTTCATCCCTGATTAAAAGAAAAAGTAAAATCAATTAATTTCAAATAAAATTTAAAACTATGGAAACAAAAGGAGAATTCAGAGATGAGCGTCAGCGATTAAGCGAAGAACCCCGAGAAACGGGAAAGGAGCATCATCATCTTTCAAGCAACAGGACTTTGATCGGTGTAGTACTGGTTCTTGCAGGATTGTTCCTTGTAATAAGGAATACAGGTTTCTTTCCTGAATTCATTGATAATGTGATATTCAGCTGGCCGATGCTGCTGGTTGCAATAGGTCTTGTAATGACACTTGGAGCAACTGAAAAGACTGCAGGTATAATTGTGATGGCAGTCGGGGGATTTTTCATGATACCACTGATATTCCGAGAGACTTTTCATATGTACAACATGTTCTGGCCTTCGATATTTATAATTGTCGGGGTAATCTTTATTGTATCCAGGCGGCGCGGCTGGAACACAGCAATCTGAATTCGAAAGGAATCATCGGAGATGACTATGTCGATTATGTAAATGTGTTCAGCGGAGGAGAACGTCAGGTAGTATCCCAGAATTTCAAAGGCGGAAAAATAACTGCTGTTTTCGGCGGTATCGAGCTGGATCTTACCAAAGCTAAGCTTGCCCCGGGTGTTTCTGAACTGGAGATCGCATGCGTATTCGGTGGTGCAACCCTGATTGTTCCGGACGACTGGTATGTTACAATTGAAGTTACTCCGGTACTGGGAGGATTCAGTGATACACGCAAATTAAGCCCCGGCAGGACAGTTGATCCTTCAAAACATCTGCTTATCAAAGGAGCTGTTGTATTTGGCGGCGGAGAAGTGAAAAGCTATTAAATTTACAATCCTGAATGAAGCATCCCGTACTTACCAACAGGGTAAGGCTGATAGTATGGTGGCTGGTCTGGCTTTTCATTTCTGCGGGCCAGCTGCTGTTGTATTATTATGCATATGGCAGCTTTACAACCACTGCTATTCCCGACGGAATAATTTCACTTGCAATATATTCCGGAATAGGTCTGTCGTTATGGTATCCCTTCAGGTACTTCAATGCTCAGGCAGCAGGAATATTTCTGATAATTGCCAACCTGGTTTTCAGCGGAGCAATCTCAGTGGCTCTTTGGGTTCTGATAACCAAATATTTTGTTCTGGCTTATTCTTGCCAGAGATCAATGACTATCAGGCTTACTGGGTTGCTACGTTTCCCTACAGAGTTGGAACAGGGGTCTTTATTTACGGACTTATCGTTCTTGCCTATTATCTTTTTGTAAGCCTTTACAATCTGTCGGAAAAGAATGCAAAGGAGGCAAGGCTTGAAAGCCTGGTCAAGGAAACCGAGCTTAAAATGCTAAGATCCCAGATCAATCCTCATTTCCTTTTCAACAGCCTTAATTCAATAAGCTCACTTACAATTACCAATCCTGAAAAAGCCAGGGATATGGTGATCAAGCTGTCAGAGTTCATGAGATATGCTCTTTCAAAAAAGGATGAACAGCCTGTTTCCTTAAGAAGTGAGCTTGAAAATCTGAGGTTGTATCTTGAGATCGAAAAAGTGCGGTTTGGCGACAGGTTATCCACCGAGGAGAATATTTCAGAAAAATGCCTTGATATTAAAATGCCGGTTATGATCCTTCAGCCTCTTTACGAAAATGCAATAAAGCATGGTGTTTATGAAAGTACTGAAAGTGTAAGGATAAAAACAAATGTTTCCTGCAAAAACGGATATCTCGAAATAGTTATAAGCAACAATTATGAACAGACACCTTCATCAGCGAAAGGTACCGGCACCGGTTTAATAAATGTTTCCAGAAGACTTGACCTGGTTCTACGGAAACAAGGCGTCTATAAAAACAACAAAGGAAAACGGGATTTATACGGTTTCACTTTTTATTCCTGCTGAGGATCTGATTTCAAAAGAAATAAGATAAATTTGTTTGTGATTTACCCCTAAATCCCATGCCTGTTCCGGCAGGCCAAGCCCCAAGGGGGGATTTTATTTATTTATGTTATTTATAGTCCCCCCTTGGGGGATTTAGGGGTAAAAGATAAATACGAAATACGCAGTGAATGTAATTTAATTTCTATGGAAAAGATCAGAACTGTTATAATTGAGGACGAAGCCCCTGCCCGGGACATAATCAAGTTTTATCTTAAGGAGCTTGATTACATAGATGTTATTGCTGAATGTGCCGACGGTTTTACAGGATTGAAAACAATTTCATCACTGAAGCCCGACCTGGTCTTCCTTGATATCCAGATGCCCAGGCTCACCGGCATTGAGCTGGTTGAGGTCCTGACCGAAAAGCCTGAGATCATTTTTACAACTGCTTATGATCAGTTTGCAATAAGAGCTTTTGAGCTTAATGCCGTGGATTATCTTCTGAAACCTTTCCAGAAAAGACGTTTCCTGGATGCAGTGAAAAAAGCGGCTGACAAGATACAGTCAGGGGCAGGGAATAAGGAACCTGCAAGCCAGCTCCTGGCAAAAAAGCCTGAACCGCTTTCTCCGGTAAACAGGATTGTTGTCCGCAAGGGAAATGCAATCAATCTGATCCCGGTCGATCAGATAAAATATGTCGAAGCCCAGGATGATTATGTTATGATACATCATTCAGCCGGAAAAGCCCTTAAACAGCAGACAATGAAGTTTTATGAAGACAACCTGTCAAAGACAGATTTTGTACGAATACATCGATCTTATATCGTCAGGGTCGAAGAAATAAAGCGTATTGAACCATACGGAAAAGAGAATCATGTTGCTATTCTGCAGTCGGGTGACAAGCTCCCTGTAAGCCGTGCCGGGTTCAGGCAGCTCAAGGATGAGCTGAACTTTTAATTGTCATGCAGTCTGAAAATCAGTGTTTTAAACGGTTGCAATTCTTGTAATGCATTAAGATCCCATATTTTTTAAACCTGAAAAGGGGTACGGGATCATAACCATGTGTACCACCCGGCCTGCAACGGAGAATCCTGTTCATTGCCATCAGGGATCCCATTGCCGGTCCGTACAATTTTAATGCATCAAGTGCATATTGTGAACACGAAGGCACATGACGGCAGGAGGGTCTTAGCAAAGGAGAAATGGCATACCTGTAAAAGTGAACAGGAAGTGAAAAAACAGTTGTCAGGATCTTATTCAACGTCTTTAACATAAAGCAAAGATAATAATTGGCTTTTTCATCTGTTTAAAACGATGGATATTGATTATTTTTGCACAATCTGACAAAATGACCTTTAGAACAGGTCAAAACCGGTTTGGCAGGGCTTTTGGAGAATATTGAAGCATAATTACAATATTATAACTATGGAACCGCAACATGCAAATATGAACATCTGGCTGATATTTATAGTCTTTATGATCCTCAGCTGGATCGTAAGCGCAGTTTTAAAATCAAAATTTAAGAAGTACTCAAAGATACCTACCGACGGAGGATTAACAGGACGTGATGTAGCGGAAAAAATGCTGAGGGATAACGGCATTTATGACGTTAAGATAGAGTGTGTCCAGGGTCAGCTTTCCGATCATTATAATCCTGACAAGAAAACGATCAATCTCAGTCAGGATGTTTACAACAGCAGGAGTATTGCCGCCGCCGCAGTAGCAGCGCATGAAACAGGACACGCTGTTCAGCATGCTACGGCTTATGCCTGGCTTGGTTTAAGATCAAAACTTGTGCCTCCTGTAAGCTTTGCATCAAAATGGGTCCAGTGGGTCCTTCTGGCCGGAGTAATACTTATTAATACATTTCCGGCTCTTTTGCTTGCAGGAATCATCCTGTTTTCATTCACTACCATTTTCAGCTTTATTACCCTGCCGGTTGAGATCAATGCAAGCAAGCGGGCTCTTGTATGGCTGGAAAATACGGGAATTACTTCATCGATGAATCATGATAAAGCACAGGATGCACTTAAATGGGCTGCATATACCTATGTTGTTGCTGCTCTGGGATCGCTTGCCACCCTGCTTTATTATATAATGATATTTACAGGTGGCAGCAGGGACTAAGAAAAATCTTATCTGTTTTCATCGTTGAGAAGGCGGGTTCTTTTAAAAATCAGCCTGATCACTACCCATATCAATCCTGCCGGGATTCCCATATAGATCCACACCGGGGTAAGATATACCCTTTCTGACAGGAAATAGTTCCTGAAAAGATCGAGGAGAACAAACATTATAAAAATATTGACAAAGCTGTTGTACTCGCGTCTGAGTACCGATTTAAAGGAAAAAGGAAGTGCTGGTTTAACAAAACCCCTGAGACGCGGAATAACTGCTCTGACTTTTTCAGAATATTTATCATAGGTTTCGCCGAATTTACCACGCAAGAACTGTTCTTCGGCAAACATTATTCTTTCATAGTATAACCAGTAAATCAGGATAAAGAATATTACAAAAACCAATGTTCTGATAAAAAGCACAGGTCCAAGCCACATAAAGAAATTACCAACATAAAGCGGATGGCGCACAAGGGAATAAATACCTGTTGTGTTAAGTTCATCTGCGATTTGGCCGGCTGCAGTATTGCGTCCTGAAGTGTTTTTTGGAGCATATCCGACAGTATATATCCTTATGGCTTCTCCGAACAGGCTTACTCCAAGAAAAATCAATTCTTCTGTCAGGCTAAAAAGAATTGCCTGCCTGTTGGTCAGGTACAGAACAATTATTCCAATGACTATAAATGCTAACGGTAGCCAGCTTCTTCTTTTGAATAACCAGTTCCCGCTTCGTTCAAATTCATGTATCAGTGCCATTTTGAAATTTTTGTTTTTTGAAGCGGTAAAAGTATGAATTTTTCAGAAACTGTATTTCAGCCTTAGAAAGCCCAGGTTGATACGTGACTTCTCACCGTTCATAACTGCGTTGAAATGCTGCCAGATCAAAGAGAAATCAAGATTCTCCGTCAGTGAGTAATCAATCGAGGGACCGGCAAAATATCCATCGAGATCGGGAAACCACATTGAAGAAAGAGTCAGGTTCAGCAAAGGGGTTACGGCCCATGTGAACTGTCCGAAAGCTGAGAATCTTGAAAAAGCAAGGTCCTTTGAAGAGAGATTGCCGGTATAAAAGCTGTTAAAATCATTAAGCACAAGGGGATTGTTACAATACATAAACTGTACCTGTGCCATAGAATTGTCTTTAAAGATTTTGTCAAACCCTGTTGTGATCAGCACGGTTCCTTCAGGTCCCGGGAAATCCTCATACTGATCAAACCAAGAGCCTTCTCCCCTGAAAGAAACGCTGCCGATTGCACCTGACCATCCCATACCAATCACAACATCCTGGCCGTTTACAAATCCTGCCAGAAACTGAAAATCGTAACCCCACCTGTTGAACCGGTATAAGCCTGCTGCTGTCACATCGTTCTCATCATCGACCTTTACTGCAAGTTCTGCTGCAGAGGATGATGACGGGAAATACTGCAGTCTGACAGCATCGCTTCCCGGCCTTTCAACATAATCAAAATCAAAAAATGAATATGCGTTGAATATATCATTCGGATTCCATACAAAAGTCTGGCCCCAGTTTATCCGTTGCCTTCCGACTGTCACCTGGAATTTATCGTAATGAAGATCAAGCCAGAGCCGGTCGACTGTTGTGTTAAAAAGGAAAGACTGTTTGTCAAAGACATTCCATGACATATCAACCATTCCCTGGTCTTTTCCGATCAGATCGGAATAGTATTTCCCGAGCCTGACCAGATCGCCTGTGAAAAGTCTGTTTCTGAACTCGGCCGCAAATGTGATGTTTTCGTTTAAATATCCTTTGAAATTCAACCTGTTATGTAAAAGGTTCTCATTAAGGAAAGGCCCCGAAAGAGAATCAAACATAACGCTTTGCATCGTTGTAACATAGCCGGTAAGTGTGATTACCCGGAATTTTTCCTGTGAAAAGAGCCCTGCTGTGAGAATTATAAATATCAGGTGTTTGAAGGAATACCGTTTTGTCCTATGAATCCTTAGTTACTTGGGTGAATATTTACCAGAATCGCAAGGTTTCACAAAGGATACATTAACAGATTAATTTTAAGATCTGATTTCATCCGAAATAACTTTTCCGTCTTCCAGTGTAATAACACTCCTTGCTCTTTTCATTACCCTGACATCATGTGTTGAAAAGATAAATGTCATCTGCTCCTCACGGTTAAGCTTCTCCATGATATCCAGGAGTGATTCGGCCGATTTGGAATCGAGATTGGCAGTTGGTTCATCTGCCAGGATAAATTCAGGGTGAGTAGCCAGAGCCCTTGCCACTGCAATTCTTTGTTGCTGACCCCCTGATAGCTGTGATGGCCGGCTGTTATGTCTGTCAGCAAGACCAACTGAACTGAGAAGCTCATCTGTTCGTACCTTTCTTTTTTCCTTCGGCCATTTCTGAAGGTTCATAATAAAGCCAATATTTTCTGCTGCTGTCAGGACAGGAATCAGATTGTATGACTGGAAAACAAATCCCACATGCTCCATCCTGAAGTCAATCAGTTCTGAGGGACGAAGTTCCGAAAGACGGTGTCCGGCAACCAGGATTTCACCTCCTGTTGGCTGGTCGAGACCTCCGATCAGGTTAAGAAGTGTTGTCTTTCCTGAACCGGAAGGCCCGACGACTACTGAAAAATCTCCCTTTTCAAAACTGAGAGTCACACCGTTTATAGCCTTCACTTCAACTTCTGTATCGTGATAGGACTTGTACACATTATTGATTTCCACTACTGCCATGACAATATTTTTGTTTATTCTCCCCTGATTGCATCGACAGGATTCAGTTTCAGGGCCTTGCGTGCCGGATAGATGGACGAAAGTATCCCTGTCAGGACAATCAGAATAGTTGTTGTTATAAAGAATTGAACATCAATGGTCGGGAAAAGGTGAGCTGTATAGCCGAAAGCTTCCATCCCTTCGGAATATTTTACCAGGTTGATCCCATTTTTAGCGGTGGCTGCAATTACAATGCCGCTTACGAGCCATTCCCATAATACCTCCGACAATCGACAGAAATATTGATTCCAGCATAATCATGGAGAATATCTTTCTGCGGTTCATCCCTATTGCTGCCAGCATTCCAATTTCCCTTGTCCGTTCAAGCACAGCCATAAGCATCGTGTTTACAATCCCGAATGCCAGGGCGGCCAGTATAATAGCCATGAAAATGCCATAGATCTGCTGCATCATATCGGCCAGCATTGCCAGATCGGGTTGTATCTCTTTCCAGCTCAGAACTTCTAATCCTGGAAGCGATTCTCTTAGCCCTGGTGTGACCTCATCCGTCAGGTCATTATTATCAAGCCGGGCTATCACCCTGTGGTAAGTGCCTTCCTTCATCCCTGTCAGTTCCCTGAGTTCATTAATCGGTACAAAAACGGAGAGTGATTCAAACATATCATTATTGGTTCTGTAAATTCCGCTTACACGGAATGCTGCGCCGGTCTGGTTGTTATTCATATCAAGAAAGGAGAGGATTATTTTGGAACCCTCGCGGTAAGACCATGCTGCTTCTTTAATTTTGAGGCTGAATTTATTCTTTTCAGATGATGTAAGAAGATTTTCAACGGCATTCGAAAACTTTTTATCAGTCGGATACTTCTGATCGCCAAGTGATCCAAGCTTTAAAATTACTGCCGACGGAATGCCTTCTGTTTCAAGTTTTGAAAATGCTTCCTGAGTAAGAGTGTACCTTATGATATTAAGATCTTTAGCCAGTTTTTCACCTATGAAAACAGTATTGAATTTTGTTTCAGATCCGAAAAAGCTGCCAGTGCCGGGAATAAGCTTCTTTGATAATGTAAACATCTTTTTTTCTTTTTCGACATCGATTCCTGTTATTTCCACACCGGTGCTTTTTGATGCTGTTGAGGCAATGCCTTTGATCACTATTCTACCGGTTGTATTTATTACTCCCGGTGTTGCTTCCATCACAGCGATCAATGAGGGAAAATCAGCAATAACATTCTGAATATCAGAACTGCTCCTGAAATCCTTATTGTTTATCTGGATGTGAGATAATTCTTCATTAACAGCTGCATCAATCCTCTGGACAATTGAGCTGTTCATTGCAGCTATGCTAAAAACTCCTGCAAAAACACCAATCGTGACTGCTGTGATAACGATCATGCTTCTTGTCTTGTTCCGCCAGACATTTTTCCAGGCTATCTCTATGATCATTTTTTCGTCAGTTTATGCTCTCAGGGCGCTAATTACATTTATTCTGAATATCTTACGGATGCTGAACAGGATTGCAATAAGCAGAATTATCAGGACCACCACAATCTGCCACAGGTAATAGGTGTCAGGCAGCAGGGTGGGCATTATAGGTTCAAAACCATAATCACTGTACATCTTTCCCATTTCTCCTGTAAACCTTATAGGATGGACATTGCCATAAAAAACAAACGGAAGCGATGCAATAACTCCGGCTGCAAGGCCAAGGAAACCTATAAGCAGCATTTCGAGTGAAACAACTTTTGCCAGCTTAATTTTCCGCATACCTATTGAGACCAACATTCCAAACTCCCTTCTTCTTTCAGCCATCATCATCAGTACGGTGCCAAAGACACCAAAAGCTATCACCAGATAGAGAATACCTATCATAATCATTCCGCTTCTGCTATCTGCTTCCATCTGGTTTATAAGAAGTGCATTCAGCTCATGCCATGTACGGATCGTAAGAGGTTCATTTAATAGTTTCCTGAGACTTTCACCTGATTGCAATACATTTTCATTATCATTATTGTTCAGCCGGAGAACCGCCGAAGTGACCATATCCGGTGCAGCAAATAATTCCTGTGCCACAGCTATAGGAAGATAAACTATAACATTATCAATATCCGGAGCTGGTAATCTTACTATACCTCTGACTTCATATTTACCTGCTGCAGAAGTACCATGATAGCCCTGCCCTACAAGCACTATTGTATCACCAACACCTGCTTTAAGATAATCAGAGAGACCATCTCCAATAATTGCACCCGTAGTTTCATTATTGTCAAGATATCTGTTTTTAAATGACGCGTATCTGCGTAAAACCGGAAGTGCAGATGCCGTGTCCTCCTTGCCAATGTCCAGATCGATCAGTAACCTTCCTTCACTGGAATATGATTCATTGGTAAAAACGTCCAATAATTTTTTCGTCCCGGAAGGAATTGTGCTTTTTTTCAAAACCTGTATCGCTTCAGGCGTTAATTTGTACTTAACCAGCTTACTCCTTAAGTCGGTCACCTTTTCTTCACCCTCAGGATCAATGCCGAGAACCATTACACCCTGAGTGCGGCTTTCAGCAGCTGCGAGAGCAAATGATTCCAACCGGGGAACAAGTGTATTAACATTTGGATCAGATTCAATTCTATCAATAAGAGGCTGAGACAGTTCAAAGCTATTATCTATCGTCGGCTCATCAAAATAATCCCTGTGCTGTATCTGAAGATATCCTGTATAGGATTCAATGATATTCTTGAACATCCTGTCGTACGCACCAAGCTGGAATGACCGCATAACAAGGGCAAAAAATACCGCAAAGAATATGGAAGCAGCTGTTATTATCGTCCTTCTCTTATTGCGCCAGAGATTTTTCCATGCAAGCTGGGAATCGGTCATTATCTGATCGTTTTCATATTCTGCTGTGAGAAAAAACTCTCTTCCATCCTGACATTGAATTTCATTTCAATAATCTTCAGAACCGTTTTGTTTCCCGGGTTTTCAGCAGGAATCAGTTCAAGAAGAGTGGGTAATAACCTTCCGTCAAGAATTTTTATCTCCTTACCATATTCTGTCCTGACGAGCAAACCATCCTCGTCAAATAATTCGGCTTTAAGTACTATAAACTCTTTTTTATCCACCCACCATAACTGGTGGCTCCAGAGCACACCAGCGTCTTCTTTTGCAAGCAGCTTGATCCTGTAACACATCCGGCCATCAATTTCCTCTTCCCCTTCGATTGTATGAATATAATCATCGACCACTGATGATTCCCTGAGGATATCATCGTTTGTATAATCCGATCCCATCCAACCCTGCGACATCATCGACGGGGGGAATTTTATCAGTCGGTTAATTGCAGGATTCCAGCTCCACATCTCGTTCTTGCGCTTCAGAAAGGTTTGTCCTTTTTCACGTGCCGGAGCTGTGATAAGCGTAAGGGCATAATCATCGACCATCGACCATGACTTGAATTCCACTGTTCTTTGCCATGACGGCCTGATAATTGTCATAGTCATAACACTGTAACCGGTCAGCTCCCCGTTGAGTTTTTCATCGGTTTTTCTGACAATATCAGTTGCGGAAAGCTGCTGGGCAAAAAGTGACTGGGGCAAAAAAATCAATTCGGCTATTATCAAAAATATAATATTAGTTACATGAAAAATTTTCATCACTTTTTTAAATTTTTTAATTCATGACATAAAATTTATCGCTCTAATGTTGAATTAAGATTGATGATGAGGAAAGTTACAAATAATAATTGGACAGGCTGAACCGTTTATAAGGGAAAGAATACATATCTTTAACCAATTGCTTAAAACCTATTTACAATGTCAAGTCTCAGGCTTTTACTTGGATTGATCCCCTCAACATCAAAAATTGAACAGGCTGAAAAAGCATTGATTGATGAATTCGAAAAGCTTAAAGCTTTTACAAACTCCAACCTCCTTGCAAAATATACCAAACTTCACGATCTGGTCAATTCCTCCTCTTTTGTTCAGAAAAGAAAAGAAATAGAATCCCTGCAGTACAAAAATTCGGAAGAGTATAATAAAGAAAGAGAGTTTTTATCGTTGCAGAAGTCCAGGGATATTTTGATGTATTTCAAAACAATTTCCGGAAGCATGCTTAAAAGATTCAGGGATCTCGACGGATCTCCGAAGATAAGGGATTATGAAGAACTTGAGAGTTTTATTAAATCCAATGCTTTCAGGCAGAAGCAAAAAATGAAGCCTATAACTTTCAAGGATTCTGATGAATATAGAAGACTTCTGGAATATAAGTCATTGAAAAAAGATCCTGAGATAAAAGCTTTTCTTAAAGCTCCGTCAAATGTGACAAAATCAAAGACTGTTTTAAGATACGAGGAACTCGCTAATTTCATTAAAAGTGCCGGATTTCTTGCAAAGAAGAATATGAAGCCAATAACATTCAAGGACACTGAAGAATATAAAAAACTGCTTGAATATAACCGCCAGAAGACTAGTCTTGACATAAAAGAGTATTATAAATTCAAATCATCCAGGGAATATGCCAACTTCCTTAACACGGATGGTTCGGCACGCCTGGCACACTATAATGAACTCAAGGAATTTGTAGCCACCCCTGTATTCAGGGAAAGGAAGAATTATCTTCTTGACACCAAAAGATTCGAGAAGACCGAAGAGTATAAAGATGTCCAGGAATATGAAAAGCTGAAGAAGAATGAAGATATTGTGTGGTATTTCAAGGTAAAGGATTCCGACAAGTTTGATGTTCTGAAGAATAAAGAACTCACTTTCAGTGATGATTTTGATGGCGACAGGCTTGATACAAAAAAATGGCTCACAAACTATTACTGGGGCGATAAGCTTCTAAAAGACAATTATTCCGTTGAAACTGATCTGCAGGCGTACACTGAAAAGGACAATTTCGAGATCCGTAACAGCTTTCTTAAGATCCATACAAAGCCCCAGAGAGTTACCGGGAAAGTTTGGTCTGCTTCTTCCGGGTTTAAAACCAAGGAATTTGGTTATACATCAGGGCTTATAAATTCAGGAAAAAGTTTCAGGCAGAAGTATGGCATTTTCTCTGCCAAGATTAAACTGGGCAATCCTTCCGCGAGAAATAATTTCTGGATGCTTTCGGATAAAATTACTCCTCATATTGATATCTGCCGGACTTCGAATAATAAAGTCTGGACTGATTTTGTTGCAGATCCCGGCCGGTTTTCAAAAAGCTCAATAGGACCGCGTTATGCAAATGATTTTTATATCTATACCCTCGAATGGACGCAGGATAATCTTGTCTGGAAGATAAACGGCGAAGTGATCTTCAGGCAGACATCCAATGTGCCACAGGAACCAATGTATGTACTGCTGGCCGGCGGGCTCGACAAACCTATCAGCGGAATGACCACAATGGAGGTCGATTGGGTGAAGGTGTATCAATTCAATTAGATAATATTCTTTACATCTATTATATTGACGTTGCATCGTAGGGGTCGTAGCATGATGACTCCACATGGGCGTCTCTACAACATTATATATTTTCATAGATTGCACTCACTGTAACTATTCCAGGTTTCACCCGTCTTTATCCTGTAATTCATTTTATGACAGTAAAGGAATATAACAGATCTGTTGAAGAGTATTCTGATTCCGTTTACCGCTTCATCCGGACAAACCTTAAGGATGAAGAGCGGGCAAATGATATTGTGCAGGACAGCTATGAAAAATTGTGGAGAAACGTGACGGATATTGAATATCCGGTTGTTAAATCATGGTTATTCACAACTGCTTATCGTACAATGATTGATATTATACGGAAGGAGAACAGAATGACAAGCATTGAAGATCAGGATGCTTATGATCTAATTTCAGAATCGCAATACAGCGATCTGAATGAAATACTGCATCTTGCCCTTGAACGTCTGCCTGAAAACCAGAAATCGCTTGTTCTTTTGCGCGATTATGAAGGATACAGCTATAAAGAGATAGGTGAAATAACCGGATTGACCGAAGCACAGGTCAAGATCAATATTTACCGGGGAAGAGTGGCTCTTAAGAATTTTATAGTGAGAATTGAAACTGTGATTTAATTATGAAGCCCGACAGATCGAACTATGAAACATGGTTTACTGACTTGCTCGATGGCAATCTCAGTGAAAAACAGATTGAGGAGCTTAAGGTTTTTCTGAAAGAGAATCCTGATCTGAATGAGGAATTAAACGGACTGACTCTTATAACGCTTACCCCGCCAGATTTCACTTTCAACGGAAAAGAAGACCTTGGTAAATCACCTGAAAGCCTCTCTGAAGAACAGTTTGAATATTTATGCATTGCCAGTCTTGAGAATGATCTTACTCCCGGACAGAAAGCTGAAATGAATGAGATTATCGGCCGGGATGAAATGAAAAGAAAGAGTTTTAATCGAATTCAGAAACTGAAGCTTAAGCCTTTACCAGTCAGTTTTGCAGGAAAAAGCAGTGTTAAAAAATTAACAACAGGTCAAAAGATCTTCAGGTTGTCAGTCATTGGCCTAAGCGCAGCAGCAACCATTGCTATTATTATTTCCATATTTCTGTTTACCCCTGATAATAATAAAAGGGAAGCAACGCAAACTGCTCAAAACCTGACAGTAGATACTCTTATATTAGTGTCTCGCCAGGGTATCGTATCCATAAAAGCAGAAGCAAAAACTGCCGATAAAAGCATCAAACCTGCAATCAAAGAATCAATCCGGGAAATCTCAGTCAGCGTGGCGAGTGTTCCTCTTTCAGAACTTATTGATCATGAGACTGATTCGGCATTCCTGTTTCAGAGAGAGGAATCACCGGGGATGCTAAAGGTGGCAATTCGTGATAACATTATTACAGCTTTCAGACCTGAGGCCAATGCTATAATGGCATTCGATCCCGGGTATATTCCCCCGCTTATAGACTCCAGAAGCAATGTGCAAATATTCCTTGCCAGGATTTTCCACGAGAAGATCATGAAGGACAACAGGTCGGGAACAAGACCAGTGGAATCATATGAAATAGCACAGGCAGGAATAAAAGGTCTGAATAAACTCTTTGGCTGGGAAATAGCCCTTCATAAAAACACAGATGAAAACGGGGATATCAGATCTTATAATTTCAGCTCAAGATTACTGAAGTTTAATGCTCCTGTTAAAAAGTCAGTAAAAGCATTGTAACTTTTTAATTCCCGCATCCGTCCCAGCAATGAAAAACAACAGAAAGGGTTAAAAGTCATGAAAAAGAATTCTATTTTAATTTTAGCAGCAGCATTAACATGCCAGGCCTTCACTCTGCAATCGCGGGAAATAACTGTGATCGAAAAAAAGCAGACCAGCGAACCGGACACAAGTGATAATGTAACAATAATTATCGGTAATGATCTTTTCCGTTTTGACGGGAACGACTCACTTGTATTAATCAGGATGGGCAGCAGGGGATTGAATATCCAGGATTCGCCCGAAGGGAAAAAAGTTGATATTGAAAAATATGACACAGAAGTACGTGATTTAGAGGAGGCTGATAAAGATAAGGACAAGAAATGGTATCAGGACCAGGAGGAGCAGGACCGCTACAGGGGTGGAAGGAATTTCAGAGGTCACTGGGCAGGGCTGGAAGCCGGATTTAATAATTATCTCCATGTTGCTTCAATGACATTACCAGAAGAAATAGCCTATATGTCTCTTGATGCAAGCAAATCAAATTGTTTCAACCTTAATTTTTCACAGGTAAATATAGGATTCAGCAGACATATCGGAATTGTAACTGGTACTTGGGGTAACATTTAACAACTACAGATTTGAAAATCAAAACAGCATAGTCGAAGGGCAGGACGGAACCATTTCCGGGTTAATTCCTATAGATGTCTCTGTTAAAAAATCGAAGTTTTCCACTTTATACTTAAATGTTCCCATTATGCTTGAAGCGCAGATCCCGGCAGGATATAGCCACAGGTTAAATGTTGCTGCAGGCGTCATTGGAGGACTGAAACTGAATGCCTGGACAAAAATCGTTCTTGAAAATGGCGAAAAGAACAGAGTAAACGGCGATTATAATCTTAATCTTCTGCGTGGAGGCGTTACAGCCAGAATAGGATATGGAAATTTCATGATATACGGATCATATTATCTCACTCCCTGGTTCCAGGATCTGAAAGGGCCGAACGGGTATAATCTCGAACCATTCGAATTAGGTTTGGCGTTTACGTTTAACGACTAAGGGGACGGGCGTCAGGCGTCAGGCGTCAGGCCACAGGCAGAGGGCGAAATGGGGAAAATGGTTTTCCTGCAGCCTGATGCCAGTCGCCTTTTTTGTATTGCTGATACGCGATGCATCACATATTTGCTGATGATTACCAGTTACTAGTCATGCCAGATTATATTTTATCCCCCCGCGAGCTAAGGCAATACAGCCGGCAGATCATGCTGCCTGAGATAGGTATTCCAGGTCAGGAGAAGCTTAAGCAGGCACGGGTTCTTGTGATCGGAGCCGGAGGACTGGGATGCCCTGTCCTTCAATACCTTGCAGCAGCAGGTATTGGCACGATAGCCATTGCAGAATATGACATGGTTAATGAAACAAACCTTCAGCGGCAGATATTATATGGTTCTGACGATGTCGGCAAACTCAAATCAATAATTGCCACGAACAGGGTTGAGCATCTTAATAATCTTATTGAAACTGACAGGATAAATCTGAAGATAGACACTTCAAATTCTCTGCGAATTCTAAAGGGTTATGATGTAATTGTCGACGCAACGGATAACTTCATGGCCAGGTATATTATCAATGATTCCTGTGTGATCCTTGGCAAACCTATGGTTCATGGGGCCATTTACAAATATGAGGGACAGGTTTCCGTATTTAACTACCGGGGAGGACCAACTTACCGCTGTTATAATCCGTATTATAAGAACGAAACTTTCAAAAATCCCCTGCCTGCCGATGTCGGACTCCTGGGAGTACTTCCGGGAATAACCGGAACTATAATGGCAAATGAAGTGATCAAGATTATAACCGAAACCGGGAAAATACTTTCTGGCACTGTGCTTCTTTTCAATATCTATGATTATTCATTTAATTTTCTTGAAGTTGCAGACATCCCTGAAAATCATAATATCGCCAGACTTCAGGATTATTATTAACTTTTCATTTCAATTTATTTCCATAAATCCGTATCTCCATTTTGCTACCCCTAAGTATGGTATAATGTTCCTTTTTAAATAAAAATATTTTTTGATCCAAATAATATAACTTTGCTCCCCGTTAACTACCGTGTGAAGGATATTTACTTTATGTAAATGAAACTGGCGGCAAAGATTCTTAAAATAATATCAATACTTTTTTTCTCAGTATTGGTCATACTCTTTTCCTTATCGCTGATAATGCAGAATAAGGTTGCCGGGATACTTCTGAAAACACTAAACAATAACTTCTCAACCAAAATAGAAACAGGCTCCTACAGGCTTTCGCTCATAAAGAAATTTCCCAAAGCCTCGGTTGAACTCAGGAATGTGCTTGTACACTCTTCCCCCGATTTTGATCGTGCCGCTTTCAAAGGAATCAATACCGATACTCTTCTAACAGCAAAATCAGCATCCATCGATTTCAGAACTATCGACATGCTCAGAGGAGCCTATACTTTTACCAAAATAAGCGTCAGATCAGGCAATCTTAATCTGTTTACTGATACTTCAGGCCATTATAATTATGATATCTCAAAGAATGAAGATAAAACAGCTGGCACCGATAATGTCAAGCTTAACTTTAACAGGATCAATTTGTCGGATGTCGGCTTTGTTTATAATGACCTCAGGGTTGATCTGATAATCAAGGGAATATTTAAAGACGGACGTCTCAGGAGCAAAATAAGAGGCAATAATATTGACTTCGATGGAAATTCAAAAGTGATATTTAACCTGTTTCAGCTTGGCAGCACCTCAATACGGCAAAGTATTCCTGCTGACCTGGAAGTAGGCCTGAATCAGAATGAAAAGGGAACATTTTTCAGAAAAAGTACAATGAGGATTGAAAACTGGGACTTTGTACTTACCGGTTATGTTGCGTCCGACAATTATCTTGACCTGAATGTTACTGCAGACAATATTGATATATCAAAAATAACCAGGTTCTTTCCTGAAAAATACAGCAAAGCTGCCTCTGCTTATCATCCATCAGGTAATCTGAAGTTTAACTGGATAACCAAAGGGAAACCTACCAGGACTGAAGACCCGCATTATGACATAACCTTTTCTCTTAAAAATGCCCATGTGGATTACACCCGATCAGATTTGAAGATTGACAGGTTTTCAATTGACGGTGCTTATACAAACGGCGCTAAAAACAAACCCCAAACCAGCTCATTCAGTGTAACCAATTTTACGACAAGGCTCGGATCGTCAGACTATAAAGGATCATTTTCAGTGTCAGATTTTACCAATCCGAAGACCGAACTAATCTTCAAGGGGAAATTGCTGCCTGCTGAACTCAGGGAATTCCTGAATCTTAAGAATGTCAGCAGTGCCGGCGGATCGATCGATCTTGACCTTAAGTTTTCGGGGAGGCCTGGTAAAAAGGATTCTTACAAGTTTGCTGATGTCTTTGATCTGGATTCACAATCGGAGGTTGTATTCAATTCTGTTGGAATAAGTCTTGAAAACAAGCATCTGGATATCAGAGATGCAACCGGAAGATTCAGGATCAATGAAAGCACTACAACGGACAATTTCAGGCTTACACTTAATAAACAGAAGATAGTATTCTCCGGGAAATTCATGAATTTCCCGGGCTGGCTGACAGGTAATCCAGTAAATCTGCTTGGTTCTGCAACTATTTCAGCATCGTCTTTCAGGCCCGAGCTTTTCATGAATGCCTCACCTGAAGAAGAAAAAAAAGGTAAAGACATTGCTGAGCGGGCCCCGCTTACGCTTACTGACGATGTAAATCTCGATGTCGATTTCAGGATTGATACACTCGTCTATAAAACATTTGATGCCAGAAATATTACCGGAACCCTCAGCATCAAGCCAAAAATGTTGAATTTCAGGACTTTCAATATGAATTCACAAAAAGGCCGCGTTTCTGGCAACGGTCTGGTTGTGCAAAACCGCGACAAATCCTTTATCGGGAGAGGAAGCTTTGCAGTTGCCGGAGTGGATGTCAATGAGTCATTTGTGACATTTCATAATTTCGGACAGGATTTCCTGAGAGCTGAAAATATTGCAGGAACACTTTCAGGAAACATCACACTGATCTTACCGGTTGATTCATTGATGAATCCCGACATAAGGTCCATTATAGCAGAAGGGAAATATATTCTGACTGACGGGGCGCTGATCGATTTTGATCCGGTTAAGGCATTGTCTTCATTCATTGAACTATCGGAGCTTGAGAATATTAAATTTGATAAGCTTGAAAATGAATTCTTTATCAGGAATAATATTTTTTATATGCCCCAGATGGACATAAAATCCTCAGCGGTGGATCTGTCCGTGAACGGAGAGCACAGCTTTGATAATGACTACCAGTACCATGTCAAAATGCTTCTTTCCGAGATCCTCAGCAACAAGGCAAGAAAAAACAGGACTATTTCTGATGAGTTCGGTGAAGTTCAGGATGACGGACTTGGCAGGACGTCATTATTACTTAAGATTGACGGAAAGGGGGAAGAGGTAAAAGTCAGCTACGACATGAAAGCTGCCGGTACTCAGATCAGGGAGAATCTTAAAAAAGAAAAACAGACCCTTAAAACAATATTTAATGAGGAGTATGGGTTGTATAAGAAGGATTCTGAACCGGAGCATAAACAGACTTCAAGGCCGAGATTCAGGATAACATGGGAAGGATCGGATACAACTGCGGCTGAAACAGAACCTCCGGTTCAAAGAAAAGAGAGTTTTTTAAACAGGCTTTTTAAAAAGAAATAGTACTTTTTCACCTAAAACAGATAAACCCTTGAATATCTTTCGGAACAGAAATAACTGGCAGGTTTTTTTATTCCTATTTGCCATTCTCATCGGTGTAGGCTCTCTGATTTATACCCAGTTCCTTGTGCGGAGCCTAAAAGCCGAGGAACGGAAAAAAGTTGAAATGTGGGCCGAGGCTACAAGACTTATTAATACTGCTGATTCTACCCAGAATCTGGATTTCCTTCTTACAATAATTGAAAATAACAATACGGTACCCGTAATTCTGACTGATGGTTTTGATAATATTATAGCCACCAGGAACATCGAACAGGTGAAAATCGAAGATACAGGTTTGATGGGGGTAAAGCTTGAAAAGATGAAAAGTGATAATGATCCAATTATCATTGACCTTGGAAACGGATCTACGAACCGGATTTACTATAAGGACAGCATCATACTCAGCCAGCTGATGTATTATCCATTTGTTCAGCTTGGATTTATCATACTGTTTATACTAGCTTCATATCTGGCTTTAAGCTCCTCACGTAAGGCCGAGCAGAACCGTGTTTGGGTCGGGATGTCAAAAGAGACGGCTCACCAGCTCGGAACTCCAACCACTTCAATGTCGGGCTGGATTGAAATACTCCAGAATAACTATCCTGATATCCCTGTAACAAAAGAGCTTGCACTTGATGTAAAAAGGCTTGAGAAAGTTACGGAAAGGTTCTCAAGGATCGGATCAAAACCATCGCTTACCCAGGAAAACATAATAAGCCTTATCCAGAATTCCGTTAACTACCTGAAAACAAGATCCTCGTCAAAAGTGCTGTTTGTTCTACCTTTTTCAGCTGATGAGGAGATTAACATACCTGTCAATCCTCCTCTGTTTGAATGGGTTATCGAGAATGTATGCAAGAATGCAATTGATGCAATGGAGGGAGATGGTGAAATCACAATCAGGGTGGAAGAAGCTGAAAAACATGCAATCATTGATATCTACGACACTGGCAAGGGAATGCCCAAATCGGCCTGGAAGAAAGTATTCAATCCCGGATTTACTACCAAAAAAAGAGGATGGGGACTTGGTCTTTCTCTTGCGAAAAGAATAATAGAAGAATATCATCACGGAAAGATCTTTGTCAAGTCTTCTGAAATAGGCAAGGGTACCTGCATAAGGATCATGATGAAAACTGGCATAGTCTGATTCCCGCCGAATAATATTTAACTCTGTTCCCGGATGAACCGGAAAGATATTGAAATAATGGCACCTGCAGGATCGTACGAGTCACTGATGGCTGCGATCCAGGGAGGTGCCGATTCGGTTTATTTCGGAGCTGAAGATCTTAACATGAGGGCAGCCTCATCAATCAACTTCACTCTTGATGACCTCCGTAACATCGCAAACATCTGCAATGAGAACAACATTAAAAGTTATCTTACTGTAAATGTTGTCGTTTTTGATAGTGAAATTGAGCAGATGCACCGGATCATTGATTCAGCAGTTGAGAGTGGGATCTCAGCAATTATAGCATCAGACCTGTCAGTTATAAATTATGCATTCCGGTCGGGAATTGAGGTTCATCTTTCGACCCAGCTCAACATTACAAATATTGAAGCGCTTAAATTCTATTCACAGTGGGCCGATGTTGTTGTTCTTGCAAGGGAACTGAATCTTGACCAGGTAATATAGTATCTGCAATAAGATCACTGAACAGAATATCAGGGGACCGCGGGGAGATCTTGTTAAGATTGAAATGTTTGTTCATGGCGCCCTCTGCATGGCAACATCAGGGAAATGCTACCTGAGCCTTCATGAAAATAATATGTCAGCCAATCGCGGCAAGTGCTACCAGACATGCCGGAAATCTTATCTGGTTACAGAGAAGGAGTCGGGATACCAGCTCGAGATCGATAACGAATATATTATGTCGCCAAAGGATCTCTGCACTATAGGATTTGTGGATAAGCTTATCGGAGCGGGGGTAAGGGTTTTCAAGATAGAAGGAAGAGCAAGGTCGGCTGAATATGTAAAAACAGTTTCATCGTGCTATGATGAAGCAGTCATAGCAGTGTCAGAAGGCTCGTACAGTGATGAAAAAATAGCCCGTTGGAGAACGAGACTTGCTTCAGTTTTCAATCGTGGCTTCTGGGATGGATATTATCTGGGCCAGAAGCTTGGTGAGTGGAACACCCGCTATGGATCTTCTGCAACAAAAAGAAAAGCATATCTCGGAAAAGTCACCAACTATTTTTCAAAGCTTAATGTAGCTGAGATTAAGCTTGAAAACGGTTATCTTGAAAAAGGGGATACAATACTCATTACTGGTCCGACAACCGGTGTCATCGAATACACTGCCGGAGAGATCCGGGTTGATCTTAAAGAGACAGAGAAAGCATTAAAGGGAGAGTTTTGCTCAATAAAAATACCTGATTTCCTCAGACGTTCCGATAAGGTCTATAAATGGGTCGATGTCATTCACCTTTTTATTCTGCCTGCCACCTCAATGATCTTTTGGGCATTCGTTTCAATATCATCAGTATCCGTATTTATATAATAAATATTTTTCCCCTGTCTTTTTTCGAGTCCAAATAAATATGCCTTGTCGTAGTAATGAAGCGTAATCTCTGTTGCTTTCGCAAAATCATCTCTCTGAACAGCTTCAATTGCTTCTTTTGTTCTGTTCCCTCCAAGACGCTTACTTATCTTCATAATCATTGAAACAAGCTCCTCTGATGAATAGCATGAATATTCCTCAATCAGGCGCGGAAGTCTGGTTTTGATATCCATCAGAAGGATAATAGCAGGATTTTTTTGCATATTCAGATAAAATTCCTCCGGCATAAATACAGTACCAATATTCCTGCTTTCATCCTCAAGCCAGACTGGATGACCTGGATCAACATGTTTCCATTCATCAAATAACAGATTGGCAAAATGTTCCGATGACGGCTGGGGAAGTTGTCCCAGAGAACCGAATGCTGATCCTTTGTGATTAGCAAGCCCTTCAAGATCAATGACCTGATGGCCTTTATCTTTCAGATATCCCAATATATGAGTTTTCCCGCTTCCGGTGAGGCCTCCCAGGATTATCATTTTCCTGTTTACCGAAAGATTCTCAAGAACAAAATGCCTGTATGATTTGTACCCGCCTTCCAGAACATCTGTTTCAATACCGCCAAGGGAAAAGAGCCATGCCATCGCTTCAGATCTCATTCCCCCTCTCCAGCAGTGGACAAGAAGTCTGTCCTCTTTCGATATTTTAAAAGCCTGTTCAAGCTTTAAATGCATTGAAGGACCTGACAGTTTCAATCCCTCAAGTATGGCCTTTATGCGTCCCTCCTTTTTATATCTTATGCCAACAGCTTCTCTTTCCCTGTCATCGAATAAAGGTATATTATAAGCGCCGGGAATATGTCCTGTGCTGAATTCGGAAGGCGACCGCACATCTATTATGGGCGTTTTTACGGCCAGATCAAGAAATGTTATAATATCTGTTTTAGCCTTTGGCTGATATACCATATGTGTTCAGTCATTTGCATTGTCCGGGTAAATAACGCATCAAACTTAATAAGTAATCTTAATTTCTGATGAAGTACCTGGAGAAGAATTTTTTCAGATCGTCTATTCTTACTGGCTTGGGGATGAATTCCTTTATTCCGGAGAGTTCTGCTTTTCGTTTTGAATCAGGCATGTTATCAGCGGTAAATGCTACTATCAGAAGGGTATTGTCATACTCTAGAATCTTGCGGGCTGATTCAAAGCCATCCATCTCAGGCATTATAAGATCCATGAAAATAACGTCATATCTGCGGGTTTTGGCCTGTATGAAGCCAGCAAAGCCATCATCGGCAAAATCAAAAGAGTAGCCCAGACTTTTCAGCATTGTCCCTATTACCTTCTGGTTCATTTTATTGTCCTCTACTATCAGGATCCGGAGATCTTTTCCTGGTTTTTCCTTTTCGATTTCAGGAGCAATTTTGTCAATCTGCGGGAAGCTGATTCTGACGGTATCATAGAGCTCCTTTATTTCATAGGGCTTAACAATATAATGATCGATCCCCATTGTAATGCATTTCAGCAGGTTGCCTTTTACATCGTTTGAACTTATTACCATAATTATGAATTCTCCCGACAGCTTATTTTCCCAGATCTCTTTTGCAGCATCAAATCCGTTGAATTCCTTTTCATCCAGTATTACAATCAGATGATATTTGTTTTCAGGATGATTCAGATTGGCTTTTATCTGGTTGACTGTTGATTTCTGGAAAGTTGTGACTGTAAGTGCTAAGACCCAGCTTGTGAAGAGAACCAAGTATCTCCTCGTCGCGTGTCTGGCTTCCGGTTATCACAAGTGTTTTTATTTGACCGAATGCCAAAATATTGTCAAAATGCAGATCCTTTTCAGGTTTCTCATTCGAATAAAACGTTATCGTAAAATTGATTTTTGTACCCTGATCACCGTCCAGTCCCGAAGGACTTTCAGCTGAAAATTCACCGCCCATTAATTCAACAAGCTGCCTGGCCAGTATGGTGCCAAACCCTGATTCATCATCGTCCTGATGGACTTTTGATTCGATATTTACATAGTCACCGAATATCTTTTTCAGAGTTGCTTTGTCAAAGCTTTTTCCCGTATCTGCAAGTTCAAAGTCAAGTCGTGCTAATTCCATCATTTATACTTTTTAAGCTGCATTTCAGGTTTATTTGTCCCTTTGCAGTATTTTCGACAGAATGGTTAAGAAAATTGGTTAGTATTTGTCTCAGTCTGAAAGGATCGCCAATAACCTTATCAGGTACATTTTCATCTACATTACAGTTAAAGGCAACCAGTGCCTCATCAATGTTGGCTCTGGCAAGATCGTAGCAGTAAACGATCTCTTCCCTCAGACTGAATGGTATTTCGTCAAGGATCATTTTCCCTGATTCTATTTTTGAAAAATCAAGAATGTCATTTATGATATTCAACAAGACTTCAGAGGAACGGCGAAGCAATCCCAGAACATCTCTGGCTTCATCCGGAAGTTTTTGTTTTTCAAGAATATCCGTCATTCCGATAATTCCGTTCAGCGGAGTACGGATCTCATAGCTCATCCTGGCAAGAAATTCCGATTTTGCTGAACTTGCCTTTGCTTCCTGTTTTCTTGCCGATTCAAGCATTGTTACGTCGACAAGCATTTCCATGTTTGACATCTTCGCCATGGAATTTAACAGGTATGCTGGTTCTGAACAAAATTATTTCACCGATATCTTTTTTCAGAATTACAAACTGATCGGGACTGAATGTGCCTCCCAGATGTTTTGAAAAATAATTGTTCTCATCAGTAACAGCTGTTTCGGGAAATATTTTACCTGTCATCTCAGCTTCTCCGGAATATGAATATTGCTCTGCAGCCTTCCTGTTTGCTTTGATTATTTCACGGTTCCTGTTATAGATAATCACCCCTACCGGCATCTCTTCAATCATTCTGAACAGCATTTTCTCTGAAGAACCAAGTCTTTCTATTTCTGATTTCTGTGATTTCAGTTGTCTCAGGAAAGAATAAACCAGAAGCAAAATGACAAGAAGTGTTCCAAGCACAAGTAGAATTGAATTCCTGATTATGTATTTTCTGAAATTGTCAGTTGGAGAAGAGAAAACCAGACCGATATTCTTCTGAAGAAGCTGTGTTGAATAATATGATGATATAATCTCCCTGTGAAAGTATTATCGCTTTCGGCTTTGTGTATTATGTCTTCAGATGCACCTCTTTTCAAGCCCGTAATGATCTTATGCATCTCCGAATATTTCAGCTTATCAGCGCTGTTGTTATAGACTATGTCCCCGGAATCACTTACCACCCATTGCCACTGGTAATCCTGAAAATTGAATGTGTTAAAAATTTCTTTGAAATACTTCTGATAATCAATATTTACGACAATGTTGCCAATCGGGAATTCATTCTTTAAAACAGGCAGATAATATCTCATAATTTGCGTCCTTCCTCTATAACAGTATCTCTCTGATTATGATCTCGCCCTGTACGTGAAGTACAAATGTCTGCTCGAGCCAGTTTATACCTGTCTCATCTTTCTTTAAAGTAAATTCGTTTTTGTTATTGTCATACAACTTAATTCCGGTGATCAAGATCTCCATATTTTGAGAAAAACAGCTTCATCCTGTCAACGTCCTGTCCTGCTTTCCTGATCAGAGAAAAAAAGCGAGAAATATCCTCTGAAAAATTATCTGGTTGAGGTCACTGGCAAATCCGTTATTGGTACTGTCGACAGAAAGTCCAACATCTGGGCCTGCCGGTCCAGCAGTTTGACCCTGTAATTTATCTGTTTATCATACAAGCCTTTATAATAGAGAACATTCGCTATTATTATTATCATAAATGCTGTAATGACAATAATTAGTATTTTCCGCATATTATATTCAAATGTTGCTGTCAGACAAAGTAAACAAGATATGCTAATTAACTCAATTTCACCTGTATTTAGTATTTTCGTCATTTAAAATACTTAAATAACTTCTGTATCTCAGAGAATCGATTTCTCCCTGTTCCACAGCATTTCTGACAGCGCATCCTGGTTCATCAAGATGCAGGCAATTATAGAATTTGCACTCTTTCGATATTCTGAATATTTCGGGGAAAAAATGGTAGATCTCATTCCTTTCCATATCCACAACCCCGAAACCCCTGATACCCGGAGTATCAATTGCAAATCCGCCAAATGGCAGCCTGTGCATTTCCGGAAAGGTTGTTATATGTTTTCCCTGTTTATGATAATCCGAGATTTCAGCAGTTTTAAGGTTAAGTGCTGGATTAAGAATATTTAAAAGAGAGGTTTTGCCTACTCCTGAATTTCCGGAAATAAGACTTATTCTGTTTTTCATCACATTTATGACATCTTTCAAGTCCGGTTCCCTTATTTAATGATAACCTGAAGCATTCGTACCCTATCTTTGAATAGACGGAAATTAGATATTCCATCCTTTCAAGCTCATCATTTCCATAAAGATCGGTTTTGTTGAAAATGATTTTTGCCGGTATTCTGTAAGCTTCAGCAGTAATAAGGAACCTGTCGATGAATTCGACAGGGGTCTGTGGAAGTATTATCGTCACCATTAAAAGAAGCTGATCGAGATTTGCAGCAATGATCTGGGATTGTTTTGACAGATTGGATGATTTTCGCAGAATATAATTCTTCCTTTCAAGAACCCCGGTGATTATCCCGGTTTTACTGTCGGCTCCAGGATCAATAGTTACATTATCGCCGACTGCAACCGGGTTTGTAGTCTGTACCTCTTTTTCCCGCAACTTGCCACGGAGAACACATTCAATTATGTTCCCTGAACCGAGAAGAATTTTGTAACGGATGCCTACTGATTTAATGACAATTCCGGTTTCCAAAAGAATTGGATTTTAGCAAAATTAAGTAAAAACACAATGTTGATCGCAAATATGTCGAAAACCATCCCACTCTACGAGAATCTGAGAGTTAAAATACTCTGTAATAAGGATCCTGTTAATTATCCGAAGCCATCAGCAGGAAAGGCTTCATTTCGAAGCTGTGATAATATGGCCTCAGTCTTTCGGTATTATAATGTTCTGATACTTTTACGATCTTTTTCGAAGATGTAACCACATCTATCGGAACATTATCATATCTTCCGTTTTTCAATACCACTATCCTGCCATGCACTCCCTTAAGAATAAGGTCAAGGGCAAGGTTGCCATAAGCCATAGGGACTATTGAGTCGAGAGCATCAGGATCACCGCCACGTACCATATAACCAAGCTTTTGAGTAATTGTGTTTATGGTTTTTCCCTTATTGTATTTACCTGACAGGTCCTTAAGCTGGTCTGATACCAGGTCGCCTATTCCGCCAAGCTTTGCATGTCCGTATGCATCCTTTTCCTGTCCTGCAAAGATCATCTTGTCCTCCTTTGAACATTGCACCTTCTGAAACAAGTACAACCGAATATTTGCTGGGATTATGGTTTCTGTCCTCTACAAGGAGCTGTGCAAGCAGATCAATATCAAACTCATATTCAGGAATAACACATCTGTTTGCAGCTCCTGCCATAGTCGGAAGCATTGCAGTAAACCCTGCATATCTTCCGAATACTTCCAGTACAAGAAGTCTCTCATGCGATCCTGCAGATGTCCTCAGGCTGTTGGTCATCTGAATTGTCCTGGTAACACAGGTGCTGAAGCCGATGCAATAATCAGTTCCCGGGACATCATTATCCATTGTTTTAGGGATTGCCACAACATTTACTCCTTTTTTATAACAGGTGAACTCCATAGCTCAGAGTATCATCGCCACCGATTGGGATCAGATAATCGACACCAAGCCATTCGAGGTTTTTTATCACTTCCGGAGTCAGGTCGTTCATTTCAGCATTATATGTGTCCTGCAAATGTTCAGGAACATTTGTTTTTGACATATGGCTTGGTCTTGTACGCGATGTATGCAGAAATGTACCCCCGGTACGGCCAGCCTTGTTTACTTCATCATCTGTAAGAGATCTGATAACAGTTACTGTTATCAGCTTTGTTATCCCTTATCAGTTCTGTTATTCCTGCCCAGCCCCTGCGGAGTCCTATTACTTTAAATCCTTCCCTGTTTGCCCGGATAGTTACCGCTCTTATTGCAGGATTAAGCCCCGGAACATCTCCTCCTCCGGTAAGGATTGCAATTACTCCTTTTGTTTTTTTAACTTCTGCCATGATCTTCTGCTTTTTATTTGAAACCATTTTTAAAAATTTTAAGACCCCTAAAATATATCTTTTTGACGAATTCAAAAAACCAATCTTATTTACCGCCGATCTGCATCTCAGCAACCCTGATAGTTGGGGCCGAATAGGTTCTGTTCATGTCAATATCATTCCCTGTCATATCGATGGAATTCAGAATATCAAGAGCCCTTCCTGCTATTGTAACACCTTTTACAGGATGTACGATTTTGCCGTCAACTATCCAGAGACCGCTTGCTCCTCCGCTGAAATTACCGGTTACCGGATCTACACCATAACCCGTAACCTCCTTCAGCAGAAGTCCTTTTTTTGTATTTTTTATTATCTCTTCAGGAGTATATTTCCCTGGCTGAAGATATACTTTATGGGTCCCAATTCCCGGAAGGCTGTTAAAACCTCCTCTTGATGCGCTTCCCGTACTTTCAACACCTGCACGTTTTGCGGCATTGGTATTATAAATGAAGCTTTTGATTACTCCGTTCTCAATCAAAACGATCTTTCTTGTAGGCACGCCTTCACCGTCAAAAGGTGCGCTTCCAAGGCTTTTAGCTATTGTTCCGTCATCTACGATTGTTATCAGTGGGGATGCAAACTGCCGGTTCATGATAATCCTTCAGAAAGCTTGCTCCCTGCAGAACTCTCTCCCCATCAAGAGCAGTGATTATTCCGCCAAACAGCGAACGTACAACATCGGGATCAAAAATAACAGCAGCTTTCTGTGTGCTTATCATTACCGGATCAATCAGTTCAATGGCTTTGGCTGAAGCAGTCGACGCGATCTTTTCGAGGGGCAGGAGATCTGAGAAGAATACTCTTGAGCAATATTCATCACCTGTGTTTTTCTGCTCTCCCTTTTCGGCTACTACCGAAACTCCAAGGGAACATCCGGAGGATTTGTAATTTTTAAGTATCCCGTTCGAATTGCCAATAAAGACTTCAGATTCTCCCTCGCCATAACCTGCTCCAGAGCTTTTTGTAATACCCGGACTTTTCATCGCCAGCTTTTCAAGCTCAAGTGCCATTTTTATTTTTTTATCCATCGCCTCAGCCTTGATTCCGGCATCATACAGGTCAGCCACTTCAGTGATCCCCTTTATTAGTCTGGCAGGACATTGTTTTCATCAGGTGTTGATAATTTTGCAAATCCTATTGCCTTTGAAATTGTATCTTCGAGCGATCTGTCGCTGAAATCATTGCAATGGCTGAATCCCATTTTGCCGCCGGTAAACACCCTGAATCCAACACCCTGTGAAGAGGCTTCTTCAATTGTTTCAATTTCCGAATTCAAAACCTGAACTGATAGGTTCCTGTTTGTTTCCAGATAAACTTCCGCTGCATCTGCTCCCAGGCTGATGCATTTTTTTACCAGTTTTTCTGTCAAATCTATATAATTCATATCCTTTTCTTTTGAAATTTGATTAAGCTTTGCTTCCTCCAACATTTATTCCCCTGATCCTTACTGTGGGCATTCCAGCAGTGACTTCTGCCGCCTGTCCTTTCCCGCAGATTCCAGGTCCAAAATCAAGGTCATTCCCTACTGCATCAATATTTGAAATTACATCCATGCACGAACCGATCAGGGTCGCTCCCTTTATCGGTGTTGTCTTTTTTCCGTTCTCGATAAGGTAAGCTTCGCGGCAGGTAAAATTAAACACTCCTGTTACCGGATTTACGCTACCTCCGCTCAGGCTCTGAACATAAATGCCTTTTTTGGTTGAAGTAAGAATGTCTTCAGGTTTATCTTTCCCGGTATCAATAAATGTATTTGTCATTCTCGGAATCGGAATATACCTGAAAGATTCGCGCCTGCCGTTTCCGGTACGTATCATCGATAGTTGTTTTGCAGCTTAAAACATCTGTCATGAAACCTTTAAGCACTCCTTTTTCGATAAGCACGTTACGCTGTGCCTCTGTACCTTCATCATCAAAATTTATTGTACCGCGGTAATTCGGTAAAGTTCCGTCATCAACCATTGTAAAGCAATCAGCAGCAACTTTTTGTCCCATTTTTCCGGTAAAAGCACCAATACCTTTGGCAATATTATCAGCTTCGAGAGGATGACCGACAGCTTCATGAACCAGCACGCCTCCCCATCCGTTCTGCATTACAACATCCATTATTCCTGCAGGAGCATCGCCGGCAGCAAGCATGGCAATTGCTTCTCTTGCAGCATTTTTTGCGACTGTTTCAGGTGTGACCTGTTCAAATATTTCAAAACCTGAATGCTGGCTTAGTCTTTCACGCGACATATGTCTTGCTTTACCGTCATCGCTCATAGCCTGGACAATGAAGAAAAGAAGCGGAAGTTCATCTTTCAGATAAATGCCTTCGCTGTTGGCGATAACTCTGCTCCTGATTTCATCGTTATAATCAATCATTGCCATTTTTATCCTCGGATCATAATCCTTTGCAGCCTGATCGGCCCTTTTTATGATCTCAATCCTCTTTCTCATCAGCAATCTCCCCAAGAGGCTGTTTTACAGTGACAAATGAAGGACGGCTGGATACTGAAATCCCAACCGGGATAATCTTATTTCCGTTAGTCGCCACATATGAGGCAACTTCAGCAGCTCTTAAAAGTTTTTCTTCGGTTATTTCATCAGTATATGCATATCCTGTTTTATTACCTGAAATTACTCTTACACCTGCACCCTGACTTATACCATACAGGCCGCTTTTGAATTTTGATTCTTCCATAACTATCTGCCGGGAGATCCGGTTTTCGAGATATACATCTGCAAAGTCACCGCCCTTTTCCAGGGCTTTTGCAATGACTTTTTCAAGTGTCTCCTTGTCCATATCCAGTCCGGAAGATGCTTTAACTCCTTTACTGCAGGATATCAGCTGGGTTAAAAGGGCAGGCGTTGCTGCAATAAGTACTCCTCCTTTAAGGCTCATTTCAAGGAATTTCCTGCGGGGAATGTCCCTGACTCTGTCTTTTTCCATTTTCATAATTTGATTATCCTGAATTAAATATTTATTTGATTACAAATTCTTTATCTTTCAGAACACCTCCTCTGGTCGAGAACATGCTTGCTTTACCTTTAAGCTCCTGACTGTTGTAAAACCTTATCGTAAAAACTACATCTGTGATGATCCTCCCTGGGTAAAAGGAATATTTTTTGTTGTCCTGACAGTGAGCAGATGCCTCCTTTCAATATCATCAATCATACCTCTGCCTGGTCCTTCCGGTGTTTTTTTCTTTTCTTCTATTACTTTAAAGCCAGGCTTACCTTTATCGATCCGGTTGTATCAAATTCCAGCTCAATCCTGTCTTCCCTTACTATTTTTACAAGATGTGCCTGTTTCAGCGCTGTTGGCAGCTTTCCTCTGTTCATTATACTGACCTTAATCTGGTAGTCTGCAGAATCTGTTTTATATGCTTTTATTCTTTTTACTTCAATCTTTCCCCAATCAAGCTCAGGCAGATATTTTACCATCTCAATATTAAACATAGCTTCATTTCTTACCCATGGTTCAAGATGCTTTGCAGGAGGATTCTGGGAAAAAAATTTCTGATCGAATCCGCCAATTTCTATATCTCCATACACAGGATGCTTAGCTGGCTTCCATTCAATAAACCCTGCTCCATCATTCTCCTCATCATCCCATCTCAACATGTCGATCTGGTTCGTATCTCCGTCGTTGTTGTAATCTTTGAATCTTGCTCCGTTCCAAATTTCATCACCATACCAGATTGCTCCGTAATACCAGTATCCGAAATCAGGACCATGACCGAAAAGAGGATTGCCGTTACCATAATCGTTATAACACATCGCCGGCTTTCTTATATCCGGTGATCTTCTTGCCGATGTCATCGAAAATCTTATACCAGTGCAAGGTCTTCGGGATACATTCTTTCATCAGAAGGAGAGGTCGAAGGCGGCCTGAGGTGCATCGGCACGCTGGTGTCCATCGAATTGACAACAGAAACATTAGGGTGAGTCAGCAGAAAATCGACAACAGCTCTTGTTTCAGTTTCGCTTAATGGGAATTCACCTGCCCCTCCCTGCGTATAACCGCGACCGGTCTGTTCTGTTTCAGGCCTCCAGTTCTCAGGATAATTCCTGTGAAGGTCAAGTCCTCCGATTCCATCTTCATTTATCCGGCCGTCGCCGTCATTGTCTATCCCCTCGGAAGATGAAAGATAAATGCCCTGCCCGGCAGGAACTCTTTTCATTATCCTGCCTGTGGAATCTTTCGGATCAGGAATGAGGTTTCCTTTCTTTTCATCCTTCCATCTCATTGTAAGGATCATTCCGTCATTGTCAAGATCTTCCGGGGCATCTTCATCAAGAAGAGCATCACCGTCGTTATCTTCGGGTCTGACGGTGCTTCTGTTGCTTTGAGCGGTATTCAGGTAGAGGTTATGTCCGTCAGGATTATTTACAGGTTTTAAATAGATCGTTTTTGTATCGAGGAGATGAGTTACGTCCGGATCCTTTCCATAATTCATAAGAAGATACTGAGCCATCCACATTACGCATTCCGAACTTGTGATTTCACCGCTGTGCCTTCCTCCCTCAAAAAAAGCTGCAGGCTTATCTGTATCCTTCCCTGTTTTCTTATTTGTTACTGTCATCTGAAGGATAGGTCTGCCCTCATAGCTTTTACCGACCTCATAAAGATCAACAAGATCCGGATACTCTTCTTCCCATTTCCTGAGCCAGGAATAAATAACATCCAGTGAATGATATTTATCAAATCCAAGCGTATCAGTTGATTCATACTGAACGCTGGAAAATTTCACCTTTGGGAAGAAACTTACTCCGTGCCTGAATCCGGCAAGTATATATTGTTTTGTCTTTTTCCCCTTGTCTGGTTGCGATTCTGGCCTGCCGGGTTGAGCGGAAAGTAAGGTGGAAATCAAAAGAATTCCTGCAAGAAAAAGGTTGCTTCTCATAAATTATTTTTGCCCCCTGCCAATGGTTTATTTACCCCCTGCCCCCCGTAGGGGGGTTCTAAATCAAGTCAACAGCCCCCGCCGGCTGGCGGGGTTGGGGGGTTAACCTCTCTTCGAAATTATCTCCAGTTTTTCAACATTCACTATCTCTATTGTCTTCCCAAATACTCTGATAATTCCATCCCGTTTGAAATCCGAAAGGGTCCTGATTACATTTGCTGTGCTCATCCCTATATAATCAGCTATCTCTTTTCGTGATACCGGAATATCGAAAACCCTTGATTTATAAATATCCTTGGTGAAGTACAACAGAACGAATGCAACGCGTCCGGCAAGGTTTTTTTGCCTTATGTCCAGCGTCTGGCCAATGATTTTATCGCTTATAGTTGAAATTTTAGTCAGCAGATTACTGGCAAAACCACCGTTTTTAAGGAACAGGCTTTTAATATATTCCAGCTTGACAGTGCAGACAACAGAGTCTTCAAGAGCTGATACGGAGTATTTGTATTTCTCGTCCGAAAATATGCTCATGTTGCTGACAAACTCAAATGGCCGGGTAATTGTAATTACCTGCTCTTCACCATTTGCTGTCCTCCTGTAAAGCTTGACCAGTCCGGTCTTGAGATACTTGAAATCAGTTATTTTCTCCCCTTCGTGATTAATTATTTCACCCTTAAAGTATGAGCGCTCCTCTTTATGATTGCATAATTCCTGGATGCTCTGATCATCGAGTGTCGAAAATACTACGTCCCTGAAATCACAATGTTCGCAGATGCAGATGCTGTTTTTTTTATCCACGCCGGTGAGTTTTTTACAAAGTTATGATTTTCCCGATTACTTTATTATGGCATTATTTGTTTTATTTGGAAATTTGGACCTACTTTGAAAAGAGGATTTTATGAATATGTAATTTATTAAAGCAAATTGATCTACAGGACTGATTATCATATACATTCATCGCTCAGTGATGGCCGGGCTGCCCCCGAGGATTATATCGCACCAGCGGTAGCTGCCGGATTAAATGAGATCGGATTTTCAGAGCACCTGACACTTTTCAGGGAATCGCTCGACTGGAGTATGAATGCTTCAGACGTCGGACTTTATCTTAAACATATAAATAATCTTAGCCGGAATGTCACCGGTATTAAGGTAAGAAAAGGTCTTGAGGTTGATTTTTTCCCCGGAAAAGAAAATGAGATCTGGTCACTCCTGAAAAAAACAAAACTTGATTATGCCATTGGATCAGTGCATTATCTTGGCGATTCCACAGTAGATATGGGGCCTGAATTCTATGACGGAAAGAATATTGACAGTTTGTTTGAAGTATATTTTGATATGGTAGCCGCTGCAGCCGCTTCAGGGCTTTTTGATATTATAGCCCATTGTGACCTGATAAGAATATATGGTTCCAAACCATCCTTTGATCCCGAAAATCTCTACAGGAACCTGGCAAGAAGCTTTAAAGTTCATGATGTTGCCTTTGAGATCAACACAAACGGAAGGAACAGGCCTGTCGGCGATTTCTATCCCGACAGGAAATACCTCAGGATCTTCAGGGAAGAAAATGTACCTGTGTGCGTCAATTCGGATGCTCACATGCCTTCAAGGGTGGGTCAGCATTTTGATGAAGCTTATGAGCTTCTTAAAAGTGTGGGATACTCGGAAATGGCGGTATTTGAAAAGCGTGAGAGATATATGATTCCCTTCAATTAAACAGAGTATGCTCCAGGAATATTTTAATCCCTATTGTAATCAGGATTAGACCACCAATTACCTCAACCTTATTCCCAAGTCTTTCCCCTGCTGATTTGCCTATCCTTATCGCAGTCATTGAAGCCAGGAATGTGACAGCACCGATAATGACCGCCGAATACCAGATCCTTATGCTCAGAAGAGCAAAGCTTATTCCCACTGCAAAGGCATCAATGCTTGTACCGATTGCCATTGAGATCAGTGTCATGGGGTTTGTGTAATCTTTTATTTCATCATCTTCATTTTTCCTTAAGCCTTCAATTATCATCTTAATACCCAGGACAGAAAGCAAAATTAAAGCCACCCAGTGGTCCGCGGCTTTCATTATTTCGCTAACAAATGAACCTAAAAAATAACCGGTAATGAGCAGGCCTGACTGGAAAAATGCCATCAGCATGGCAAATTTTACAGCCTGCCTGAACAAAATCTGGTTCCTGACTACACCATGTGAAAGGGAAACAGCAAAGGTGTCGAACGACAATCCAAGAGCAACAGCGACAATAGTGATGAAATCCATGAAATATGAGTAAACTGCGCAAAGATAATATAAAACATCCTTTTGCTAATTTGTTAACTGATTGTATATATTTGAACACCAAAAATAATGCAGGTATGAGAACTGTGATCCAAAGAGTGAGCAGGGCATCCGTTTCGATAAATAAACAGAAAAAATCTGAGATCGGGCCCGGACTGCTTATACTTCTGGGAATTGAAGAATCAGACGATCAGAATGACATTGAGTGGTTATGCAGCAAGATAGTACAGCTCAGGATCTTCAACGACAGCAATGATGTTATGAATTTATCGGTTCTTGATACGCATGGCAGCATAATGCTAATTAGTCAGTTTACACTTCATGCCAAAACTAAAAAAGGAAACAGACCTTCTTATATCAGGGCGGCACATCCCGATATCGCTTTCACTATTTATAAAAGCTTCATCAGCAGGCTTTCTGTCCTTCTGGGAAAAGATGTTGCAACAGGTGAGTTTGGTGCGATGATGCAGGTGGAGCTTGTCAATGATGGTCCTGTAACAATAATAATTGATTCAAAGGAAAAGGAGTAAAAATCCCTCAGTAATTTACAAATTTACAGCTACTGTCCCATGAAGGAAAATTCTGAAATTGCTTCCGAAAAAACATTTAAACGATCAGTTATGATTGTCGCAGCATTTGCTGCATTTCTTACTCCATTTCTGGGTTCTGCAGTTAACCTGGCATTGCCTGCAATTGGGAAAGACCTTAATGCCAGTGCGATCGGACTTGGATGGGTTATAAGCAGTTTCATTCTTTCATCTGCGATGTTTCTTCTGCCGTTTGGCCGGCTGGCTGACATTATTGGCAGAAAAAAAGTGTTTTCGGCTGGAATTCTGCTATTCACGATTTCAACTTTTCTCATAGTCTTTTCCTGGAACCTCTCTTCGCTTATTATTCTCAGGATCATTCAGGGGATCTCAGGTGCAATGATCTTCGGCACCAGTCTTGCCATTATAACTTCAGTTTTCCCGGTCGGGGAACGCGGCAGGGCAATGGGAATAAACATTACCGCTGTATATCTTGGACTTATCAGCCGGTCCGGTAATCGGAGGATTACTGACCCAGTATTTCGGATGGCGGAGCATATTTGCATTTCTTGTTCCTTTCGGCATAGCGTCACTGATACTGATAAAAACCAAAATAAAAACAGAATGGGCTGAATCAGAGGGAGAAAAATTCGACTGGGGGGGGTCGGTGATTTATGGAATCTCCCTGTTTGCATTTATGTACGGATTTTCGAGACTTCCGTCGATCACAGGATGGATTTGCCTGATCATTGGAACCTTACTTGGCAGTTGTGTTTATTCTGTTTGAGAAGAGGGTATCAAATCCGGTTTTTGATATCCGCCTGATGCTTCACAACAGAGTATTTGCTTTTTCAGGATTGGCTGCCCTTATCAATTACTCGGCAACCAGTGCAACAGGTTTTTTTATAAGCCTCTACCTTCAGTACTTAAAGGATTTGATGCCAGAACTGCCGGTTTAATAATGATTTCACAACCTGTATGCATGACACTTTTATCTCCTCTTGCCGGAAGGTTGTCTGATAAATATAATCCCGGAGTTATAGCATCAATTGGCATGGGACTTACTGCAGCCGGACTTATATGTCTCTGCTTTATAACTGCAGGAACACCAGTTTATATAATTGTAGCTCTTCTTACTGCTTATGGGCATTGGATTCGGGCTCTTCTCTTCTCCCAATTCTAATGCTATTATGAGCTCTGTTGAAAAACGACATCTTGGAGTTGCTTCGGGAGTGGTGGGAACAATGAGAATGATCGGACAAATGCTCAGTATGGGTATTGCCATGATGCTTATCGCTATTTTTATCGGGAAACAGACAATTAATCCGTCAACCTATCCGGGACTTATATGCAGGAATGAGACCGGGATTTATGATTTTTTCGTATTCTGTCATGTTTTGGGATTTTTGCTTCACTTGCAAGAAACAACAATACTGAACGGACAATTTCACTTATAAATTAATATAATTAAATTAATTATGAAAACAAAAAGCATTATATTGAACCCGTTCTTTTTTTCATTTAAATTCCGATAGATTTAAAAAACGGATCGTTATATGACAAAGCTATATCAAAAACTTATTAAACAGTGCCCTTCAGAAACTGAAATTAAAAAAGGCCTGAAAACAGCGAGCTCAATGTGCATCAGAAATTCCTGATAAACATCTGCTGATGAATATCCTGAATTCTATAGATCTGACGAGTCTGAACACTACAGATAACAAAAGTCAGATACTGCATCTTACAGGAAAAGTAAATAGTTTTTCAGGCAGGTTTTCGAATATTCCAAATGTTGCTGCAATATGTGTTTACCCTAATTTTGTTCCGGTTGTTAAAGAAAAGCTTACTGTAAAAAATGTAAAAATAGCATCAGTGGCAGGAGCGTTTCCAACATCTCAGACATTCAGAAGCATAAAGGTTGCTGAATGTAAGATGGCTGTTGATGCAGGAGCTGATGAAATTGATATTGTTATTGCCTGTAGGCGCTTTTCTTGGAAATGATTTTGAAATGGTTGCTGATGAAATCAGCGGAAATAAAGGAGGCAATGGGAGAAAAGCACCTTAAGGTTATTGTTGAATCAGGATTGCTCGGAGACAACGAACAGATATTCAAAGCATCAATGATTGCCATGGATGCCGGTGCAGATTTCATTAAGACATCGACCGGAAAAACATCTGTTTCTGCTACTCCTGAAGCAGCTTTACAATGTGCCGTGCAATAATGGATTTTTATACGGAAACCGGCATTAAAGTCGGATTCAAAGCTGCCGGCGGGATCGTTACCACGGCAGATGCATTGACCTACTTCAATATTGTCAGCAGCTGTCTTGGAAAGGAGTGGCTGAATAATAATCTTTTCAGGATCGGGGCAAGCAGGCTTGCAAATAATATACTTGCAGACATATCAGGCACCAGGAATGATTATTTCTGATCATTCTGTTATCTAATAAAACTGTCCGGATAAATTTAATAATCATTACTTTTGTGGTCTATTCCACAAAAAGGTTATGGTAACAGGCTTCGATATACAGGACACAATCAGGCCAAAGCTTGTTATCCGGATAAATACTGATAAGCTGCTTCCCGATTCAGTATTCCGGAAACTTGATGAAGTTCCTGCCCATATCAGGAACGCTGAATTAGCAAGACTGAAAAAGAAAACCATGCTGAATCCTGAAGTATCAGTAACTGATACCACGTCGGTGTGCGCCAGGAACAGCATAGCTGATGTCACTTTATATGATTCACTGAGTTTTGTAAGAAACATTGATCAGCTTCCTCCGGTATTTTTTCCGTATCAGTTCGCTGAAAAGCCCCTGCCAGTAACCTATATAAAAGTAATAAACAACCTTAAAGATGGCAGGGATCTGCCTCAAAAGCCTCTTCATCACGACTGGATAATTGCCATAATATTCCTGGTGGCTTATCTTTGGTTAATTGCGAGAACAACGACCAGAAGCATTTTCCCGGAGCTCACAAGGTTTATTCTTTTTCGCGGTATTAATGAATCATCTTTGCGCGATACAGGTTCCCTGTTCACCTGGCAGTCGACAATTCTCAATTTCATTTCATTCATGGTCATCGGGCTGTTCGTATATTGCGCCGCGGATTGGTACGATTTTATTCCAGCCGGGGTTCCTCCATTCCTGTTCATGCTTGTCTCCATGGGCGCCGTGATTTTTTCAGTCACGTCCAGGCATTTTATCTGTCTAGTCGCAGGAAATCTCAGCGGAGAATCAGAGGTATTCAATGAATACCTGATTAATGTCTACCAGTCCTACAGATTCAGTGCCGTTATTCTTTTTGCGGTTGTGATATTACTGGTTTATACAGTTATCCTGCCTCCCCGGATCATTTTCATATTAGGGGCTATAGCGTTGATTATCTTTTATTTATTGCGTGTTTTCCGGCTGTTTTTAATTTTTATGAAGAGGAATATTTCCGTATTGTATTTGATTTTGTACCTTTGTGCGCTGGAAATTTTACCAGTTCTGATTTTAGTGAAATATTTCACTGGCCTCGATTTATAATGAAGTGTTACCTGAAAAGTAAAACTTAATCTGTAAGAAGTTGAAAATAAAAAAGATTTTAGTATCGCAGCCAGAGCCGAATAATCCGAAATCTCCATATTTCGATCTGGCAAAAAAATACAATCTTAAGGTTGAATTTAAACCTTTTGTTCAGGTCGAAGGTATTTCATCAAAGGATTTCCGTCAGCAAAAGATCAATATTCTTGATTTTACTGCAATAATTTTTACTAGCAAAACCGGGATAGATCATTTTTTCAGAATTTGCAATGAACTCCGGATAGTTGTTCCTGATACAATGAAGTACTTTTGCATCACGGAAAATGTTGCCTTCTATCTGCAGAAATATATTGTTTACAGAAAACGCAAGATCTTCCACGGCAAGGCAAAATTTCAGGATCTGATTGATATAATTATCAAACACAGGGATGACATTTTCTTTGTTCCCCTTCCTGAACCTCATAATGCAGAAATACCTGATGTGCTTGATAAAAACAATATCAAATACACTATCGGGACACTGTACAAAACCATAAGCAGTCATTTTTCCAATTTCAATGATTTCGATTATGATATACTGGTTTTCTACAGTCCTTCCGGTATCAAATCGTTGAAAGAAAATTTTCCTGATTTTGTCCAGGGGGATATTAAAATTGCCGCCTTCGGGCCGACAACCGCCAGTGCGGTTGAGCATGAAGGGTTGAGGCTGGATATAAACGCCCCCAATCCAAAAGCTCCTTCAATGACAATGGCTCTTGATGATTTTCTCAAAGAGCATAATAAAAACTGCAGGTAACAAATTATCAGCATATCGGTTCGCTCCGGCCCCGGCATTAGCTTCTGAAGCATTCCGGGGATAATTGATTTTGAGATGAACAAAGGTGAAAGGCAGACATTCGGCAAGAATGAAAGGCTTTGCAGGATTAAATTGATTGATGAAATATTTGAAAACGGAAATGTTTTCCATACATCTCTGTTTAAAGTGGTCTGGATCAGCAGCAGTACCAGATTGCCTTCACCGGCCCAGATCGCAGTAAGTGTTCCGAAAAAAAGCTTCAGGCTTGCAGTTATCCGGAACCTCTTAAAAAGAAGGATAAGGGAAGCTTACCGTAAAAAGAAACATCTCCTTTACAGTTTGCTAGAATCAGAGAATATTCAGGTCACATTTATTATAATTTACCGGCACAGCAATGTTGCCGATTATGATATCGTAGAAAAGTCTGTCGGAGAGGTGATTGAAAAACTTTGTGACAACATCCTGAAGAATCGGAAGAAAAGTTAAAGTTGTTATAAATATTTCAATGCCAGCTTCATTGCCGGATTTTCTTGTTAATTTCGCCGTTCATATTTATAGATACGTTTTTTATGAAAAAGGTACGTTCCGCCAGATTTATAATTGTTGCGGTTATTATGATAGTCGCAGGAGTCAGCGTTGCATTTCTTTCCATCCAGGAGACAAGGGACTTCAGGATCGCTAAAAACCTTGATATATTTTTAGCCCTATTCAGGGAGTTGAACACATTTTATGTAGATGAACTGAATCCTGACAAACTGGTTAAAACTGGGATCGACAATATGCTCAAGACCCTTGATCCTTATACTGTATATTATCCTGAATCCGAAGGCGATGAGGTGACATTTATGACAACCGGCAAATATGGAGGCATAGGTTCTCTTGTCAGGGACGGAGGTGAGTATGTTGTCATTTCCCTTGTCTATAAGGGGTTCCCTGCTGACGTTGCAGGAATCAAAGCCGGCGACATTCTTAAAAAAGTTGATGGCGTTTCGCTCAAAGGGGTTGATACCGATGTGGTAAGTGAAAAGCTCAAAGGTAATCCGGGAACCATAATAAATCTTACCATCGAAAGAAATGGCAAAGAAATGGATTTTTCAGTCAAACGGGAGAAAATCGCGGTACCGTCCGTTCCCTATTCCGGGATGATTGATTCTAACACAGGATACATAAGATTTACAAATTTTACACAGAATTGTACCGACGATGTCAGGAAAGCACTGATTGCACTGAAAAATAATAATGCCAGGCAGATAATCCTTGACCTCCGGGGCAACCCGGGAGGTCTTCTGACCGAGGCTGTGGATATTGTAAATCTTTTTGTGGGCCCCGGAAATGAAATTGTTTCAACAAAAGGAAAGGTAAAACAGTTTGATGAGGCTTTTAAAACTACAAAATCGGCAGTTGATGAAAAGATCCCGCTTGCAGTTATAATAAACAGAGGTTCTGCATCAGCTTCCGAAATAGTTGCCGGGGCAATTCAGGATCTTGACAGGGGCATAATCGTTGGTCAGAGGTCATACGGGAAAGGGCTTGTGCAGATAACCCGTCCGCTAAGCTATAATACCCAGCTTAAAGTTACCACCGCAAAATATTACATCCCGAGCGGAAGATGTATTCAGGCACTCGATTTTTCACATCCCAATGAGGATGGAAGTGTTGGAATCATTCCTGATTCGCTTATTTCGGAGTTCAAAACCAGGAACGGAAGAGTTGTAAAGGACGGAGGAGGAATAACCCCGGATATTGAAATAGTCCCTGAACCACTGAGCCAGATTGCAACAGAACTTTTCCTTCGCAACTATATTTTTGATTTTGCCAGCATTTATTACTGGTCGCATCCCGGTTTTAAATCAATTGATGAGTTCTCATTCACTGACCAGGATTATTCCGATTTTAAAAATTATCTGACAGGCCGCAAGTTCAGCTACAGAACAATCACCGAAATGTCGCTGAATGAGCTTATAACCAATGCAAAGAGGGAAAAATATTATGATCTTCACAAGGACATTTTTACTGAACTTCAGAAAGAGCTGAATCATACCCTTGACAATGATCTTACGACCTTCAAAAATGAAATAACAGAGCTTCTTGAGGATGAAATTATCGGCCGGTATTTTTATGAGGAAGGATCAATTGCATGGACCGTCAAAACTGATGAACAGGTTTTAAAAGCAGTCGAGATCCTTAATAAAAGCCAGGATTACAATTCAATTCTTCAAGGTAAAAAGGGATCAATTCTCATTACACATGAGGATAAAAATCCTTCGATGAAGGTAAATCTTGCTGAAAATCCTGACAGTGAAGTAAATATTTAGGGATTATTCATTCTCTCTCCACTGACCGGAGTCATCTTCAAATATCTCCTTTTTCCAGATTGGAAGTTTTTCCTTTATAAGCTCAACTGTTTTAGCACAGGCTTTGGATGCATGATCCCTGTGTCCGGCTGAAACCATTACCAGCAGAGATATTTCTCCGGCTTTTACAAGTCCTTTTGAATGAATTATCTCAATTGTCTTTACATCATCAAACTCCGACAGGATTGATTTGTTGATTTTGTCAGCTTCCGTTATTACCATCTCCTCGTAGGCAGAATATTCTATTGCTTTGACAAATTTCCCGTTCGATCTGGTCTCTTCTCACCTGTCCGAGGAAAAGCGAATGAGCCCCGCATTCTATGATTTTCTCCGCCTTTCGCAATTATCTCTGAAATTACGCCGGGTGTCACAGGTCCGTTGATTAAGTGCATTTTGATATATTTTGAATTATTAAGAAAATTGTTTTTTATCCTCCTGCGAAGGGAGGCAGATAAGCAACCTCGTCATCTTGTCTTAGCAGGGGATCTTCATTTACTATTTTGTTATTGACCGCTATCCTGAAATTATAGTGCACAATCTCAGGAAAATCATCCTCGATTCTGTGTTTCAGATCTCCGAATGATTTTATATCCCGGTAATGTTTCCGGTTGGTGCCGGTTATCTCTGCAAGGACTCCGAAGAATAATACACTGATATCCATAATCAGATTTATCTTAACTATCCAACGCTTTACATCCCCCTACCCCCAACTCACCTGCACTGGCCCCTCCCTAAATTGCCCACTGGGCAATTTCTTACGGTTCCCTACAAGGGGGACTTACTTTACCGTTACGCCGTCAACGTTACACCGTTGGTCTGTTTAATGTGCCTCCAGCCAGTTTTTACCTGTTCCACAGTCAACCTTCAGCGGTATATCAAGTTTTACAGCATTTGACATCTCATGAACAACCATTTCCTTAAGCTCTTTCAAGTTCACCGGGAACAACTTCAAAGATAAGTTCATCATGAACCTGAAGTATCATTTTTGAGCCATATCCTTCATTTTTCAATTTCTCGTGGATCCTCACCATTGCAATTTTTATTATATCGGCTGCAGTCCCCTGAATGGGAGCGTTTATGGCATTCCGTTCGGCATTTCCCCTTACTACCTGATTGCGCGATTGAATATCACGTAAATATCTCCTGCGGCCGAACATTGTGGTGACGTATCCCTGTTCCCTCGCTTTTCTTATGCTTTCATCCATATATTTCTTTACACCGGGGTATGAATTGAAGTACCCGTCGATGAGATCTTTAGCTTCTTTCCGGCCAATGGTAAGCCTTTCTGAAAGACCGAATGAAGAAATGCCATATATAATGCCAAAGTTGGCTGTTTTGGCCCTGCCCCTCATTTCTCTGGTGACATCTTTTATATCCACTCCGAAAATTTTGGATGCAGTGGCCGCATGTATATCATTTCCTGAGAGAAAATCACCAATCATATTCCTGTCGCCGCTCAGATGAGCCATCAGCCTGAGCTCTATCTGGGAATAATCGGCTGAAAGAAACAGATTTCCTTCTTCCGGGACAAATGCTTTTCTGATCTCTCTTCCCCTTGCATCCCTGACTGGAATATTCTGAAGATTCGGATTATTCGAACTCAGTCTTCCGGTTGATGCAACAGCCTGATTATATGAAGTGTGAATCCTTCCTGTTTTTTTATCAACGAGCTGAGGTAATGCTTCAACATAGGTTGATAATAGCTTTTTAAGTCCCCTGTATTCAAGCACTTTATTAATTATCGGGTGCCTTCCGGAGAGTCTTTGCAATATTTCTTCGCTTGTATTGAACTGTTTCGTTTTTGTAACCCTTGCTTTATCATCGAGTTTTAAACGGATGAACAGAATATCGCCAAGCTGTTTCGGAGAAGAGATATTAAACTCGGTACCTGCAAGAGTGTAGATCTCTTTTTCAAGGGAGATGATATCCTCACGGAGACCGATGGAAATTGCTTTCAGATCCTCCTGGTTCAGCTTAACGCCGGTCCGCTCCATATCTGCCAGCACCCTGATGAGAGGCATTTCTATAGTCTCTGCAAGGTTTGATAATCCTTCAGATTTTAACCTTGGCTGAAATACTTCCTTAAGCTGATAAGTTACATCAGCATCCTCAACTGCATATTCCTTTATCTGTTCAACAGGAACAGAACGCATGTTTTTCTGGTTAACGCCTTTTTCTCCAATCAGCGATTCTATGTGAACAGGGCTGTATGAGAGATATGTTTCGGAAAGAAGGTTCATATTGTGCCGCATATCCGGCTCGAGAAGATAATGAGCGATCATTGTGTCAAACAGATTGCCTTTCACTTCTATCCCATAGTTTGCAAGAACCTGGATGTCAAACTTCATGTTCTGTCCGATCTTGTTGACACTCTGATCTTCAAAAACAGGTTTAAGGATCTTAAGTTTCTCACTGGTTTCTTCCCTGTGATTCAGGGAAATGAACCAGGCAGCCCGAACCCTTTCTCCATGAAAATGAAAGAGCAACCAATTCTGAATCCGAGGGGATTTATGCTTGTTGTTTCGGTATCAAAACAGATCTCATCCTGTTTCAGTGCCTGCGAGACAAATTCCTTCAGCTCCTTTGTGGTCCCAAGAACAACATAATTGTGGGGAACCGATTCAATGGTTGATCTTTCAAAAGACGATGAAACCTGATCATTTTCAAAAAGAGAACCCTGTATTGAACCGGATGGAGGGATAAGAGCAGGTTCCGTTTCTGATGGTTTAATGCTCTTATCTATTTCCGGAAGTATTTCGGCAGCAATTGTTCTGAATTCAAGCTCATTAAAAAGTCCCTTAAGTTTTTCTCTGTCAGGCGTTTCAAGAATAAGCTCATTCTCTTTAAGGTCGACAGGTACATTTAGATCAATTGTTGCGAGCTTTTTTGAAAGTTCAATCTGTTCTTTGTTGTTTTCGATGATCTCTTTCAGTTTGCCTTTAAGCTGATCTGTATGCCTGAATAGTTCTTCCACAGAACCATATTCCGAAATCAGTTTCATTGCTGTTTTGGGACCAACTCCCGGAGCACCGGGGATATTATCAGCTGTATCACCCATAAGAGCCAGAATATCAATTACCTGTTCAGGTTGCTGAACTGAAAACTCGCGTTTCACTTCATCAACTCCCCATTTAACTGATTCGTTCCCGCTTCTTGAAGGCTTTAACATAAAAATATTGTCGGAAACAAGCTGTGCAAAATCCTTGTCAGGCGTCATCATATAGGTCACAAATCCCTTCTCTGAAGCTTTTTTTGCAAGGGTTCCGATAACATCGTCGGCTTCAAAGCCGGGGTAATCGATTATTGGTATTTTATATGCTTCAATCAGTCTTTTGATATAGGGTACGGCTTTTTTTATATCCTCGGGTGTTTCGTCGCGGTTAGCTTTATATTCCTTGAACATTTCGTGCCTGAAAGTCGGAGCAGGGGTGTCAAAAACCACGGCAATATGAGTAGGTTTTTGCTTCTGGAGAACCTCCCTGAGAGTCAGGAGAAATCCGAAAATCGCAGATGTGTTCATCCCTTTGGATGTTATCCTGGGATTTTTTATAAATGCATAATAAGAGCGGAAAATCAGCGCGTAGGCATCCAGTAAAAACAGTTTTTTTGGTTGATTTTCTGACATATCGAATTTATTCATTATCCGAAGCATACCACTCTGCATAGGAGGTGGCCGTTTCATAAAGCTTTAAACTGTGCAGCCTGACTTTTTCCGGAAGTTGCTTTTTTATTCTTGATGCAAAATCTGCAACAAGATTTTCACATGTAGGCTGATAATCAACAACAACAGTATTTCCGAACATCGTTCTGAACGTTTGCATCTTTTCCCTGTCATAATTTCCCGACACGGTAACTGCATGGTCGAAGATATTTATTATCTCTTCTTTCACAATATTTTTAAGATCTGTGAAATCGATTACCATACCATTTTTCGGATCTTGCAGATCATTTGAAGGAATACCGGAAAGTGTTACAAAAAGCTTGTATGAATGTCCATGGACATTCCTGCACGGCCCGTCATAATTCCACAGTGCATGAGCCATTTCAAAGGAGAATTCCTTTGTTACCCTGATTAATGTTGCCATTGGCTAATATCTTCATTAAACATCTACAAATTTAACCAACTTACCCTGAATAAAAGTTTTTTATTTAACTCCTGTTATTAAGGCAATAATGCAATATTTAACATGTTATTAACAGGATGCCAATTAATTTGTATCTTTGTAGTTCTTATGCAAAAATTAAATCTATCTCGCATAGATGGAAGAAAATAATATTCGGCTTACTTTTCCTGCATTATTCAATGAGACAGTACGGAAATACGGAAATCATAACGCTTATGCTTTTGTCGGAGAGAAACCCAAAACCTACAGTGAATCTGCAAGAGAAATCAGTGCGCTTACGGCTTTTCTTGAAAATACTCGGCATAAAACCTGAAGATAAAGTCGCCCTTCTCAGTAATAATATGCCAAACTGGAGTTCTGCATATTTTTCAATAACTTTCATGGGAGCTGTTGTTGTTCCGATTTTACCCGATTTTTCAGCAACAGAGGTTGCGAATGTTCTTAGCCATTCGGAAGCCAAAGGCAATTTTTATTTCAGACTTCCTTATTGCCCAGACTGGAAGGATTTAAATCAGATGATCTTAAAACCGGAATTCTTATTGAAGATTTTTCCATTCTGTTTTCAGAAAAACAAATCAATTGTCTTCGATCCATTTGCACAACCTGAAAAAGACTTACGAATGTAGCTGAAGATGATCTGGCTTCAATTATTTATACATCAGGCACAACCGGTCGTTCCAAGGGAGTTATGCTGACTCATAAGAACATTGTCTTTCAATGCTTTAAAGGGGAAGGTGATTCAGTCCGATTGATGAAAATGACAGATTTTTATCAGTACTGCCATTGTCGCATACTTACGAGAATACTCTTGGTCTTATGCTTCCGATATTAGGCGGAGCATGTGTTTACTATCTGAAGAAAACCGCCTACTCCTGCTGTTCTTATCCCTGCCATGGCTGAAGTTAAGCCAACAGTGATGCTGACTGTGCCATTGATAATGGAAGAAGATCTATTTCAACAAAATACTGCCTGCTTTCAGGGAAAAAATGATATTAAGAATCTGTACAAAATATCTTTTATAAGAAAGAAACTGAATGCCAGGTTGCGGGTAAGAAACTTATATAAAACATTTGGTGGACATCTGAAATTTTTTGGTATCGGAGGAGCCAAGCTGAACAAAAGTGTTGAGAAATTTCTGTTCGAGGCAAAATTCCCTTATGCAATTGGTTATGGATTGACAGAAACATCACCACTGCTTGCAGGAGCCAATCCTGAAAAATCGGTATTTGATTCAACAGGTCCTGCAATTGAAGGTATCGAACTCAAAATAAACAATCCTGATAAGAAAACCGGAGAAGGTGAGATATGGGCAAGGGGGCCAAATGTAATGAAAGGATACTACAAGGAACCTGAAATGACAAGGGATGTTCTCACTCAGGACGGGTGGTTCAAAACAGGAGACCTTGGTGTATTTGATTCACATAACAACCTTTATATCAAAGGAAGGCTTAAAAACATGATCGTAGGGGCAAGCGGTGAGAATATTTACCCTGAGGAAATCGAGTCAGTCATAAATAATTTCCGGTTTGTGGCTGAGTCACTTGTGGTCCAGCAGAAGGGGAAGCTGGTTGCATATGTCCATCTGAATATGGAAGAGCTTGAAAAGAAATATCAGAATCTCAAGGAAGACATGACCCGGCAGTACGAGGAAAAAAAGCAAGAATTGCTTGCTGAACTTCAGGAATATGTTAATTCCAAGTGAATAAATTCAGCCAGATCAACTAAGGTCTGTTTTGCAGCCGGTACCGTTCCAGAAGACCGCGACATTAAAGATAAAGAGGTTTTTATATACCTAAAAGAAGAGGGTGCCCTTTTGAGGCACCCTCTTCTGCCATCTGTTAAAGAATAAGGACTGCCATAGCACGTCCTTATTACTTTTTATCTGATTGCCTCCTGATACCTCTCTGCTGACTTCTTCCCAGTTTACAATATTCCAGAAAGCATCAACATAATCAGCCCTCTTGTTCTGATATTTCAGATAATAGGCATGTTCCCATACATCGATTGTAAGCAATGGCGTTCCTTTGATCGCTGATACATCCATAAGTGGATTATCCTGGTTTGGAGTGCTCCCGACAGCCAGCTTTTTGTCAGCGGTAAGATAAAGCCAGGCCCACCCGCTTCCAAAACGTGTTTTTGCTGAATTGCTTAAGATTTCCTTAAACTTATCAAAGGAACCGAACTCCTTTATCAGTGCAGCTGATAATTCAGCCGATGGTCCTGCTGATTTTGGAGCAAGGTTATTCCAGAAAAAGAAATGGTTGTAAAAACCACCGCTGTTATTTCTGACTGCATCTCCTGCTTCCGAAACCTTATGCGAAAATTTGTTCAATTGACTGTTATCCAAGGTTCGTGCCTTTAATGGCATTGACAAAATTATTGAAATATGCACTGATGATGCCTGTCATAATGTATCTCCATCGTCCGTGGCATCAATGTACGGTTCAAGTGCATCATAGGCATATGGCAATGCCGGAAATTCGTGTGTATTAAAGTTTTCCATGGTAAAAATTGTTGAATTTGTTAAATTTCCTGCAAGGGATTTGCCTGTAATAACAGTTGCAGCAACTCCCATTCCAAGATTTTTTAAGAAATTTCTTCGTTCCATTGTCAGTTTATTTTACATTGAACAATTAATATGTGAAATTGTTTAGATTAACACTCTTTAATTCTTTCAAATTATGTAATACTTTTATAATAACTTTATCGTTGTATATTCACAAACAAGCTAAATTCCAGGTCTATGAAAAAGTACGCAATTTTAATTTTTGTTACGATAATTAGTCTGTCGTTAATGACCAGCTGTAAAAAGGACCATGGAGATCCTCCTGCTCTTCCTCCCGCAAAGTCAATGTCTATTGACTTCAGTAACTTTGAATCCGGGAAAAAAGGCGATGTTTCAATATCCATACCCAAAGGTACGCAGAACAGCAACTGGGAGTTCGCTGCAAGCGCTGCCCTTTTATGGAATGCTATTATTTATACAACTCTTGCAGTTCCTGTCTACTCATTTCAGGTGGCAATTGACCAGAAAGCAGTATATATAGATGACAAAACCTGGCAGTGGACCGGGAACGCAACTCTGCTTAACGTGACATATAAAGCAAGGCTCACAGGCCAGATAACAGCATCAAACATCGTATGGAAAATGTATATTACGAAAGAAGGTACCGGGGGATACACCGATTTTCTCTGGTTCGAAGGCACATCTGAACTTGATGGCACCGCAGGACAGTGGAAATTAAACGAAAGCCAGCAGAATCCCGTGGAGATAGTTAAGATCGACTGGACAGTTACCGGAAGTAATCTTGGTTCTGTCAAATATACCTTTACCAAAGCGGGAAATCCATTTGCAAACAGTTCTATTGAATATGGATTGACAACCAGCCTATTAAATGCATATTACACAATTTATTACTATAATGCCCAGTACGAGCAATTCTTTGATATGAATGTTCAGTGGAGCTCAACCCTGCATAACGGTAAAGTGAAATGCCTGAAGTTTTTCGGAACAACCGATTATTATTGCTGGGACGGGAATTATCTGAATGTAACCTGTCAATAATAACCAGTCTGCTACAATAGAGAAAAAACTTAAGATGCAAGAAAAAACCTCCCAATCGGAATGGGGGGTTTTTTTATCAGCAATTTTTATTATTTTTCGCGCCTTAAATAAAACCGGGCAACAATGTCAACAGGTAAAAAAGCTGCACTTTTCATTATTCTCATCCTGATTACGGACCAGATTCTGAAATTATGGGTCAAGACACATATGGTGTTAGGGCAGGAAATACATATGTTCGGAAACTGGGGCTTACTACATTTTATTGAAAATAACGGAATGGCCTTTGGAATGGAGATGGGTGGCAAAACCGGAAAAATCATTCTGAGTCTCTTCAGGATAGTGGCTATTTCAGGTATCGCCTGGTTCCTGAATTCGCTTGTAAAGAAAAAATCGTATTTAGGTCTGATCCTGGCAGTCAGCGCCATACTTGCAGGAGCAATAGGAAATATAATCGACAGTGCTTTTTACGGAATTATCTTCAGTGAAAGCTACAGCCAGCCTGCTGTTTTATTCGGTCCCGAAGGAGGCTACTCCTCTTTCCTGCTTGGAAGAGTGGTTGATATGTTCTATTTTCCTGTTATTAACACCACCTGGCCCGACTGGTCTCCCTTCAGACCGGGGGAATCGTTTGTATTTTTCCGTCCGGTATTCAATATTGCTGATTCTGCAATAACCTGCGGAGTAATAGCAATAGTACTTTTCCAGAAAAAAATGTTCAGAAATCTGAAATAAAATCAGTTGCTGGTTGCTTGTTGCTAGTCGTCTTTTTAACTTTTGAAGTACAGTAGCTGGAATGAGGTTTACCGGCAACAATCTCCGATGCAATTCAGAAGGGCGACAATATTTTCGTGTTTCAGATAATAATATGTGTTTTTCCCTTCCCGCTTCGATCCCAAAACCCCCTTATCTTTTAGTATTCCCAGATGATGTGATGCTGTCGATTGTTCAATTCCTATCTGTTTGTGTATCTCGGTAACACTCTTCCTTTTGCCTGGTTCAAGACAACCGATAATTGATATCCTGACAGGGTGTGCTATCGCCTTAAGCATTCCTGCTGCTTTTTCGAGATTTTCCGGATTCAAGTTTCTTATTTCCATTAATACTCCATTTCTATCAACAAATATATTATAATTTTCTCTGATAGGCTTATTGTAATAGTTTTACTATGGCCTGATTAATTTAATACTTAACATGTAATCCCTATTTTAGTATATTTGACGAAAATCCTTCCATGTCTGACCTGGGGAATATAAAGAAGCCTGTTAAGGAAGAAATGGCTCAGTTTGAAGCTTATTTCGGCAGGACAATGCAAAGTAAAATTCCCCTTCTGAAAATAATACTAAACTATATCTTCCGACGTAAAGGCAAGCAGATGAGGCCTTTGCTTGTTTTCCTGAGCGCAAAGCTTAACGGGGAAATAGGTGAACCAACTTACGTTGCCGCAACATTGATTGAACTTCTGCATACTGCATCCCTTGTCCATGATGATGTTGTGGATGATGCTAATGAAAGGCGGGGTGCTCTTTCAATAAATGCACTATGGAATTCCAAGATCGCAGTTCTTGTAGGGGATTACATGTTGACAAAAGGAATGCTGATAAGCATTGAAAAAAACCGGATTGATATGCTTGAAATTAGCCTCGGAAGCCGTAAAATCAATGACTGAAGGAGAGCTGCTTCAGCTTCAGAAAGCCAGGAAGTTGAATATCAGGGAGGATGATTATTTCCGGATCATCAAAGGTAAAACTGCAGCGCTTATTGCAGCCTGTACTGCATGCGGTGCAAGGTCAGCAACCAGCAATCCTGATACCATTCAGCTAATGAAAGATTTTGGAGAATCTATTGGAATTGCCTTTCAGATCAGGGATGATATTCTTGATTATGAAGGCAACGGATTAACCGGGAAAATATCAGGAAATGATATCAAAGAAAAGAAAATTACCCTGCCCCTGATTCATGCTCTGGAAAAGGCTTCGTTTTCAAAGAAAAGACATATTCTGCACATCATCGGAAACAAGAAGAAAACAAGATCTGATATCGCCGAGGTAATCAGTTTTGTTTCAGAAAACGGAGGGATGGAATATGCAGCTCTCAAAATGAATCAGTACCGGGATAAAGCACTGGCAATTCTGGATACTTATCCTGAATCGGAAGTTAAAGAATCACTCAGGGAATTCGTGTACATTATACGTGACCAGGGATAAATAATAGAATTATCCTACGCTGCTTCCAGAGTTAATCTTAGGCACCTTTTCCAAGATCTTTTTCATAGTAGTCGCGATCCGAGCTAAAACAGAACTGCACCCACCATAAGCACAAACGGCAAGTATTGACAAAGCTGTCTGAATATTTGACAGATCATATATCTTGCCCGATCACTATAGGTGCAGTTGATGCACCAAGAAGGTTCTGAACCACAACAGCAATTGCATAAGATGTTGCTCTCAGACCCGGATGAATTACATCCTGGGTTACTGCAGCAGGCACCGGAAATAAAAACCATAATTGAGATCCCCATATACCAGAAAAACAATATACTGAATGGTGCCTTTAAAAAGGTACAATGCCGAAAAGAGCAGGATCGCTGAAATAAGTGATGAAATAGCCGGAAGCAATAATCTGGCATTATCTGTGTTTTTCGCCATCTGTCAGTCAGAATATCCTCCAAGAGGAGCACCGACAAGAGCAAGTACCATAACGGCACTTGCCATTGTGCCTGCTGTTTCCTGGGGAATATCTCTCGCTTATCTGCAAAATATGTGGAAAGCCAGGTAATCAGTGAGGTGGTTACAAAAACTACTGCAGCCATCCCGAAATAGGTATAAATAACAGATGGTTTTGAAATAAACTCCTTTACCATATCTTTTTTCTCCATCTTTATCTTCTTGTTGGTCTTGTCAATAAATGAAAGATCAACAGTTTTATAATCCTTCACAAAAAGAAAAAGAATAGCAACAATCAACCCAGGTAATGCAACCATTCCGAATGCATGTTTCCATCCCAGCTTTACGGCAATAATTCCTCCCAGAAGAACTCCGATTGCTGTTCCGAGAGGAATTGAAGCATTCCATATTCCCATCATTCTTGATCGTTTTTCAATCGGATATAATCCTGATATCATTGCACTTCCTCCGGGTGCATAACCTGCTTCACCGACTCCGATCATAAGACGTGCCATAAATAACTGGACATAATTTCCGGTCAGAGCACATAGAGCAGTTGCAAGGCTCCACATAATTGCCATTATTCCGATTGTTTTTGTTCTGCTCCAGCGGTCAACAAGAATTGATACCGGAAATGTCAGAATAACAATAGCCCAGTAAACAGCTGACATAAGCATTCCGCTCTGGGTATGCGATATTCCCCAGTCTCTTTCAATGGATGTAAACATGGATGTAACAACCGTTCTGTCGATATAATCGAACATATACAACAGAAACAGTAATATAAAAACATAATTGGAATATCCTTTGGAAAAAAGATATCCGTTTCGATCTTCAGGATTTTTCATAGAGATTTTAATAGGTTAACCTTATTACCAAGTAAATAAAAATTAATGTCAGTTGTTGTTTTTGTTGTATTTTTAAGTCTTTATACTTATTGAATTCAAGATTTCTCCACGGATTTAATTTCATATTATTTTAAAATCTTAAAATATCATAACGATGGCAACTTTAAAACAAATCAAGGAATTTCTTGATTCCGAGCCAATTGCAATGGTCGGAGTTTCACGTAATCCGAAAAAATTCGGTTATGCAGCTTTCAAGGAACTTAAAGGAAAAAGGGATGAATATTATTCCTGTAAATCCACATGCTGATGAAATCCATCGGATGAAAAGTCTATCATGATATAAAAAGCCTTCCTTCTGATGTCAAGGGGATAATTGTCATGACAAAAAAGGATCAGACTGCCGGAGTGATCAGGGAAGCAAAGGAAAAAGGGATAAAACAGATCTGGATACAGCAGATGGCTGAATCAGTAAAGAGGCTTTGAAGGAGCTTGAAGGTTCAGGTATTAATTATATTACCGGAGAATGTATTTTGATGCATTATAAACCTCACAGCATCCATAAATTTCACAGTGCAATAAAGAAATTTTTCAGAAGGTTCCCCAGATAGCAGTTTATCGGTCATATACCCAAAATAATCGTAGTCATATTTCTATGCAGGAACCCCGATAATTACAAGCACTGAATTTATGGTAAGGGATTATGAATGTGATCTTCAGGGTGTTGTAAATAATGCAAATTATCAGCATTATCTTGAACATGCAAGGCATGAATTTCTGATCTCAAGAGGAGTAAGCTTTGCTCAGCTTCACGAAGAAGGAATAGATCTTATTGTGACAAAAGTGGAAATAGAATATAAATATCCTCTCAGAAGCCGGGATAGAATTTACTGTAAAAGTCAATATTCAAAGGGAAGGAAATGCCAGGACTGGTTTTCATTCAGGATATCTTCAGGACTTCCTGATTTGAAGCTCATTGTACAGGCAAAAGTAACCGGTGTCGCAACAAAGAAGGGCAGACCGGTTCTACCCCGGGGAAATTTTATTAAGCTTGGTTTAGAATAATAAACTAAAATCAGAATATGAATAAATAACTCAAATATTTTACTCATCAGGGCATTGTTTATTTTGATTCTAATGTGCCACTTTCTTCTTTAATCTTGTTCGCAAACAAACAGTCAATCTGAAACAGAAATATGATAAACAGGAAGTCTATATAACAATGCGGGATGGAGTCAGATTGTTTACATCAATTTATACTCCAAAAAACAATTCAGTCACACATCCTATTCTTCTTAACCGGACACCTTACAATATTGAACCCGGAGGACCGGATAGCTTCAATTTCTTTATGCAGCTTTACAGAAGATATACTGAAGATGAATATATTATGGTTTTTCAGGATGTCAGGGGGAAATATATGAGTGAAGGTGAGTTCGAAGATATTCGTCCTGTAATTCCGGTAAAGAAAGAGCAATAAAGATATTGATGAATCGACTGATACCTGGGATACAGTTGACTGGCTGATAAAGAATGTTAAGAATAACAATGGAAATGTTGGAATTTTTGGAATTTCATATCCGGGATTTTATTCCACAATGGGTATTATAAATGCACATCCGGCAGTTAAAGCTGTATCACCGCAGGCTCCTGTAACTGCATGGTTCATCGGTGATGATTTTCACCATAACGGGGCATTCTTCCTCCTTGATTGTTTCAGCTTTTATTATAGCAACGGCCGACCTCACAGAGCTCCTACACAGAACAGGCTTTCCTGGTTTCAAATGGCCTGTTCCGGATAATTATGATTTCTTTTTATCTCTCGGTGCAGTAAAAAATATTTCCCCCAAATATTTCGGAGACAGTATTAAATTCTGGAATGATGCTTTTGCACATCCTGATTATGATGATTTCTGGAAAACAAGGGATCCCCGCCAGTTTCTTAAAAATGTTACTCCTGCTGTTATGACAGTTGGCGGATGGTTTGATGCAGAAGATCTGTACGGAGCACTTCATACTTATGAAGCAATTGAAAAACAGAATCCCCAGTCAGTGAAAAATTTTCTTGTTATGGGTCCATGGTCACATGGCCAGTGGGCTTTCGGAAAGGCAAATAATCTGGGAAATATTTACTGGGGTCTTGATGCAAATGAAAAATTTATTAAGCAGGAAAAGAATTTTTTTGATTTTTATCTTAAAGGAGAAGGTAATCCTGCAATAGCTGAAGCTACAATATTTGTTACCGGTTCAAATGAATGGAGGAATTTTGATACATGGCCTCCAAAAAATATTGTTGAAAAAAATCTTTATTTTCACCCCGGAGATTCAGCTTCATTTGAACCCCGATTAGCAAAGGACAGTTTTGATGAATATGTTTCTGATCCAATGAACCCGGTTCCTTATACTGAAGATGTTCATACAAACAGGACTACAGAATATATGACAGATGATCAGAGGTTTGCGTCGCGCAGGCCTGATGTAATGGTTTATCAGACTGATATACTTAATGAAGATATAACACTTACCGGACCGCTGACAGCTGATCTTTTTGTCTCAACAACAGGAACCGATGCTGATTATATTGTCAAACTTATTGATGTTTTCCCTGCCGACACCAAAGCTGATGAATGCGACGGATATTAAAGTTCCGCTTGGCGGTTATCAGATGCTTGTCCGCGGAGAGGTTTTCAGGGGAAAATACCGTAATAGTTTCGAAAAACCGGAACCATTTATTCCCGGACAAGGTAACTGAAGTAAAATATGAGATCCCCGATGTGGCTCATACTTTCAAAAAAGGACACCGGATAATGATACAGGTTCAGAATTCATGGTTTCCCCTTGTTGACAGGAATCCTCAAAAATTTGTCAATATTTACAAGTGTTCCGACAGTGATTTTCAAAAGGCTACCCAAAGAATATATCATGATTCCAGAATATCCTTCTCATATAAAGGTTGACGTCCTTCAATAAAAAACAAGATTTTGATAATATGAACATAAAATATCTTTATTTTGTTTCCATATAAATAACCGATCTAAATCCAGAATTATGGCAAAAAAGAATTTCACCAGAAGGCAGTTCATGGCTACCATGGCAGCAGGCACAGGGACAGTGCTTATCGGAAATGCTATAGATGCATTTCCCTCAAAGAGTAAGTCCCGGATATTTGATCCGTTCCAGATTGTTACCCTTGGAAAGACAGGAATAAAAACCACTCTTCTGGGTATGGGAACCGGTTTCAGCGGTTATAATCGTTCCTCAAATATTACTAGGGCCGGTGTTGCCGAATCTATTATCAGGGCAGCTTATGAAAAAGGGATCCGTTTTTTTGATTGTGCCGACAGTTATGGAACGCATCCGTTTACGAACAGCCGCACTGAAAGGCATTCCCAGGGAAAATTATATATTGAGCACAAAAATGTGGGTAACTGCGGGCGGGATTCCGGAAAAGGAAAGGCCTGATGCTGAAATTGTCGTGGATCGTTTCCGGAAAGAACTGAATACTGACTATATTGATCTTGTCCAGCTGCACTGCATGACAACCGGGGATTGGACCGATCAGCAGAAGAGGCATATGGACAGTCTTGAAAACCTTAAAGCAAAAAAGATAATCCGTGCACACGGAGTTATCGGTACATTCTTTTGATGCGCTTAAGGTGGCCTCTGAACATCCGTGGGTCGATGTGATTCATGTCCGCATAAATCCTTTCGGAGAAGCCATGGATCAGAGCGATCCAGCTCTTGTAGTTCCGGTTATAGAAAAATTTCATAAAGCGGGAAAAGGAGTGATCGGAATGAAACTGATAGGCAGGGGCAAACTTAAGAATGACCCTGAAAAGATTGATGCATCGCTCAAGTTTGTTCTTGGACTTGGAACTGTTGATATGATAATTGTCGGATTTGAATTACCTGAACAGATCGATAATTACATTGAAAGGATCAGGAACGTTCAAAAAGTATAATCTGTTTTTTTACCCCTAAATCCCTGCCTGCCGGCAGGCAGGCCCCGGGGGGGACTTATAACTTTCTGATTATTACAGAGCCCGCCTTAGGTTGGGGGTGGGAATAAATAAAAAATTTGAAACTATCTATTGCTTATTGATAAATTATAATTATGAAGTTCATCAGTCTGTTATTTGTGGCTATCTTTCTTTTCCAACAATCAGGATTTTCCCAGCAGGATAATTTATCTGCTATACTGAAACCCGGAACAAACCTTGTAAAGCTTTCAGGTGATTTTCTTTTTACCGAAGGTCCTGCTGCTGATAAGGCAGGAAATGTATATTTTACCGATCAGCCGAACGACAGGATAATGATATGGAGCACCAAAGGAGAGCTGTCGACTTTCATGCAGCCTTCCGGCCGTTCAAACGGCATGTTCTTTGACACCAAAGGAAATCTTTGGTCGTGTGCAGATGAGAAAAACGAACTCTGGTGCATAAGCCCTGATAAAAAAGTTGAAGCAATCCTTAATAAATATAACGGGAAGCTTCTGAACGGTCCAAATGATCTCTGGGTTGCTCCTGACGGGAGTATTTATTTTACTGATCCGTTTTATAAAAGATCCTGGTGGAACCACACTGAAATGCCCCAGGAAAAACAATGTGTTTATTTTCTGAGTCCTGATCATAAAACCCTTAAAAGGGTTGAAGAAGACTTGTTACAGCCTAATGGTATAGTTGGAACACCTGACGGAAAAACACTATATGTTGCCGACATAAAAGGCAATAAAACCTGGTCATATTCAATTAATGCTGACGGAATATTGTCTGACAAGAAGCTTTTTTGCGAAATGGGTTCAGATGGAATGACAATCGATGCTAAAGGAAATATTTACCTTACAGGGAAAGGAGTAACAATCTTTGACAAAACCGGAAAAAAAATTGGAAATATTCCGGTTCCTGAAAACTGGACCGCAAATGTTTGTTTTGGAGGTAAAGACAGAAAAGACTTTTTATTACAGCAAGCAAAGGTCTTTATATGGATAAGTACACGGATTAAAGGAGCCTATTGATCTGCAAATTAGACTGTTTGGTCAAAACTTTAACATTTTTTTTATTTTCGTGAAATAAAAATATTTATCATTGTACCCTGATTTGGAATTCTACTGATCAGACTAATGTTTTAACAATTACGTTTCAAAAACAGGCGAAAATGGAAGGAACTCGCAGAGCAGATATCAGGCCGGGAATTGATGTTATGGTAGAACTTACTGAAGATAAACGCACAGGACGGCTTACCGGGGGAAAGGTAAAGGAAATACTCACATCAGCTCCCATTCATCCTCACGGAATTAAAGTAATGCTTGAAAACGGACATGATAGGAAGAATTAAGCAGATAATCCAGTCGAACTGATCTGCAACCTTTTAAACCAGAACATATTTCCCGATGTTTTTTCTTTTGAAATCAATCTGATTTTTCATTTCGTACATATTTTTACCTAAATTTGGATTGTATGGAGATCCACCTTCCATGCATTGGCTAAGTTTCTAACTCAAATCCGTTGAAAATGAAGTACGAGGATTTTCTTGTCACTACTTTAGGAAAAGGAAGTGTTATTTCGCCGCTTAAAACTTCCCAGCGGGAAGATAGTCCTGTTTACAAATTTGTTGATGACAATGAAAGGATCCTTTATGATGTTTCGCTTGATGATTTTAACAGATGTAAAGAGACCGGAGAGACTCCGGTTTCATTTGAAAAAGCAGGACCAAAAGAAACCATTTTTTTTGAACCTGCAAAAACCAAAGTTGGAATAGTGACCTGCGGCGGATTGTGCCCCGGATTAAATAATGTCATCCGGAGCCTTGTAAATGAGCTTGTCTACAGGTATGGCATAACCCGAATTCTGGGAATTACAATACGGCTATGAAGGGCTTATTTCAAAATATAACCATCCGGTTGTTGAACTTACAGCTCCAATGGTAAGTGATATTTATCAGTCAGGCGGAACTTTCCTCGGCACATCAAGGGGAAACCAGGATGTTGAAAAGATGGTTGATACTCTTGAAATACTTAATATCAATATTCTGTTTTGTATCGGCGGTGACGGAACGCTTCGGGGAGCACATGCAATTCACAAGGAGATTGAAAAACGAAAACTCAGAATCGCGGTGGCCGGAATACCTAAAACGATTGACAATGATATTGATCTGATTCAGAAATCATTTGGTTTTGAAACAGCTTTTTCAATTGCAAACGATATAATCAGGAATGCCCATAACGAAGCTCATGGTGCATACAATGGTATTGCACTTGTAAAACTTATGGGCCGCGATTCGGGATTCATTGCAGCCAGCGCCGCACTTGCCATCCAGGAAGTGAATTTTGTCCTTATTCCTGAAGTATCCATTTGATCTGTATGGACCGAGAGGGTTTCTTAAAATCCTTAGAAAACGTCTTGAAGAGAGGCATCATGCCGTAATAGTTGTTGCAGAAGGTGCAGGACAGGATTTTTTTGATAATGAAAATGCTGAACGGGATGCTTCAGGAAATATCAAACATAAAGATATCGGAATCTATCTTAAGGAGAAAATCAGGGAAGAATTTGATGCAAAAGGATTTCCGCATTCAATTAAATATATTGATCCGAGCTATATTATCAGGAGCGCTCCTGCAAATGCAAATGACAGTAAATTCTGCAATCTTCTTGCCCAGAATGCCGTTCATGCAGCACTGGCAGGAAAAACCGATTTTGTAGTAGGATACTGGAATTATGAGTTTACCCTGATTCCCATTCCTATGGCTGTGGCAAAAAGGAAAAAAATAGATGTTGAAGGTGAATTATGGTGGAATGTTCTTGAAGCAACCGGACAGCCAATAAGCATGAAAAATCCATGATATGATCAGGAAATGTCATTTTTGATCTTGGAAATGTGCTTATCAGCTTTATCCCTTCTGAATATCTGAAGAAGAAAAATTATCCCTCAAACCATAAGAAATACAATTCTCAGTGACATTTTTCACAGCGAGGAATGGAAGAAGCTCGACAATGGAGATATTATCAGTTCATGAAGCTATTGATTCAATTGCCTCAGAATCTTCCCTTAAAAGGGAAGAAATAGCCCTTGTTTTCAATTTACGTACCGATATAATGTTTCCCCTTGACGACAACGTCAGACTGCTTCCTGAGCTAAAAAAACAGGGTTTTAGGCTATATTACCTTTCCAACTTCCCCCTCGATATTTTTGAAGAGGTAAAAAACGATTATTATTTCTTTAGATATTTCGATGGCGGAATTATATCTTCAGAAGTAAAACTTTCAAAACCCGATACGAGAATATTCAGATATTTCATTGAAAAATACTCCCTGAATGCCGGAGAGTGTCTTTATATCGATGATATTGAAGAAAATGTAAGGGTAGCAGAATCAATAGGAATGCAGGGAATACTGACTTATGGATCTCCGAAAATTGCACCTTTGCTTGAGGAAAAACTAAAAATCAGGTTGGGAAACTAGAATCTTAGATGAGGACGGAAAGTCTTTCTACGGACATTCCTGATAATCGCTGGTCTGACGATTCATTCTCAGATAATCACCCAGGAATTTTAAGGGAGGATTCAATTTTAACAGAATTTCCGCTTGAATATTCCGTACTCTCTGCCGGCACCATGAAAATTTATTCAATTCTCAGGGACTTAATCTTTGTTTCATTCTATTTATATAATTGTATTTGAGACACTTAATCGTCTTATTATAGAGCTTTGCTCCAAATGTGATTCAGGGCTGATTTTTGTAGAATTTTGTCAAAACATCTGCTTTGTTCCTGCCAACAAGTTTTTCAAGTTCACCTAACAGGTGTTTTTCTGATTTTTTCAGGTGAATCAAAATTTTTCAGTAATATCTCTTTTGTTTTTGGTCCGATACCTTTTATGTCATCCAGTTCCGATTTTGTCATTCCTGAAGAACGCTTGTCGCGATGAAAATTTATTCCGAACCTGTGAGCTTCGTTTCTCATCTGCTGAATCAATTTCAGACTGTAGGAATTTTTATCAAGGTATATCGGAACCGAGTCTCCGGGGAAATATATTTCTTCAAGTTTTTTTGCAATACCTATCATTGTAATCGTTTCTCTTAATCCAAGTTTTTCAATGCTCTTCATCGCTGACGAAAGCTGTCCTTTTCCTCCGTCAATTACTACAAGCTGCGGAACCGGATTATTTTCCTCAATCATTCTTTTATATCGTCTGTAAATTACCTCTTCCATCGAAGAAAAATCGTCCGGTCCTGTAACTGTTTTTATATTGAAATGCCTGTAATCCTTTTTGCTTGGTTGTCCATTTCTGAATACAACACATGCAGCTACGGGGTTTTTTCCCATGATATTTGAATTGTCAAAACATTCTATATGAACAGGAAGAACCGGCATATGAAGGTCATTTTTCACTTTTTCAAGATTTTTACCTGTTCTTGAAACAGGCTTATGTTCAAGCAGCTTCTTTTTCTGTTCAAGCTTATAATAGATGGCATTTCTTTCTGCAAGCTCCAGGAGTTTAAGTTTTTCTCCTATTTTTGGTACAGTATATTTAATATTATCTAATTGAATATCAGGATGGAATGGTACAATGATTTCAGGAGAATCGCTTGAATAGCGCTCTCTTATTTCTGTAATTGCAGATCCCATTAAAGACTCTTTTTCTTCATCAACCTTCGATCTAATTTCAAGCGTAAATGCCTGTACCACTGCACCTTCTACTACTTTAAGATAGTTAACATAGCATCTGTCATTGTCCTGGGTAAAAGCAAAAACATCGACATTTTTAATGGTATTGCTGACCACTGCAGAGCGGCTTCTGAACTTTGTAAGAATATCAATCTTTTCCTTAAGGATCTGTGCTTCCTCAAACCGGAGCTGCTCCGAAAATTCCACCATTTTTTCTTTCAGACGGTTTGTGACTGTAAGGATGTTGCCCTTCAGGATATCTTTTATCTGACGGATGGATTCATCATATTCAGAAGCAGTCTGATTGCCAATGCATGGAGCTTTGCAGTTACCAATATGGTATTCCAGACAGGGCCTGAATTTGCCGGCTGAAATATTGGCTTCGGTCAGGTTAAACGTACATGTCCGTAGTTTATAAAGGTGTCTTATCAACGTCAGAAGTGTTTTCACCATCAGTCCGGATGTATACGGTCCGAAATACTGTGATCCGTCCCTGAAAACATTTCTTGTGCTGAAGACCCTTGGAAAAGGTTCGTTCTTAATGCAGATCCAGGGGAATGTCTTATCGTCTTTTAAAAGTATGTTATACCTGGGTTGTAGCTTCTTAATGAGGTTGTTCTCAAGCAGCAATGCATCCGATTCATTCTCCACGACAATATGCCTGATATCGGCTGCTTTGTTAAGCATCACCGTCGTTTTGCCAGTCTGGTTTTTTGCAAAGTATGATGTAACTCTTTTTTTCAGATTCTTTGCCTTGCCGATATAGATTATTTTTCCAAAGGAGTCAATAAACTGGTAAACTCCCGGATTATCAGGAAGCGAGGAGATAATATCCTTATGATTCTTAATTAATGACATACTGATATTTCAGATGCAAAGATAATAAATGAATGGGGTTGCTTAATCCATGAACAACGGTACATATTTAAATTCCCTTCCATCAAACAATCCGCTGTCGCTTAGTTTTAATTCCGGTATTACAAGCAATGCCATAAATGAAAGTGTCATAAATGGTGCAGACATATGCGATCCGTATGCTTTCACCATATCTGATAGTTTTTCATACTCTGATGCAACTTTCTAAACCGGTTCGTCAGACATAATTCCGGCAACAGGAAGTGGTAAAGAATTAATATTATTTCCGTTTGCCACTGCCAGTCCTCCTTTCATTCTTACAACCTCATTTATTGCAGCAATAATATCAGCATCATTTGTCCCGGCACAGATAATATTATGGCTGTCGTGGGCTACCGAACTCGCAAAAGCGCCTGATTTCAATCCGAATCCTCTTATAAATCCCACTGCCGGAGGCAGATTTTTGTAGCGATCTTTCACAACTATCTTCAGAAGGTCTGATTTTAAATCCGCTTCAATTATTTCTCCCCTGTTAACCTGCACAATTATTTCCTTTGTTATCAGGTCGCCGTCGAAAGCTTCAATAACTCTCAATTTAGCTCCATCTGCTGAAATTTCAATTGCTTCTTTTTTAATTCCTGTGCAATTGAAATTGTTTACAGGACCGGCTTTTTTATAGTTAAAAAGAACCTTGCTATTTTCAAAAACTTTTTCACCATTTATCCATGTTTCTAGGACATTCATTTTTCTTAAATCATCAACCACGATAAAGTCAGCCGGTTGACCCGGCTGCAAAAGTCCTGTATTCAGATTATAATGCAAAGCCGGATTTAATGTACAGCTTCTGATTACATCAAACATATCATATCCTTCTGATATAAGTTTAGCCACAAGTTTATCTATATGTCGCTTTATCAGCATTTCAGGGTGCAGATCGTCACTGCAGAGCATTATATTTTCAGGATCTGTTTTGAAAAGCTCTTTCAGTTCATCCAGGTTTTTTGCAGCACTTCCTTCCCTGATAAGGATCTTCATTCCAAGTGCGATTTTTTCCCTTGCTTCCTCCAGGGTTGTGCATTCATGATCGGTAGTTATTCCTGCAGAAACATATTTTTTTAATTTATCACCTCTTAATCCGGGAGCATGCCCATCGACCGGCTTGTGCAATTTCCTTGCGATTTCAATTTTTTTCATTACTTCATGATCATTGTAAATAACCCCCGGAAAATTCATCATTTCAGCAAGATATTTTACTTCAGGAAACTCCAGTATCTGCTTTACATCGTCAGAATTAATTGTTGCTCCCGACGATTCAAATGATGTAGCCGGCACACATGATGGAGCTCCAAAATAGAATTTAAGAGGTACCCTGGCGGCATCGTCTATCATATATTTTATACCAGGGATTCCAAGCACATTTGCTATCTCATGAGGGTCTGAAACAACAGCTGTTGTTCCACGTGAAACAGCTGCCATGGCAAATGATCCAGGCGTTACCATCGAGCTTTCGATATGAATATGAGCATCTGTTAATCCAGGAAGAATATATCTGTAAGGTGCTGATTTTATCTTCTCTATTTGAAATATTTTGCCATCAATAATAGTTATTTCAGCGGGATAATTCTTCGCTTATGAATGTCAATTATCTGACCTGATATTTTCATATTGTACTTTTTAACGAGCAGTAGTTTGCTTCGTCGCTTCGCTCCTCGCAATGACCCTGCTTAAATTTTGTTTCGTTACTCTTAATTACAAACTTTATCCCTGGTACTGTCATTGCGAGCGAAGCGAAGCAATCCTCAGCCTGATGCAGTACTCGTAAATAAACTAGTTTTCTGCTACCATCTTAGTATTGCTTCTTCGTTCCGCGTATTCGGTACTCCTCGCAATGACCCTGCCTTATATTAAGTCTTACTAATATATAATTGTTACAATACAAAAAAGTCTCAATATTAAAATCTAATGTTCCACGTGGAACATTTATCTTCCAAGATACATCAGAAGAATGTTAACATCTGAAGGTGAGACTCCGCTTATCCTTCCTGCCTGTCCAATATTTTCTGGTTTTATTTTTGCAAGCTTCTGCCTTCCCTCTGTTGATATTGATAATAACTCGGGTAATTAATATCTTCCGGAATTTTTACTTTATCAAGTCTTTTTATTTTTTCCGCAATGATCCTTTCTCTCTGAATATATCCTTCATATTTGATTTTTATTTCAGCTGATTCCATTACTTCCTCAAGCATTCCAGACTCTGCTATTTCATTCATCTCCTTTCCTGCGAATTTATTCATCAGCATTTTTAAACTTATCTGCGGTCTTAAAGCAATTGAAATTGCTTTTACCTTTTGCTTTACTTTACTTGTTCCGGCTTCATCAAGAAAATTGTTTATGCTATCAGGTTCAATGCTTTTCTCTTCCAGAAGATTAATAATCTTTTCGACCAGTTTTTCTTTTTGTTCCAACTTATCTACTCTCTCCCTTTCCGCCAATCCTATTTCAAAACCCTTTCTTGTTAATCGTTCATCAGCGTTATCCTGTCTTAATAAAATTCTGTATTCTGCCCTTGCAGTAAACATCCTGTATGGTTCATCAATTCCTTTTGTAACCAGGTCATCAATCAGAACTCCGATATATGATTCATCTCTTCCCTAGTACCATCTCTTCATTTCCCTTTAATTTTAGAACAGCATTTATTCCTGCCATTAATCCCTGTGCGGCTGCTTCCTCATATCCGGTTGTACCGTTTATCTGACCCGCAAAATAGAGGCCTTCGATTTTCTTTGTTTCAAGTGTATGCTTAAGCTGTGTCGGCTGAAAAAAATCATATTCAATGGCATAACCCGGTCTGAAAATCTCGACTGATTCCAGACCTTTTACTTTTCGCAATGCTTTCAGCTGAATTTCAAGAGGAAGACTGCTTGAAAATCCGTTTATATAATATTCTATTGTTTCCCTTCCTTCAGGTTCAATAAAAAGCTGATGTGCTTCTCTTTCCTTAAACGTAACAATTTTGTCTTCAATGCTCGGACAATATCTTGGACCTCTTCCCTTTATTCTTCCTGTAAAAAGCGGGCTGAATTCCAATCCCTTTCTAAGTTCTTCATGAACTTCCTCATTTGTATGAGTTATAAAACAACTCATCTGTTCCCCTATCTGATCGCCTTTGTTTAAATAAGAAAATGTTCTTCCTTCCTCATCTCCTTTTTGCTCAGTCATCACTGAAAAATCTATTGTTCTTCCGTCAATCCTGGCGCTGGTTCCTGTCTTCAGCCGCTCAACAGAAAAACCAAGTTCTCTCAGCTGATCACTTAAACCTGTTGATGCTTCGTCACCTGATCTTCCTCCCTTTATATTTTTAAATCCAACATGCATCAATCCATTCAGAAATGTTCCATTTGTCAGTATAACAGCTCTGGCATAAAATCTTGTTACCAAAACTTGTTTCAACACCAATAGCTCTACCTCCTTCGATCAATAATTCTTTTGCCTGTTCCTGCCATATAAACAAATTTTCAGTCTTCTCCAGAACTTTTCTCCATTCAATACTGAATCTTTGTCTGTCACATTGTGCACGCGGACTCCACATTGCCGGACCCTTTGACCTGTTCAGCATCCTGAATTGTATCATGCTTCTGTCCGTAACAATTCCGCTCATTCCCCCCAAAGCATCTATTTCCCTGATTATCTGACCTTTCGCTATTCCTCCCATTGCCGGATTGCATGACATCTGGGCAAGTTTTGTCATGTCCATGGTAATTAGCAGGGTTCTGGCTCCCATTTTTGCTGCAGCATGTCCTGCTTCACAACCAGCATGGCCTCCTCCAACAACAATTATATCATAATTAAAGCTCATTCAGACCCCCTTTTAAATTCCTTAAGTTTTTGTTCCTGCCTGTTAAACATTTTTTCCTTGTCTTTTAAATCTTCATCCCTGTATCCGCATAAATGAAGCACTCCGTGTATCATTACCCTTAACAACTCCTCCTTAATTCCTGATTTATAATTTACTGCATTTCTTCTTATTGTATCAACACTTATGTAAATTTCTCCATTTACCTCTCCTTCCACTGAGTAATCGAATGAAATGACATCCGTATAATAATAATGTTTCAGGAATTTTCTGTTGATTTCCAGTACTTTTTTATCGCTGGTAAGAATAAAAACAAGGTCACCTGGAGTTTTGTTTTCTTCTGTGATGACCTTTTCAAGAAATCTTTTGATTTCCCTTGCTTTTGAATCCTGTACTTTATCTGATCATAATAAATCTTTACGCTCAATTAGATACCTCCTTAAAGCTCATAGTTACACTATTTCCTTTTTCATTGAATTTTATCGAATCTGAAAGCTTTGTCATCAGGAAAACACCCCTGCCGCTAATTTCCTCTATATTCTCCGGCATTGTCGGATCCGGAATTCCTGCCGGATTAAATCCTCCTCCTTCATCCGTTACAGTAATTCTTATTTCATCTTTGTCATATTCAATCTCGACATCCACAAGCTTTTGAGGATTGTCCTTATTTCCATGCTTAATTGCATTATTAACTGCTTCAAGATGTGGCTACCAGTATTTTTCCATAGTTATCCTGATTGATCCCTATCGCTCCCGTCATTTCATCGATTGCATTCTCAATAACCCTCAGATTGCTCATCCTGGATTCTATCTTTAACCTTTTGTACATTTTAGCCATTCCGTGCAATATTTCAATTTTATCAGCAAAAGTTATGCAATTTCTAATTTTTTTTCGAAATCCACAATTCCGGATCCAATTTAACCCTATCCTCAAAGACCATAAATTTCAATATAGTCTTATCTCCGTTTTCAGAATCGCTGAATACTTTGCCTATCTCCTGTTTTGTATCAACTTTATCTCCCTTCTTTACCTTAACATTCACAAGGTTCTGATATACTGTAAAATATTTTCCATGACTTATCATTACACCCATATTTGCACCCCTTATTGAAAAAACTCCTGAAACTACGCCTCTAAAAACGCTTCTCACAGGGGTTGTTCCGGAACTTGTTATTTCAATATCTATATTGTCTTCTGTAACATATTTTAGTACGGCGTGCTTCTGAACGCCAAAATGACTTGTAATTACTCCTCTCTCAACAGGCCATGGCAGTCGTCCTTTGTTTTCATAAAAATCATTGCTGATCAGCTTCTGTTCCGGAGTAAGATCTGTAGTTTCTGTTTTCTTTCTCTCCTCATCTATGATCTTTGCTATTTCTTTCTCAATTCTTCCGGCAATCCTTTTCTTTTCCTCAAGCTCTCTTTGAAGCTGTGTCTCTTTGCTGCTCAGTGATTTCACAATCTTTTGCTGCTTGTTTTGCTCGCCCTGCAACAGAAATTTCTGCTGTTCCTCCCTTGTTTTTAATTCAGATATTCTTGCAAGATCCTCTTCCATCTTCTTTTTTGAGATCTCAATCTCACTCTTTAATTCCTGTATAATTTCTGATTCCTGCCGCCTGAATTTTGTAATTTGCTGCAGATATTTCAATCTTTTATATCCCTGATTAAAATCCTTTGCTGATAAAATATAACCTATTTCCGAATTTCCTTTCGATGACCTGAATGAACTTAATACGGCTTTTTCATAATCTTGTTTCAAAATTTTCAGATCACTTTCCATCATATTTATTGCGAGATTGTTAAGATCGATTCTGTCAGTTAACAGCGAAATCTCATCCTTCAATCCCTTTACCACAGATTCTCTAAGATTAAGCTTTCTTCCGATAATATTTAATTCACTCAAGCTCTCCTTTTTTTCTTTTGCTGTCTCTTTTAACAGATTGTCGACATAGGAGATCTCTTCCAGAGTCTTCTGGCGCTGTTCTTCCAGCTCTTTCTTTGTCTGGCAATAAGCCGCTAAAATAATTCCAAAAAGGAAAAAAGCCGTTATCAAGATTCTTTTCATCTGATCCTTATCACCTTATATCCTTGTCCGGCAATAAATCCGATTTTTCCAGGCCACGGGCTTTCAATCTTTTTTATCTCCATTATTACCACAACTGACTTAAGGTCATCGTTTATTTCAACCCGTCCCGGGTAAATTATGTTGCCTGAATTTTTAATATCACTTAACCCTATTGTAATATTTCCTGAATTAATATCTCCTTCAAAGTAAGTCTGTTTTAGCTTTTTGCGCTGGCAGTCAATAATATATTCAACATTTTTTTCATGTACTTTATATTCTTTCCGGAACTCTCCCTTTTCACATTCCATTGATTCTGTCCTGTCCCTTTCCTCAACCACAATATCGCCCAGAATCGTGAATATAAATGATGGTTCAATTCCATATTTTGTTCCTAATGCTTCAGGCTTTCCAACAAGCAATTTCTTATTGACTCTGTCTTTTATGATCAGCGTGTCCCTGGTAATAAATGCCCTCCCTGCCTCAATGCCTGTTCTTGATCTTACCGTAATCAACATTGAATCGGGTTTCCTGAATTTAATATCCGCAATGAGCCGCACGGAAATATTATCCTGAATAACGCTGATTTCAGCTTTTTGTATATTAAAATCATTATTTGAAATGTTATTCCGGATAACTGATTCCAGGCTGTTTCCTACAATAATTTCATTTCCTGCGTTTTTTCCGGCTTTTCTGGTTACAGAACAGCCCGAAAGTATCGCAGAAAAAACTACCAGTATGTATATTACCTTTTGCAATTTTCTATTTCCTTTTTAAGGTTTGTTTTAGTTCCGTCAAGCAACAATGCTGCTTCCCAGCTTTTAATGGCATCGTTGCATTTTCCCATTTTCTTAAGAATATATCCGTAATGCTCATAATATTCAGCATCTCCTTTTTCTTCTGAGCTAATGATCTTCTCCATTATTTTTGAAGCCTCCTTTGTCTTACCGCGTTTATAGAGCACCCATGCGTAAGTATCGAGATAAGTCTTATTATCCTTCTCTTTTTCAATTACTGTTTTGGCCATTTGTTCTGCCTCCTTCAGCTGCATATTCTGTTCAGCCAGGTAGTAAGCATAATTGTTCATGACGGTAAGGTCGCTGTTATCCATTTTCAGAGCTTCATCATATGCTTTAAATGCTTCAGTGTAATTATTCATCCTGTAATGAATATCTGCCCTCATTGTGATAACCTGGAGCTTCAGCTCCTTATTATCACCTGCAAGTATGTCAGCCTTGCGAAGCTCTTCAAGAGCAACCGTATAGTTTTCGTTTTCCATAGCTCCGGTTGCATAGAGCATCTTTGCAATTGCAGAGCGGTTAAATTTAGTCGCACACTCTTCGCCTCTTTTCTCAAGCTTTGTATAATCCTTCAATTCATAATAAACAAGCAGAAGCTTTTCCCACGCATAGTAATTGTCGGGGTTGAATTTTATAATCTCTTCCAGACGCAAAGCAGATTCTTCTGATTTTTTCTCATTTTGCAGGAATTCAGGCCGTAATAATATTACAAGATCATCATCCTTATATGCAGCTTCAAGAATCATGATTGCCAGTTCCATTTTTTTACCGTGATCCTTTATAATATCCTTATTGTCTATCAGCTCAGCTACCAGTGAGATCTTTTCTTCCTTTGTGATCTTATTGCTTATTAAAACAGTGTTGAGAAGATCAAACAACTCATCAAAATTCTTTTCCGACAGCAAAAACTCACAAAGCGACAATTGTATGGCCGGATTGTCAGGATTTCTATCTATCAGCTGATTGTAAACTTCCTTGGCCTTCTCGGGCTTGCCTTCCTGCCGGTAAATTGCCGCCAGATATCCATTAAACGCAATATCATCAGGGTTCTGATCAAGAAGCAGTTGAACTTTTTCATGAGCCTCTCTGAATTTGCCTTCAGCCATCAGGTTTTCAACAAGCGAAAGAGTTGTATTTTCGTTGACTCCATATTTTTCATCCAGCTTGTTCAGCAGGTTACGCGCTTTATCATAATTCTTGTTTTGTGAATATAATTTTGCAAGAGAAACCTGCAAATCTTCTTTTTCCGGATAAGCTTTAACTGCCCTTTCATAACATATTATTGCACTGTCGAGGTTATTTTGCTGGTGGTATATACTGGCCAGCAGCATATTGTACCAAAGATTTCCTGGCTGGATCTCACTTGCTTTTTTAATGTATTTTTTCCCATTCACCAGATCTCCGTTGGTCAATACAATCTGTGCCATCTGGTAATATACCGCGTCGCTTGCAGGATTTAGAATCAGGCACTGCTCAAAATACTTCAGGGCATCTCCCAGGTTTCCCATAAGCTTCATCCTTACAGCATCGACATACAGGTAATTAAAAGCTGATACATCATATTCCTTTCCGGCTTTTAAGCCCGGGATTAATTTTTTACTGCATGATTGTTGAAACAATCCTGCAGTCAGGATCAATACTAATATTATTGTTTTTTTCATTTTTAGTGTTTTCCCGTATGACCGAAACCTCCCGCTCCTCTTATTGATTGCAAGCCCGCTGCGCGGCCGTATTTGTGCCGTGATTTATTTATTATCCTTATTTTCATTTCCCTGTCCTGCTGAGGAATACACTCAAAAATTTGTCCTTGTACTGAGCATACCCGATAAAAATAAGCATTAAAACTGTATTAATCATAAGTTCTGCAGCAAGACCCGGATATTTAAAATATCTTCCGAATGCAATCATAATTATTGCCATCATAAAATAGGGTATATACTGCTTCATGTTATAATCTACCTTGTATCTTTTTTCCGCAAAAATAAATGACATAATAATCATTGAACCATAGGATGCTACATGAGCCCACGCTGAAGCCATATAACCATAAACAGGAATGAATATTACATTTATCAATACAGTGATAACGGCTCCGATAAGCGTAATATAAATTCCGAATCTTGTAAGGTCGTTAAGCTTGTACCAGATACTGTGGTTTATATAAATCCCGTAAAACAAATATCCCATAGCCACAATAGGTACGACAGGTATTGCTCCACGCATATCCCTGGCAATAATCAACTGAAATCCCGATATATATAAATTAATTACCAGGTAAATCAATAGCATGATTATTATAAAATACTTCATAACAAATGAATACGTTTCCTTTGCATTTTCATATTTGGCCCTTTCAAAGAAAAAAGGTTCAGCTGCAAACCGGAACATCTGAATAAACAATGCCATCAGAACAGCAATTTTATACCCGGCTCCATATTCTCCAACTGTTGCAAGGCCAGTTTCTTCACCGGTCATTCTTCGAAGTATCACTTTATCAAGAGTGTCATTTATTGATCCGCTGAGGCCTGTAATCAGAAGAGGAAAAGAATAATTAATCATCTTCATCCATATTACCTTGTCAAATACAGGCTTCTTTATAAATATAAAAGGCATAAGCATCAAAAGAGTTGATGCACTGCCAATCAGATTGGCTAAAAAGACATATCCGACCCCATAATCAGGGTCATATACCTGCCTGAACCATCCATGGCTTTTTTCATACAATCCTGGTGCGATGACAAGCAAGAACACCACTGCAATTAAAGTAACAACGACATTGGCAACCTTTATTGCACTGAAAAGGATAGGTCTGTTTTCTCGTCTTAGTCTGGCAAAAGGAATAGCTGCAAATGCATCAATTGATATAATTGCAGCAAACATCCGTATATAGTCATGATTATCTTTATAATTAAGTGCCGCAGAAACCGGTCCGATAAAAATATTTACAAGAATCAGAAAAGCCGAAGAAGTAAAAAGAAGGCTTAAAAGAGTGGTGCTATAAACTTTTTCGTAATTATCCCTGTTCTGCGAGAACCTGAAAAAGCCGGTTTCCATTCCATAGGTAAGTACTATCAAAAGAAGGACCATCCATGCATAGAGTTCAGTAATTACTCCGTATTGAGCTTTGGTGAATATCCGTGTATAAAAGAAAGTTACAATCCCGTAATTAAGGAATCTTGGAACTACCGTACCAAAACCATATATAGCCGTTTGTTTTGCTAACGTTCTGACCTCTTTCAATTTATGAAGTTTTATTTAGAATAATCCGATAGATTTCGTTTCCTGCTCTGATAGGCAACTTCAACTAAAACATTCAATTTGAAAACCATTTCTTTCATGATCGGGCAAAGTTAAATATCTTTGCCTTCAGATTTGCAGAACGTTATTAACCAAATTTCAATTTTCATGAACACAGTTGCCAGACATTTTATTTCCCTTTTGATTTTTTTCCTGCTTGTCTCATGCAGTGCTCCCGGGGGCACTGAAAATACAATCGTCCTGATTAAAACCACATCTGGTGATATTAAAGTAAAACTCTACGACAACACTCCTTTACACAGGGATAATTTCATCAAACTTGTAAATATGGATTTCTATGACGGAATTTCATTTCACCGTGTAATTAAGGATTTCATGATACAGGCTGGAGACCCGGCAACCAGGACGGGCTTAACGAAAGAGCAGCTTGATACACTTGATAAGTATACAATTCCTGCCGAATTCCACAGGGAGTATTATCACAAGAAGGGAGCTCTGGCGGCAGCACGGGAAGGAAATGATGTAAATCCCGAAATGCGTTCATCAGGAACCCAGTTTTATATCGTGCAGGGTAAAAAACAGACTGAAGCAGAATTAAAGGCCACTGAAGACAGGATGAACAGCAACAATAAACAGACTCTTTTCAGCAGACTCATAAAAGAGACTGCCGACAGCGCCCGCTTATCAGGCAAACCTCTTCAGGACAGTGAAATACAGGAGATTGCATCAATGAAAATGTTTGAATATCTTACAACTACAGGTGAGTTCAAATTTTCACAGGAGCAGATTGATTCATACATGAATGCCGGCGGAGTACCACGTCTTGACGGTACTTATACTGTATTTGGTGAAGTAATTGAAGGAATTGAGGTTGTTGACAGGATTGCTGCCATTCAGACCAATACAGCCGACAAACCATTAAATGATATTAAGATTATTAAAATGAAACTGGTCAGCAAATAACGGGAGCTGATCTAAAAAGAGACCAAAATGCTTGACAAAATACAAAATCTGCTTGAGGAGATTTCTTCCAATAAAGTAAATACACCTTCAGATCTTGAGTCTTTCCGGCTTAAGTATCTGAGCAAGAAAGGGCTTATAACAGAATTATTCGAAGAGTTCAGGGGAATACCGGCAGAGCACAAGAGAGTAGTAGGTCAGAAGCTAAATGAACTTAAACAGACGGCCCAGGACAGGTATAATGCGTTAAAACAAGAAATTGAATCCAAAGAAGATTCAGCCGGTGAAAATGATCTTACCAGGCCTGCTTTTCCATATCCTTCGGGATCACGTCATCCAATTTCAATAGTAAGAAAAGAAATTATTGATATTTTCTCCAGAATTGGTTTTACTGTATCGGAAGGCCCTGAAATTGAAGATGATAATCATGTATTCACGAAGCTGAATTTTGCACCTGAGCATCCTGCCAGGGATATGCAGGATACATTTTACATATACAGGAATTCAGCGGAAGATTCAAACCCTGATGATATACTTCTCCGGACACATACCTCCTCAGTTCAGGTAAGGGTTATGCAGGGCCAGAAACCTCCAATCCGGACAATCTCTCCGGGAAGGGTCTTCAGGAATGAAGCTATTTCGGCCAGGGCTCACTGTATCTTTCATCAGATTGAAGGACTCTATATTGATGAAAATGTTTCTTTTGCGGATCTTAAGCAAACCCTGCTGTTCTTTGCGAGGGAGCTTTACGGCAAGGAAACGCAGATACGGCTTCGTCCTTCATATTTCCCCTTTACAGAACCTTCGGCAGAAATGGATGTAAGCTGTGCGATCTGCGGCGGAAAAGGCTGCAATGTATGTAAGTATACGGGATGGCTCGAGGTGCTTGGATGCGGTATGGTTCATCCGAACGTGCTTGAGGCCTGCAACATTGACAGCAAAAAATACACAGGATTTGCCTTCGGAATGGGAATCGAGCGCGCCGCGATGCTTAAATACCAGGTTAATGACCTGCGCCTTTATTTTGAAAATGACCAGAGGTTTCTCGATCAGTTTAAGACAGCTTTATAGATCACTTTGAACATTAATTTGAAGGTATTGTTATTGTTTTGACAAAACAGGTAAGAAATGAAACAACATGATATACATGTTCCATTATGTGATAAATGCGCACTTGAAACTGGTTCGATCTTTAAACACCTGTCTGCAGAAGAGGTTGAGATGATCAACTTCGAAAAGGATTTCAGGCAATACAAGCGTGGCGATATTCTGTACCAGGAGGGAAACCGCATAAGCGGATTTTACTGTATTCACAGCGGAATTATTAAAGTATACAAAACTGGTTTTGACGGAAAAGAGCAGATAATCAGGTTTGCGAAGGCTGGTGAAATTATTGCATACCGGAGTGTCCTTAGCAACGAAGCGGCCTGTACCTCGGCCAAAGTTATTGAAGATTGCCAGGTTTGTTTCATTCCTTCGGAGATTCTTATCTCATTCATCAAAACAAATTCATTGTACGCTCTCGAACTGCTTAAGCTTGCCTGCCATGAGCTGGGAGAAGCAAATTCATTTATAACCGACATTGCACAAAAAACTGTAAGGGAAAGACTGGCAGAAATACTTCTTCTCCTTGTCAATGATTTCGGACTCGATGAACAAAACTATCTGAAGATCTCGCTGACCCGGGAGGAGCTGGCCAATATCGTTGGAACAGCTACCGAATCTGTTATAAGATTGTTGTCGGAATTTAAAACTGATAAGTTTGTTGAACTGAACGGAAGGAAAATCAGGATCCTTGATAAAAAGGGACTTGAGAAGATCAGCAATGTCCTGACCAGAATATAAATCACTATTATTCACAGCTTTAAAACAATCAGAACAGGGTACCGTTCCGATCACTGCGGAATTGCTTGCCAAGGTGCCTGTATGCATGTTCCGTGGCTTCGCGTCCGCGCGGAGTGCGCTTAAGGTAACCTTCCTTGATAAGGAATGGCTCATATACCTCCTCAATGGTTCCGCTTTCTTCCCCCACCGCCGTTGATATGGTGTTTAAACCTACGGGGCCGCCGCCAAATTTGTCAATAATGGCTGAAAGGATCCTGTTGTCCATCTCATCAAGACCGTGCTGATCGATATTCAGTGCTTTAAGGCTATAACGGGTTATTTCGAGGTCAATCTTCCCCGAACCTTTTACCTGCGCAAAATCCCTGATCCTCCGGAGAAGGGCGTTTGCAATTCTTGGAGTTCCCCTGCTTCGTTTTGCTATTTCAACTGCTGCATCATTGTCGATTTTAACATTGAGAATACTGGCTGATCTTTTTACAATCCCGGTAAGAACATCATGATCATAATACTCGAGATGAAAGGTTATGCCGAATCTTGCCCTGAGCGGGCTTGTGAGCAATCCTGAGCGGGTTGTTGCCCCAATGAGGGTGAAATTATTAAGGGTTAGCTGGACCGATCTGGCGCTGGGCCCTTTATCCAGCATTATGTCTATCTGGAAGTCTTCCATTGCAGAATACAGATATTCTTCAACAACAGGACTCAGCCTGTGAATTTCATCAATAAAAAGAACATCTCCTTCCTGAAGGTTTGTTAGCAATCCGGCAAGATCACCAGGTTTGTCCAGTACGGGACCGGAAGTGACCCTTAGGTTCACTTTAAGTTCGTTGGATATTATTGCTGCAAGTGTTGTTTTTCCAAGTCCCGGAGGTCCGTGAAGCAATACATGATCGAGTGATTCTCCTCTTTGCCTGGCAGCAGTGACAAAAACTGACAGATTATCAATTATCTGCTTTTGTCCTTTGAAATCATCAAAAGTTACCGGACGGAGTTGTTTTTCAAATTCCGGATCACTGTCTGTAATATGTTCTTTCCTTATATCGAACTCTTCATCCATATATAAACCTGCTAAAAAACCAAGTTACTGGTTCCTTGTTGCTCGTTACTGGTTAAAACAAAACAACCAGCAACCAGTAACCAGCAACTAGCAACATATTATTTAATGAGTTTCACGTCACTTTCGGGAAGGTTTATTTTAACGCCGTTAATGCTGACTTCAACATCATCCTTATAGGTAATTGTCAATACGGGAACTCCTTCTTCATCGTATTTCTTCCAGGTTTTCTGCCTTATTCCCATCCGGTAGAACTGTTCCTCCCTGGGCCGTCCGTTTTCATAATAATAGGTCAGCTGGCCATCGGGGTTTCCCTGAATATAATTTCCCTTGAATCTTTATTTTACCGTCAGGATAATACGATTTCCACAATCCGTCGCGTAAACCAATAATATAGTTTACCTTCTTCAGTATTATCGCCTGACTTATATTTCCATTCGCCGTTTTTCTCACCGTCGGTGTACCCGCCCTGAGCAATTATGTCTCCCGCAGGAGAGTATTCCGCGTATAGACTCCGTCACGCTGTCCCTGGAAATACTCTTCTTCCCTCAGGAGAGCTCCGTTTTCATAGTACCATTTCCATAATCCGTCAGGACGTCCGTTGTTAAATGACCCGGTCTGTTCCAGCTTGCCTGAAGCAGTATAAAATTTCCAGACTCCTGTTCGTCGGCTATCTGTATATTGTCCTTCGGCAAGTGTTGTGCCATCAGGATATAGATCTTTCCATTTTCCATTGAATTTTCCACCTTCATCAACAATACCCTCCGACAGAAGAAGGCCGTTATCATTATAAACGTATGCGTTTGTGACTTTTCCGTCAGCATCCATATTCCCTGTGAACACCCACAGGAATTTTATTCCTGTATGGTCCGCTGTAGATCAGTTTATTATTCTGATCATACTTATTTTCTATCTCAATATCCGGCTCATCCTCAACTTTCGATTTTACTATTGAACCATTATCATACAGCATTGTGAGCACAAGTATGCCTCTGTTATCATATTCCTTGTAATATCCATGCAGCTGATCATCCTTGTAATTCTTCTCTGATTTAATTCCTCCGTTAGGATAGAATTCCTTCCATACCCCCTGTTTTAAACCTTTGCTGTCAGATCTGGTTAATTCTTTCCCGGCTTATCAGGAAATCGTTGTTGTATTCCAGCAATGTTATTACTGTTCCGTTTTTGTCCAGCTCTTTTGACAAGTCCCTCCTTTTTGCCATTGTTATAAGAAAGAGTTTGCTGTATTTTTCCATCGGGAAAGTAGAAAAATGCGGTACCTTCTTTCTTGTCTCCGGCAAAAAGCTCTTTTGAATACATATAAAGTCCTTCAGAAGGATCTTTTTTGTATTTGTATGAATATCCGTTTCTTTTACCAAAAAGGTAATTTATCTTTTCGAGGGTGTCGCCAGTCTGGTCAAAAAATACCCAGATGCTGTCGAGCTGGAAATTTGAATATTTTCCTTCAGATTTTTTTATACCTGGTCACATAATAGCTTTTCCAGTAAACCTTCAGGTTTTCCATTCTTAAACTGACCTTCACTTGATATTGTTCCGTTCGGATATCTGAAAATCTGATAACCATCCTGAGGATTACTTCCTGTTTGTCCAAAAACAATAAAGTCCGGTTAATAAAAATAAAAATATGAAGTAATTCTTTTTTCATTTTAAAGACCGAGTTTTTCAGATATTTCCATCATTCTGATTATCGGTTTACGAGCTTTCCAAAGAACATCCGGATCGATCATAATCTCAGGTCTTTCATCTCTGATACATCTATATATTTTTTCCATGGTTATCAGTTTCATAAAGCTGCACTCATTGCATCCACAGGTTGAATCTCTGGGAGGAGCCGGAATAAATTTCTTTGAAGGATTTTCTTTCTTCATCTGATGTATGATACCTGGTTCAGTACAAACAATATAACTGGCAGCAGCATCTATTTTTGTGAATTTAAGAAGGGCAGCTGTTGAGCCAATATAATCAGCGACCATTCTTACAGGAAGTTCACATTCTGGATGAACTATTACTTTGGCTTCAGGATTTTCATTCTTTAGTTTCAATATACCTTCAAGAGAAAATTCCTCATGCACATGACATGCACCATTCCAGACAACAATATCTCTTCCTGTTTTATTCAGTATATAATTTCCAAGATTACGGTCAGGTCCAAAAAGTATCTTTACATCAGCCGGAAGCGATTCTATTATCTGAACGGCATTTGAAGATGTGCAGATAATATCAGATAGAACTTTGATATCAATATTTGTATTGATATAAGTAATAACAGTCCTTCCCGGATTATTTTCAATAAATTTCTTAAAATCCTCGGCTTTGCATGAATCGGCAAGGGAACATCCTGCATTCATATCAGGAATGAGCACTTTTTTTTCAGGAGAAAGTATTTTTGCAGTTTCAGCCATAAACCTTACACCTGCAAAAAGAATTATATCTGCTTCATTTGAGGCAGCTTTCTGGGAAAGAGCAAGGCTGTCTCCCACGAAATCTGCAATATCCTGTATATCTCCAGTCTGGTAGTAATGAGCCAGAATTATCACATTTTTCTTTTTCTTAAGCCTTTTGATCTCAGAAACGTAGTCTATTTTATCCCTATTAATCATTACAATTTATTCCTCACAAAAATAGTATCCAAAAATCTAATTCCTATCAAATTATCAGTAGTGATATATTATTATTATAAACTATTAAAATTTTAATTATTTATAATGGTTATTATATCCTGTTAATTGTGTTAAAACAAAAAACATATTTATCTTTTTATTCTCGTAACTAATATCAGGTAAACAACTTTTCAACAGCTCAAAAAATATACCATTTTTGAATATCAGGCAATTAGCAAAATAATTAACAGCTGTTAAGTTCCGGTTACCAATAAGGTATATTGACAAAAATAAAGGTTTTACTGTTCATTTAAGGTTTATAGGTTGACTTTCTTTAATTATAACTTTTCACTCAGAAACGGTTCAAGTAAGATCAAAATCATACAAATCAGTTAATAAAAATAGGAATATGATATTTTAATCACACGGTTATTTACAAGTAATAAACAATCTTGAATCGAATAAAGTCTTAATTTGTGATATGAACTAAATTTAACACCTTCGGTGTTTGCAGAATATGACTTGACTCTGAACCATAGTAGCGTGTAAAAAGATAAAAGGATATTATTTTCTTAATAACCGATCAATTATCTTAATTTGCAGATAAATCAGAACTCCAAAAAAAATAAAAGTGAAGAACAGAAAAGGTAGCAATTGTTTCTGATCATGCAGGATATTATCTGAAAGAGAAGACTTTTAAAATATCTGATTAGAAAGAACTATAGAACTTAAAAGATCTTGGAAGTTACAGCTATGAAGAAACTGATGACTATCCTGATTTTGGCCATCCTCTTGCAATAGCTGTATCAGACGGGGAATTTGATCTTGGAATTTCAATCTGCGGAACAGGCAACGGAATAAACATGACTGTGAACAAACATCAGGGTATACGGAGTGCATTATGCTGGAATGAAGAAATAGCCGGCTGGCCAGGAAACATAATGACGCCAATATTTGTTCTATACCGGCAAGGTTTATTAATGAATCGGAAGCCATTCTTATAGTAAAGGCATTTCTGGAGACAGAATTTGAAGGAGGACGGCACAAGAGGCGAATCGACAAGATCCCTTTAAAACTGTATTGATATGCTTTCAAATTCTTGCAGATACGGGATCCGTGCAGTGATTTACCTGGCAAGCCGATATCCCGGAAAAATGCAATATCGGAATAAAGGAAATATCAGGTGATCTTGGAACTTCCGACACCTTTTCTGGCAAAGATTCTTCAGCAGCTTGCAAAGCATAAAATTCTGAGTTCAGTCAAAGGACCAAATGGAGGATTTTCTCTTCTTAAAAAACCTGAATCAATAACACTATTGGATATTGTAAAGATTATTGACGGGGAAAGTCTTTTTAAAAACTGCCTTATTCACGACGGAACATGTTCTGATAGTAAAGAAAAGTAGAAAAACATGTCCTGTTCATGATGATTATTCGCAAAATCAGGGCAAATATTAGACAAAATTATTCAAAAACAAAACAATAGCAGAGCTTTCAAAAACTGCAAACAATTCAAAAAATATATTTATCTGAGTTACTTTTTATAAGTATGGTTCATTAAGAACAACCATATACAAACTGCAGTTGCAGTTCCTGCAGTATTAAACATTATATCAAGAACATCAGCTTTCCGGGTTGTCTGTAAATCCTGTCTGAATCAGCTCCATTAAACCTCCGAAAAATACAGGAATTAAGTGCAACAATTATTATCTGCCTGGTATTGGAAAAGGAATTTCTGTGTTCCAGTATTATTACTGACATAAATAAAAAGTAGAGTCCGAAGTGAACAAATTTATCAAGATAGGGAACATCAAAAAAGCCAATCTCTTCAAAAGTCTTAGCGTTGGCCAGACTTAAATAAAGTATAACCAGTGAGATGAGAATTGAGAAAATATTATTTTTTATCATTTTATCAGTTTGGGGCAAATTTAAGTATTAGTATAATAATTTCTTAATAAATTTAAACACTTCATAAATCTTAATGGCAGGCATCTATATTCATATCCCATTTTGTAAAAAACTCTGTTCATATTGTGATTTTTACCACATAATAACTCAATCAGACAATAAACCATTTTATTGATGCTCTTCTTAAAGAAGCAGCTATTCGCAAAGAATATCTCGGAAATGAAATAGTTGCAACTATTTATTTGGATGGCGGAACTCCATCAGTTTTGTCTGTGGAAGAAATTAAAACAATTATTGAGCAATATCAGAAAGACTTTATACGGTCAATGAAAACTGTGAGATAACAATTGAAATAAATCCTGATGATGTTGATAAGGACTATTTGCAGGAACTTAAAGATTCAGCTGTTAACAGAATAAGCCTGGGCATTCAATCGTGGAGGGATTCAGATCTTAAATTGTTAAACAGACGGCATAATGCAGCACAGGCAGCATATGCTCTTGAAGAGACCCTGAAGGCAGGATTTCGAGAATGTGACAATTGATCTGATTTACGGAATTCCCGGGTTTAACCACAGCTGACTGGGCTGATCAACCTTGATAAAACCTTTTCATACGATATTAAACATCTTTCTGCTTATCATCTTACAATTGAACCCGGAACACTGTATTCGTCAAAAATGAAAGAAAAAGGATTATTGACTGAAATAGATGAAGAGGAGAGCAGTGCCCAGTTTAATTTGCTGATAGATAAGGCGCAATCGGCAGGCTTTGTTCATTATGAAATTTCAAATTTTGGTAAACCAGGTTACTTTTCAATTCATAATTCAAATTACTGGAAACAGGTTAATTATCTTGGACTGGGACCTTCGGCTCATTCATTTAACGGTTATTCACGTCAATGGAATATCAGGGATGTCAAAAAATATATAAAATCAGTAAATGCAGGATCTCCTCTTTTTGAGAAGGAAGAGCTTGATAAAAAAACCCGGTTTAATGAATATATCATGACCTCCCTAAGAACAATGTGGGGCATTGATCTTGAATATGTTGAAAGGATCTTTGATAAAGAAGGGTATGATTATATTGTCAATACTGCCGGTAAATTAATTAATTACGGCCTGATGAAACAGGAAAATAAAACCCTGGTCCTTACGAACCAGGGTAAAATGATATCAGATAATATTATTTCCGAACTTATGCTGCCGGTAGAAAACTGATTATCTTTTTGCCAGGGCAAATGTAGTACGACCGATAATATTGTTTTCAAGATAAAGCTCAACGCTGTAAGTACCGACGATAAAGTCACCGGTGTTATCAAGGAAGATGCACATCTCAATATCCTGATTCATATAATCAACAAGACGGCTGGCAGAGTAAACCAGTTTATTGCCATTGATAATCGAACAGGTTATCAGGACTGGTTGTAATAACCAGTGAATCAGGCCTTATTACTCTCATGAATACTTCTTTTTCACCAGGAGTAGCAATCGGATTTTCACGCAGGGTAAAACAGATCCTCAGCTTATCAATATTGTCAATCCTGGTTGTCTCTTTTCTTTTCTTGTTAAGGGTAACAGCATTGATATCCTTTGCCTGAATAACAGAGGCAACCGCAACCTTTGAAGTCAGCTCTTCCTTGGCCTTTGTCAGCTCGACATTTGTATTCTGAACTTCGGTTATCTGTTGCTTGATTCCTGTATTTTCAGCAACAAGCTGTTGATTTAGCTGTGTTAAGCGAATCTATCTGAACAATGTATCCTTTCATTATCTCTCTCATTGTTCCGATTTCAGCTCTGTATTTTTTTATCAGCTGAACATTTGATGCATTAATTGACAACAGCTGAACAATTCTTTTTTTCTCCCTCTGCAGATTTGCCATAAGGGTGTCATTATCTGTCTTTAATGTATCATACCCATGGACCATAAGCCTGAGTTCATTTTGAAGAGAATCTTTTTCCTGGGTGAGAACAGTTTCCATATCGACCATTTTGTTTTTCTGATCGAAATACATTACAACCAGAAAAGATCAAAGCTGCTGCCAGAATAACAGTAGTAAAGATCATGGCAATCGGTGCGCTCTTTTTCTTTGGCTGTTCTACCGGAGTGAATGTGTTTGTGTCTGTCATTTATTTGCTTGTATTTATAATAATTAATAATGCAAAATTAATAATATCCTTGTAATATATTAATAAATCCATTTCAATGATTAAATTTACCATTGAACCCCATTTATTTATAAATAATTAATATTCAATTATATGAGTGGATTTTTTGGTGTGATTTCAAAGACCAGTTGTGTTGAAGATGTCTTTTATGGAACCGATTATCATTCTCATCTGGGTACTAAAAGGGCAGGTATGGTTTTTATTGTTCCCGAAAAAGGATTCCGACGGTCAATTCATAATCTTGAAAATGCATATTTCAGAAATAAATTTGAAGATGAACTAAGCAGCTTTACAGGAAATTCAGGAATGGGTGTTATAAGCGATACTGATCCGCAGCCGATTTTGTTCAGTTCTCATCTTGGACGATTTGCAATTGTAACCGTAAGCAGGTTGCTTAATCTTGCAGAACTTGAGAGCAGATTTCTTCATAACAAAAACCATTTTACTGAAAACTTTGAAGGAAATATTAATCCGACAGAAGTTATTGCAAATCTGATTTGCGAAAAAGATGATTTTGTTTCCGGGATTGAAAATGTGTTTGAAAATATCAAAGGATCCTGCTCCTTACTTATTCTGACAGAAAAGGAAATAATTGCAGCCAGGGATAAGCTTGGCCGGACACCTGTTGTGATCGGTAAAAAAGAAAGCGGCTTATGCTGTTGCGTCTGAAACCTGTTCTTTTCCAAATACAGGATTTGAGATGGAATATTTTCTGGGACCGGGAGAGATTGTGCAATATCGATTCTGATGGTTATACCCAATTAAGAAAACCAGGCGATAAAATGCAGATATGTTCCTTTCTCTGGGTTTATTATGGATATCCTCCTTCATATTATGAAGGTATAAATGTTGATGAATGCCGGTACAGATGTGGAGCCGCACTTGCAAGAAGAGACACTGTCGATGCTGATTTTGTCTGCGGAATTCCTGATTCAGGTGTTGGCCATGCTGTAGGCTATGGCAATGAGAAAAGGATCCCTTATAAAAGAGCCTATGTCAAGTATACACCTACCTGGCCAAGAAGTTTTATGCCACAGAATCAGGAACAGAGAGATCTTGTCGCCAAAATGAAACTTATTCCTAACAAAGCTATTATTGAGGGAAAAAAAATGGTTTTTCTTGATGACAGCATTGTAAGAGGAACACAGTTAAAAGATAATACGATTGATCTTCGGAAATCAGGTGCTGCAGAAGTACATATGAGAATTGCCTGTCCGCCGCTTCTTTATCCCTGCGATTTTCTGAATTTTTCACAATCAAGGACACCACTTGAACTGGCAGGCAGGAAAGCCGTTTATCAGCTTGAGGGTGATGCTAGCAGATTTGAGGGAATATTCTGATCCTGATTCAGAAAAATATAAAAAAATGGTGGCAAAAATTGCAGAAACACTCGATCTCGACACCCTGATGTATCAGAGGCTTGATGATCTGGTTGAGGCAATAGGTCTGCCAAAAGAAAAATTATGTACTCATTGCTGGGATGGATCAAGTTATTTCAATAAGGCATCAGGCATCAGGCGTAAGGCATCAGGAAAACTTCAAATAGATTACATCTGTAGCCTGACACCTGACGCCAGGAGTCTTATAATTTAAATATAATAATTGATTATGAAATACATCGGAGCTCATGTAAGTGCTGAAGGCGGAGTTCAAAATGCACCGCTGAATGCTGATGCAATAGGCGCAAAAGCATTTGCATTGTTTACGAAGAATCAGAGACAATGGTTTTCGAGTCCGCTTTCAAAAACCAGCATAACAGACTTCAGGGAAAATTGCGAAAAGCTTGATTATAAGCCATTCCAGATTCTTCCTCACGACAGTTACCTTATTAATCTCGGACATCCTGAAAAAGAGCCTCTTGAAAAATCGAGGACTTCATTTCTTGATGAGATGCAACGATGCGAACTACTGGGACTCGACAGGCTTAATTTTCATCCGGGGAGCCATCTTAATCAGATCGGTATTGAAGAATGCCTTGACAAGAATCGCGGAATCAATCAATATTTCACTGGAGAAAACAAGTGGTGTTACAGCAGTGATTGAAAATACTGCAGGGCAGGGAACAAACCTGGGCTACACTTTCGAACAGATTAGCTTTATAATTGAGAGGGTTGAGGATAAATCGAGAGTTGGCGTTTGTATAGATACCTGTCATGCATTTACCTCAGGATACGATGTAAAAACAGAGGCTGGATTCATAGAAACATTTGAAAAATTCAGCAATATCATAGGCTTTAAATATCTTAAGGGAATGCATCTTAATGATTCAAAAAAAGAATTTGGAACAAGGGTTGACAGACACGAAAACATCGGAAAAGGATTCCTTGGGGAAGATACGTTTTCGTTTGTAGTGAACGACAGCCGATTCGATGATATGCCTCTTATTCTTGAAACCCCTGAAGATTCACTTTGGGAAGCTGAGATCAAAAAGCTATATTCCCTGATCCTCTGCCCCCCTAAAGGGAGGCTAAAGGTAGCAATAATTGGTGGATAGAGCTTCTTTACTTCCGGATCCTCCAATTTGCTTTTTGTCGCTTTATAGCCGATTTCAAAGACTTCAATAGCTTTTTCCGGATCAAGAATCTTATAATTTTTCAATTCAGGAGGAGCAATGAAAACATCAAACTTCTTTGCCTTATGATCAAGATCTTTCGACATATTCAGCATAAATGTGCGTTCTGCAATCTGAATCAGACTTGTGACAGTTTTTTCATAACCTGTGGGATTTACAAAGGAACCTATTATGAAATCACATTGTCCTTCAATTGGCTTGATCGGCATATTGTCAAGCACTCCGCCATCGACATAATGAATTTTGTTGATTATAACCGGTTTAAAAAGAACCGGAATGCTTGCTGATGCAATTACGGGCCTTAGCAATTCACCTGAAGAAAAATATTCAGCCACACCATTATTCAGATCGGTGGCTGTAACAAAAAGAGGAATTTTCAAGTCTTCAAACTGTTTTTGCCCTCAGATTCTCGTTTAAGGATGCGTTCAATTCCTGATATCTGAAGAAGCCCTTCACGGGGTACTGTCGGCCTTACATAATGCAACGAACTTGATGCATTCATCATTTTCAGGATCTCGTCAGGAGTGTATCCGTCAGCATACAATACTCCAACCAGAGCCCCGGCACTGGTTCCGGCTATTACGTCGGGATAAATACCTGCATCATTGAGTGCCTTTAAAACACCCAGATGTGCAAATCCTCTTGCTCCTCCACCGCTGAGGACCAGACCGATATGATATTTTTTTTCTGGCATGCAAATAGAAATAAGTTATTATTATTAAAAAAGGATGTCATAAAACAGTTTTAAATTGAGAAAGATTACAGTTCCTGCGATAATCAATAAAACAATAACAAGAAAACGACTGTTCGCATATTTCCCCATCACTTTTTTTGATGAGGTAAGATATACCTGAATAGCCACTGTAAATGGTAATTGAATACTCAGGAATACCTGCGACAGGATAAGCCCCATAAAAGGATTGCCGATAAAAAAAATTACAATTAATCCTCCAATAAGAGAAATAAGAATTCCTATTCGGGTATGGTTATCCTTAATATTAAACGGTTCCATGAATATTCCCGATACGATAGACCCTCCGGCCATTGCAGAGGTAATTGATGAAGCTACACCGGAGAATAACAATGCAATAGCAAAAATCGCAGCGGCATTTGTTCCAAGAAGCGGTTCAAGCAGACTTTTAGCCTGCTGCAGCTCATCTACCTTAATGTTATTATTGAAAAATGTTGCGGCGGCCAGAATAATTATAGCACTATTAATTGCCCATCCGATGATCATTGAGAATAAAGTATCAGCAAACTCATATTTCAGTTGCTTCTTGATTATCTTTTCATCCTGCAGGTTCCATTGACGGCTCTGGATTATTTCAGAATGAAGAAAAAGATTATGAGGCATTACTACAGCCCCGAGCACACTCATAAGCAAGAGCATTGAGCCTTCTGGTATTGACGGTTTAATCCACGCTACACCGGCTTTTAGCCAGTCAACATCAACAAGAAACAATCTCATAAAGAAAAGAGAGTCCGATTATTGAAACAAATCCGATAATCCATTTTTCTAGTTTTCTATAAGAATTTGTGAAAAGCATGATTATAACAAATAATGTTACAAGCACAGCTCCAGCTTTAATGGGGATCTTAAAAAGCATCTGTAGCGCAATTGCTCCGCCAAGAATTTCGGCAAGAGAAGTTGAGACAGAAGCCAACGTTGCAAATGAGAGCATTATTTGTGCAATCTTATGGTTTGATATATATCGCAGCAGCTTCTGCAAGGCAATAGACCGGTTGCAATGCCAAGATGTGCCACATTATGCTGAAGGATTATCAGCATTATTGTTGAGAGAGTAACTATCCAAAGTAGCGTATATCCATAGGCAGATCCTGTAGCAATGTTAGCTGCCCAGTTTCCGGGATCTGTAAATCCAACAGTTACAAGCAATCCCGGACCGATATACTTGAAAATATCAAGAGCGCCGAAAGCAGGTTTGTGATCTTTTCTTTTAAGATCTTTAAAAAATTGGAAAGGATTAATTATTGATTTGAGGTTCAACATCTGATTTCTTAGTTACTGGTTGCTTGTTGCTGGTTGTTTAAATCATATGTTTAATTTATTATTCCTGCAACAAATATAAGCAATGAATGGTGTGCTTGATCAGGCATAGCTTCTTATTTAGACCTTTAAAATCCGTTGGTAAGAACAGCCGGCAATTGATTATTAATTAAATTTGGCAAATAGAGTCCTTTTAAAAACAGAATCAAAATGCAGTTTTTACTTGTTGCCTTTGACGGAACCGATCCGGGAGCTTTGGAAAGAAGAATGAAAGTTCGTTCTGAACATCTTGAAAAAATCGCTATACTGAAAAAGAGGGGTGAGTTTCTTCTGGGAGGAGCCATTCTTGATGATAATGAAAAAATGATCGGTTCAATGATAGTATATGAATTTCCCGACAGGGCTGCCCTCGATAAAAGCCTTAAAAATGAACCGTATATTGTTCACGAATGTCTGGAAAAAGATAGAAATCAGACCATACCGTCTTGCCAGAATTGAAAATTAAACATGATCCAATAACTAAAAATGACAATTATGAAAAGAATTGCTATTATCCTTATGCTTTTTCTGCCGGCAGCTGTTTTATTATCGCAACAGGTAACCCAGTCCGGCATTCCTTTTAAAATGGAGGAACTGACCTCACCTCAGTTTGTCAAAGCCGTAGAACTTTCCGGTGGTGTCTGCGTAATTCCAATGGGTATAATTGAAAAGCACGGTCCTCATCTTCCGCTCGGGACAGATCTTTTCGAATCAAGAGAGGCTGCAACTACGGCCGCAAAAAAAGAGTATGCTGTTGTTTACCCACCTTATTTTGTCGGACAGATTTTTGAAGCGAGACATCAGCCCGGAGCGGTTGCATACAGCAATGAATTAATGTGGAAAATGCTTGAAGAAACCTGCAATGAGTTGTCAAGGAACGGCTTGAAGAAGATTGTACTGGTGAACGGGCACGGAGGTAATTCAAGCTTCCTTCAGTATTTCTGTCAGTCTCAGCTTGCGGTCCGGAAAGATTATATAGTTGTGCTGTTCCAGGAAAGAACAAATCCTGCTTACAGCAAGGAAATTGAATCATTGAAAAAGGCAAAATTGGACGGCCACGCTGGCGAAGAAGAAACAGCTATGATGTCTTATATAAGACCGGATCTTGTTGATGCTCAGGCAATAACCAGTCAATCCGGGGCAGATCAGAAAAGGCTCAATGTTCCATTTGGCTACACCGGGATCTGGTGGTATGCAAAATACCCTAATCATTATGCAAGCGATTTTGCACAACCCAATAAAAGACTTGGTGAACTTTTAATCCTGAGCTGGTCCGATCAGATTGCGGAATTAATAAAATATCTGAAGAATAATAACACCATTAAAGAACTGCAGGATGAGTTCGCCAAACAAGCTGAGAATCCATTAAAAAAATAAAATGATGATTTATATGAAAAAAAACCTACTCATTCCGGCATTATTTATTGCAGCAATAATGGTTATTACAATGTCATTCAAAACAAAAATACCATCCGATCTCTCGAAAGAAAGCATTATTCCAAAGCCTGTTTCAATAACTGCAACAGGTGATTATTTCACTCTGAAAAAAAAGAGCAGCATTTTTGTCGCTGTTGAAGCGGATGAAATGATACAAATAGGGCAATACCTTGCCGACAAGCTTAATATGGCCACTGGTTTGTCTGCTAAAGTAAAAACCATCTCTGCTGAGCCCGGGTCAGGCAACATATACCTTACTTTAACCGATCTGGATAAAAAATTCGGAGATGAAGGATATGAGCTGACCATAACAAAACAGCTGATAAAGCTGAAAGCAAGTAAGCCGGCCGGGATATTCAGGGGTATTCAGACAATCAGGCAAATTGTAACAAATGATACAATTTCGAAGAGACCCGGAGTATTCAAAATAGCCACCGGCACTATCACAGATTATCCCGATTATTCTTACAGAGGAATGATGCTCGATGTCTCACGCCATTTCTTTGGTGTTGATGATGTTAAGCAGGTTATTGAATATCTGGCATATTATAAAATGAATTCTTTGCATCTGGGTCTTTCAAATGATCAGGGATGGAGGATCGAAATCAAATCCTGGCCAAATCTTGCTGCACATGGCGGTAGTACCGAGGTTGGAGGAGGTAAGGGAGGTTATTATACACAAGAGCAATACTCTGATATTGTGCATTATGCAAAGGAACGATATATGACTATTGTGCCGGAAATTGATATGCCTGGTCATACCAATGCTGCACTTGCTTCATATGCAGAACTGAACTGCAATGGAAAAGCAACGGAATTATACACAGGTACAGATGTCGGATTCAGTACATTTTGCACAGACAAAGAGATTACATACAAATTTATTGATGATGTTTTAAGGGAATTGTCTGCAATTACTCCTGGACCATATATTCATATCGGAGGGGATGAATCACATTCAACGAAAATAGAAGATTATATTCCTTTTGTTAACAAAGTGCAGGAAATTGTAACTTCGCACGGTAAGCAGGTTTTGGGATGGGACGAAATTGCACTGGCAACGCTTAAATCGAACAGTGTTGCCCAACACTGGACAAAAAACGTATCAAATGCACAAAAAGCAGTGAGCCAGGGTGCAAAGGTCCTGATGTCTCCGGCCACAAAAGCTTATCTCGACATGAAATATGATTCAACCACTCCATTGGGACTACATTGGGCTGCTTATATTGAAGTGGACGAAGGTTATAACTGGGATCCGGCTACTCTTGTTCCCGGTTTGGGAAAAGAGAACATTATTGGGATTGAAGCACCGCTATGGAGCGAGACTGTAACAAATCTGGATGAAATTGAATACATGGTATTTCCCAGGCTTCCGGGTTATGCCGAAATAGGGTGGACACCTGCTTCAATGAGAAACTGGGATGAATATAAATTTCGCCTGGCAAAACAGGAAAAATGGTTTAATGCAATGGGGATAAATTTTTATAAGTCACCCCTGGTACCATGGAAGGAATAAATAAAAATTATTGGATTTCGGATTGTCAATTGCGGATTTTAAAATCCGAAATCACAAATCCGCAAACCGCAATCAAAACAAAAGAGTAATGAAAACAAAATTATCAATTGTCTTAGTTTTTATTAATGAACCTTTTCATGATGAATGGTTTTGCCCAGACTCTTACATTAAAATTATGGCCTGATGGAATTCCAGGATCAAAGACAGATCCTTCATATGTTGAAAAGATAACAACCACTGATGGAAGGATAACACGGTGTGAGAAGGTGGTTACTCCTGATCTTACGGTATTCCTGCCGGCACCGGAAAAGGCAAACGGAACGGCAGTTTTAATCTGTCCCGGTGGAGGATATGGAGTCCTGGCATTTGATCACGAAGGCAATGCCATTGCAAAGTGGCTGAATGATAACGGAATAGCCGGAATTATACTGAAGTACCGCCTTCCTTCGGATCAGATCATGATTGATAAATCAATAGGTCCTCTGCAAGATGCCCAGGAAGCAATGCGGGTTATCCGCAGAAATGCCGTTTCGTGGAAAATTAATCCGGACAGGGTAGGTGTTATAGGTTTTTCTGCAGGCGGGCATCTTGCCTCAACGTTATCGACTCATTATGCCGAGAAAGTATATGATGTGAAAGACAACACCAGCGCCCGTCCCAATTTTTCTCTGCTTATATACCCGGTCGTTTCGTTCGATACAGCTAATTACACACAGGGGTACGCGGAATAATCTTATTGGCCTTAAACCTGATATAAAGCAAGTACAACGATTTTCAAATGAATTACAGATCACTGCCGATACACCTCCGGCGTTTCTTGTTCACTCTGCTGATGACAAGGCTGTCCCTGTGATGAACAGCATCGGTTATTTCACAGGACTGCAGAAAAACAATATTCCGGTGGAGCTCCATATATTTCAGAAAGGAGGCCATGGTTATGGTCTTTCTCCCAATGGCGGAACAGAATCGTCATGGCCAGCCTTGTGCATAAAGTGGCTTAAGGCAATGGGACTGATTTAAGAAATAACTAAATACCTCATGCTATGTTTCGAAATCTCTTTCCCCTGATTGCAGGTCTGATGCTTATTTTAACATCCTGTAATGTAAATCATTTGAACCCGTCAGGGAGACAATTCTTTTGGACGGAACATGGCGGTTTGCCATGGATACTTCGGGTATTGGAATTGATAAACAATGGTATACCATAACTCTGAATGATTCGGTAAAATTGCCTGGCACAATGGATGAAAATAAGAAAGGGATAGTCAATACCAATACTAATGAAACAATGAGACTTTCCCGCGAATTTATGTATTCAGGGATGGCATGGTACCAGAAAGAGATTAATATTCCTGAAAAATGGGATAGTAAAAATATCAGGCTGATAATGGAGAGAACCAAACCAACAAAAGTTTGGGTCGATTCAACACCTGCCGGAGAAAACAGCGATATTCTGACGCAGCAGGTTTATGAATTATCGGGCTTTCTGACTCCGGGGAAACACACTATTACAATTCTTGTTAATAATGGAAACGGATCGATCCCGCGTGGAATCACCGGTTCACATTCATGGACAGAGCATACCCAGACGAACTGGAACGGGATAATCGGGAAGTTCTGTCTTGAAGCCTATAACAAGTCATATATTAAAGATATTAAAACCTTTCCTGACATAGATTCAAAAAAGGTTTTAATAAAGCTTAATGTTTATAGCGGGTCAGAAACAGAAGATGACAGGAGTTGTAAACTTATCTTTTTAATTAAGAACCAACAAGCAACAAGCAACCCGGAACCCGCAACTGTTAATTATGCTTTCAGAAATTCTTTCGGGACATTCTGTAGCCGTGCAATATCTATGATTTTATTTTTAACATCAAATCCGGAGCTGCAATTTACACTGCATGATTCGCATTTTTCACAAGGATTGCCTGAAAGATCAACGGTCGCCATGTTATGGTATGCCTGAGTTGGATTTTTGTACCCGTATGCATACATATAGCTCCGCATAATAGTTGGAATATCAAGATTATGCGGACATTGTGGCAGGCATTGCTTACATTGCTGGCAATAGAGTCCTGTTTCAGAATCAAACGATGCCAGATTAAGGTCTTTAAGCTCCTGTTCCGTCATCTTCAGGTTCCGGATCATTGCGAGGTTTTTCTGAAGCTGTTCCAATGATGTCATTCCTGAAACGATTGATGCAATATTTTCATTCTGCAACACCCATTTTAAAATAGCATCAGAATTAAGCTGCGGACCGGATTTATTGCCGTAAACACCGGCAGTTGTCTTCATTCCAACTATTCCGATACCTGCTTTTGCAGCAGTGGCAATGGCTGAATTCAGGGACTCTATATTCTTGATCTTGTAATTATACGAAATCATTGCGACATCATATACGCCTGCGTCAACAGCTGCTTTTAAAGCCTCTTCAGTATCGCTGTGAGATGCAATACCGACAAAACGTGTCTTGCCCTGTTTTTTCAGCTGATCCAGTGCTTTAAGTACACCAGCATCAAGGACAGTTTGCCTTTTACCGGCAAAGGGGAAAAGAAAAAAGTCAACATAATCCAGGCCAAAGCGTTTCAGACTTCCTTCAGCTTTTTTAATATATGCATCCGGGTCGAAAGATTTGGAAAAAGTTCCTGTCCGGTTATCAAATCCATCCGGCGGAACAGCGGTACCGACAACAAAAGTATCGCGCGGGAGCCCTTTAAGACCCTCTCCGACGATCTTTTCATTATTTCCTTCACCATAATATGTGGCTGAAAAAAACATTTTTATGCCGGCTTCATAGGCTGATCTGATAAAACCGGTATCCAGTGCACCTGAGGTTCCAAAACTGATAAGCGGTGTTTTGATACCTGTTCTGCCTAATGTCCGGACCGGTAATTCAGGCAGTGAATTTAAGGAAGTGAAAGCGGAGTTGGCTTTTATAGTACCCGGAATCAGGGCTGCACCTGAAATGCCAAGGAGGCTTTTTTTAAGGAATTCGCGGCGATTATTGTTTTTCATGGCTGGAACTGTTTAGTGATGAATAATTAGAAACAAGAATAATCAAAATATTTAAAGGTCATAAATTTCTAAAAAATTATCCGGATACGATAATAGTTTTTCATTTAACTTAGTTAAGAAATAAGCTGTACGAAAATGAAAGCCATTGGAAACACCCCGTTAATCAAGCTGGAAAGATTGCCAGAACCTGGTTGTGCCGAGATCTACGTAAAATATGAAGGAGCAAACCCTACCGGAAGTATGAAAGACAGGATGGCACTTTCAATGATTGAAGGAGCTGAGCGAAGGGGTGAACTCAAACCCGGCGGAATGGTAGTTGAGTATACCGGGGGCAGTACGGGAAGTTCCCTGGCAATGGTATGTGCAAAAAAAGGCTACCATGCGCATTTTGTCTCCTCTGATGCCTTTGCAGAGGAAAAACTTCTGACAATGAGGGCCTTTGGTGCTGAGCTTGATATAATTCCCAGTGAGAACAGACTGATAACGGCAAAGCTTATTAACTCTCTTGTTGAGAGAGCAAAAGAACTGGGTAAAAGATCAAATACTTTCCGGACTGACCAGTTTAACAATGTCGATAACCGGAATGCATATCATAAAATGGCCGAAGAGATATTAGATGTTCTTGGAAATACCATTGATGAATTTATTATGGGTGTTGGTACCGGCGGGTGTTTTTCAGGAAATGCCGAAGTATTCAAAGACAAAGTACCAAACATCCGGTGCATCCCTTTAGAACCGCTGAATGTGAGGTCTCTTTCGGGTGGTGATACATCGGGGACTCACAAACTGGAGGGGATCGGAGCCGGATTTGTACCATCCATCTGCAGGATGGATCTGGCAGATGAAATAATTTCAGTATCGGATGAGAATGCGATTGAAACCGCCAGAAAACTGGCAAAACTTGAAGGGATATTTGGCGGAACAACTTCCGGGGCAAATGTCTGGGCAGCATTGCAGAGAGCCAAAATCATCGGATCGGGGAAAAGGATAGTTACAATAATCTGTGATACGGGTTTGAAGTATCTGGATGGGGATTTGTATCGATAACCTTAATCAATCAATAAATATATTAAGACCCTTCAGGGCTTGGGACTTTTGATACAGTTTCGGATTCTAAAAAAGCAAATTGTTACCTGTATAGTTCCAGTGAGGGATACTGGGGACATAATTCCGAAACCCGTGTATTTTCAAAAACCAGATTCTGAAGCTTAGGGCTCCAGTTCATCCGGACCATGTTCCAAACATCCTTATCGTTGTATAACGAAAATGAATTCTTAATAAGCATTTTGCCATCAACCTCCGCCCAGTCATAATTATCTCCATACCTTATGCCGACTCCGTTATATAAAAACAAACATTTATCAGCCACTACAGTATGGTTCGGCGAGCTGAATCCAAGCTCCAGACCCTGTCCGCAGTTGGTGAAAACACACTCTGTGAAGGTGTGATTTTTAACGGCTGAGTTACCGCTCGACAGTGCGGCTCCTTCATGAAAGCAGGCTTCAAACCTGCAGTTTGTAAGGTTGATCTCACCACCTTCCTCGTTTCCTGAATCCAGACCGTCGTCTTTGGCAAACATAAAAATTGTATTCTCGATCTCTGCATCCGATGCACTGAGATACAGGGCATCGTTGTCTTCATCCCGGAAAACATAGGAATCATCAGGGAAATCTGTAAAGACAGAATTCCGAATTGTAAGATCAGAATAGTTTATCTGACCACCGGTTTGAGCACGTTGTACAAGAATGTTATCGAAAATCAGTGTGGCGTTCTGGGGATAAAAGATCTGCCCGATATGATCAAGCATGAAACAATGATTCAGGGTAAGGGTGCTGTTTTCTGTATAGAACAATGCCTGTCTTCCTGAATGGCCCCAGTCATAGCCATCTGAATCGTGGTATCCGCTCTGGCAGAAAATTGTATATTCTGCTTCAATTGTACCGCCTGAGACTCTGGTGATAAATCCTCCCCAGAATTTGTTTTTCCTGCTGCATGTAACAAATACAGGATTTTTTGCAGTTCCTTTGAAAACTGCCGGACCGCTTAAATTAATATCCAAACCCTCATCAACCAGTATTACGGCTCCTTCGTGTACAGTCAGGGATCCTGTCGATAAAATATTAAGGTTCCCGGTGATCCTTACAAGACTGTTTGCCGGAATTTCGACTGCAGAGTTAATTATACCCTTCAATTCCATATCAGTATTGGTAACCTTTACAGGAGATGCACTGAATTGTTTTCCGCCGACCCTGAAATTAACCCTGTTTGAAATTGCTGATGCAGCAATATTCACAGAACCTGCACCCATTTTGATATTGAAAGTATCTCCAGATGCCAGGCATTCACCTTCACAGTAAATCTCTTTTAGTTTTCCGGATTCCTTTACATAAAATATAAAAGGCAATTTAATTGAGTCAGTATACCTTTGCGGGTAATACATTTCAACAGCTTCTGAACCCATCGGCACCGGGACAAATGGATCCGGCACCCAGGTCCTGATCCCCCATTCGGAATCTTCCCTCTCTTCAGTTTTGGTTGTAAACAGGATAGTGTCATTTTCCTGCTGCGAATCCTTGTATATCAGGATCAGCTCATAAAATCCGGTTTCCTTGAATTCAAAGAATTCTCCGTATGATAAATCAATTGTCTTATTATTCAGTATTGCCGACTTAATTTGCGTACCATCATTTATAAGTGCAAAAGGCAGATAATAATCCTGTTTTGTTTCCAGCTCCGACAGACTGATGGATCCCTCGGGAGGTTCGGTTGTTTTATTATCGTCCTTCTTTTTGCAGCCTTGTAAAAAGAAATATCAATATTAAACAGAACAACAGATTTTCAAGCTTCATATCTAACGGTTTTTCTGTTTATCAAGTTCCCCCAATATCCAGTTTCTTCTGTCCTTGAGCATTTGCCTTTTATCTGCAAGGTTACTTACAAAGAGATTATAATTTGTTTCGTCAACATCGTATTTCGACTGTTCAATAAAGAATCATTATCATAAAACGCCCCGATGTGTTCATTAGTGTAATCAAATATTTTGTCAATGACAGCCAGATCGATTTTTTCAATAACGCTCCGCAGGGTTTTAAGGTATTCCTGATAAAGAAAGCTGTCCCTGGCGATTTTATAATCCAGGTCATCTTCTATTGAATAAAGCAATTTCGATCCCACATCCGCAATTACATCATCCATGCTGTAATACTCCCTTTTGCCAAAGACTAGTTCCCGGTGCCCATGGATTTCCTATTTCATGCGGCTGATCAGAAAAAATATCATCATAATCCCATGGAAATACCCCAAGTACTTCTTCCTCATTTTTAGTTTTTGTATAAAAAATGACTTTCATCAGTATAATCACCATTTTTTATAAGCATGTCGATGCTCAGCTTTGTAAAATACTGTTCCAAGATCAATATAGGACGAAAGAGTATCGTACATTTGCCGGCCGGAATATAATGGAAGATTTGAGTATATCCTTCTGAAGCGGGCAATATATCCCTCCATGTTCTGCTGGTTATCCGGGCTGACGGAACAGGCCTTTATCACATGATCATACCCGCGGCGCACCACAAATGAAGCATTTTTTTGTTCGATGAAATATTCAAAAGGATCTTCAATAAAATGATATAATCCCTGAGTATGATTATTTAACCGGACCTCAGTGAAAAAACTGTAAACAGGCCAAAGATCAACTTCTTTGAACAAGCCCACAGCCGTACTGTTTTCTATGTATGTGTAATCATAAACCATTGCCAGCAGCTTGAATTCTTCATACTTCCTTTCTGTCTGTTCTTCAGGGTTAATGAGAGTGATTTTTTTATCCATATTAACGCCAAATCCCTTGCGGGTGAAATTAAGGGTATTGTCGCCCCGGATCTCGAAGCGGTCGATTGTATAAATGTTACCTGCAAATTGCAATTCAGGAAGCGGGTCAGTGATTTCGTACTGTTCCCCGCGGCTTGCATTAATATATTGCCGCTGTGGTTCGGTAACGATGAAATTGAAAACTTCTTTTTCAGGATCTATAGTATCATAGTTCTCCTTATGGCACCCCTGAAGAAACATAACCAGCAGAACGAGAGCGAAATTATAATATGGCAATTTGATCTTCATTAAAAAATCATATCGACACTAACAATTAAATTTCAGCGGCAAAGATAAGCTAAAGGGAAATAAGCTGATTTATTGTGATTTTTATAATTTTATAGGAACATTCAAGCATCAGAAAAAGATCATAAACTGGGATCCCGTGAATATGAAAGTTGTTTAGATATAGATCCATTAGTATCATCTAACTAATCAGCCCGGAACAAATGCATGGTCAAATTTGTTTCATATATAACATCTTTAATAACTAATAAATACAACACATTATTAATAAGATATTTATATGAACAATGCGATTTTTAATTTCGTGGAGCCGAAAAATGAACCGGTAATGAATTATCTGCCGGGAAGCTATGAAAGGATACAACTTGAAAAAGAACTGGCAGTACAAAGCAATAAAGTAATTGATATCCCTCTGATTATCGGCGGCAAAGAAATAAGAACCGGTAAAACAGGAAATATTACCAAACCGTCTGATCACCAACATGTTCTTGCCACCTATCATATGGCCACCGAAAAAGAGGTTAAAATGGCCATTGATGCCGCGCTTGCTGCAAAATGTGAATGGATGAGTCTGGCCTGGATGGAAAGAGCTGCCATAATGGCAAAGGCAGCGGAACTTATATCGAAAAAATACAGATTTCAGCTGAATGCCGCCACAATGCTCGGGCAGGGGAAAAATGTATTTCAGGCAGAAATTGATTCCGCCTGCGAGGTGACGGACTACCTTCGGTTCAATAATTATTTTGCATCAATGATATACATGGAGCAGCCAAAATCCGAAAGTGAGACTATAAACCGGATTGAATACAGGCCGCTTGAGGGATTTGTTTTCACGATCACTCCTTTCAACTTTACAGCAATAGCTTCCAATCTCAATTCAAGTGTCGTCCTGATGGGCAATACTACAGTCTGGAAACCGGCAACAACATCACTTCTGTCAAACTACTACCTGATGAAAATTTTTGAAGAAGCAGGACTTCCCGCTGGAGTTATGAACTTTATCCCTGGTTCAGGAGCATTGATTAGTGAGGTTGTATTAAAACACAGAGAACTTGCCGGATTGCATTTCACAGGCTCAAATTCAACCTTTAATACAATATGGAATCAGGTTTCCGGAAATATTCATTTGTTCAGATCATATCCGAAAATAGTCGGAGAGACCGGAGGTAAAGACTTCATTTTTGCTCACAATTCGACAGACCCTCAGGCTCTGGCTACGGCAATAATCCGCGGCTCATTTGAATATCAGGGCCAGAAATGTTCTGCTGCTTCCAGGGCGTATATCCCACACTCAATATGGGATGAAACCCGAAAAAATATACTCAGGATGATTTCTGAAATAAAAACAGGTGATGTAACAGATTTCGGCAATTTCATAAATGCTGTCATTGATGAATCCTCCTTTGACAGAATAATGTCATACATCGACAAAGCAAAAGGGTCACCGGGCATAGATTTTATTGCCGGGGGAAGTGGGGATAAATCAAAGGGTTATTTTATTGAACCAACGATTATTGTCACTGAAGACCCACATTTTGTTACAATGGAGGAAGAAATTTTTGGTCCTTTTATAACGATATTTGTCTATGATGACGGGCAGTATGAAGAAACCCTGAAGTTATGTGATGAAACTTCCCCGTACGGTTTGACAGGATCGATCTTCAGCAATGATAAATATGCCATGATGAAAGCATGTCGGGCACTGCGTTATTCGGCAGGGAACTTTTATATAAACGACAAGCCGACAGGAGCGATGGTCGGGCAACAACCCTTTGGAGGGGCAAGAGCATCCGGTACAAACGACAAGGCAGGAAGCCATCTTAATCTCCTTCGCTGGGTTAGTCCGAGGACTATTAAAGAAACATTAATACCGGCAACAGATTTCAAGTACCCGTACATGAAGGAGATTTAAGGGAATGTTTTTTGGATTATTTCCAACAAATAATTAATATTGCAATCCGTTTTAAGAAGTTATTACTAATTACTTGTTGCTAGTTGCCAGTTAGCTGAATTTAAATGTATTGACAACCAGCACCGAAAGATTTTTGGGCCCATAGCTCAGATGGTCCCGAAAAACAAGCAATCTGTGATTGCCATGTTTTTCGAGGATCCTCGAAAATCAGTCAAAATTTCTTCGAAATTTTGTGATTTTCGGGATTAGAGCACCTGACTTAACACCAGGAAGGCCTTTGTTCTTGATTATTTTTGGGGCCCATAGCTCAGATGGTTAGAGCACCTGACTCATAATCAGGGGGTCGCTGGTTCGATCCCAGCTGGGCCCACCTTCGCCCGCCATAGCTTTAGCCAGTACGGCGGGCTTCGCTTTTCATAAAGGATCTCTACCGCTAAAGCTCAGTCGGGCTTCGGCGGGCAAAGCCCACTAAACCTTCGCCCGCCATAGCTTTAGATTTATCGACGGCGGGTTTTTTTATTTATATTTGTACAGTCTCGTTGTTTCACTAATACTAAAAACATGGCGGGCTACGGCGGGCAAAGCCCACTTTCGCAACAATATTGGTATGTCTATATATTGAAATGCAAAGACGGAAGTATTTACACAGGATGTACTAATAACCTGGAAGACAGGATAAAACGACATAATCTGGGGCAGGTCCTGGCCACCAAAAATATTTTGCCTGCAGAAATTATTACCTATATAGCATTTACCGATAAATATAAAGCATACGCTTTTGAAAGATATCTCAAACTTGGTTCAGGTAGGGCCTTTTCCAAGAGACACCTGGTTTGAAAAATGTAATAAAACACAACCTCAAAAATTGTAACTTTTTTTTTGGTGCCAGTTTGGTGCCAGGATTTGGAATTTTTCAATGAAAAATGGACTTCCTTTAGAGTGTCCATTCCTGTCATAATCAATACTTAAAATAACAAATAATAAGTTCAGTGAAGTCGGCAATTATTGTTTAAATTGCTTAAGAATACCTGATTTTATATTTGTAGTGATTGTAGTAGAAAAACTAGCCAATAGAAGATCTTTTAACTTTATTAAATAGACTCGATTCTGTGGAAAAAAATGATGCTGAACCAAAGACTTTAGTAAGAGAATTTGGCTTAATAACTGTAACACTTCTTGTGGTCGGAATGCTCGTAGGAAGCGGAATATTTCAAAAGATAATTCCCATGGCCAAGACCAACCTTAACGAATACTGGATACTTATGGCTTGGCTTATTGGAGGTGTTATAAGTATTTTAGGGGCATTTACTGTTGGTGGACTTGCATCACTCACTGAAGAATCAGGTGGGACCTATGAATATTTTAAAATCGCTTTTGGAAAATTTTTCTCATTTATTTCGGGCTGGGCTGATTTCATGATTATCGGGACGGGAGCGAGTGCCGCAATCGCATTTTTATTTGCTGACTCAGTCAATCATGTAATCCCGATACCGAATCCATTACATTCGTTGGAAGCATTTTCAATTGGGAGTCAGATTTTCCCTTTCAGGGATTTTGGGATCAAAATAGTTGCCATAATAACGGTTGTCTTCCTTACATTAATCAATGCGATTGGTACGAAGGAAAGCGGTATGACCAATAACATAATAACTTCAGTAAAGATTTTGGGGATCTTATTAATAATTTTATTAGGATTTATTTTACCAGGTCAAAGTTATAGTACAACACCAGAAATAGTTTTTGAAGCTACCACAGACAATGGGTTTTCTTTTATTAGTAATTTTTTCTTCCTTTTAATCGCCGCTCTATGGGCGTATGAAGGTTGGACTTATGCTGCCAATGTCACTGGGGAGGTCATTAATCCAAAAAGGAATATGCCTCTTGCTTTGTCATTTGGGATTGGATTAACTATAATTATCTATATTCTTATAAATTTTATCTTTATTCATGTATTATCTCTTCCTGCAATAGCTTTACTCAACGATAATGATGTTGCTGCATTAAGAGTGGCCGAAGTTTTATTAGGAAAAGCTGGAATAAATTTTGTATTAATACTTGTTATGGTCTGCACTCTGGGTGCAATTAACAGTAATATAATAAGCTTGCCCAGAAAATATTTCAGAATGGCTCAGGAAGGATTCTTTTTCAGAAGTGCGTCAAGAGTAAACAGTCGTTTTAAAACTCCAGTAAATGCACTAATTTATTCCATGGTCTGGACTTGCATTCTAATTTTTTCAGGATCTTTTAATCAGCTGACAGACCTGGTCATCTTTATTGGATATATATTTTATGGCATGTTAGGAGTGGCACTTATTAAACTAAAAATTAATGGAACTATCAAAGAAAAGGTTTTTGGATATCCATTTGCTCCAATTATTTTCGTTGTTTGTGCCATTGCCCTGACAATTATTCAAATCTGGAATTATCCAGAACAATCCTTAATAGGACTTTCACTGACAATAATGGGAATTCCTTTTTATTTCTATTTTAAAAATAGTTTTTCAAAAATGCCATTAAATTCAACAAATATTTAGTCAAGTTTCAAGTTTGAACCAAATCAGACACTTACAAGACCAATTGTAGGTGTTTTTTGTTTGGTGCCAGTTTGGTGCCAGGATTTGGATGAAAATGGGGTGTTTTAAGCCGAAAAAATGAGAGGGAAATGTTCCACCTCCTACAAGAGCATCATCTGATAAACATAGATGCGGGAAATAATGGAAACAAATATTATGAGATAAATAATTCGATAAGATAAGTGACAGGTTTATTTTCTTTGTCCATGTCAGTTATCTGCTGTTTGTGATATTTTCAATGGAATTTCCTATTTCTTGTTTTCTTTAGGTTTCAGCTCCATGCCAAGTTGAGTCATAAGCCCTAAATTATCCTCCAAGGCCCACCACTCTTTAACTTTTCCATTAACAATCATCATAATATGTGTTGCAGGGACTGTAACATATTTATTGGTCGGCTCGATTCCCTTATACTTGGCCTTGTGGGTTCCGTATTGAGTTAATTTCACTGCGACTTTATCACCTTCGGCAACCATGATTTCAATTTTGTGAATCCAATCTGGAAATGCAGCAAAATGTGTATTCCTGGCTTGGTATAAAGCCTCCTTCCGCCAAGGTTGCGGTGAACCAGGAGAGTAAAGGGCAAAGTCATCAGATAAAAGATTTCCTAGTTTGTCGAGATCCCCGCTGTCGATGGCATTGATTACTTCACGAACAATTTCTTTATTTTGTTCTTGAATTTGGGCCAATGCTTTAAACTTATCTAACTCAGCTTTTTCAGCCGCATTTTGGCAACCAATGGCGACGAAAAGCGATGAAGTTAGAATAATGGCATTAACGAATTTTAATTTTGATGTTTTCATTTTGCACATACTTTTAATTGTTTTAATTGATTTTAGTCCCTTTCCCTTCAAATGCTTTCCACCAGTTATTTTCCTTCAAATTTTCACCTATTACAACAAATGACATCCAGTCATCACTAAAATTCCATATCCATCGTGAAACTTCAATCTTCCCATTTGGATAATACGTTGCTCCATCTTCTATGCAAGTTCTCCTATCTGTAAATGTTGGTGTTGAGTTGAACCAGGTTCCATCATCATAAAAAATATGTGTCATACATATTTTTTTTATTGGATCATAGCCTGTTATCTCAACTCCATTTTGTGTAAAGTCTTTGGTTTTCCACTGGTGTATAATTTCAAGTGCATAACCATTTAAAATCCTTTTGCCTGTAAGAGTCCAGTCTACATGATACCAGGATGCAGACATACTGTCTCGTGCTTCTCCCTGAACGTTCCAGGTTCCTGACCATGCATCCAGGACATTATATTCAGATCCTGCTTTGGGGGCTTCTTTCTGTGTGGTTTGTGCCTGCATTCCATTTGTACAGAAAAAAAAGAAGAAAGCAATCAAGGTGGTTAAACAAAGTGTTTTCATTTGATTGGATTTAGATTATAATACTTATTTTACCCGTGTATATGTATCAATTTTAACAGGGTTGTTATTTACAAAGGTAGTTTCCACCAGTACATCAGGTGAAGTAAATTCGACTTCCCACTTTGAAGTTGCACTTCCTGAATTCGAAATATCACTATATGGGAACATAACGCATTTATTTTTTGATGAGAACCAAGTTACATAAAGCGCAATGTCCACCCCTTTAATCATTTCAGAAAGAATGAATTTATCAGTTGTTTTGTCATATCCCCAAAGTTCTTTCCCTTCTGTAACAATTTTCCCTTTTGTGACATATTTAAAATAACCATCAACTCCCGTCCCAAAAGATTTTATATCCCAGCAACAAATTGTGTCTTTAGCCACATCACAGTTCCAACTGCCCAAAAACTGCTTCATCAACTCCATCTGGTTAAGTTTTGGGTCATTGGTTTGTGCCTGTATTCCAAATGAACAGAACAACAGGAATACAGCAATCATTGTAGTGAAACAAAATGTTTTCAAATGAATAATGGATGGAATTGGATTACGAATCACTTTTTTATCCGAACCCATTTATAAGTTTTATCAGGTTTATTTTTGTTTATAAAAGTTGTATCCATCGAATCGGGAGATGTTAATTCATATATCGCTTTTGAAGTAGCCTGTTCTGGATTGGAAATGAACTCAAATGGAATTCTTTGATATGTAGTTTTAGATGTGAACCAAAATGCAAAAAGGATAATCTCTGGATTATCTTTGCTAATCATAGCACCTATAAATTTATCACTTTTTTTGTCATACCCCGAAACAAATTTCTGCTCAAAGAAAATCTTGTCTTTAAAGAATCCCTTTTGATTTACGTCCAGTGCGCCATTTCCAAAAGATTTCATTTCCAAAACGATAGTTGAATCTTTGTTGTCATATTCACCCTTCCACGTGCCTAAAATTTGCTTAAACAATTCAACCTGATTAAGTTCTTTAGAACTTTCGCTGGCAACATTTTTCTCAACATAAGAATCAACCCAATAAATTATTCTCCACTTGTTATTGATTTTTTTAAACATAAACATAAATGAGGCTGGGTCTTCGAGTATAGAATGACCATCCTTATAATTCTGTAACCACTTATAATTTGTTGTAAACAGGACAGTAGAATTATTAAGAACTTTATATTTCTCATCCGCAATTGTAAGTTTTTGATTTATCATTTTATCAAAAAGAGGTCTCATAGCCATTAATTCTTGGTAATTATAAGTTCTCCCATTGGCAATGTATTCAAAATCGGGAGAATCAAGGAATGGTTCAATTGCCATATCAAAATTTAACTCATCACATCCTTTTATGAAGGTATTTAAAACCTCTTTTACTTCTCCTTTGATTTTCTCTTTCTGAGCATCAGACACTGGATTATTGTTTGTATCGCATGAATAACAGGCAATAAGCATAACCAGAAAAATAAGTTTTGTTTTCATTGGATGGATTTTAGTTAATGGATAAGAGAAGCTACAAATCAATTATATGATGAAAGGTACACCAATATTAAACCAATGTCAAACAAATCTTAAACAATTACAATGGTTACTTGGGAAGAAGAAGTATCAATGCACTTTAATAAGTAGAATTTGATACGGAATCTTTAAGAAATAGAGATAAACTTGAAAAACCAGTGTACTTGCCCACAATAAGCCAGATCAATACCACCCACAAAGGAGTTAAATCCTAGTTGTTTCCAAATGTATGTTAAGTCTTTTCAGACCGTCTTTTGAAGTGGTCAGAGAAGGACGGATTTTATGGGATTATATATCATTTTAACTTATAAGAGCTAAAATAGGATGATCCGATGATCTGACTGAATCGCAATAACTGTAACGGACTCATTTACCTCATTAACTTTATTGCCGATCAGTAAATTAATAACCATTGGTTATTTGGGAACTAAAAACATAAAGTATGGATTAATGTCCCTGTAAGGTGTATTCAGAAATTTGATTATTTCGTTATTCATTAAATCTGGTTGTTCAACAAGAACCCGATGTGTAGCATCAGGCACAATTAAGAGTTGTGCATGAGGTAAACTCTTAAACAGATTAACTGTATGGTCAAGAGCAATCAGGTCATGGTCTCCAACTGCAATAAGAATCGGTACATTTATTTGTTTTAACTGTTCGATTGTAAAACTTGGATATTTCTCCATGAGATCCTCAAGTTTTTTTTGTGTTGCAGGAGAAATTTCAGGTTTTGGGATTAGTCTTTCAGATGCCCTTGCTGCTCTATTCTGCCTGAGGGTTTTTAAAGCGACAACCAGTGGATCGTTTTTATCCATGATAAAAGTACTGTCATAAGGAGCAAGATAGTTTTCATGAGAATAATTTGTGCCTCCTGCGAATAGCTTTTTTACTTTTTCTGGATGAGCATAAGCTAATTCCAATCCGATATTTCCACCATCGCTCCACCCTGCAACATAAACACTACCAAGCTTCAGTTTATCTATTAGTTCACTCATATCTGAAGCCATTAATGCATATGTTATTTCTTTATCCGAATCCGTTGACCTGCCTTGTCCTCTACTATCAACTGCGATTACTTTAAAATGTTTTGATAATTCAGGAATTTGAAATTCAAAACTTTCTATTGATCCACCGTTACCATGAAATAACATTAGCGGTTCGCCTTCTCCATAAGTCTCAAAATACATTTTTATGTCGTTAATATCAATGTATTTCCCTGCCTGGTTATTCGATCCATAATCAATTTGTTTCGGATTGGAATTATGACAAGAAACCAGAAAAAGAGCAAATAAAAGAATACTGAGGTTTTTCATAATTTGGGTAATTAGTTGATGAAAGTTACACAAACAAATAACCAAAGTCAAATAAATTAATTTCGCCACATTTTAACTTAGGACGGTATCTGACGAATTATAATGCGGTTATAGGAAAGTTAATCAGAACCCAGAGTTACATCCTTGTTGTTTCCAAATATATGTTAAGAGTTTTCAGACCTTCTTTTGAAGTGGTCAAAGAAGGACGGATTTTATTTAGCAGCCTGCATCACCGGAGTGCCAGAAGCATGCTCGTAAATTGACTTCCATTGGCCATTAACCTTTTTTAAGATATCTGTATAACATTGGGGGTCGCATGTTCCTTTGTCACCTGACTTCATCATGAACTCCATCTTCCCAATCCAGGTGGAGATGACGAGATCTTTAGTGAGGACTGTATATTCCCATTGAACGGGGGTCCATTTTACAGTGGTCATGGAACCAAATGCCTCAATCCAATTCTCCCTGATGGGTTGAAAAGGTACTACAGATTTGTCTCCAACAACAAGCAGTTCAGGTGAATAATATTCTAATGCCCCAACTACATCCAGTTTCCCGAATTTTGCAAAAATACTGTCCATTACTATTTTGACTTCTTTTGTAATTTGCTCCTTTTGCTGCTGTGTCAGTTGTTCGCTTTGCTGAGGATTACACCCAATGAGGATGAAAAACAAAATGGCTGAAATTAAAATGATTGTTTTCATATGATTAAGTTTTTGTTAATGGATAATACTATATTTCTGTGAATCAATTTATGATGAAAGTTACACCAAAACGAAACCAAAGTCAAACAAATTCATTTCGCCACATTAATACTAAACACTACATGTGAAGAACCTTGATGAGATTATAGGAAGTTAATAAGAATCCTTCGTTAAATCCTTGTTGTTTCCAAATATATGTTAAGGGTTATCAGACCGTCTTTTGAAGTGGTCAAAGAAGGACGGATTTTACACTTAGTTTCAGGTGACAGGAGGTTTATTTTTTGATTTTAAAACTATGCAAAACATATTCAGATTGGTCAGGCGAGGCTTTGGTAAGCTGTATGGATGGACTTTTGCCCAATGTCAATATAACGGAGCTAAAAGTGAAAACGGCTTCGCCATTTTTATATACCCTGCAAATTGGATTTAATTGATTGTCTTTTGAGCGAAGTGTTTCTTTAATAAGATTATCCGAAAATTTACTATCAGGCAGTGTAAGCCTGTTTTTGAGTGAAGTAAAACGAATGAAGCTATTGTTATCTTTGCTTCACCTGACAATATTTTCTTTAGGCTTTCTATATACCAAGGTTTTATATCATCATTGGTTAAGGGATGATTAGTGGAACTGCTACTTTTATCCGGACAGTAAGTTAAGCTAAAATGCTTAATTTAACTGATATGAAAAAAAGAAGAACATTTGATCGAGAGTTTAAACAGATGGTAATTGAACTCAGTAATAATCGTGAAGACTTCACTGCATTAGCATCCGAACTGGATATACGTGCTGATCTGATCTACCGGTGGAGGCGGGAAGCAACCAAACATCTTGAAGCAAGTTTTCCTGGTCAGGGTAATAAGATCCTGACAGAAGAGCAAAAAGAGATCGCAAGATTAAAGAAAGAGCTCCGGGATGCACAGATAGAACGTGACATCTTAAAAAAAGCTGTAAGCATTTTCTCCAAGAACGATGGCAAATATTCCAATTCATAAGGGCTAATAACTCCATATTCCCCATTGAGAAGATGTGTAAAGTATTAAAGGTAAGTCGGAGTTCATATTATAATTGGCTGATGCATAAACCAGGCAAGCGGGATATAGAGAACTATAATTTATCAGATCGCATAAAAGAGATATACGAGTCTAGCAAGAAGACTTATGGCAGCCCCAGGGTTACAATAGCACTCTTAGAAGAAGGATTACATGTATCACGACCAAGAGTAGCTCGATTAATGAAGAAGCAAAACTTACAGAGCATTATACGTAAGAAGTGGATTATTACAACTGATTCCAGGCATAATTATCCGGTGGTCGAAAATAAGCTCAACAGGGACTTTAATGTGACCAGACCAGGGCAAGTATGGGTGTCTGATATCACTTATATTAAAACTTCGCAAGGATGGCTTTATTTGACTGTTATAATAGATCTTTATGATAGAAAAGTTATTGGATGGGCATTTAGCAGATCTTTAAAGGCGGTTAATACGACTATTCCCGCATGGATAATGGCCGTCAGGAACCGACCCATAACCCAGATGCTGATCTTTCATTCAGACCGAGGTGTTCAATATGCTTGTAATGAGTTTAAAAACCTGCTCTCATCCTATAGACTTGTAGAAAGAAGTATGAGCCGAAAAGGAGATTGCTGGGATAATGCTGTTGCAGAAAGCTTCTTTAAAACCTTGAAAGTCGAACATATTTATCATAATAGTTACAAGACATTTAAAGAAGCAGAATTATCTGTATTCGAGTACATTGAAGCATGGTACAATGTAAATAGGATCCATACAACAATAAGAACATCAATAAAGAATAAAAAAGAAATATTAATAAATCAATTAGTAGCTTAATAAAATGTCCGGAAAACTATTGCAGGTTCATAGTGTGATACACCAACAAAGGATTGTTTGCGTCAGGGGAAAAGCGTACAACCTTATTTGCTGAAGCTTCAAAGTCATATACACTATCAACAGCTCCTATGATATAGTTTTGTCCAGAAGCATGTTTGATTGTTTTTAGAAATTTCAATGCACTTGCTCCATCTTGCTTAGATAAAATTCCTCTTATTACACAAGCCACAGGAAGTCCATCAGAACTGGCTTCTAATTGCATTAAAGTATTTACACACACACCAATGCCATTTGAATTGATTCCATTCAATGCGATTAAGCCTGCACAACTAAGAAGATACTGTTCTGGCTCATCGTTGTAAGAAGAAATATGAAATAATACTTGATATCCATTCATAAAGTTTTCTAAGTCCATATTTTGAGCTATGTATGCTGGATGAGAATTTGTGGCAGCGATGCCCATTCCACTACAATGATGGTATTCTGGATTTTGTAGTTTGTCTAAATAAACCCAAAATTCATCAACAAGTTGAAAACAATATACATCTTTAAAAGATTGACCTGTACTCTTAGAAATGCCTCTTAATTCATCAAATAATTCTGGTGTCCATTTCTTTATTGCAGGCTCAAAATTGGTGGCTCTGTAAAACTTTGATATTACTGAATCAACATTTAGATTTGTACCGAGTTGAATATTCTCTTTCCATTTCTTAAATACTTCTGCAATTTCATTTTTTAAAGCATTGCCATGTTGTAACCCTCGCTGATATCCATTCCCACTTAATTCAACTACAGGTACTTTTTTATTGCTTGAAATTGAGTGTTCTGTTGTTTGTGAAAACAAATTCTCACAGCCTATTAAAAGAATGATAATCAAAAGAAAATAGCCAAATCCATTTTCGTTTTTTCCCATAACTAGTTTATTTTAAATTGATTGAATTATTTAAATATAGCACGCTAATCCAGCAATGCGGTAACAAACTCACTCACTTCTCTGTCTCTTTTGTTGTCCGACTGGCGGTAATTAAGGAAGAGGTTAAAATTATATCCTAGAATAATGCCTGACATCAGAGGTCTAATTAATTCTTTATCAAATTTAATCTTTAAAAAGGTCCAGTGCAATTTTATTTAACGATGTGGGGATGTCGAGAACCTTGACCATTTTTGGCTTTCTCAAATTGGCCATCAAAAGATGGAGTTAAATCCTTGTTGTTTCCAAATGTATGTTAAGTGTTTTCAGACCTTCTTTTGAAGTGGTCAAAGAAGGACGGATTTTAAACAAAATCAAACCCTTACAAGACCAATTGTAAGTGTCTTTTTTTGGTGTCAGGATTTGATATAATTCTGTAAAATTTTAACTATAAGGTAGATGTAATATGACACCATTCTCAAGGACAAATGGTGCAAATAGTACAGAAGCTAGTACACTCCTTATTTAAACCATTTTGGTCCAATTGAAATAACAATAATCAAGACCCTCCATAAGAGTTGTTTCATGCTCAAGTTGAGATCAAATATCAGTATAAGTTTTTAAAACAAGCTTAAATTCATCTCAAATAACTGTGTCTCTTATTTGGTTATTTTTTTATAATTTTTACTGTCTCTATTGGATTTCCATTCTTGTTCATTACTCTTATTATATATAATCCTCTTGCAAGGGAAGAAACATCGATGATATTTTCTCTTGAAATTAAAATTCTTCTGCCGCTCATATCATATATTTCAAATGAATCATACCCAGTTTCCTCGGGCATCCCAATATATAGTACATTACTGAACGGATTAGGATAAACTGTAATCTTTGCCTTTGAAGATTGAGAATAAGCCTTGTAATTATAAAATGTCTTACCTACTATATTCCAGGTATTTGTACCAGATTTGCAGTTAAGGGTTCTCTCGAAAATCAGGTTTCCTTTTTCATTATAGAAGGATTCCCATTTATAGCTTGGATAACTTCCATGAGTATTATAATCCCAGGAGGAACTGATTTCTAAAGTTTCTTTCCCAGCATCATTATAAAAATATTCCGATTTATTGAGAATAAACCAGTCATTTGTAGTTGAATCCCAGACGCAACTTAGGTTTAGAGTCAAGTTCTTATCTGCATCCCAGGATCGTTCAAATTTACTTGCTGCAATCCAGATATTTCCGACAGGGTCCCAGTCGTACCAAATATCTGAAGAAATGTTCCTCCAGGAATCGTAGGTGTATTCACGTTTCTCGGATCCAATTAACTCACCCGTACCATTTTCTTGAGTGTAATATATAGACCACAAAACGTTTCCACTTGAATCATAACCATATTCATGTTTTTGATCATAAATCCATTCTTGAGTATTGTAGTCCCAATCATAAAATGATTCCATAGTTTTATTCCCGTTGCTATCGTATACATATTCTTCTTTCAAATCTGGATACCATTCATGAGTGTCAAGATACATGCGAGAGTAAATGCTTAAAATGGGGTTACCATTAGCATCACAAGACGATTCTTGTTTCGCACCAAGAAACCATTCATTCAAAACGGAATCCCAGAAATAGTCCATTCTTAACATCTGCTTCCCTTTATCATTATAAGTAAATTCACTTTTGGACTGTATGATCCAGGCATTAGTAGTTGATTCCCAACCATAACTAGTCCATAAGGTCACCATTTTATTATTATTATAAATGAATTCCATCTTTGATTGCCCAGACCAATCATCTTTTTGAGGATTCCAAATATAATCGGCATAAGATGTTTTGTTTCCACTGGCATCGAATGAATATTCATTTTTAAAAGTTCCTACCCAATCTATAGTGTCCGAATCCCACCTGTATCGGGCAAACAGAATAGCATTTCCGTAAGAATCATAAGCCATTTCATCCTTTACGCCGTTTCCCCATAGCTTTTTTACGGAATTCCATTCAAAGAATATGTTAGAAGTCATTTTTCCATTGACGTCATAACAATTTACTCCCCGATTTACGGGAGTAGAATCTGTTGAGGATGAAAATGAATAGGTGAATGATGTGACTAATTGGTTTTTAATCCCCTGAGAATTTGAAGATAACGTCATTAAATAAAATAGAATAAAAACAAGACTTCGTCTCATTTAATCCTTTATTATTCCATAAACAAAATTATAACTTTTTCTATCTAAAATTAAATAAGTTAAGTCCACCATATAATATCTTATTATTACTTCTGATGAACTTTGATGCGGTTATAAGAAAGTTAATACAAATCCAGAGTTAAGTCCTTATTGTTTCCTTATGTATGTTAAACTTTTCAGACCTTCTTTTGATGTGGTCAAGGAAGGACGGATTTCGAAGAAAATCAATAAGTAGATGTCGTCTATTATTCATAATTTCACTCTCTGATTTTCATACTAATTTTTTCAAATATTCAAAATGAGACCAAATAGTCTTTTTCTTTTCACCATGGGAATCTTTCTTTCCCTAACACCTGGAATTTATCCTCAGGCCGCCACTCTGGAACAGACTCCAGATAAACTTGTTGTTGTGTGGACAAGTGATGATCCCTATGTCGCAGAAAGAGTTGCATTAATGTATACACACGCTGCAAAAACAAATAATTGGTTCAAGGATGTAACCTTAATAGTCTGGGGACCTTCAGCTAAACTGATTTCTGAAAACATAAAGCTTCAAGAGAAAGTTAAAGCGATGCAAAAAGATGGAGTTGTAATTGAAGCATGTATAGCTTGTTCAAATGCCTACGGTGTAACTGAAGACCTTAAAAAACTTGGTTATGATGTGAAGGGAATGGGGAAACCTCTTACGGATTATTTGAAGAGTGGTGCTAAGGTTCTTACCTTTTAATCGCTTCCCAAACATCTTTCAGACCCTCTTTGAAGTGGTCAAAGAAGGACGGATTTTGTATCGTAGACGATTACTTTGCGGATACAACAATAATTTCACGACAGTTACGCCAGAAGATAGAGGAGTGCTCTACTTTAACTGGCAGGCCTGATTCCTCAAGTATTCTGCGGATACCGCCTGTAGCAAGGAAAGATTTAAAGTTCGGATTGTGGTCATGACCAAATGTTCTTTCCACTATTCGAATACCAATCCCTCCAGCATTCTTTGGAAGTGGAGAAACTGAATCAATGATGACACCCTTGCTTGCCACACGCAGAGCTTCTTTGAGGACACATACCTGTTGAGGCCTTGACAACTCGTGCATCAACATTAGCATTGTTGCATAATCAAAGGAATGGTCACTGAAGGTTTCTAGGTTAGTGGCGTCTCCATGGATAAATGTTATATTCTGAAGGGGATCATATTTTCGGGCGAATTCCAGCATTCGTAGTGATAGGTCAAGGCCGACCACATGGCATCGTTTCTGCCCCCTTAGGGCAAAGCAGAGCTGGCCAGTACCGCAGGCTATGTCCAGGACAGATGATTCCTCGGTGATATAGTCTATGGTTACTTGACGAGCTTCGGCGATTTGAGGATCTAAGAGTCTGTGATAAATTGACCCATAAAAAAATAAACTCTTATCTGTTGACATAATAAAATAGTTTTCTTTAGGGCTGCCTAACCAAACAATTTATTCTACTGCCTCAATTTACTACTAGTAAGATATACTGTGAAATAACTAATAATATACAAAAATAGTAATGTAAGAATTGAATGTCAAGTAAATGGTTAAAATTAATGGGGCCTATTAATGTTGATTTGGAACACACCAAACTGGTGGTAAAGCAATTGATTGTGACCATAATTGGCCGCAATAAATTGACCACTCAAATCCAGAGCTAAATCCTTGTTGTTCCCAAATGTATGTTAAGTGTTTTCAGACCGTCTTTTGAATTGGTCAAAGAAGGACGGATTTCGAAGAAAATCGAACAAATTCAGATTCAAGTTGTTTGACAGTGTTAAGATAACGGTAATGCTGTTTGATAATTAACATTTAAACAAAAACAATATGATAAAAATAGCCTCTCTATGTTTATGGATAACAGGCTTGGGGTTTGGGATTCCAGGCATCTATGGAATTTGGAGCATATTAAAAGGAAAGGGTATTGCATACATGATGGGTTTTCCGACTTATGGTAATGGCCCATTTGAGAAAATTGGCGTCCATACAACCGTACCCTTACTTTTCGGATTTCTTTTTGTGTGCGTCCTGGAATGTGTTGCAGGCTGGGGATTATGGAGTGGCGATAAAGGTGCAGCCATCCTATCTTTTGCAATTATCCCTGTTGAAATGGTTTTCTATATTGGTTTCGCACTCCCGTTCGGCCCTCCTTTCCTCCTTATACGATCTATCCTCTTGTTAATCAGTTGGTCATCCATCAAATGAACATGAGATTCAACAGATGATGATGTTTTCAGAAACGATAAAAAACTTATAATCCTTAGACGTAACTGACTACCCCAATCATTAGCATTATCCTTGTAGCCTCGTTATGTATGTTAGGTCTTTTCAGACCTTCTTTTGAAGTGGTCAAAGAAGGATGGATTTTAGCGGAACAACCGAACACCTGCATTTGGTGGAAACTGGTAAAAGCTTGGCTGACTTTATTTGATTACAAGATGGAGTTTATCTTTCTGAAGATCTGGCGGAAGCCCCTGCGGAAAACGTGCATATTTAGAAAACTCACTAATTGAATTTTTTGTAGGATAACGAAGTGTTGAATTGCTATCATGATAATCAGCGAGTGCCATCGTCAAAGAAGTTACAAATATCGGTATCCCAAGCAGTAAGAAAGATCCCGCATAACCCGTTTGTGAAATGGCACCAAAAATATTTGGAATAACTCCCAATAAACCTAATAAAGATATATTGGGATTGGAAAAAAGGTAAAGCTTTATAGAACTTATCCTGTTTTTATTCAATGATACCAATCCTGCACCTGGAGTGAGAATATGAAAGGTATTATTCTCAACGGCGAGTAGTTCTCCGCTGAGCATGGTAATTGTATCATTGGAAGGATCAGGAATTACAGAAACATCAACCCAAGCGCCTGTAATACTTTTATTTATTTGTTTCGGTACCTTAAGATAACCTGCCGGAATCATCCTATTCTGACAACCGTACTCTATTACAATGCAAATAAATACTAATAATATATTCCTAATTTTGCCTGACATATCTACTGTTCCAGAAACTTTCTTCCATTGATGGTTCTACTTTTTTAAAATCGTCTGCGACAATTTTCATGAATAATCCAGGAAAACCAAAGAAAAGTGCCGCTCTTTTGAGATTCTCCTCGGCAATCCATGTATCCCGCATCCACTCAAGATAATAACCTTTTGTTTTGAGAAATATCTCATAATTATCAGCTCCTTCCGGCAGATCGTAGTAAATATCGTACTCATCTCCAGGAAGAGTTACAAGTGGATTATCCGGGTTCAGAAGGAGAGAATCTGCACTATTAACCTTCAACGGGGAAGCGACTAAGGAAGGTTCTATTTGGACAGGTTCAATCTTCTCATCGAGTGAAGCCAAAGCCAGATAGTTTAGCCGCCATAATCCCTTGGTCAACCGTAGCTTTAACCTGACCTCTTTATCATTTGTTCCGGGCAACTTAATCAAATGGACATCACTGGCAAGGGGTCCCATTTCTCCCTCCTGACCAACTTTTTCCCATTTTCCACCCCCGTTCAGCATAAAGATCTCAATTCCTCCGAGAACATCCCACACCCTGTCAACTTTCCTTTGAAGCGACCTGTCACCGCTTTCTATCCTGGCCGCAAAATATCCCGCTGAGTTGCCAAGATATGAAAGGCTCTGGTAGAAGAGCCATGTTGTCATAAGTGATTGCCTGCAACCCATGACAAGACCTAAGTCCTTTCCCGGTATATTTTTAAAAGTAACTTCAATTGTTTCTCTTTTCGCCAGATTATCAGAATCAGCCAAACTGTATCTTTCCATATTGTCCATTTCCTGTACTGCTTTCAGACAACTGCCTTCTGTAGCCTCACAAAACATGGGGCTAAGTACAATTGAAGATCTGAAAAAATCCCCGCATCCGTTAGAAAATACACGATCACTTCCGGTTCGTGGCAGTACAAGAAGATTAGCATACCTTATTATATGAGTTTCAAGAGCTTCATTTTTCATCCTTAGATGAAACTGATGGCCCGTAGTTCTGGCATGATATAACATATCAACATCATCTTTCTCATACGCCTTCAAGATACTGGATGAGAAACCCTCGGCCATTAATGAAGTGTCGACGCCATTAAAGGAATAAAATGTGGGACACGATCCAAAACACGCTTTAGGATTGGATATACAATATATAGACAGGATTACAGAAGGCACACCTACCAGGGCCACGGTAAGAGCTTTCCCGGCTATCCCCTTGACTTTGTTCACCTCGATTAAGGCAACATTAGAAAGGGAAATTTTAAACGGAATATTTGAAGTATTTCTTTGGTTATCTAAACTCGACCCCATTAAATCCCTGTACTGATCATAATAAAATCCAAACCCGTAAATTGTATCAATATTTTTATAGGTAATAAGAGAATCAAGAACATACAGGGAACCATCCCTCATATGAACTTTAACATCTTTGGAAGTGGAATCTTGTGAGTTCAGAGAATACGGATTACTTAACTGACGGATTACCTGGATCGAACAACTTTCTGAAAAAATCACCAAAATAAGAAAGGCAAACGTGAATATAGAATAGCTTCTGCACATTTGATTTCAAGTATCAGGTGGTTATTTTCTTATAAAGTTAAACCTGAAGAAACACAAAGTCAAATTTATTTCAGCAAAATCCGATACTTTATGATTTCATGACGCTTGGTCCGGTTTGAACCCTGACGGAAAAACATGATAAACCGGGCACTTTTACTGTAAAAGCCTGACGTATTGACCACGTTTGGTTGGTAGCCAATTTACTTCAATAATTAAACCTTTATCATCTTGTATGTTAATTCTTGTCAAACCGTCTTTTGAAGTGGTCAAAGAAGGCTGGATTTTATACAAAATCACATTGTGATTGTTTTTTATTCGCGACAGGTTTTGATAGGTTTTTAATGGTTTCTTGACAATCTGTTTAAATTTAAAGGACGATCGGGGGGAGTTACCATTCTTTCTTTAACAACAAACTCAATGTACTTCTAAATCTGTCAAGCACTTGATTTTGGTTTAAGAAAAGTTTAATTTTACATATACATATCCATTTTTCTTAAAAACCGAGAATACCCGTTTGCTTAAAAAAAGTAAATTATCAAATTAAATCCTCCCTCCCTAAATGTCAATCTGGTCTTCTGAAATAAAAGAACTTGAGAGGCTCTATGAATCCCTCAAAGGTCAGTTACCCGATCTGGAGAAGGAACTGGAACGGTTGATTAATGCTTATGATGAGAACATGATTCTCCTTTATTCAAGGAGATGTCTTGAAGTTATCATTACAGACCTATGTGAATGTGAGCTGAAAAGACCACGAAAGACTGAACCACTTAAAGGGATCATAGATAAACTACATAAGGAAGAGAAAGTACCTTCCAATATTATCACCTCGATGGATCACTTGAATAGTCTGTCTGCTTATGGTGCACATCCCAAAGACTTTGATCCTGAACAAGTAAAACCAGTTCTTAATAACCTTTCAACGATCATAAAATGGTATTTAAAATATAAGGAGTCCAGGACCGATGTCAAAGCAAAACCAGCTGAAGAGACCAGGCAGGAAATAAAAAACAGTGAAAATGAAAAAAAGGATATAACTATCTCAAGAAAAAGGCTGGCTGGCATACTCGGAGGATCAATAGGAATTATTGCGTCCGTATTTACTGTTTTGTACTTCTCTAATATCATTGGTGGAAGCAAACAAATAAAAGAACTTGAAAAATCAATTGCTGTCTTGCCGTTTGTAAATGACAGCCCCGATCAGGAAAATACCTATTTCATCAATGGTATAATGGATGAGATGCTTAATAACCTGCAAAAAATAAAGGATTTCAGGGTTCTTTCAAGGACATCTACCGATCAATACAGAGGAACAATTAAACCACCCATTCCAAAAATCGCTAAAGACCTTGGTGTAAATTATATCGTTGAAGGTAGCGGACAGAAATATGGCAATACATTCCGCCTTCGAGTGCAATTGATTGCTGCAAAGAAAGAAAAGCATTTATGGGGTGATGCATTTGAGAAGGAGATCAAAGAGACAAAAGATATTTTCAAAATACAAAGTCAGGTTGCACAAGCTATTGCATCAGAATTGCTAGCTAATATAACCCTTGAAGAGAAACAGCTTATTGAAAATGTGCCTACAAAAAATATAGAAGCGTATGATCTCTATTTACAGGGCCGATATTTCTGGGATCTGGGAGGAAGAGAAAATTTAAATAAAAGTATTGAGTATTACCAAAAGGCATTGAAAATAGATCAAGATTATGCACTTGCATATTCTGGGTTGGCTGCTTCATACACTAAATATGCTTTCACGGGTTTATCACCCCGAAGAGATGTAATGCCCAAGGCGAAATCAGCTGCAATGAATGCGCTTAAGATAGACAGCACTCTTGGAGAAGCGCATGCTGAACTGGCACTTACAAGAGCTGTAAATGACTGGGACTGGACCGAAAGTGAAAAAGGCTTTAAACGTGCTATTGAACTGAATCCAAACTATGCAGGCGGCCACATCAGATATGCCTGGCTTCTGGCTGTTGTTGGACGACTTAACGAAGGAATTCAAGAAGCTAAACGTGCCCATGAACTGGATCCACTATCTGTTGATATTTGGTTGTATTATGGATGGAATTATTATGTTGCCCGTGATTATGATAGTGCTATTGAGGAATACCGAAAAATTCTTGATCTTTTTCCAAACGAAGGATCTGCACACACCTGGATTGCAATGGCATTATTGCAGAAGGGATTGCGTAATGAGGCAGTTGAGGAATGTTCAAAGAATGAATCCGGACCTTCACGGAATTGGAAACATGGATACATTTATGGGATAGCTGGCAAGAGAGAAAAGGCGTTAGAGATATTAAATTATTACCTCGATCTGTCAAAGAAAGAATTTGTCTGGCCAACAAATATTGTTTTCATTTATATAGGTCTTGGCGAAAAAGACAAGGCATTTGAGTGGCTTGAGAAAACTTATGAGGAACATGAGGCCTATCTGGATCTTCTTAAAGTAGAGCCCATGTACGACCCTCTGCGGTCTGATCCTCGTTTTAAAGATTTGATTAAAAAAATGAATTTCCCTGATCAAAATAAGTCTGATAATCTCTGAATCGAGAATAGCTTTCAGAGGTGACTCTTATGACCATTTCTTTCCGCAATAAATTGACCACCAATTCCAGAGTTAAATCCTTGTTATTTACTCATGTATGTTACATTTTTTCAGACCTTCTTATAGTGGTCAAAGAAGGACGGATTTTATACCTTGGTAAGCAATTTACCTTTACCCAATTGTTGTCGGCTGCTTTTTTAATCCTTAATCAAAGTCGACAATGATCCCCAATCCAGTTAATTTGTTAATTTGTTCAATATCAATCTTATTCCCTGAAAGTTCAATATATTCCAGCTTTCCCAATTCGAAAAGTGGTGAAATATCTTCGATATAATTATTAGATAATCGGACACTTTTGAGGCTCTTCAGACAACTTAAAACATCTATGTATCCAATTTGGTTATCCGAGAGGTTCAATTCCTCCAGATTCTTAAGGCCGATAAATGGAGTGAGGTCTGTTATCCTGTTGTCTGAGACATCGATGATTTTAGCATTAATGCAGTATTGTACCCCATCCAGATCGATAATATCAGAGGAAGATAATTCAAACTCTTCAATATCCTCAAGGTAAAATGAGGGATATTCAATTTCTGTATTGCCATATTCTCTGATTTTCATGGCATCATAAAAAGAATATCCAATTAGTTTTGTGTTTGTTTTTATTTTGACATATTCTTCTGGCTGACTATCATCAACAATACTGAAACCATCTGTATCTATATCCCAATCGTAAACAGGAGCATAATCGATATCTTCATAATTATGCAGGGAAGTAGCTATTTCTTCAATTCGTTCCAATTTCAATATATGTGAATATTTAAATAAAGCATTGAAATTGTTCTGCTCTGTGAGCCGGTTAATTTCGTTAATATGATAACCAGCTCTATCTGGATGATACAACATCATAAATTTGGAAAAACCTTTTCCTTCATCCGAAACTTTAATATCAACGTAGTCGCTTATTATTTCTGAGATTTTTTGAAGTACAGAATATTTTTGGTCTCTAAATAAGTTAATAAGTGTAAGCGATATATTATTCAAATTACTAACGGTATATGCTTCAATGAGCTTCTGATTTAACTCTGTTATTGTCATCTGTTTTGTGTTGGCGTCTTTTCACTTAGCCATTCAAGTTTACCAGGCGATTATAAAGGTACTCCATATTATAGTATAATGTTTCATGCACGTGGTAAAACAATCCCTACATAGCCTAGTCAAGTTGCTCACCCTATGCAGAGTTAAATCCTTGTTGTTTTGTTTTATTTTATAAGTTAAGTGTTATCAAGCCTGATTTTGAAGTGGTCAAAGAAGAACGGATTTCCCAATAAAGGATTAAAACAGTTTTTGAAGAAATCATCATTTGGCAAGCCCAGAAAGGCTATCATTTCTGGACTATATAAGTCCAGCTTATATTGTGAAGAGGTCTCCAATGTCAAATTTGATGGTTCCATGGAGTTTTAATAAAAATTACACCACTTCTCTCGAAAACAAGGTAAGTTTTATACGTTTGGTGCCTGGTAGGAAAACCAGTGCCCCTGACTCCTTTTAGTCGGACTGTGTTTACTAGCTCCTCAACCTTATTACTTATTTTCATTGTTATTAATTTATTAATGGACTTGTATGTATTTTTGTCTGAAATTCTATAAAAGCATAAATCAGAAGCTTTAAATTTAAACCCATGAAAGTATTAAAGTGGATTTCATATATTTCTGCAGGTATTGGAGCAATATTAATTTTAATTGGAGTAATTTCTGCATTAACCCTAAAGCATAGACTTGATGCTATATATATAGCAAGTTATTTCCTTGGTGCAAATAGCTTTTTACTTATAACAACAGTAATTTTTCTTTTTATTCATTTAGATCATCATAAGAAGGAATAAATCATTGCTCCTTTAGCTGGGATAACAGCCGGTTATGGCAATATTTAGCCGTCCCGGCGAGACCACCTCAATCTAGAGTCAAATCCTTGTTGTTTACTTATACATGTTAAGTCTTTTCAGACCGTATTTTGAAGTGGTCAAAGAAGGACGGATTTTGAAGAAGATCAGACCATTAAATGCCAGTTTTGAGCATTATCCAAAATATATTTTCTGATACGGGACAAGTTGCCCGGTGGTACAGATGATAGTATCGTAATAAACTGGTTGCCAGGAAAATCCACTTTCTAATTTGTGAACATGTTTTGTTACTGCAGATTTATACGAACGTACAACGACCGATAATGAACCTGATTTCGGTGAAATAGATGACATGGTTACGTTTTTCAGGAATTTTGCATCAGGTAGTGGTCGGGGCGTTGCATGCAACGCCCCTACTATCGGTGTTCCGATAAATCGATTAATAACGATGATCCCATGTAAATGATTTGGCATAACAACGAATGCATCCAGACCGATAAACGGAAAATGAACCGGTATTTCATACCACATCTGAGATGCAATGTGTCCGATTTCAGATAAATGCATTTTATTGTTGATGACATTACCGAACCATTCCTTTGTCCCAGCTGTGCAGATTGTAACAAAATATTTCCCTGGTAGGGAGTAATCCCTGCCGGCATAACGCAACGAATTGTCTCGGAATCTATTCCTGACCAACGAGCACATAAATCCAAATACAGCGATTTCAAATAAGATACGAAACTTCTATGAATTTCGAAAATACTAATTTTAAATCCTTGTAGTCTCCAAATGTATGTTAAGTGTTATCACACCTTCTTTTGAAGTGGTCAAAGAAGGAAGGATTTTGAAGAAAATCAAACATTTGAGATCAGTTCTATAATAAAATGATAGGAACACTAATCTCTTTTTATAAACTCTATGTTTCTTAGTCTGCCAACATCTGCAATAATAAAGCCAGTGACTTTCCCATCTTTATTTCTTTTAAACTCGACCTTGTCAAGTCTTCCATAAAATATATCTCCCGACCTATGTGTCAATGTAATACCAGGATATATATTGAACACTTTAAAGGTTTTGGGCAAAGTCATAATTAATTCATTATCTTTTATATAAATAGAATATGTTACATTTAATTCGGGGATTTCATATTTACCTGTGAAACTTTGTAATTCTTTTTGAGTCAAAAGTTTTGGGACAGTAGTTCGTGATCCTTTGAAGTTTTGACCGTTCTGATGCCAGACAATTTCACTAACTTTTCCAATGCTGTCTTTCACAAAAGTACATTGGGCATCAAAATCTTTCAAGAAGAATTCGTTTTCTTTTTCAGGATACATAACGAATTGTGGAGCATCCGGTATAATCAGTTTAAAAGTATCATTTACAATATCAAAACTTAATACATTTGCATCCGAGAGAAGATAAGTTCCTTTGTAAAGCTGAAACAATTCCTTATTGATTTTTATTTCCTTATGTTCCTTTGTTGTCTTTGACTTTAATCCATTTTTCATGCACAAATCAACTATTTTATCTGCAAGGTTCACATGATTATTTGTTTCACCATTAGCCATAACAAAGACTGAAAATCCGGTTTCGGGGAAATGACTGAGATAAGCTCTGAAACCTTCTGTTCCACCTTCATGGTACACCTTTTTAGGTCCATTAGGGTTCCAGGTAAAAAAACCATAAGTATAACTTATTGTTTCTCCACTATTGAGAGTATCAGTTGCATTGAATATCCTGTCAAATAATTGATCTCCTCCGAGAGATTTGCTGGTAAAGTTTCTTAACCAGTTAATCATATCATTTACTGAAGCATACACATTTGAATATCCGCAGGTCGAATTGCCTTCAGTATTTATTCTTGAAAATATCTCACCTTTTTTGCTATAACCTGTTGCACGATTTGAAATAATTTTCCCGGAAGAATCATTTATAACCGCGTTTTTCATCTCCAGAGGTTCAAATATTTTTTCTTTCATGGATTGTGAAAATGTTTTGCCCGTCACCTTCTCAATGATGCGGGCGAGCAGAAAATATCCATCATTTGAATACATGAATTCTTCATTAGGATTAAAGTTCAACTTGTGGTACGACTGAATCAGGTTGAACTGATCTTCACCATCCCATGGCATTTCAGAAGGAATACCTGCAAAAAGATGCAGAACGTCATAGGTAGGTATACCTGAAGTGTGATGAACCAACTGTCTTATAGTAATTGGATGTCCATAACTTTTAAGTTCCGGGATATATTTCTGTATTGTATCATCCAGATTGAGTTTCCCTTCTTTTTCAAGTAATAGAACCATGAAGGCGGTAAACTGTTTAGAAACAGAAGCAAGATTAAAAACAGTTGAATCAGTAACCGGGATTCTGTAATCAAGGTTTGCAATTCCAAACGTTTTCTTGTAAAAAACTTTGCCGTCCCTAACTACTCCAATTACTCCTCCTGGGGTTTCATTCATTATTTGAGTACCCAAAAGTGAATCAATTTTATTTGACAGATCAGTTGTCTGTCCTTTCAAACCCATTGATACAATTAAAAGCAACGAAAATATTATTGTATTTTTCATTTTGCAGTTTTAAAATTTATAATACTTTATTTTTATAAGAGACAGTATAATTTATAAATTGTTACACGATGTCAAATAAATGAGAAGAAACTAATTGGGTAAATTCTTTAAAAATTATTTAATCATTTGAAAGTTATTTTTTATTAATATTTACTAATACGAAAGAAATACCAGTGACCCTTGCACTAATTTGACCGGATCAAATTAACCACTCTAAATAGGAGTTAAATCCTTGTTGTTTACTCATGTATGTTATACTTTTTAGGCCTTCTTTTGAAGTGGTCAAAGAAGGACGGATTTTGAAGAAAATCAAAAACATATGATTATTTTTTTCCGCTGGTATCGAGCCCTCGTAACAAGCAGGCCCCTTTGCTAAAATTGCCCACAGGGCAATTTTTTAACGCTCGATCCTGATCCCAGCTAGGCCCACTTATAAAAGAGCGAGAGCGATCAGTCTTGCTCTTTTTTCTCATAACTCACTCTCACACTCACATTTTTCTCATTACTCCAGGTATTTGATAAAAATAAGGTATTTATCACTTCAACTTATAACTGCTTTCCATATAAGGATTCCCCTTCCCGTCGTAAATTGCTTCCTGGGGATATGGGTAGACCGGCCTCGACATCACCTCCTTGCCCAAAGCTTTTTTCGTTACAACCACTCTTTCGGGAGGCTTGCCGTTCTCTACCCAGTCGCGCAAAATCGGCAGCAGATCAGCATCAGATGGCCCTTCACCTCCTCCGCAATGCAGTACACCCGGAAGAAGATAAAGCCTCATGTAATCATTGATTGCAGGATCAGCCGCCTTAACAGCATTGTAATGCTCTATGGTTGAGAATGCTGATAGCGCCGGGTCATTCCACCCGTGGTAGAAAATGATTTTCCCCTTTCTATTCTTAAAGCCACTGTAGTCAACAGATGTGGCATTGAGATAGGCCGATGCATACCTCATCTCCTTCTCGTAACCACGGAATTTATAATCCAGGTAATTCCAATTGGGATCCTGTAAAATCAGGTATTTGAATATCTCTATCCCAAAGTATGCTATAAGGCTTGGATAACCGACTTTGCTCGTCATCTCATTTGGTCCTGTGATCCATGTGATCCAGCCACCTCCTTCATTCTCACCACCAAATGGGAACCCCGGATATTTAATACCGTTACCGACATCAAAACCATCATAAATCGTTTTTATTGCCTTCACCTGGGCAGTGGTGAAACATCCCTTTCCCGGCACATCACCCGGACACATAGGCAGGGTTGCAAAATCAAACTTACAATTCACCGGGTTGTTTATAATACTGTCCCTTACTCCATCAAGCAAATCACACTGCTTCAGTACTGCTTCCTGGAGGATTCTTAATATGCTCCTTTGTAAGTATCGATTCGGTAAGCTTCGTTGGATATACTGCCTGTGTATTCTGAATAGCTTCAACTGCAATGGCTATCCAGTCGAATGCGGGAGCTCCTGCGATGATACCGTCAAAATCATCGGGGTAACGCTGGGCCTCCATCATGGCCTGGCCACCTCCCCTTGAACATCCCATGAAATAGGAATATTTCGGCCACTTGCCGTAATAGTTACCAATAATTGCTTTCGATACTTCGGCAGTACGGTGAACAGCAAGATGTCCGAAATTCACTTGTCTCTCCATATCATTAAGCGCCCAGTTTGCCGATCCTAAACCTGCTGTCTTGTGACCGGTATCTGTCCCAGATGTTGCATAACCTTCCTTTACTTTCCCGGCTGCCATATTCTGTACTGATCCTACAAAACCTCCTCCACCGCCCATTACATAGATCCCGTTCCAGTCGAGCGAAAGCAGGAGCTCAAAATTGATCTCCTTACCAATAACTCCCGTTACCTTGCAGTGCGATGGTCCTTGGGTTACGGTAATAGCACTAGTGATCTTCACATCAGGGAGCTTAAGTTCGATTAGTTTTTCACAAGGAATGCATATTTCAGTAACAGGTTTGTCCTGTGCAACTATTTTTACTGAAAGTTCTGATAGCAGGATAAATAGGATAATAATTGACTTTTTCATGGGAGGAAATTAAAAATGAATTACCAAAGTTAAGGGATGTTCATATAGAAATCAAGAAAAAGTTAACGGGTTGAACGAGGCTATAGGTTATCGGTAACCAGCAACTGGGAGAAAAACAAATTTGCCCAAAATTGTGTAATTTTATACTATGACACCGGGAAATCATCAAAAGATCATTATTCATCTTAATGTTGATATACAAAAACTGGTCAAAATAACCACCCAAATCCAGAGTCAAATCCTTATTGATTTGTAATGTTTGTTAAGCCTTTTCAGACCTTCTTTTGAAGTGATCAACGAGGGACGGATTTTCCTCTTCGTTCCAGGATGCAATAAGTTAGAGGTCACAACCAATAATCATGTCACATCTTTCACTTCTGGGTGAATCTGGTAGGTTCTGGGACATTTTATTGGGATAGTAAAGGAAAAAGTTAGCAAAAGATGATCTCTCAGAAAAAGACATTAAAACAAATCCCAGAATAATCTTTGGATTATTTATCCTTCTCCCAAATTGAAAAAAAATTGATTTTGGTATAAGTTGTAAAAGCCAATGCCCTTGACCATAATCGGCCGGAGTAAATTGATCATCCTTGGCCGGTGTTAAGTGCTTGTTATTAAATTATTTATGTTATTGCCTTATTCTCCGGCCAAATGTGGTCAAGCCCTCCGGCTTTTGCAGTCATATTTCACCAGAGAGCTGCAGAAATTTATTTTCTTTTTATTCCGATATCGGGCAGGAAAAAAGTGAGTACACCAATAAGCGGCAAGAAAGCACAAACATGGTAAACATAATCGATGCTGGTTTTATCAGCCAGCATTCCGAGCAAAGCCGATCCCAATCCTCCCATGCCAAAGGCAAAACCAAAGAATAATCCCGAAATCATTCCTATCTTACCGGGAATAAGTTCCTGTGCATAAACCAGGATCGCCGAAAATGCAGAGGCAAGTATCACACCAATTATTATACTTAGTACAGTGGTCCAGAAAAGGTTGGCATAAGGCAACAACAGAGTAAAGGGCGCGACACCGAGAATAGAGAACCAGATTACATACTTTCGTCCCACCCGGTCACCAATGGGGCCGCCCAGGAGTGTTCCGGTGGCTACTGAAAAAAGAAACAGGAACAGATGCACCTGCGAAGTTTGTATCGATACATTGAACTTATGTATCAGGTAAAAAGTAAAATAACTGGTGATGGATGCCATATAGAAATATTTTGAAAAAATAAGGACCAGCAGAATTACCACGGACCAGGCGATTTTTGCTTTCGACAAATTATGTGCTTTTGTTATTGCAGTTACTTTTTTCCGCATTCTGTTCATATGATGAGTATACCAGCTGCCAACATTTAAAAGCACAATAATCGCAAGCAGCGCAAGTATTGAAAACCAAAGGATACTCGATTGCCCAAAGGGAACGATGATCATAGCTGCAAGTATGGGCCCCAGTGATCCTCCCAGGTTGCCACCTACCTGGAAAATGGATTGGGCCAGTCCCCTGCGGCCGCCCGAAGCCATATAGGCAACCTTCGATGCTTCAGGATGAAAAACAGACGATCCTGTTCCGATTACAGCTACCGAGACTAAAAGCAAAGCATAATTTTTTGCCTGAGAAAGAAGGATTAACCCCGAGAGTGTAAAAACCATGCCAACAGCAAGAGAATAAGGTTGCGGTTTACGATCGGTATACAATCCGATAAGCGGCTGAAACAAAGAGGCTGTTAACTGAAATACAAGGGTAATGATCCCTATTTGCGAGAAGTTAAGGTGAAAAGAATTCTTAACTACCGGATATATGGAAGGGATAAGTGACTGAATGGTATCGTTAAGAAGGTGAGAAAAGCTAATGGATAATAAAATGGAAAATATTGTTTTCCCTGCTATATCGCTGGCTAATGCTGCTGAAGTCTGATCGTCCTGATTTTGCATATTTCTGAAAATAAATCTGGCAAAAATAAACATCAATTGGTAACGCAGGTAATAAAAACAATCAGATTTGAGCCAGTAAATGTTTTTGTGAACACTGAATGAGCCAATAAATATTTTCGTGTAAACTGGTAGCTGCCAGGTTTAAACAATGCCACTATCTGTCACCAAAATAAGATATTTTGGCCATCATTATGTAAAACTGAATAAAAACCTTTATTCTGGTGCCAGTCCTGACGCCCTGACCGCAAGCGTCAGGGATCAGGATGCTGACCGCAAGCGTCAGCATTTGGTGCCAGTATTTCCACCATATCGGTATAAACCCGTGAAATCTTTTACAATTATTCTGTTACAAAATAAACTGGTACAAAGAGATACAAATATATGTAACCCTATGGAAACCCTCATATGAAGCTCATAATCACTTTGAAAATCAGGCACTTACAAAAAGTGTCTTTTTTTTTACGCCATGTTTACGCTAGGTTTTGGATAGAAAATGGGGGATGTACAAAAAATCCAAGTAATTTGATTTTAACTTTTAAAGGGCTTAACTTGCATATATATTTACCTACCTAACCTATTTATCATAAAGGCAATCCTGAAAATATTAATGTTTATTTTGGCTTTAATTTTATTATGTTATTGCAGGAAGAATGAAGAACCCAGCGTTGACATCCCTGATAACAATTTTTTAAACGCTCTGATTCAACTGGGAGTTGATAGAAATGCGGACGGTTTAATTAGTCGTGATGAAGCTTCTTGGGTATACAATCTGGATGTTAGCGATAAATACATTGCTGACCTGACAGGAATTGAAGCATTTGTTAATTTAATTTATCTCGGTTGTAATAATAATAGATTAGCCGTTCTTGATATTTCTCATAGCACTACTCTGGATAGTTTAAGCTGTTATAACAATCAATTAATCTCGCTTGACATTTCAAATAATAATTTGTTAACATATCTGAATTGTTCTAATAACCAATTAACAAGCCTTGATGTTACTAAGAATACTGAGTTAACTCAATTGGTTTGCAACGGAAACCAATTATCCAGTCTCGATGTTACAAAAAATACCGAATTAACTTATTTAGATTGCCCTGCAAACCAATTAACCAGCCTCGATCTTACGAAGAATGCCAAATTAACTTATTTAGATTGCTGGAGTAACCAGGTAACTAACCTGGATTTTTCTAATAGCATTGCATTAACAGACTTAAATTGTGAATTAAACCAATTAACCACTCTTGATGTTTCTAATTGCACTGCATTAGAATATTTGGATTGCATGGGGAACAAATTAACCACCCTTAACGTTTCTCATAATTCTGATTTAGTTTCTTTGTCATGCGGAGGAAACCAGTTGGCCAACCTGGATGTTTCGAATAATACTTATTTAAGTTATTTGTTATGCCAAGGAACCCAGTTGGCCAATCTGGATATTTCGAATAATACTGTTTTATTGACTTTAAAGTGTGGAGGGAACCAATTAACTACACTGGATGTTTCATTTAATACTGAATTAAGATTCTTGCAGTGCGAATATAACCAATTATCAAGCCTTGATGTATCTAATCTGCTTAAGTTGCACATGTTGATATGTAGTGGTAATCAACTGACAAGCCTGGATATTTCAAAAAATTCTAAGCTGGGACCGGGAGAAGGGTACCTGAGTGGTTGCTATTTGGGGATAAACAATATGCCAAGCCTGGGAAAAGTATGTGTCTGGACTATGCCATTCCCCCCCGATGGAGTTACAATTGAAACAAAAGGCAGCCCAAATGTGTTTTTTACTAAGGATTGCATTAAATAGATGCACTAGCTGCCATCTTTAGGACATTTAATCAGAATCCAGTACTAAATCCTCGTTGTTTCCAAATGTATGTTAATTGTTCTCAGACCTTCTTTTGAAGTGGTCAAAGAGGGACGGATTTTGAACAAAATCAAACATTTATAAATCAAATTGTGTTTGGTATTAGTTTGGAGCCAGGATTTGGACTGAAATGGCAAGTTTTTATGAAAAATAAATTGTCCTGATGCATTGCAGCTATCTTTGTTAACTTTTTATTACAGTAACTCGAATATGATAAATTCAGAACAAAAGCTCTATAATAAGGCTTATCAGTTAAGTCTGTTTACCATTTTCTACAACATTTTTGAAGGGATAATTTCAATGATTTTAGGTTTTCAAGATGAAACACTGAGTTTGTTTGGTTTTGGTGCTGATAGTTTTATCGAGGTAATGTCGGGTATTGGTATTGCGGTAATGATAATGCGTATCAGGCAAAATCCGAAAAGTCCTAAGAGCAAATTTGAGATGACGGCATTAAAAATAACAGGCGCTGCATTCTTTCTTTTATCTGCTGGCTTAGTTATTGGTATTGTATTTAATATCGTTAAACATAATAAACCTGAAACCACTCTTTGGGGAGTAATAATATCCATAATTTCAATTGCAGTCATGGCATGGTTAATGAACGCAAAAAAAAATGTCGGGAAGAAGTTAGATTCAGATCCAATAATAACCGATGCTAACTGTACAAAGGTATGTGTTTATATGTCATTGGTTTTGCTATTATCAAGCCTTATCTACGAACTAACAGGCTTTGCATATGCAGATGCCATAGGTGCTGCTGGATTGGCATACTTTTCCATGTCTGAGGGAAGGGAAGCTTTTAAAAAAGCCAAAGGGAAGGATTGTAATTGTTAAGGTAATATAAAACAGAGTCATTAACAACCTTGCAACCTGACAAACATCGGTAAGCATTCACCTGCTGTTTTCACTTGCAGGAGAAGCGATACAATGATAAGAAGCACATAGTAGCTATTTATGTATTCTGAACGTAGATAATCCTTAAAATTATATCTTTATCACCTTGTGAGGTTTCCTTTAATATTAAATTAAAACCATTCAGCTATGAAAAAGCCAATGTTTATTTTCCTGATATTGACCCTTTCAATGTTGGTTTTAACAGAAACCAGCTTTACCAGATTTACAGATCCTTCTGGTTCGGAAAGGAAGAACAGCAAAAAATCTGATTTGCAGTTGTTCAACGGTAAAAACCTTGACGGCTGGTACACCTTTATTAAGGACAGGGGAAAGAATGTCGATCCAAAGAAGGTATTTACGGTCAAAAATGGTATGATCAGAATTTCTGGCGAAGAGTTTGGCTGTATAACCTCAAATGGTGAATTTGAAAACTATAAAATAACAGTAGAATTCAAATGGGGTGAAATATCCTACGAACCAAGGGTTGACAAAGCAAGGGACAGTGGGCTGCTACTGCATTCTATTGGTGAGGATGGTGGTTCGGATGGCACATGGATGCATTCGATAGAATGCCAGATTATTGAAGGGGGGACTGGAGACTTTATCGTTGTCGGTGATGGAAGCCAGAAATTCTCAATAACATGTCCCGTTGCTCCCGGGAAGCAAGGTAGTTCATATGTATACCAATCTTCTGGAAATAGTGTCACGATAAATTCAGGACGGATAAACTGGTTCGCACGCGATCCTGAATGGAAAGACATAAAAGGATTTCGTGCATTAAAAGATATCGAAAAACCTGTCGGGAAATGGAATAAAATTGAATGTATAGTAAAAGATAAGGAGATCTTAATTTATCTCAACGGCACTCTGGTAAACCATGCTGTTGATGTACAGCCTCAGAAAGGACGTATACAGATCCAGTCTGAAGGTGCTGAAATATTCTTTAGACGGATAGTTCTTACCTTGCTGTAAGAAAGAAGTTAGAGCCAGTTACCCTGACCGAAATATGCAATCCCAAAGGAAACATCCAAGTAAGGAGTTAAATACTGGTTGTCATGTTATGTATGTTAATTCTTTTTAGACCCTCTTTTGAAGTGGTCAAAGAAGTACGGATTTTGAAGAAGATCAGACCATTAAATACCAGTTTTGAGCATTATCCAAAATATATTTTCTGATATGGGACAATTGCCTGGTTGTACAGATAATAGCATCGTAATAACCTGGTTACCAGGAAAATCCACTTTCTAATTTGTGAACATGTTTTGTTACTGCAGATTTATACGAACGTACAACGACCGATAATGAACCTGATTTCGGTGAAATAGATGACATGATTACGTATTTCAGGAATTTTGCATCAGGTAGTGGTAGGGGCGTTGCATGCAACGCCTCTACTATCGGTGTTCCGATAAATCGATTAATAACGATGATCCCATGTAAATGATTTGGCATAACAACGAATGCATCCAGACCGATAAACGGAAAATGAACCGGTATTTCATACCACATCTGAGATGCAATGTGTCCGATTTCAGATAAATACATTTTATTGTTGATAACATTACCGAACCATTCCTTTGTCCCTGCTGTGCAGATTGTAACAAAATATTTCCCTGGTAGGGAGTAATCCCTGCCGGCATAACGCAACGAATTGTATCGGAATCTATTCCTAACCAACGAGCACATAAATCCAAATGCAGCGATTTCAAACAAGATAGGAAATTCCTCTGAATTTCGAAAATCCAGAGTCAAATCCTTGTTGTCTCATTATGTATGTTATGTGTTCCCAGACCTTCTTTTGAGGTAGTCAAAGAAGGACGGATTTTGAACAATATCAAACACATACAAACCCAAATTGCAGGTATCCCTAATTTGGTATCAGGTATTAAACAGGAATGTGAAATATAAATTTTAATTTAGGGATCTGAACAATAAATAATTTAACCTGATATCAGCCTTATGAAGAAATATATAGCTTTTGGATTTCTATTAATATTTTGTGTTTACAATACTGCTATCGCTTTGGGTAGTGGTGCTTTTATTAAAAAAGATAATGCTATGAAGTATTTTCTCAAATTATCAAAAGAATTACACCGGGGTGTAAAACAGCCAACCAGTTTAGACACAGATCTTCCCGAATGGGGTAGGTCCAACTGGTATGAGTTAATCGAAACGGGTACAGCTGTTTTGGGATACGGTAGGTCAAATATTAGGGCGGTTGAGGTATCGCCTGCAATAAAAACATAAATCGTAATTTATTGAGCTGATCACCTGATTAATACTGTATCAGGGGGTAGGAAAATCTATCACAGGGGTAGAAAAAGCATTTACCCACGTTTACTACGCCAAAGCATAAGGAGCGGGGCTAGCGTAATCAAATGATAATCCGCAATCACGTTCATCCCTGCCTCCCAGTTGCATCAACGATCAGGCGGAGATCCCGCCAGTAACTTAAATACAAATATTCCACCATTGTAAACTGCGACATACAATAATGTGCTTTTTGCATTCAGACAAAGACCGCCTACAACATGACCTTCTAATCCAATGAGTTTAAAATTATGCCCCTCATCTTTGGAATAGTATACACCTCCTGAGAGTTTCACATAATTACCGTCAGTATGACTTCCCCCCCAGAATATCTGAGGATTGTTTTTGTCTATGATAAACACACTCGAAAATTGATTTTCAAGATATTGCCAATGATCACCGAAATCTGATGAAGAAAATAAACCGGCTCCTTCAGTTTGAACATATACATCATGTGTAAGGGGATGTACCTGGATTTTGATCACATGCCACCATAACGATGTTCCGGAAATGTCTTCCCAGGTAATGCCTCCATCGGAAGATCTTAAAAATGGAGGATGATATGGTTGTGGATGATTAAATATTTCAGTTGCAACGTATAGCTTGTGGTTCAACGAATCTTCTTCAATATCCCATGGAATAAGACCTTTTTCTCTTATATTATATAAGTATTCAGTCCATGTCTTACCCATATCACTGGATTTAAAAATTCCATTTGCCGTAACACTATTATACCATCCCAGACAGGCATAAACAGAATTATCAATTTTGCTTACCAGGATGGAAATAATAGTTCCCGGGAAAGAATTTAAATGCGACCAGCTTCGCCCATAGTCTGTTGACAGGTACATTTCATTTCCCGTTCCAACAAATATTCTGGACGGGTCATTTGGATCTATCTCTAATGCATAAGTTATTGTAGAAAAAGGCTTTTCCCAGCTGCTACCGGCGTTTCTGGTTACATATAAACCGTTCATTGAAGTAGCAAACCATAAACTGTCATCTTTCGGATTTACAGTTATGTTATCCACTTCGGGGTCTCCCCTTGGGGTACACTGGAATTCCCATTCCCAATTCGTTTCATGAATTGCCGTCGGTTCAGCGTTTTTCTCCTTTTGGCAACCTGACACAACACATGCAAAAACGATAAACCATCGAATTGTCCCGGCGTATTTCATGTTCTTTTTAGATTAGTCTTGATAAGGTAGGCTGAACTGGAGGAATCCCAAGTTTTGCAAAAATTGGCAACAAAAAAGTTTCATCATATTTATTGAATTTTTCTAATGATTCCCAAACATCAACCACTACCCAATTATTGCCTTGTTGTCCACTGAAATGGTGAAGAAGTCCTTTTGGGTTTGATTGACCTTGAGCGAGTAGTTTCATCCAAGTTTGGTCATACTTTTTGGAAGTCATATTCGGGATGTTGAATTGAGCAAGAATATTATTCATTTGGTTATAATTTAAATCTTCCTACATATATGGCTTTTCGCTTTCGCCCCGTTTTTTTAATGGGTTTCTGGACTCCTGTATGATAACAATTTGAAATTGAATATGTTCGTGGAATGTTAAATCCATTTTGTTTATACATATATTTTAATTGTTGTCAGACCGTTTTTTGAAGTGGTCAAAGAAGGACGGATTTAAACAAAATTGGAAGGGTTTTTTGTTTGGTGCCAGCCCTGACGCCATGACCGCAAGCGTCAGGGCTCAGGATGCTGACCGCAAGCGTCAGCATTTGGTGCCAGGATTTGGATGGAAATGGGTGTTTTTGCCTGAAAAAATGAGTTGGAAATATTCCTCCCCCCTCGAGTACTACATCCATATTTTAGTGTGGTGGAAATAAGGTTTGAAACCGCATCTACTGAAGTTTGAAATAAATATTTATCTCTTTGTACCGCTATTAGCAACAGTGAAGGGAAAATCTTGAGAAGAGAGGAATCATATGTTAATTAGATAAAAAATTTTCAGGATATAATATCAGAATAATACAAGAATTATTAAGGTGTAAAAATGTTGAGATAACAATTATTAATACTCATATGATAAACCAAGGATGTAAGGGTACAGGAAGCCTTCAGATTTATTTGTAGAGGTTGCTTTTTGGATCAACATTTACTAATTTTAAAAAAGGAAAATACTATATATAAAATAAAAAATAAACAAAAGAAAGGAATAAGTCATGAGAACTGAACAAGCAGCACCTGAGACGAAAGGTGTTACGGTGAAGCAACTTGCAGCGATTGACCTCGGCCCTGAAATAGAGGGCATGGCAGGGCGCCAACTTCGAATGCGTATGGTGACCATCGAACCTGGAGGCGTCATCGGCCCGATTCATAACCATAAAGACAGGCCAGGCGTGGTCTACATTCTGCAAGGAACGATAACTGACCATCGAAATGGAGTGGCTAAGGAGTATGGTCCAGGAGTGGGCTGGCCCGAGGATAAAAACACCACACACTGGCTTGAGAATAGAGGAAAGACAACAGCAGTGGAAATCTCGGTCGATATATTCAATAAACAGTAAACTGAGATCTCTGGTGACAGATCATCTTTTGACAAGCTTCTCCCCTCGCCATCCATAGAAATAGTCCCAGAAGCAACCAGAATTAGTCTGGTAACCTCTGGCAAATTACAGGACTGAGCTCTTTTATCAGTTTTTTGATGGGTTTTTGATAATCTGTTTAAACCTAAATAAAGGTCGGTGGTAGTTAACTCCAATCTTTTCTTAACCCTAAATAGAATCCGTTCCTCATCATTTTCCCCCTAAAATATATCAATAAGCTTCCTGGAGATTCAAAATGTATGTTAATTGTTCTCAGACCTGATTTTGAAGTGGTCAAAGAAGGACGGATTTTACGCTTTGCTTAAGGTTAAATTACAGGAGGTTTTATTATTGAATGAAAATTGACTTTATCCTGAACAACGTGTAAATTTGATTACGTATCAATAAAAGATTAAATGAATACACTTTTTTGGACTGGTAAACTCTCATTCCCAATGAGAATATTAATAGATGCTAATAACATGCTGGCTTTGGTGACAGGAAATTCAAGAAATAGAAGTGCGATGAAAGATCGCATTAAAATGGGGTATAATGGTACATTTTCCCAACATGTAACACATTATGATGAACTTGCGGGTGAATTTCAAAAGAGAGCTGCCGTATATCAACTTTATGGGATTGATCTTCATGGAAAAGAAATAATTGACATTGGAGGTGGAACTGGAATCATTGCATTAATAGCCCTCGAAATGGGAGCTGTAAAAGTTGTGTGTGGGGATATCTCTGAGTATATGCTCGAACGTGGCAGAGAAAAGGCGAAAACTCTGGGTTATGATTCAAGTCGGATTGAATTCCGTCAACTTGATGCAGAATCATTGCCGTATGATGATAATAGCTTTGACATAGTCATGACTGGCTTGGCTTTTGGACTTTTGCCCGATCAAAAAAAAGCTGCAAAAGAAATGTTTCGTGTTCTTCGTCCAGGAGGTTTAGCTACATTAGGAGCTCATGGCCCTGAACATTATTGGGAGGCAATTGATACAAATTTAAGAGCGATCAATAAAAAATATGTTCTTGGCTATCGCCTTGAGTTCTGGCCACGATCTGAGAAACAGATTCATCTCCTGATGGAAGATGCTGGTTTTAAAAATATTCGGACAAATAGATTTATCTGGAGAAATTTATTTAAAAGTCCATCAGAAGCTTGTGATTTCTTCTCATCTGTCACATCCAATTGGTGGTTTGCGAAAGTTCCAGAAAATAAAAGAGTTCAAGAATACAAGAAAACAAAAAGGTATTTTGAGCGTAGACGTATCAATCAAGTCACTGATGACATTATTGTTGGTTACGGATTAAAATATTGATCTAATAATTGGAGAAACCTATTGTTTTTACCATTTTTAGTCGGAAAAATTGACCGCCAATACCCAGAGTTACATCCTTGTTGTTTCCAAATGTATGTTAAGAGTTTTCAGACCTTCTTTTGAAGTGGTCAAGGAAGGGCCGGATTTTTTACTTTAGGCTTCCGTTAATCCCCTTTTTAAATATTAAAAACCATGAATACTGATAATATTCCCCCGAATCTTTATTCATACCTGACATATCAGCTTTAAGAGGAAAGGGGACCAGCACATCATTCCCTGCATGCCAATTGGCTGGCGTCATCACATTATTCTTAACGGTTGTCTGAAGAGCAATAACTGTTCTAAGAAGCTCATTCATGTTTCTTCCTACCTCCTGCGGATAAAAGAATTCTGCTCTGATAATGTTATCGGGATCAATAATAAATACGCCCCTGACATCTCGATTATTGTCAGATTCAAGATGGATCATCCCATATAACTTTGCAATTACCAGGTTAGAATCATCAATAATTGGAAAATTAATATTCTGTCGGGGATATTCTTTATATTCAATCTGTTCAAGAGTTGACTTCCATTGCTTATGTGTTTCAAGGGGATCTGTTGAAACTACTATAATTTTGACTCCAAGTTTTTCGAATTCAATCTGAAGGTTGGCCAGCTCAATCAATTCTGTTGAGCAAACAGGAGTAAAGTCCATCGGGTGACTAAGAATTACCTTCCAGTTAGTGCCAAAATCATTAGGGAAGTTAATGGTACCGGCTGTTGATTCAGTATTAAATGATGGTGCCTCCTCCCCGATTAAAGGAATACGGATGTTCCTGCCCCCGGTTTTTCTAAGTAGCTTTCCTTGGCTGCTTCTCAGTTTAAATAAACTTATAAATGAGAACATCTCTTTTAGGGAATTAATCTTATTAAATAAAAGCAATTAAGGTCAAGTCGCTTTATAATCAAACAAAAAGAAAATGCTTATGTTCATCCGGGAGACAGCATTAACATATTATAACACAATTGGAAAAACCATTTACCCTTACAATCTTTTCCGGGGGAAATTGATAACTATAAATCCAGAGTGCAAAAGCCGCGTTTGCTGACCACATTTGGCCAGTCTGATTGAATTAAATATGTTTATCTGGACATCAGAGATTTAACTCCGGCGAGGGCTGGTCAATTCATTCCGGCCAAAAGTGGTCAAGGGTACTGGCTTTTCCACATTGACTTCAAAGTTGATATCCCAACCATCTCGTGAAAGAAGGTGGACTAATGAATTACAATTTTGCGAATAGGTCCGTCACTTTGTGCTAAATAAAAGGCTCCGCCTGCATCCATTGTAATGCCTAACAGATAATCAAATTGGGCATTTGATCCCGGCCCATCCACGTTCCCAGGTGTACTTCCTGCCACCGTAGCTACCGTGCCATCCGGTGTTATTCTGCGAACTACATAATTCTCCGCATCACAAACGTATAAATTGCCTGCGGCATCTATAACAATACCAGTGAGTCCATTGAACCTAGCATTGGCAGTTGTTCCGTCAAGATAGCCTGGCGTACTGCCAGATACTGTACTTACTTGTCCGTCACTGGTTACTTTTCGGATACGATTACCATCGGTTGCATACACATTTCCTTCCCCGTCGAGGGCTACATCATATGGACCCCCAAATTGAGCATTGGTTCCAGCGCTATCTTTATAACCACTGGTACTTCCTGCCAGTGTGCTGACTATCGCATCAGGCGTGATTTTGCGGATTTTGTGGTTAAATGTATCAGCGACATAAAGATTCCCATCCTTATCCAAAGCAATACCAAAGGGCCAATTAAACCGGGCAATGGCCCCTTGACCATCCACATCTCCACTCTCAGCACTTCCTGCCAGCGTGCTGACCTTCCCACCTGCATCAATTTTTAAAATATATGAGCTGAGTACTGTAGCAAAAACATTTCCTTTTGCATCCACCGCAATTCCCCAGGGAATCTCACCCCATTTCGCGGGAGACCATAAGGTGTGTAGGTTCCCATCCGGGGTTATTTTAACGATCTCGCCAGGTTCCTTATGAGTAACATATAAGCTTCCTTCACCATCAAACGCAACGTCTTTACCATTACCTGGCACAGTAGTAACTTCTACATTGGGCAGATAGATGGGAACGGTAACATTAAAATCATCCGATGATGATACCGTTATGCCATTTGCCGTTATGGTAATCTTACCACTGGTCGCTCCTGCAGGTACTTTGGTATTGATGTGCTGTATACCTATGCTATCCTGGTATACGTATTCCGCTTCGGCTACCGTCCCATTGAAAGTGACAATGCTCGTATTGGGGAAGGGACCCTTACCTTTCTCGGGAGGGACTGTAGGGATAAATTGATCACCATAAATAGCCACAGAAGATCCGACTAATCCGTAGGTGCGATAAAAACTCCTAATAACCGGTGAGGGTCCAGGGTTGTCGTTTTTGCTGCAGGCGGCAAATATAAGGAGGATAACGGTTACGAAGAATTCTGCTTTAAAAGAGAATTCAGATTTTTTCATAGGCGTTTATAAATTTAGTAATTGCTAACGATTATACATGTCATGTCCAATGTGAACAATTTTGTATGCATAATCAGAAAGAAATTCTGATTACGAATTTCGAAATTTCTTTTGTCAAACCTTCTTTTGAAGGATCAAGTCGACCATCCCAAGCAGGAGTTAAATCCTTGTTTTTCAGTCATGCATATTAAGTCTTCTCGGACCGTCTTTTGAAGTGGTCAAAGAAAGACGGATTTTGAACTTCGTACCAGGTGAAAGGAAGATTAAGGTCAGTCTTTAATTAAAACTTTAATACTGAAGGATCCGCTAATC
>CAVVBY010000008.1:0-89439 GCA_963746685.1 uncultured Bacteroidales bacterium
TGGTATGATTCAAACTGGTAGCTTTACCCTAGCTTCATTTTGTGCACTTTGGACGTAATTCATTGATTTTCTGAACTAATTCATCAAACCAAACAAAAATAAAAGCTAATATATAGTTATAATATTTTCATTATAAGTCCTCGGAAATCAGCTCCGGGGGCTTTTCATATACGACTTATTAAGAATCAACAATTGAAGGAGAGTTATCCGGGAGATCGCTCCCTTTCTTTTTCTCAGAACCAAGAAAATTTGTTTTGCAGTAAGCATTTTCATAAATTTGATTAACATCGATCCCAATGAAATTATTTAATAATACTTTAAATGACAAATAAAGAATTGATAAATAACAGTTTTGAAGAACATGAGGATATCTGTGTCATGGCAAGTTATGGTACTATAATAGAATACTTTTCAAATAAGGAAATCAAAATTGAACAACTGTTAAGCAATTATTTTGAAAAATATCTGTTCAGCATAACATCTGAATTTGATATTAAGAAAAAGCATGACCTATTATTTAAAAACTTTCATAGATATTGCGAAGAACATAATTTAAGGGGTTTTGATTATATTAAAAGGCTGCATGAGAATAATGAACTTAATACAAGAAAATATTGTCAAATTTTTGAATCACGGGCATCGCTTGAGGAAATTGATGATAATTGTAAAGAATCAATTAGAAATTATGTGACAACACATGAGGCATTAGTCATGGTACGATATAAAGTAACAGGTGGAAATCATGCTGTTATAATTGGTTATGATTCTAACGATAAAAATTATTTCTATAAAGATTCAAATAATCCAAAATACCAAAATGATGACATTTTATCTCAAAAAGAGATAACTGAATATATTATTTTTACTAAATAAGCAATTAGTAATAAAACAACTATTTTAAGGGGGAGTTATCCGGGAGGATCGCTCCCTTTTTTTATAGCTTTGGCAAATGAGTTTTAATATCAGTCGTGGAAATGTCGCAGGAATCCGGACGAGTCTTAAACGCCTCTATTAATAAGATCAATTCAATATTACTTATTATTCTAATTGTGATATGATTCAAACTGGCATGGTAAACGGTTCGTGGCTCGTATTATCGTTTTATAACATCGCCTGTAATACATCAAAAATAATACATTATCAACATGCCATCTCTCCTGCATTCTTCTTTGCTGAAAGAAGATTATAGGCACCTTTAATAACGATCTTTGCAGTAGTTATTTCAAATCCTTCAGGTAGTTTAATTTCTGTATATCCTGATCCTGAAACACCTTTTTTTACTTCGATCATACGGTATTCAGTAATGGCAGCCCTGCTTCTTCCTTTTCTCTTTCAAATGCAAATATATAATCTCTCTCATCGAAACTTACAATTGCGTCTGAAGGTAGTGATGTTAACTTTATTGTCAGATTCTTCAATAAGAGCATTTACATACATACCCGGTAGAAGATTCTTGGACAGTCACTTGAGACAACTGGCATAGACTTTGAATGTTCTGTCATTGCTTACTGATTTGCCAGTCTGTGTGATCACTGCCTCGTGTTCGTCAGTTTCGTTGTTAATAAAAAAAATTAGTTTCTGACCGGCAGCCACCCTACGGGCATCCTTTTCAAACAGTGTTAATTCAAGAAATAGTTTATCGCTGTTCACAATTTCAAACAAAACATCCGTCGGCGAAACATATTTCCCTATATTTACATTAACAGCCCTCAGAAAGCCTTTAATCGGGGATACTAGAGTTAACTGTGCTACTTATGTTATCTTCACTGAGCCTCTCAGGATTTATCCCAATGAGCAGAAGCTTTTGCTCATAGGATTTTACCATAGCCTTCAGGTTCCGGTATTCCACAGTAACCTGCTGAACGTTTTGTTGTGAATATACGTCATTTTTATATAATTCAGTATGACGCTTATATTCTGCCTCAGCAAATATGAGTTTGTTTTTAGTTTCAAGGTAACTCTGCTGAATATCAACAAAATCCTGGTTCTCAATCACAGCAAGTGTCTGTCCCTTGTTAACCGCTGTTCCCGGGAAGAGAGCAGTATTCTTAACAAAACCTCCGAGAGGCATGCATACAGTTGCAAGACTTTGCGGTGCAACTGTTACAATTCCATTCACCTTTAATATATCTCCCAATGAACGTATTTCAATACTTCCTAGCTCAATATCCGCCAAGTTTGATCTGGTCGTCCCTCAGTTCCACAATATCTTCCGGCAGAACTTCAGTTTCAATGGCCCCTTTAGCGGCTTTATCTCCTTCACTACAGGATCCAAGCGAAACTAATGAGATCCAAGAAAGATATTATGATGTTGAAAAGTCTAATTTTGTCATGATTTTAATATTTAAAATATTTTACCAGTGATATATTCAATAGAAATAATTGTCTGATTGCAATTGTTCAGGGCATCAAGATAGTTCTGCCTTATATCAGATGCCCTGTTAAGGGTTAGAACATACTCGAGATAATCCAGTGCACCCGCTTTGAAACTGAGGTTTGCCTGTTCAATAATTATATTAGCTTCAGGTACAGCTTGTTTTTCATAATATTCAATACTTGATGAGAATTTACTATACTCATCCAAAAGAGACTGGTAGTTACCGGCAATCGACTGAGTATAGTATTCCGCATCTGTCCGTGCTATGTTTTCAGTTGATTTTGGCGGCTTTTGTTTTTGATGTATACGCAGGGAACCAAATGGGAACAGATATTCCTCCCTGGATTCCAGTAAACCGGAAATCGTTGCCAAAATTACGTGGACTTCCTTTAAATCCTGTGTCCCGATAATAGTCTGACTGAAGTATCCCACGCTTAGATCTGGCATCAACTGACTTCGTTCAAGTTTTTTCTCAATTTGTGATACTTCGACTTGTTGCCTGATATAGTCCAGAGGAGGGTTCTGTCAACGAAATAGTATCAGTGATAAGTGGAAAATCAATTGTTGAAGATCTTTAACTCACGGGATTACAGGCGATTTGCTATTTAACAGTACCATTAGTTTACGACAGCAATTGCGATATCGGAGGTAATCTGAACAACTGGTTTTTTATTTCAAGACTTTGAGAACGGGCAGTGATCATTTCCAGCTGGTTTGTTTCCCGGCTTTTGCCCGCAGTTCAGCTGCCCTTAAAAACCCTGAATAAAGGCTGTCCTGATAAATAAGCAATTTTTGCTTTGAAGACAGGAATACAAATTGCCAGTAAACCTGTTTAACCTGTGTTGCTATTTCAAGTTGAGAAACCAGGTATTGCAATTCACTGCTTTTAATATTTGCATTGGCCAGCTTAAATCGGTTAACATACACCGAAGGGAATGCAAATGATTGAGATACAGCAACACTGTTGTCTTTAGTATATGAGTTGAACTGTCCATATTGCCCGTCAATAACTGTTTTTGGAAGATCGAGAGAAGCACCCTTGAGAGCCTTTCTGCACATCGATTGATAGCGCAGCAGATTTTACAGAAAGGTTACTGTCCAGTGCCATCTGGATTGCATCATGCAGATTAATGACCCGTGGTTGCTGGCCGGCTATTGTATTTAAAACTGTCGTAGCACCAAACAATAGGGAAATAGCTGCAAGCTTTTTAGCTGAACCACCGTTTAATCTGGATTTTAATTTACCTGATGAGAAATAGATGTAAAAAACAGGAAGAACGATCAGAGTAAGGAGAGTGGCGGTAATAAGTCCTCCAATGACAACAGTGGCCAGCGGTTTTTGTACTTCTGCCCCGGCAGAAGTTGATATGACCATGGGCAAAAATCCCAAAGCTGGAGCAGCACCCGTCAAAATAACAGAACGCAGACGATTACGTAAACCTTTTATTACCCGTTCATTAATGTCTGTAATACCTTCCTTTTCCAACCGGTTAAACTCAGCTATCAGAACGATCCCATTTAAAACTGCTACTCCAAACAATGCTATGAATCCGATACCAGCCGATATTGAAAAATTCATTCCGCGGAGCCACAGTGCAAAAATACCTCCAATAGCCGACATCGGAACTGCTGTAAATATCAGGAGTGATTGTTTTACCGAATGAAAAGTAAAATAGAGTAATACAAAGATCAGAAGCAGCGCCACAGGAACTGCAATGGATAACCTTTTCTGAGCAGCCTCGAGGTTTTTAAATTGCCCTCCATACGACACATAATAACCTGTCGGGAGCTTTATTTTTTCATCAACCTGAGCCATAACATCATTTATTACACTCTTAATATCTCGATTTCGTACGTTAAATCCGATTGTAATGCGCCTCCTGGTATTCTCTCTCGAAACCTGTGCCGGACCCGATTTAGTTGAAATATCTGCCAATTGTTCAAATGGTATCTGATGTCCATCAGGAAGAGCTACTGTAAGATTTTTTATATCATCGAGATTCTTCCTGTAATCTTTATCCAGGCGAACGACGAGACCGAACCGTTTTTCTTGGTCAAAAACAACACCTGCCTGACTGCCTGCAAAAGCAGCACGCAGTAAAGAGTTCACATCTTCAACTGACAGACCATATTGTGCTAAACGATCACGATTATATTCAACCTGTATCTGAGCCAGACCGGTAACTTTTTCTACGTTTATATCCACAACCCCTGAAATTGTCTGAATAGCCTTTTCAACTTCAGATGCCTTTTCTGCAAGAATATTAAGGTCATCGCCAAAAATTTTAATGGCTATATCCTGCTTTGAACCAGACATTAATTCATTAAACCGCATTTGTATCGGTTGCTGAAACTCAAATTTGACACCGGCAAGTGTAACCAGTTTCTCTTCCATTTTTCCGACCAGTTCCTCGCGTGTCGTTGCAGAAGTCCATTCATCTTTATCTTTGAGAGTTATTATATAATCGCCTGTTTCCATGGGAGTCGGATCAGTTGGGATCTCCCCGGCTCCTATTTTGCAGACTGCATGCTTTACCTCAGGGAAATTTTCAAGCAATATCCGATTTGCCATGATTACTTTATCAACTGTATTGGTAAGCGATCCTCCCTGAAGAGTCATCACTCCTGAGGCAAGGTCCCCCTCTTCCAACTGAGGAATAAACTCACCACCTAAACGGCCAAACAGGAAAAGACTGAACACAAAAAGAGAAATTGCAGAAATAGAAATAAGAAGTTTATGCCCTAGCGTAAAATCAATAACCGGATTGAATGCTTTCCTGATCCAATCCATCAACCTGTCAGAAAAATTTGGTTTGTGTTCTGTCTTTTTACTCAGAAACAAAGTTGAAGCAATGGGTACATAGGTCAGCGACAGGATTGCTGCACCTATAAGTGCAAATGTAACTACCTGCGCCATTGGACGGAACATCTTCCCTTCTATACCTACAAGTGCCATGATCGGGAGATAAACAATCAGGATGATTATCTGTCCGAATGTTGCTGAGCTCATCATCTGCTTTGATGATTGGAGCACATTTTCATCCATCTGCTCCTGGGTCAGTTTTGCAACACCCTGATGATGATGCCTGCTAAGGAATATCCGATGGACAACACTCTCGACAATAATAATTGCGCCATCGACAATCAGTCCGAAGTCAATGGCACCAAGGCTCATAAGGTTACCAGATACTCCAAGAATATTCATTAATGAGATTGCAAAAAGCATCGAGAGGGGGATGACCGAAGCCACAATAAGCCCGGCACGCATATTCCCAAGCAATAGAACCAGTATAAATATGACAATTAAAGCACCTTCAATAAGGTTTCTTGAAACAGTGCCTATTGCCCGGCTTACAAGGTCGGAGCGGTTCAGGTAAGGTTCTATCCTGACCTCTTTGGGCAAGGATTTCTGAATTGACTGTATCCGGGTTTCCACATTATCAATTACTTCATGAGCATTAGCACCTTTCAGCATCATCACCACTCCGCCGACAGCTTCAGTTGTATCAACGACAAATGCTCCATACCTCGTGGCACTGCCGTATTGAACAGTTGCAATATCGCGGATCAGTACCGGAATGCCGGAATCTGTTGTTTTAACAAAGATCCTTTCAATATCTTCAATTGATTTTACCAGCCCTATACCCCTGATAAAATATGCCGTAGGATTCTTGTCAATATAAGCGCTACCGGTATTCTCGTTATTTTTTTCAAGAGCATTGAATATATCAGTAAGAGTGAGATTCATTCCTCTTAACCTTTCCGGATTGACTGCTATCTCATATTCGCTTTACAAATCCTCCATAACTGTTTATGTCAGCAACCCCGGGAGTACCAAGCATTTCCCTTCGTACAACCCAATCCTGTAATGTGCGCAGTTCCATCGGATCATATTCTTTTTCATAACCCTTCTCAACAGCCAGACGGTACTGGAATATTTCTCCAAGTCCGGTTGAGATAGGAGCCAGTGATATCTGTGCGAGTCCTGAGGGAATAACCTCTTCAGCTTCTTTAAGACGTTCACCCAGCTGTTGTCTTGCCCAGTAAACATCAACCCCGTCTTTAAAAACGACTGTAATAACCGACAATCCCAGTCTGGAAATAGATCGGAGTTCAATAATATCAGGAATATTTGCGACAGCTACCTCGATCGGAGCTGTAATAAAACTTTCAACCTCCTGGACTGCTAATGACGGGGCAAGCGAGATGATCTGAACCTGGTTATTGGTAATATCCGGGATTGCATCAATAGGCAGCCTGGTCAATGAGTAAGTTCCCCATCCAATCAAAGCCAAAATGAATATGCCAATAATGAATTTGTTCTTTATTGAGAATGTGATTATCCGATTTATCATTACTTATAAGAAATTAAGTGTTTGTTATTAATTATCTGATATTTGAGTTCCTTACTATAACCTTTTCCCCGGATAGCAAATGAAAACTAAAAGGTGGGAATAGTTGCTAATTCCGTGGTTAATGGAAAATGGGAACAAGTTTCAGCTTAATGAAGGCGGAGCCCTTAATGGAGATAATTCAAGCAGAAAAGATTCAGGAAAAGATTTTTGAATGTCAGGAATTATTATCCCGAAAACCTGTCCTTTATCAGTAAAAGTATCAGGATAACACCCTGTTGACATATCATCTGATTGAACTTTTTTTATTAAAACAATATATAATGACTTTTTCGGAAACAAGGTCGTTAAAAGCATGGCAATGAACCGGAAATCCGGAGTTGTGGCCTGTTTTCCCGTGGGAAGAAGGACATGAATCTTCATTAGTTGTAAATAAATCGGGCAGACGATGATCATGAGGAATTAAAAGATGAGCAGTAAAAATCAGCCCTGCCAGCCATAATGAAAAAACTGATATTCCTTTAATAATCTTGCTCATCATAGATTCCTGCTTGTTCTGAATTAACACGCAAATATATTCAAAAGTTTATGAAAACTGACGGATCCTTAATATTGTAAACTGCCAACTAATAAAATGTGCAATGAATTTAGCCTAAACATAAATATGTATCTTAGATTCTGAAAATCATAATTAAATGAAATGGTGGAAATTATTTTGACGGACAGATGGTTCCCACACATTGTTTGTTCCGGAACTGAACGAACATTACCATTCGGTCCATGGGGCAATTCAGGAATCTGATTACATCTTTATCAAATGCGGTCTTAATTTCTCAAAGCTGATCCTGTAAGGATTTTTGAGGTTGGATTCGGAACCGGATTAAATGCTTTTCTGACAGCTGTTAATGCAGTTTCCAGAACAGGAAAATATTTTATACCTCTATCGAGAAATATCCTCTTGCAGGATCAATAATTAATGCACTTAATTATAAGGACTTTTTCCCACAGGAGTCAGCATGATCTTTTTGAACGGATCCATCATGGCAGATGGAATATCCTGAAGGAGATTTCACAATAATTTCACCTTGAACAAAATAGAAGGAGATCTTACAAAACAGGAGATCACAGGGAGATTTTGATCTTATTTATTTTGATGCCTTCGGTCCGGATAAACAGCCTGAAATGTGGACTGATGAAGTATTTAAGAAAATCGCAGGAATAACCGTGCAATAATGGTATTCTGGTTGACATATTCCGTTAAAGGAGAAGTTAAAAGAATGCTGAGAAAGAATGGATTTAAAGTGACTCGTCTTCCGGGTCCACCCGGGAAACATCAGATAATAAGGGCTGTAAAAATTTAAAAAATAATTTTTCACTACTCTTTTTTACTGAGGCCAAAGTATTATCTTTGCGGAAATTTAAAAATCTAAAATTATATCAAATGAAAATCAAGGGATTAATTGTTCTGACAAGTGTCGTTGCCATAATGCTTGGCTCCTGTGCAAAGAATTCTGTTTCAAATGCAAAAATAAAAACGAAGGAAGACTCTCTCTCTTATGCATTCGGAATTGTTAACTTTAATGCACTCCAGAGTGACAGCCTTAAGCTGGATCCAAGAATAGTAGCCAAGGCTATGCTTGATGGTGAAAATGGTAAATCAGAAATGTCAGATGAAATAGCAAGAGGTTTTATTATGTCATTTGTCACTGCACGTCAGGCTTTGCAGGCTGAAAAACAAGCTGAACAGGACAAGGTTCTTTATAAAGATTATATAGCCCAGAATGAGGAATTTCTTGCCAAAAACAAAGAAAAGGCAGGTGTTACAGTAACCCCGAGCGGTCTTCAGTACGAAGTGATCAAAATGGGAACAGGCAACAAACCTACTGCAAACAATACAGTAAAGGTTCATTATGTCGGAACTCTTATCGACGGAACTGAATTTGACTCTTCAGTCAAGAGAGGTGAACCTGCACAATTTCCTGTTTCAGGTGTTATTACCGGCTGGACAGAAGCTTTACAGCTTATGCCGGTTGGTTCAAAGTTCAAATTGTATATTCCCCAGAATCTTGCATATGGCGCAAGCCAGGCAGGTGAAGTTATAAAACCTTTTTCAACACTTGTTTTTGAGGTTGAACTTCTTGAAATAGTTCAATAATATGAGAACTGCTGAGATTCATACACCAAAAGGTATTATGAAGGTCAGCTTCTATGAAGAAGATGCTCCCGAAACTGTGGAAAATTTCGTAAAGCTGGCCAAAGAAGGGTTTTTATGACGGACTGGCATTTCACAGGGTTATTCCCGATTTTGTAATCCAGGGAGGTTGCCCGTTTTCAAAGGATATGAGTGATCCACGTGTGGGAACAGGTGGTCCGGGATATAAAATCAAATGTGAGCTTACCGGCGGAAATCAGTATCACGATAAGGGTGTTCTGTCGATGGCTCATGCCGGAAGAAATACAGGAGGTTCACAGTTTTTCATATGCCACAGCAGAACAAACACAAAACATCTTGACGGCCAGCATACCTGTTTCGGAAAGGTTATTGAAGGCCTTGATATCATCGGAAAAGATCCGTCAGGGTGATAAAATAGAAAAAATAACAATAAACGAAGATTAATATGGCTTTCGAAATCACCGGTAAAATAATTGATATTCTTCCTGTAAATCAGGTAAGCGATAAATTCAGGAAACGTGAATTTGTTATTGAAAAAAAGGATACCGGCGGTTCAGCTGTTTTTATCGATTATATTAAATTCCAGCTCGTTCAGGATAAATGTGATCTTATAAATGAATCATTTCTTAACGAGGAAGTTAAGATCTGGTTCAACCTGAAAGGCAATAAATGGGAACGGGACGGCAAGATCAACTATTTTACAAATCTGGATGCCTGGAAAATAGAGAAAGTGTCAGAACCAGGAAGGAATCAGAATAATCCGCCGCAAAGTACTCTTGAGGATATACCACCGGAGATCGATGAACTAAGTGATCTTCCGTTCTGAAGAAAATACCCCCCAACCCCCCAAGAGGGGGCTTTCTAAACATCAAGAAATCAGTAAGTCCCCCCTGGGGGATTCATAAGGGTAAAGATATTAAAGACTTTTAATACAGCCTCTTTTCTTTTTTCAATTATCTTAGTCAGCAATATTATCATACTATTTTCAGCAAACTGCAGATTTATTGACAAATAATTTTAAATCCGTTAATTATGAGATATCTTCTGACACTTATCATGTTAGGTTTGTTTTTACAGGGCAATTCGCAGGTTGCACAGCAAATTGGTTGAGACTGATTTAAACGGGTTCAGCTTGCCTTATAACAGATTTATTCAGCCTGCAGGCAATCAGATATTATTTGGTGATGCTTCCCTCGAAAATCATGCACTTGATGCAGCCCTCTCTCCCGACGGGAAATGGCTTGCAGTGGAAGAGAGAACCAGCATAGTTTTTATCAGCACTCTGGCAGATACAGTCAAATTTGTTCTCAGAAACAGTTTTCACCCGGATCTCAGAGGCGGAATGAACACTTATTCAGGAATTACCTGGCATGACAATAAAGGTATACCTGAAGTTTACTGGAGCGTTATCGGCAGCGATGACAGATCATTTGTTGCATCTGCTAAATGGGACGGAACAAAGGCGGAATTCGGGCGGTTATTTGAATACAAAAAGGTTCCTCCTGCCGATATGGCTCTGCCTAACGAATTGCTGATCAGCACTCGAATCAAATCACGAATACCTTTATGTGGTTCTTAACGGGAACAATAAGGTGATAAAACAGGATCTGATAACCGGAGATACAGTCTGGATAGCTGATCCGGGAGTTGCACCTTACGGACTTACGATGGCTGCCGGAAAGCTTTATGTTACGAACTGGGCAGGAAGAACCCCTTTACCTGAACGATACTGATGTTGCCGGTATTCCATGGGGCAAGGCAAGGGTTAATAATAATACAGGCGGCGGAACACGCGAGGGCAGTGTAACTGTAATTGATCCAAAAACAGGAACAAAGATAAAAGAACTGCTTGTCGGATTACACCCAAATGAAATAATAAGCGAAAAACAGGGAAGGTATGTTTATGTGACAAATTCAAACAGCGACAATGTAACGGTTATAAATACACTTATAGATGAGATCACTGAAACCATTAGTGTCAGATTGCAGCCTGAGATCAATCCGTTTTTTGGTGATTCGCCAAACGGTTTATGCCTCTCCGGTGATGAAAGATACTCTTTTTGTTGCAAATGGAATGGATAATGCCCTGGCTGTTATAAGATTATCAAAAAGGGCTGCCAGGAAGGGAACAGGAAATACAAGCATAATAACAGGTTTTATTCCGACAGGTGCTTATCCGTCAGGAATATGCCAGTTGCCTTCAGGCAAACTTTATGTTACAAATCTCGAAGCCATCGGGGCAAGATTAGCCCTGAATTATTCTGCTTCAAAGAATCTGATCTACAATTCTCATAATATGATCGCTTCTGTATCAGCAATTCCTTTTCCCGATTTAAAGAAACTAAAGGCATATACTGATACTGTAATTGCTGTGAATGACCTGTCGAGGGCAACGCTTGCAAGAGAGGCTCCGAGAGCCGGGAATCAAACCAAAACCTGTTCCTGACAGAATCGGAGAACCATCAGTTTTTAAACATGTTGTATATATTATTAAGGAAAACAGAACCTACGACCAGATCCTCGGTGATATGAAGCAGGGTAACGGAGACCCTGCAATTTGTACTTATGGTGCCAATATTACACCAAACACTCATAAGCTCAGTGAAGAATTCATGCTGCTGGATAATTTTCATGTGTCAGGTAAATGTTCAGCAGAAGGACATATGTGGACTGATGCTTCAATAGTTACCGACTATATTGAAAAAAACATGAGAGCCTGGTTCAGAAGTTATACTCATGTACTGTATGACGCTATGGCATATGCCCCAACCGGATTCCTCTGGGATAATGCCCTGAGCCAGGGAAAATCAGTAAGGATTTATGGAGAAGCCTCCGATCCCGGTTCTTGATAACAAACTGAAATGGGCTGATATCTATGAAAAATTTAAAAAAGGTGAAAAAGTTGAATTCTTTAACAGTACAACTATTGAGCCTGTAAAAGCCATTCTTTCACAAACTTATCCTTCATACGGCAATCATGAATTCAGCGACACCATGAGAGCAGATGCCCTGATCAAGGAATTGCATGAATTCGAGGCAATGCAGGGAGACAAGCTTCCGGAACTTATGATTATTGCATTGCCCAATGACCACACCGCCGGAGTAAGGCCCGGCTATCCCACTCCAAGGGCAATGGTTGCAGACAATGATGCTGCTCTTGGAAAGATCGTTGAAGCCTTCAGCAAAAGCCGGTTCTGGGAAAATACTGTAATATTTGTTGTTGAGGATGACTCCCAGGGCGGATGGGATCATGTTTCAGCATACCGCACTGTTGCTCTGGTCATAAGCCCGTATTCCAGATTGAAGAAGACTGTCAGTACTTATTATACACAGCCGTCAATGGTAAGGACAATCGAACAGATACTGGGATTGCCTCCGATGAATATCCAGGATGCAATTGCAAATCCTATGACAGAATGTTTTACTTCAGTTCCTGATTTAACTCCCTATAAAGCCCTGAAGTCAAATATTCCGATTAATGAAATGAATCCCCAGATCATATCACTTAAGGGAAAAGCTCTTGCATTACGCAAAGAAAAGCATGCTTCCTGAATTTGACGGAATTGACTCAGGCAATGATGATCTGCTTAACAGGATATTGTGGTTTGCCGAGAAAGGAAATACACCTTATCCTGCAAAATACACCGGAGCTGCCGGTAAGGAAGAGAGCAGTGAAGATATTGACGATTGATCCTGTGCCAAATACAGCCTTCCTATGATAAATCCATTACTGCAAGAGTGGGAAACTCCCTACGGGACTCCTCCGTTTCACCTTATTAAAACTGATCATTTCAAGCCGGCGATCGATCGAAGCAATCAGATCGGCGGCCCTGGAAATAGACAGAATAACCGAAAATCCTGAATTGCCTTCATTTGAAAACAGTGTTGCCGAACTTGACCGCAGCGGGAAAAGCTTGATCAGATTGCAGCAATTCTCTTCAATCTTAACAGTGCCGAAACATCAAAGAAGCTTCAGTCAGCTGCTCAGGAAATATCTCCCCTTCTGGCCAGGTTTTCAAATGATATAACCCTGAATGAAAAGCTATTCTCCAGGATCAGGTCAGTATTTGAAAAAATGGATACTCTTGGTCTGAGCAAAGAACAGCAGATGCTTGTGGAAAAAAAGTACAGGGGATTTATTCTTGGAGGTGCCGGGCTGAATGAAAAGGACAAATCGAGATTCCGGGAGATATCGGAAGAGCTCTCAAAACTTACACTCAGGTTTGAGGAGAATGTACTTGATGAAACTAATTCATTTGAATTGCATATTACAGATCAGGATGATCTTGCCGGATTACCGGAAGATATAGCTGAGATGGCCTCAATTGAGGCAGAAAAACGTAAAAAAGAGGGATGGGTGTTTACGCTTAATTACCCAAGCTATATACCCTTTATGCAATATTCTGAAAAGAGGGAACTGCGTGAAAAAATGCTGAAAGCATACAGTTCCAGAGCTTTCCATAATAATGAAAAAGACAACAGATCACTGGTTTCAAGGATTGTGAATCTTCGCCTTGAAACAGCAAAGCTGCTTGGCTTCAGTAATTATGCAGAGATGGTTCTCGGGGACCGTATGGCAGAAAATCCTGAGAAAGTGGAATCATTTCTCGAAGATCTCTATTCTGCCTCACATAATGCAGCTATTCGCGATTTTGAAAACATAAAGGGATTTGCTTCTGAACTTGGACATACAGATAAGATCGAAAGATGGGATTGGGCCTATTATTCTGAAAAGCTGAAGAAAGCCAGGTATAATATTGATGATGAAATACTTAAACCATATTTTTCACTCGACAAAGTCAGGGAGGCTATCTTCGGTCTTGCTTCACGTCTTTACGGTTTAAGGTTCAGCAGGAATGATAGTATTCCTGTATATCACAATGAAGTGATTGCATACGAAGTCTTTGAGAGTGATAATTCACTTGCTGCAATACTTTACCTCGATTTTCATCCCCGCGAGGGTAAAAACGGGGGTGCCTGGATGACAGCCTTCAGGGAACAGAGAATGGAGAAAGGTAAAAGAATTATACCGTTGATATCAATAGTCTCAAATTTTTCCAGACCAACACTAACAAATCCTTCTCTGCTTACATTCAATGAATTAACCACTTTTCTTCATGAATTCGGGCATGCACTTCACGGGATGCTTTCACAATGCACTTATGAAAGCCTTTCCGGAACCAATGTTGCCCGCGATTTCGTTGAACTGCCTTCTCAATTTATGGAAAACTGGGCATTTGAGCAGGAATGGCTCGATACCTGGGCAGTTCATTTCACGACAGGAGATAAGATACCTCATGAGATAATTAAAAAGATCAGGGAAGCTTCCACCTTCAATGAAGGATATGCCTGCAACAGGCAGCTTGGATTCTCTTTTCTTGATATGGCCTGGCATACAATCACCAATCCGTTCGAGGGTGATATAAATGATTTTGAAAGACAGGGCAATGATGAAAACCGAACTTTTTCCAATATATGAATCGCTGAATATGAGCTGTTCATTTACTCACCTTTTCGGAGGAGGTTATGCTGCAGGCTACTATGGATATAAATGGGCAGAGGTCCTTGATGCTGATGCATTCCGGTTACTTCAGGGAATCAGGAATTTTTAATCCGGAGGTGGCTGATTCATTCAGAAAGAATATTCTCGAAAAGGGAGAATCTGACAAGCCGATGAACCTGTATGTCAAATTCAGAGGCAGGGAACCGTCGATGGATGCCTTCCTGGAAAGAAGCGGTCTTAAATAAAAACTCTTCCCCTGTTGATAAATCCCTTTTTACCGCAAAGCACGCAAAGTTATTGCAAAGTAAGCACGGATAAGACTTTATTAATTAGGCCTTTGCGACCTTTGCGTAAATCCTTAGCGACCTTTGCGGTTAATGGATTTGAATTTTTAAACAACTCCATATCTAAAAGTAGTATTATCTTTAGTTCAAGATATTTATCAAAATAGAACAATTGTATATTATTACTAATCAAATTATTAAAGTTCAAAAATGATTCTATTCTTTGAATGCAGATCCGGGAATATCATAGCTGTTGGAACAACTATCGGAGTTATTAACAAATGAGATTGAAAAACTGATCTGGCTCTTTGGTGAAGCTTCTCTTCTTCAGAAAAACAGAATCGATGGTAAATTCATTGGTCCGAGGAGAGAGATGATAACTCCCTGGAGCACCAATGCGGTTGAGATCACCCAGAATATGGGGATCAGCGGTATCAAAAGAATAGAAGAGTTTTTTCCTGCAAAATCAGCAAATCCTGAATATGATCCTATGCTGCAGGCTTTATACAATGATCCTGACCAGGAGATTTTTACAATTGACCGTATACCTGAAAAAGTAATTTTTATCAATGACATAAGACATTACAGTGAGAAAGAGGGACTTGCACTGAATGATGATGAAATAAAATATCTTGAGGATCTTTCACGGTCAATAAACCGTCCTCTTACCGACAGCGAGGTTTTTGGGTTTTCGCAGGTAAATTCCGAGCATTGCCGCCATAAGATCTTTAACGGGATCTTCATTATCGACGGCGAAGAGAAAGATTCAACCCTCTTCCAGCTTATCAAAAACACCACTCATTTTAACCGGAATAAAGTCGTCTCAGCATATAAGGATAATTGTGCTTTTCTTCAGGGACCTGTTGCAGAGCAATTTGCACCGGCTTCCCAGGATAAGCCTGATTTTTTTACGGTTAAGAACTATGAATCAGTGTTATCAATAAAAGCTGAAACTCATAATTTCCCGACAACCGTTGAACCTTTCAATGGTGCATCAACAGGCACCGGAGGTGAAATACGCGACAGGATCGCCGGTGGAAAGGGAGCTTTCCCCATAGCAGGAACTGCCGTTTACATGACCTCATACCCCAGACCTGACGGGGCAAGACCATGGGAAAAAGCAACTGAAGAGAGACCCTGGCTTTACCGCACTCCTGGTGATATCCTCATTAAAGCATCGAACGGAGCAAGCGATTTCGGCAATAAATTCGGACAACCTCTTATCTGCGGCTCAGTTCTTACATTTGAGCATTTTGAAAACCTCAGGAAATTCGGATACGATAAGGTGATAATGCTTGCAGGAGGTATAGGGATCGGCAAGAAAAAAGACTGTGAAAAGGATACTCCTGAAAAAGGTGATCTCGTAGTTCTCCTTGGTGGTGACAACTACAGGATCGGAATGGGAGGAGGAGCTGTTTCTTCTGTCGATACAGGCAGCTACGACAGTTCAATTGAGCTCAATGCCGTCCAGAGAGCAAATCCGGAAATGCAGAAAAGAGTTTATAATGCAATAAGGGCATTAAGCGAATCAGATAATAACCCTGTGGTTTCAATACATGACCATGGAGCAGGCGGTCATCTTAATTGTCTTTCAGAGCTTGTTGAAGCAACAGGAGGCAAAATTGACATAAGCAAATTACCTGTTGGTGACCCTACCCTCTCCGCAAAAGAGCTGATCGGGAACGAATCACAGGAGCGTATGGGGCTGGTGCTGAAAACCGGGGACATTGAATCACTGAAGAAGATTGCTGAAAGAGAAAGAGCACCTATCTACGTTATCGGAGAGATAACCGGCGATCATCAGTTTACATTTGAGAATAGCATAACCGGCGAGAAACCTATCGATATAACACTTGAATCTCTTTTCGGGAATCCTCCCAGAACAGTGATGATTGATAATTCACAGGTATCCGTTTACAGTAACCTGGAATATTCGCAGGATAAGCTGATGGAATATGTCGAGAAAGTACTTCAGCTTGAGGAGGTAGCCTGCAAAGACTGGCTAACCAACAAGGTTGACAGGTCAGTTACCGGGCGGCTTGCAAAACAACAGTGTGCCGGACCACTTCAGCTGCCTTTGAATAACCTTGGAGCCATTACTCTTGATTACAGGGGCAAATACGGTATGGCGACCTCAATCGGACATGCTCCTGCGGCAGGACTTATTGATCCTTCAGCCGGTTCAGTGCTCTCAATTGCCGAAGCTCTTACAAATATTATCTGGGCACCGCTGACTGATAAACTAAAAAGTGTTTCGCTTTCTGCTAACTGGATGTGGCCCTGCAAGAACCCGGGAGAGGATGCAAGACTCTATTCTGCTGTTCAGGCTGCCAGTAAATTTGCCATTGACCTCGGAATAAATATTCCTACCGGAAAAGACAGCCTGTCAATGACACAAAAATACAGTGATCAGGTTGTCATTTCGCCGGGAACCGTTATTATTTCGGCAGCAGGAGAAATAAGCAATATCAGGAGAATTGTCGAACCGGTTATTGTTAATGATCCCTATACAAGCCTTCTTTACATTGATATGAGCAGGGATAAGTTCAAAACCGGAGGAAGCGCTTTTGCCCAGATCCTTAACAAACTTGGCGATGAAGTGCCAACAGTAAATGATCCTTCATATTTTGCCGAAGTATTTAACACTGTTCAGGAACTTATTGATAATGGGAAAATACTTTCAGGCCATGACATCTCAGCCGGAGGAATGATCACTACTCTTCTTGAAATGTGTTTTTCGAACCCTGAAGGAGGTGCAACAGTCGACCTTTCAGCGCTTGATGAAAAAGATACAGTCAGGATACTTCTAAGTCAGAATCCGGGAATAATCATACAGGTGAAGGATGTGGATGAGATTGCAGAAATCCTGCTAGAACACGGAATATCGTACTATTCGATCGGCCATCCTGTAAACGAAAGGACAATAAAGGTCACAAATATTAATAACAGCATCACCTTTGATATTAATCGTCTGAGGGACTTATGGTTTCATACATCTTACCTTCTGGACCGCCGGCAGAGCGGACATGAGCTGGCACGGGAAAGATATTTGAATTATAAGAATCATGAATTAAAATTCGAGACAGGGAAATACCAGGGGAACTTCAAATCGCTTGGTATCTCACCCGACCGCAGGAAGAAATGGGGCACAAGGGCAGCTATCATCCGGGAAAAAGGAGTTAATGGAGACAGGGAGATGGCATATGCATTATGGCTGGCAGGATTCGACGTAAAAGACGTACATATGACCGACCTGATAAGCGGAAGGGAAAATCTGGAAGATATAAACATGATAGTGTTTGTGGGCGGTTTCTCTAACTCTGATGTTCTTGGATCAGCAAAAGGCTGGGCGGGAGCATTCAGGTACAATGAAAAAGCCAGAAAGGCTCTGGAGAATTTCTATTTCCGGACAGATACGCTCTCGCTGGGAGTCTGCAATGGCTGCCAGCTTATGGCCGAACTGGAATTGATCTATCCGGAGCACAAAAAGAAAGTGAAGTTATTGCATAATAAATCGAAAAAATTTGAATCAGGATTTATTGGTGTAAAAATACCCGCCAATCATTCGGTAATGCTCGATAATTTGGCCGGGATGGAGCTTGGAATCTGGATTGCTCACAGCGAAGGCCAGTTCAGTCTGCCTTATCCTGAAGACAAGTACCATGTCGTTCTCAAATATAGCAAAAGCACATATCCGGCAAATCCGAACGGTTCAGATTATGACATTGCAGGCTTATGCTCTGACGATGGCCGGCATCTGGTTATGATGCCTCATTTGGAAAGAGCATACTTTCCATGGCAATGCGGATATTATCCTGTTGAGAAAAGGAATGATGAAGTGACACCCTGGATCAAAGCCTTTGTGAATGCAAGGCAATGGATCGAGGCAAAAGTCAGCGGGTCATTGGAGTAAGGATCACAGACATCAGTTTTGTGTCATTGGTACCTGCCGGACTGTGGTTCATGGCTTCCTTTGTAAGGACTTTTTCACTTATCACCTGAATGCTGTACTCTCCCGGTTCTGAAATGTAAAACGATCCTGCATAGGAATCTGCCCTGAAATACGGGTATGATACATTATCTGAGTTCAGTACAATTTTGTCAATTTCAGGATTGACTTCAAGGAGCTTATCCAGAAGGCTTATCTTGACGGAATTGATGTAGCTTAGATTTGTTGTATCCTTTGTTGCACTTGAAAGCCAGACTTTATATGTCCCGGGCTTTGACACAACAACGTTCCATTCGGCAGTATTACTGGAAGGATTAACGACATCGTTGTAGCAGGTGGCGCTTTCCACGTTAAGTGAAATTGTTCCGTCTGCTTTCTGTAAAACAGCATTATCTGATACGTTTACTGAATCAGACCTCTTTCCGCACGACCACGCCAAAAGTAAAACCAGACTTAAAAGAGTAAAGATTTTTCTGCTCATATATATGCTATTTATGATTAACAACTTTTTTATAACGTACAATTAACAATTTCAGTATTCAATAAGTGTGCGAAAAAACAAAAAAAATACCAATCTTATATCAACAGGGAGATAAGTTATTAACAATATGAAAAATAATCTCAATCTGATTGACGAAGAAGAGGGAAGTTCCCGCCAAAAACGGGAGGTGGTGGTTTGCTCTATAACCAACTCTAAGTTATTCCAGCTGATTCCTTAACGGTTTTTCTTAGTCGTTCAGGATTTTTTTTTAAAGTGGAAGTGGTTACGATAGCTTCAGCTACAATTTCTGAAATATCAATTACTTTCGATTGTGTTGCCGGGGCCAGTGTCTTTTTACAGAGAGGACATGCTGTTACAAGATAATCAGGATTCTTCCTGGTGAGTTCAGCAGCTACATCTGCTGCTATTCTGCGTTTATTTTCCTGACTGAGCATTATATTTCCCAGACTGCCCCCGCAGCAAAGTGAATTCTCATCTTCATAATCTGTAGTTTCAAGATTTGCAATATGTCTGAGCACCTCTTTGGGCTCATCATAAACTCCTGAATTTCTGCCCAGTTCACATGGTGTATGATATGTTACACTCTTATGAAGGAAATTCATCTTAACTGATCCGTCGTCAATCAGATTCTTGATAAACTGGGAATGATGAAGCACCTCAACATCCAGATAATAGCTCTCCTTAAAAACTTTGTAACATATAGGGCACGATGTGACAAGAGTGTGTGCACCTGATTTCCAGATTATTTGCGAATTGTAGTTGATCAGCTCCCTTGCTTCCTTATCCTGACCCGCAAGCATCAATGGCCTTCCGCAGCATACTCCGGCCTTTTCATCGATAAATGACCAGTTTAATCCCGATGTGTTAAGGATCATGGTCATTGCATTTTTGATTGAAGGTGTCAGATGTGTCATGCAACCGGCAAAGTAAAGCACATCAGCCTTTCCGGGGTTACTAACAGGAAGAAAATCATAGGAGTTTTTGATATTCTGCTTTGGTACTGACAAATTCTGTTTGTTCCTGAAATATCCCTTCCATGTATTCATATACTTAATCTCAGAATCCCCTGCCCTTCTCTGAATCATCCTTATTGGCGAGAGTTCAATCCCCACGGGACAGATCTGATCACATCTACCGCACAAAAGGCAATTATTAGCTATATCATAAGTATCGGCATTATTTCTGATGGCTTTCATCAGATATGCTGACTGCATATTGTTTATTCCCGCGGAAAAGCTCATCTGACACTGGTCAATGCATATACCGCATGATGAACATGAGTGAACCTCCACCTCGGAAAAAGTACTGGCTTTATCTCCTGTTTTTATTCCGGAATTTCTCATGAAGATCAGGAACAGCTCTGTCGGTATGTGAAGATACCTTGTGAGGGGCAGTAGCACAAAAAAAGTTCCCAGCGACAATGAATAAAGCCACCAGAAAGGATATGCCACTTCATTTGCAGGCAAGAATGACGCAAGCCATGATCCAAGTGTTCCGGTAAGAAAGCTGCCTGTTCCGTAAGCACCGCTTGTAAGACTTTCAGCTATCAGGCGGCTGGGGAAAATAAGCCAGAGAGATGTGAGCGCAACCTTATCAAGTGGTTTCAGTCGCGTTGTCTTTTTCATCCCGACCGCTTTTGAAGAGAATCTTTTGAAAACGGCCAGGAGAAGTCCGGAAAGAATAAATGCAAGGATAAGATCCATCAGGAAGGAGTACCCTGCTTCAAAAAGTGTTTTTCCATGGTCGGGATTAAAAAATTTAAAGAAAATAGCCTTGTATGGGGCATTAAGATGGCTTTTACCGAAAATATCCGCTTCAATGGTACCGAATAATATAAGTAAAAACCAGCCGAAAGCAAGACTCATATGCATATATCCCAGTCGCAAATTCGTTTTCAGGATTTTCCTGTGGATCAGGCTTTCAAGAAATATCTCCTTAAGGCTCTGGCCGAATGCCTTGCCGAAGAAGCCCCTCTGTAGTCTCAGCTTGTCGGGCCGTGAAAGCTCCCTGAACCAGATTATGCTTCTGGCTACTGCATAAATAAGTATGAAGTAAAGCCCAATATTGAATGGTATCACAAAAGGATCAAACTGCATGATCTGTCAAATTTTTGAAAAGCCTGTTTTGCCAGAAATACGACGTTCCTTGTATTTACACCCCTGGGGCAGACCAGTGAGCATTTTCCACAGAGCATGCATTTTCTTATTTTTTTTCTGACCTGCTCATTTTCACCGCGTTTTAGAAGTATATTCATCTCCCTCAGGCTGAATCCGGTGAAATTTCCCGTTGTACATGTTGCAGAACAACATCCGCACTCAATGCACAGATTGAAGACTTGGTTCTCTTTCAAGAATATAATCGACTATGCTGCGATCGTTTGCGTCATAGTCAATAACACGTGCCTTTGGAAAGGGTAAATCCAAATTTTTCCATATTACTTCTTACTCGCTTTCAGTAATTAATGATATCAGTAACAGCACCGCGGGCATGAGATATTGTTTCTGTGATATTCATCGGTGCAGTACATGTACCAGCATAAAATAATCCTTTTACATTGCTCTTATTGCTTCCGAAATGATGATCGGCAGGTGCAAAAAACCTGTTTTCACCAATGTTCAGCTTCCCAGCTTCAGCAAGCTTTGTTCCTCCTTCAGACATTTCCATACCTGCCATCAAGACAAGCATATCGAGTTCCATTTTCAAGGGCCGTCCTGCCAGTGTGTCTTCAACTTTGACAACCAGCTTATTGCTGATATTGACTCCAACTTCTGAAACTTTGCCCCTGATAAATCCTACTCCGTATTTTTCCTGCGACTCCCTGTAGAGCTCCTCGTATAATGCTCCTCCCATCCTCATGTCCATGTAAAAACAGAACACCTTGCAGTTGCTGAGGGTTTCTTTAAGCTCAATAGCCTGCTTGACCGCAGTAACACAACACAGTTTTGAGCAATAGAGGTTGCCGACTTTTTCATCCCTCGAACCTACACAATGAACAATACCTATTTTTTCAGGCTTCTTGCCGTTTTTCAGCTTCAGCTCCTTGTTCCGGAACATTTTTTCAAGGTCGGCTGATGTAATTACATTGTCATATATACCATAACCATACTCCTCTTTCCTTTCGCTTTTAAAAAGATCAAATCCTGTGGCCAGAAGAACGGCATCTGCATGGATCACTCTCTCCATTGTCGGTGTTCAGTATAAACTCATCTGCCTTTTTTATGTAATCCACTGACACTGTCGTCAGTAAGCAGCTTAATATTTTCATGTACTACCTGATCCTTCAGATAGTCAATAACTTCACTACTGCTTCCGTCTGTCAGGGAAAAGATGATACCATTCCTTCAAATGGCCGCCCATTTCTTTTTCCTTCTCGATAAGAGTACACTGACAATCCTGCTTTTGCAAGCTGTCCGGCAGCTTCCATTCCGGCAGTACCACCACCAACAACTACAACAGTTCCTGTCATATCAGGCATTAATCAAGTTTTTAGGAACAGGCATCTGCCTGCCATCTTTGGTTTTGAATTTATCTTCACGGTTATATTCAATTCCCATTTTTCTGAGCAAAGGTTCTGACTGAACCATATGGAACTGAAGCCCCAGATCCCATGGATTATAACCCATTACCAGACCTGCCAGCTCCTCATAAGTCAGAACCGGGATCGATTCCCCGTCAGCTCCGTATGTCGTACCCTCCATCTCCTTAATGGTATACTGCCATTTATCCATGAACATATTGCAGCCCGGACAATTGGTAAGAACAAGATCCGGCTTGAAAGGCTTCATGGATGAGAATTTTTTGGCAGTATTGGAAAGAGAATAGCCCCGGTTTGCCTGTACAAGGTATTGCCTGAATCCGAAACCGCAGCAATGCCTTCTTTCAGGATAATCAACTACTTCCCCACCCCATGCTTCAGCCATACCGCTAAGCACATTCGGAAATTCTGCACCGCCAACACCAAATTTTGGAAACATCTTCGCATAATGGCACCCGATATGCTCGACAACCTTAAGAGGTTCTCCGGTCTTTTTGTTAATAAGAAGATTCTTTGCTTTAGCTGCTATCTCATTCCTGAATTTATAGATTATGTCACTTGTATGAGCCATGTTTTCAGGGATATCGAATTCCCTTCCGGTAGCTTTGTAAAGATATTCCCTGGTTTTTTCAAGTTCTTCAGGAAAGTGCTTCCATGTCTCGAGGATCTCAGTATAGATGCCAAATGAAGTCACGCATGAAATTGCAATATTCTTATATCCCGACTCTTTCATAAGTGCAAAATGACGTGCAACAACAGTCATAATAGTTGAGAACGGTACTATATCTCCGTGATAACCTATACCAGTGCATGTTGTGTGTGAAGGATTTTCAAATACATCCTTCCCAAGAACATTTCTCATAAAGTCAAGGAAAAATTGCTCCGATCCGGGGTAAAAACTTTGTCTGATACAAGACCTGACATAAAAGAAATGATCATCAGCAATCTCTTTCTGGTATTCGGACCAGATCCTTTTCTTTCCTTCATTTTCCATGCTTAATCTTTATAATCAGGTTGTATGCTTTCCGTTATTTGAGGTATAGACGTCAATAAAATACTCATTATCAATACCTTCATCATTGAACTGAAGTCCCATTTCTGCAGCTTTTTTCTTTGAATGCTCTTCAATTGTATTAAAGAAATCCGTTCCGCCCGTAACCTCAAATATCTTTTTTAGTTCTTCCTTAGCATCCTCGGGTATCTTTCTTAACGGTCCGGCTCCAAGCTCATTTATCTGGCCTCCTAACCGCTCATAAACGTCATAAGTATTATTCAGGATATATTCCCATATCGGACCCTGCTCAAGATGCATTTCAGGTTTTACCGCATATGTCGCAACACAGTAACCATATTTGAAAATATTCTCTCCTACTGTCCTTTTAATTGCAAATTGCTGCCTTCCCTTTTCCGATTCCGTAAAAAATCCAAGTTTTTGAGAGAGGGTTCTGAGTGCCATAATTACCAGAGCTGGTGTATTTCCCCTGGGACACCTTGTTTTGCATGACATACACTCCCCGCAGTACCAGATTGTTTCTGATTTGAGAAGCTTTTCTATCTCCTCATTATCAGCCGATTGCACAGTGTCGACAATTTTTCTGGGATCATAATCATAGAATTCGGCGGCAGGACAAATGGCTGTACAGACTCCGCAATTCATACATGCTTTCAGTCCTTCTTCAAACCTGATATCCTGCTTAAGCAATTCATAGTAGTTTTCCATCAAAGGATGCTATTTATAAAAATAGGTTCTGTTAATTTATTAACACAAAAGTACCAGTTTCAGCTCAGCCATATAAGAGGCTTAAAGCCTATTTTTTGTAGGTATAAAGACGTACAGGAAAGAGGCAGGCATAGGGCATCAGGGCATCAGGCGATAGGCAATTCTTAAGCTCCCCTCCTTGGGGGGGCTGGGGGTGGGTTTAAATAAAAATTGTACTTTTGAATTATGAAACTGATTGCTGAAAGCGGAGGAACCAAAACAAAATGGTGCGCAGTATCTGAATCAAAAGAAACTGAAATAATTTCAACGATTGGATTAAATCCGAATTTTGTTTCGGAGGAGACTATTAAAGAAGTGCTGTACTCAGAGGTTTTGCCGGCTATGGATAACCCTCCTGTCGAGGAAGTCTGGTTTTACGGAGCCGGATGTGCAGGAAAAGCTATGGAAAAAAAGATCAAATCTGCAATTGGTTCAGTACTTCCCTCAGCTTCGGTTCATGTACTTTCAGATCTGGCGGGAGCTGCACGGGGATTGCTCGGAAAAGAGAAAGGCTATATTTGCATGATTGGTACCGGCTCAAACTCAGGATATTACGATGGCAGGAATATTACAGCCAACGTACCCCCTCTTGGTTTTATTCTTGGTGATGAGGGAAGCGGCGCTTATCTGGGAAAAAGAATGCTTGCAGATTTCCTCAGGGGCATTATGCCTCAATCGCTTGCAGATGAATTCAGAAGTATTTACGGTGCTGAAAAGGATGATATAGTCAGCCATGTCTACAGAGGTGTCTTTCCTAGCCGCTATATCGGAGAATTTGTACAATTCCTGAAAGAACATATTTCGGAACCTTATTGCAGGAATCTTGTAAAAAAATCATTTGAAGAATTTATTCAGAGAAATCTCAAGCTGTATAGGGTGAAAGGAAAAACTGAGATTGCAGTGACCGGATCAGTGGCCTGGTATTTCAGGGACATTCTTGAAGAGGTATTCATGGAAAACAATTTTACTATTTCCAGGATAAGCCAGGGTCCGATAGAAGGTATCATCAGGTATCATAAAATGAATAATTAAAAAGATGATAAGCATAACAGAATCTGAATCCTTATATCACGACCTTGAAAAGATGTCAGTCAGGGAGCTCCTTGAATCAATAAATACTGAAGATCAGAAGGTACCGCTTATTGTCAGGAGATCAATCCCGGATATCGAAAAGCTTGTTGAAGCCATAGTTGAAAGAATGAAAAAAGGTGGACGAATATTCTATATCGGGTCCGGGACAAGCGGGCGGCTGGGTATTGTTGATGCATCTGAGATCCCACCCACTTTCGGACTCGATCATGGATATGTGATAGGACTTATAGCCGGCGGTGACGGAGCCATACGCAAGGCCGTTGAAATGGCCGAAGACAATGAGGAGCTTGGATGGATCGATCTGCAGGCATTCAATCCAACCCCGAGGCGATGTCATAATAGGTATTGCAGCATCGGGTACAACACCCTATGTAGTTGGTGCTTTAAAAAAAGCCAGGCAAAACGGGTTATTTACCGGGGCAATAACATGTAACTCAGGTACTCCGCTGGCAGAAAATGCTGATGTAGCTGTTGAAATAATAACAGGTCCCGAGTTCGTTACAGGCAGTACCCGCATGAAAGCTGGTACCGCCCAGAAACTGGTTCTCAATATGATCACTACATCAACAATGATCAGGCTGGGACGCGTGAAAGGCAACAAAATGGTAAATATGCAGCTTACGAACCAGAAGCTTATACGAAGGGGTACGAAAATGATCTCTGACGAAACGGGACTCGATTCTGAAACCTCAAAGAAACTCCTGCTTCTTCATGGTTCCGTAAAAAAAGCGTTGGACTCATTCAGGGATAAGAATACTTAAAAGTGACACAGGCCACAGGACACAAGACTCACGAAAAACAAATCCTGTGTCTTGCGTCGTGCGTCTTGCCGCTGTGCCTCATAGATCCGGGCAATTGCAGGGCTTGATTTTATGCTTATTCTTATTCTGCAAAGCCTTGTTTACCTTATATGTTAGATAAGCACAACCTGCGCCTATCAGAGCCCCGGCAGCAACATCAGAAGGATAATGAACTCCTAAGTACATCCTCGAATAAGCAACTGTTCCTGCATAAGCAAAAGAAGGTACAATAACATACCATTTGGGATAAGACAGGCTGAGCGAAGTAGGCGGTTGCAAATGCACTGGAAGTATGTCCTGAAGGAAACGAAGGGCTGCCTGCATTTGCTTTTTTTACTATATCAGGATAAGTCTCGAATGGACGTTCACGGTTAATTGAATATTTGAGGGCACCGGTCACACCTGCATTTATAATTGACGCTGCTGCCATGACAAAGGCATTTCTCAGCATTTTATCATCATCTCTTATCAATCCGGCACTTGCCAGGATAACTGGCGTCCCAATGACAGCATAAGCATCTGAATTTGTGATAAAACGAAAATATTTATCAGAATTCAGGGTTTCCTCTGAATTAATCAACCTCAATAACCTGACGTCAATATTCTGTGAAAATATCGCAGTTGGAATGAGAAAAAATAAAAATATCAGAAGACTTCTGTTCAATCCGGATCATTTTAATTTAACCTTAACGTCAATGAGTTTCAAAATATTATCGGGATGCTTATTTTCTTTACCTGATTGAGTGTTACCAGTTGCTAGTGCCAATTACTGGTTCCTGATTGCCTGTCGTTTTAACAAGCAACCAGAAACCAGTAACCAGTAACTTTAATTTATAATTGGAATCAGCATTAAAATTAATAATTTTATAACAGAATAATCTTTTTAACATGAAGAATGACAAGTCCATTGACCACCTTTGTGAACGGTATCCTGCACTTTCAGGTTTAAGGAATATCATTGCTGAAGCGGCCGGTATGATTATCAATTGTTATACACGTGGAGGAAAATTACTTATCTGCGGCAATGGAGGAAGCAGTGCCGATGCTGACCATTTTGCGGCAGAGCTTATGAAGAGTTTTGAATCAGGACGCCCTCTTGATGAAAGCCTTAAAAAAAGATTTCATGAGATTTCCGGAACGAGGGGCAGATACCTGGGAGAAAAGCTTGAACATGCATTGCCGGCAATCTCCCTGCCATCGAATACAGCTCTTGCTACTGCAATATCAAATGACATTGATCCATCGCTGATCTTTGCACAGCAGGTAATTGGTTATGGTGAAGAAGGTGATGTTCTTATAGGAATAAGCACATCAGGTAACTCTCAAAACATTGTGGATGCCTGCATTGCCGCCAAAACATTGAATTTGAATGTTATAGGAATCTACCGGTAAAACCGGCGGCAAAATGAAACATTATTGCGATTTGCTCGTAAATGTACCGGAAACCAGGACTGCCTGGGTACAGGAACTGCATTTGCCTGTATTGCATACATTATGTCTTATTGTTGAAAATCATTTTTATAGTCATTAAATACCCGTTGTAATGAAGCCGGAATTTCTTCAGGAAGTACTGGAAAAAATCAAGTCAGTTAAAATAGCGATAGTGGGTGATTTCTGTCTTGATGCCTATTGGTTTGTTGATGAATCCAAAAGTGAAATATCGATTGAAACCGGAAAACCTACAGAGCCAGTCCGTCGCCAGAAATATTCTCTGGGGGGAGCAGGAAATGTCGCGAATAATCTGGCCGCACTGGAGATCAAAGAGATAAAAGCTTTTGGGGTTATTGGAAATGACCCTTTTGGTACTGAAATGATCTCGATTATGAATCAGACAGGGATAAATACCCGGAACATGCTGATCCAGGACAAAGACTGGGCTACCCATGTTTATATTAAACCCCATGTAGGGGAGAATGAGCAAAACCGTATTGATTTCGGTAATTTCAATAACCTTTCTGATGAGACTGCTGACATATTAATTCAGAATCTGCAAAAAGAAACCATTGAGACAGATCTGGTAATTATTAACCAGCAGGTTTTATCCGGAATCCATACTGAGTATTTCCGGCAAAAGCTTGTCGAAGTTATAAACCATTTCCCTGAGAAGATATTTATTGCAGACAGCAGGAATTATACGGATTACTACAGGGGATCCTACCGGAAGATGAATGACGCAGAGGCAGTCAGGCTATGCGAAATAAACAAAGAGCCAGGTGAGAATGTATCGTATCAGGAAGTAATTTATGCGGCGGAACGACTTTACGAAAGATATCGGCAACCCCTCTTTATCACGCGCGGTAACAGGGGTTCGGTAGTAACTGATGATAAGGGAATTTCGGAGATCGGGGGCCTGATGATCATTTCCAGGACTGATACTGTCGGAGCCGGAGACAGTTATCTTGCAGGAGCTGCAGCTGCACTTGCAGCAGGTTATTCTCTCGAAACTGCTGGAGAAATGGGAACATTCGCAGCAGGGGTGACGGTTCAGAAATTATTTCAGACAGGGACAGCCTCTCCTGAAGAAGTTTTCGGAATCGGGAGCGACGCTGATTATATCTATCACCCTGAGCTTGCTGAGGATATCAGGCATGCTGAATATCATGAGAAATCAGAAATTGAAATTATAACTAAATGGCCTGCAGATATCAGGATCAAGTATGCAATTTTCGATAATGACGGAACCGTTTCGACACTTCGCGAAGGATGGGAACAGATCATGGCGCCAATGATGATCAAAGCGATTTTAGGGGAAAAGTATAAGGAAGCAGATGAATCATTATACAATAAAGTAAAATCAGCTGTATATGAATTAATTGACAAGACAACAGGTATACAGACTCTTAAACAGATGAAAATTCTGCTCGGATTAATAGGGGAGTTTGGTTTTGTTCCTGAAGACAAGATGCTTGACGAATTCGGATATAAGGAGATCTATAATAATGACCTGATGGAAATGGTAAGAAAGCGTGAGGAAAAGCTTCATAACAAGGAACTTGTGATTGAGGACCTCACAATTAAAAACTCAATTCCTTTCCTTAAAATGCTTCATGAAAAAGGAATCAAGTTATATCTTACAAGCGGGACTGATGAAGCTGATGTAAAGCATGAAGCAGGTGTCCTGGGATATGATTCTCTTTTTGAAGGAAGGATATTTGGTGCGACAGGTGATATAAACACAGAAGCAAAGAAAATGGTTCTTGACTGTATCCTTGATTTAATCGGGGATACTGAACCTGCTTCAATCGTAACATTTGGCGATGGTCCAGTCGAAATCAGGGAAACTCATAAACGGGGAGGTACAACTGCAGGTGTTGCCAGTAATGAATTAAGGAGATACGGTCTTAACCTGGCAAAAAGAACCAGGCTGATAAAAGCCGGAGCGGATATAATAGTGCCGGATTTCTCCCAACCTGAAAAACTGATTGAATTGCTAAATATCAGATAGATGCCCCATCCAAAATTTGACAGAAGCCAGCTATCTATAAGAAGCCTTAAGGAACGTAAGAATCAGATCTCCTTCGGATAAGCAGATCCCTCTGACATTCAGGCCGGATAACCTTAATGATCAGGATAAGGAGCTGATTCAGAAGACTGCCCGGAAGATCATTGACGCCAGGAAGGAGAAACGGTCAGTTATGCTTGCCTTTGGTGCGCACACAATAAAAAACGGACTTGGACCTGTTCTGATCGAACTGATAAGCAAAGGCTGGGTAACCCATCTGGCAACAAATGGGGCAGGTATAATACACGACTGGGAATTTGCATATCCAGGGAAAATCGGGTGAAGATGTAAGGGAGAATGTTAAAAACGGACAGTTTGGAATCTGGGAAGAAACAGGATTCTTCATTAAATCTGGCATTTGTTGTCGGTGCTTTTGAAAGACTTGGTTACGGGGAATCAATCGGGAAAATGATCTCACGGGAAGGATTAAATATTCCTGAGCAATCGTTTCTGATCAGGGAAGCCTCTGAAAAAATGGAAACGTGATCCTGAATACGCTTCTGCAGCGATTGATCTGTTATGACATTATCAGGAAATACAGGATTAAGTCAGGATTCATGAGCATTCCGCATCCCTTTAAAAAATACTCAGTTCAGTGTGCAGCATATGATCTCAATATTCCTTTTACCGGGCATCCGATGATCGGTCATGACATTATTTACACTCATCCTTTGAATCATGGAGCAGCAATCGGACGAACGCGCTATAACTGATTTTCTTTATTTTGCCCATAGTGTAAGCAACCTCGAAAACGGGGTTTATATGTCAGTTGGTTCAGCAGTTATGTCCCCGATGGTTTTTGAAAAATCACTCTCAATGTCTCAGAACATTGAAATTCAAAGGGGAAAGCATATCGACAACCATTTCATGATAGTTGTTGACCTGGCAAAAAATGAATGGGACTGGAATAAAAACGGAGAACCTCCTGTCTGATAATCCCGCGTATTATCTTAGGTATTGCAAGACATTTAACAGGATGGGAGGTGAAATGCATTATCTGTCAGCCGATAACAGGGATTTCCTTTCTGAACTTTACCATGTTTTATCAGAAGAAGATACTGCCTGATATCATTTCAGCCAGATAAGAATCAATGACTGTTATGATTGTAAGAACTAAAAGGTGGAGCCTCCAGTCTGTCAATCCCTTAAAAGAGGCTAACTTTTTGAATAATCAATCGTAGTTTTTTCCAGTCTGGAAGCTTCGGTTTTTTCAGTAAAAGCAGATACTGCAAACAACACTATTGTAATTATTATTTCGGCCCAGAGTCCGCGATACCCGAAATTCAAGGTCAGTTTGTGATGAAGGAAAGGAAAGATCTGCCTGCCTGTTTCAGGACCAAGAAACTGGTCAGTCACAAAAATTGTAGCAAGAAAAATTCCGATAATCACAGATACAGCGGCACCCTTTAAGAGTGACTTTTTTACTTATTATTCCGAATAAAATTGCCGGGAAGACAGGGATTACAAGATATGCAGAAATAGTCTGCAGGTATTTATATAATCCTTCCTCGTTTTTATATACCATATAAGCAGCACCTATTCCCAGCAAGGTCACAATCAGAATTACTATTCGTCCGATAGAAACCTGCTTTTTCTCGGCAAAATCCGGTCTAAATTCAACTATAAAGTCTCTTACAACGAGTGTTGAAACTGAATTCAGTACACCAATGAGCGATGTAATCATTGCTGCTAGCAGTGAGGCCATAAGCAATCCCCGCAATCCTGCAGGTAGCAGCTTATTAAGGAGTAGAACAAATGTCTGTTTGGTTGCATCTCCCTGCAATTCACCCGGAAACAAGGCAAAAGCAATTACACCTGGCAAAGCAAAAATAAACACCGGGAGCAGCTTAAGAAGAGTTGCAAACATTGCTCCCCATCGGGCATTGTTCAGATCAGGAGCAGCTAAAACCCGTTGAACATTAACCTGATCCATCCCCCAGTAGAAAATTCCCGCATAAAAAGCAGTTGCCATAATTCCCCAGAAAGGATACACCGGATCATCATACGGTTTGGCAATAGACATCATCTGCGGAGCTTTCTCCATCAGTCCATGAAATCCGCCGACTTTGTCAAGTCCGATCAGAAGCATGATTGCCGCTCCTCCTATCATAATGATCACCTGAATGGCATCTGTGTAAGCTACTGCTGTTAAACCTCCTATGATAGTAAAAATTGCTACGATAATGCCTATATAGAAAATTGTCGACATTATATTCCAGCCCAAAATGCTGTGCAAAACAAGCGCACCGGCAAAAAGAGTAAAGGCGAGCTTCGTCATAATGCTTATAATCAGCATTAGTCCTGAAAAAAAAGTTCTTGCACGCCGGCTATATCTTATTTCCAGAAATTCCGGAATGGTAAACAACTTGTTCTTCATGTAATAGGGAAACAGTATTGCACAGGCTACACCAAGGGTTATCACGGTTGTAAGTTCAACCAGTCCCGCTGACAGCCCATAACGGTAAGTATCTCCCGAAAGTCCGACAAGATGTTCAGCCCCTATATTTGTAGCAAAAAGTGAGGCTCCGATTATCGGCCATTTGATCGACCTGCCCCCAAGGAAGAAATTTGAACTGCTTTGCCCCGATTTTTTGCGGTATGCCATATACATACCATAACCCAGGCTCCCGGCCATGACAATAAACAGGACAATCCAGTCAAGAGGAGTCAGTGTGAGGTTCATATTATAACTCTGAAAGGATAATATTCAGTCTTTGAATACTCAGTACCATCGACCTGACGGTGTGATAATTGATTTTCCAGGAATGACCCATATGGGTCCAGATCAGGAATCACCTTCACGGGTCATCAGGGGATACCACTCTCCCACCCCTTTGTTTATCATCTTATCAAACACAAACCTGTGAACGTTCTTGTATGACTCCCAGTAGATTGGATCCTTAAATATAATGCAGGCATCCAGGAGCGCAGTTAAGAACTTCAGCCTGCTGCCAGAATTCCTTTTCGCGATCAGAAACACCTCCTGAGTGGGGTCCTTCGACATAAACTCCACCGAATTCAGTATCAATGCCATTTTGAACAATATGGTCGAAGATTATTCGAAAATCCTGACTGTAAATATTTTTATCAATTTTAAGAATTTCGAGAGCATGGTTTAAGAGCCATGCAAACTCAGCATTATGTCCGATAACATGTATTATCAGTTACATTTGTTTTCTTTCCCTCTCCTGTAAACCTGTCCCATCCCCATATAATTTCGAATTTAATCTGTGGCGCAATCGTCCAGTCTTTGAAGAACTGAGGTATGCCAGTCCTGTACTTCGGGTGATTTATCCTGTTTTGAAGAATATCGATCACCTCCAGTAATTTCCTCCTGTGAACATCCTTTCCCGTACACTCATAAAGCGTGGTAAATGCCTCCATGAGATGCATATGCACATCGAGAGTCTTACGGTCGCCACCGGCGCTTCCCGGTCCGCGAAGTGTCCAGTCGCGTTCAAACATCTCCCAATAGCCTCCGTACATGGTATCGGCACAATATTTCTGAATGAGGTCGAACACTTTTTCAGCATACTCAATGCCTCGCTTATCGCCCGTTGCAAGAGTATATTCGCTAAGTGAGTATATCGCGAAACTCTGACCATAAATTATTTTCTTATCAATTTTCACATTGCCTTTCCGGTCCATCATCCAGTAAAAGCCCTCATTTTCACCGTCCCACATTTTATTGATAAGGAAATCTGCCCCGTGCCTTGCCAGATCTGCTAATTTACCGTTTCCATAACCTGCACGGTGAGCCGATGCAAGGGTATACAAACACCTGGTTTGTGCAATTAGTGATTTCTCGTCCTCTCCGGTATCTTTACCATCTTTATCAAAATGAGTGATAAAGCCGCCATTTTTCTGATCGGCCATCCTTGAGGTCCAGAATGGTAAAAGTTCATTTACAAGATGATTTTTAGCCTCATCCCGCAGCTTAATTATTTCTTCCCTGTTCATCTTATATAATGTTTATGTTTTCAGGAATTATTTTTGTTGTTTCCTCCATCATTGAAGTAACACTGGCATATCTCCAGTTTTTTAGAAGGAGTCTGACATAAAGCAATAATTGTGAAATAATTAACAAAAGAAAAACTCCCCTGCCTGTAACTGGTTTCCAGGCCGGAAGAATAAGCAGAATCAGTATCCCCAATATTATCTGAGAAATAATCAGAAGAACCATCATGGTGTATGACGACCAGAGTTTATTGAAAGTCTGACTGAATCCAAAACCAATTGCTCTGAAGCAGGAATCATTCTCATGCGATATTCTCCATGCCCGTGAATAATCTGCAATAAGAAAAAATACCGGCAGAATTAAAAGCACAATCACAACTGCAGTAATCACAATTGCAAACTGGCTCTTTTCCGAAATTGTATCTGAGACGCTGACAATCATCATTGAAACTCCAATTATAATACCAGAAAAGAAATTTATTATAAAAGTAATTATCAGTGAAATAATGAGGAATGACCAGAAGTTTTTTGCACCTGCCCTGAAGAAGTCCTGAGATGAGAATTTCCCGCTTCCTTTCCTCACACTGCTAAATAAACCAGCAGTAAGGAAAGCATTCAGGATAAATCCAATCAGATATATGAAAATGAACCCGGCTGTAAAAAAAGACATGAGGCTTTTAAAAGTTGATCCAAGATCAGCAAAAACCTCAATATCAAATCCATCGGCCAGCTTTTCAATGATCATACTGCTGCCAAAGGCAGAACTTAATGAACCTCGTAAAGGGTATATAAATACAAGTACCAGAAGGAACATGGAGAGCCAAACTATTAAAACACCCTTCCGTGATTTTAATGCACGGCAAAATCCTGATTTCAGGGAGCTGAATATCTTCATATTGATCACAATTACAATAACATAATACTAAGATATAATTGAACAAAGGATAGGATTTTGTTAACAAGGCGATGCAATGGGGCCCTTTGCGGTTCTTCTGTCATGGAATTATTGATATAATTTACATCCATCCTGATCTTAAACTCCGGATCTATTTTAACCCATTGAATTTCCCTGTAACCTGTATATGAGAAGTCCTTATATCTCTCCTTCCCATCCCAGTGCTCGAGGATCTCATTCCCGTTTTTAAAATGGATCAGGACATCCACCGGTAGCATCACCTCACCTATCCTTTCGAGCTGGGCAACTGCTGTATAAAGAGAATCGGGGTGAGACCAGACATTTTCGACAGCATTCTGCTGTTTCAGTCTTTCCCTTCGGTTTATGGTACTTCTGGTTAGAGATTCCAGATACTTTATAATCACAGATACCTGTTCCATACAAAGTCTGGTCAAAAAACCAGTTCATATCAGTTCCGAACTTATCACCATGTTCCCTTTTTACAACTTCATTTACAACATTGACAAAATCTTTTCCCGATGGATGCTTAAAAGCCCATTCCCTGTAATATTCCCTGAAGGCATCATTCATAGTCTTCTCGCCAATGATACCCATCAGGGTATAAAGCCAGGTAGCAGTTTTGAAATAAGACATTATATCATACATGCCATGGGGATAATTCCATGAATATTCTGCATTGCTTACATCCTGTCTCCCTGATGATCCGACATAAGGCATCCTTGAATAAGATTTGTCTGAAAGTTTAAACAGCGGAGTATTTATCATTCCGGAATTGTTCCCATAATAATGATCCATAATCCTCTCTTCCCAGAATGTATTTACACCCTCATCGAGCCATGGTTCTTCAAATTCATTACTTGCCAGGATACCCATAAAATATGCATGTCCGAATTCATGGACGGTTGCCATTTCAGGCATGTGATAAAATGCAGGCATAAAAAATGAGGATACAGATGTAAAAATGGTTGTGTATTCCATCCCGCCGGAAAATGAACCTTTTAAAGGGGGATCTGCAATAGTAACGTATGGCCAGGGATATGGACCCACATAGTCATTAAGGTATTCCAGAGCATGTTTAACTGCAGTGAATTGCCTTTCAACCTGGCTGACCCTATCCTTTGGGATAAGAAGGGTAATATTGACGTTGTTCCACTTGTCATTAAAGACAGCGTAACCTGGCCAGGCTGTCCATGCAAAATCAACGATATCTTCAGCACGGTATATCAGAGTCTTTTGTTCCCTGCCGGCTGTTTCTGAGATTAGCATTCCGCCACTACCCACAACATAATCGGAAGGCAACGTGATAGTTACATCATAAACGCTATGATCTGCATAAAACTCTGAATGGTCATGAAACTGGTGGCAGTTCCAATCTCCTGTTGAAGCATATCTCATACCGGCAGGTTCATAGACGCCAAATTTTGGGAACCATTGTCCTACAAAATAAAAGTTATCATTGTATCCGGTCCTTCTGGTGTTTTTTGGTAGCTTGGTTTCAAAATTAACTATTACAAAAACCGTATCCCCGGGCTTAGCTGGTTCAGGAAGCAGAACTTTAAGAACAGTTTTGTCCTCCATGTTGCCATCATCAGGGCTGATATATTGTATGTGAGGAATCAGATCGAAACCATTCTTGTCCTCAAAGGATTTAATTTCAATCCAGCCAAGATCCGGGTCCTTTTCACCGGGAGATCCTCCAAATTCTTTATAAAAAGTTGTTCTATTGCTTCTGAAAGCATTCATATAAAGATGCATCTGGATATCAGGAACAGTGTCGGTGGATTTATTTACCCAGAATGCGTCCATGGTTCCACTCACAGTTTTTGCATCAGTATCAAGTTTTACATCCATTTTATACCCTGTAATCCGTTCACTGAGAGGCATTTTATTAATAATCTGAGCATGAAGAGAAGGGATAACAAGGAATAAACAAGTTAAGAAGAGAGAGATGTATTTCATAAATTAAAAGCTGGTTGCACAAATTTTCCTATTTACGTGGCAACTCTTTTGTAAGTGTCAAAGGTATCACGCCTTCAGAGTATACTGCCTTGCCTGTCATTTTTATATCATTTTCTGCTTTAAGACTTATTGAAACTACGTTTCCGTCAAGCAATACAATAAATGAAACAGTATCATTTTCAAATTTTGTTTTATCTCCGGGTATTGCAATTTCGCTTCCGGTCAATGAAACCGATGTTGAATACTTGTTCTCAGTAAATGTTATATTTATACTTCCCGAGTTGTACCCTTCAGGAGCAGTAGGAGCTTCAAATTTCCATTTTCCGACAGGATTGTTTTTCGCTGAGCCGGTTTGAGCTGAAACTGCGCAAAATGCAAATAAGGAGACCATTAAATAAGTAAAGATTATTTTTTTCATTTCTAAATGCTTTATGTGATTTCAAATATAGAAATCTAAAGTGTAAAAATTTATAATGTGAGAAATAATTAGTACTCCGCTATTGCTTTTCGTTTATTGGTTTAATGTCTGATTTGAATGAGTATCAAATAATCCGGGCAATATCCGATGGGGAGTTAATATTTGTAAAAGCTCTTTTATTTTCTTCTGATTCCTGTATCTGCATATAATTCACGTTCATTTCACTTATAAAATCCCTTACTGATCTGTTTTTCCCTCTTGTCATGAATCTTTCCAGATCGCTCAGAACCGAAACTCTGTAAATAGAATGGAGAGGCTCAATAAACCGGCCAATCTTTGGAATCAGAATATCATATTCCTTTAACCTGAATTGCCTGATCTGCTCTGCAATTATTTCTTTTTTGAGAAATGGCATATCGCCTGCAAAAACAAAAATTGCATCCTGTTTTGATGATTTCAGGGCAGCATGAATACCACCCAAAGGTCCTGCCTTCAGGTACTGGTCTTCGACAATTTTATACTTTGCAAATTCCGGGAATTCTGAAGGATTGTTGGTGACAATGATTATTTCTTCAAAAAGATCATTGATGTTGCCGATTATCCTTGAAATAATAGTTTCGCCGTTGATAATAATGTTGGATTTTGTAATTCCTCCAAACCGTTTATTAGCGCCACCGGCAAGAATTACACCCGAAATCCCGCATTCCATCAGAAGTCAAAATTAGAGAAATGCCTAGCAACCTCCTGCAGCTTTCTTCTTCTTGGCAGCAGCCTTGACAACCGGTTTAGCTGATGTGCCAGCCTGATCTGAGGCTGCCTGAACAGTCAATCCGCCTCCTCCAAGAGCCTGTCCTGCACTTTTCCGGAAATCATATTTTGCAAACTCTTCATCAGGGTTTGTTGAAGCCGGTTTCTGGGGATTCAGGATAGCATCAAACCAATAATTCAGTCCTCCTTCAAGGACATAATTATTGGTGTATCCAAGCTGTCTTGTAATCATCCAGGCTTCATTTGCAGCAAGGGTTCCGTTTGAATAGAGAACATTCATTTTTACATCCTGATTGAGAATATCAGCATACTCCTCCGACAAGAAGATCTGGCTGATGGTATATTTATGGCGCCGGGCAGACTGAATTTTTCAAATTCCTCCTGACTTCTTACGTCGATCAACCGGAGGGTGGGATCTTTCTTTATTATCATATCCGCAACCACGTCAGCTGTAACAAACTGATTACGGGTATTGGCCTCATTAAGCAGCTCTTCTGCAGTCAGTTTGTACGGATTGGTCTTATTCTGCGGAACAGCAGCAATAATCAAACCCATGGGAATAATGAATAAGCCTAATAATTTAAGTGGTTTCATTTCTTTTGATTATTTTTTCAAGTTACAAAGTTACCTGATTTTCAATTAAAACTAAGATTAATATGCTTCTCTCGGGAATTTTTTCTCAGCCCATTCAGCTACCCAGAACATTCCCAGTGCAGCCAGAATCAGAATTAATCCAAAAAGCCCGTCAGAAAGCCCCAGTGATGCGCTTATTTTTGGTTCACCAAGATAATTGGCCATATAAAGTTTCTCCCACCAGCCGTAGGTGAATGCAAATCCATATATACCCAGGAAAAGTCCGGCTACAAATACCATTGCGTCTATCTTACCTATGGCTGCACCGCAGAAGCTTGTTCCCGGACAGAAACCACCCATGATAAAGCCTGCTCCCATCACAACCCCTCCGACAATTGCTGATGTAAGGTATGTAGGATTAACATAAACCAGGTCAAGGTCAATCCATCCGAACAGACTCATAAATAATAATCCCAGCATACAGGTTATGGCTCCGGTAAAAAATACTTTTAGTACTACTGCATCATAGCCATAAAATATTCCGGCAAGTTTCCGGCTCGATGAAAATCCGCTGCTTTCAAGGACAAAGCCGAAAGCAATCCCGATTAAGAATGCAAAAAGGAAATTTGTATTTTCCGATATCAGTTCATTTGGTGCTAATGGTCCCATATTATGTCTTTTAGTCTTGGTAATGCTTATCAGTCGTGCGTTTTTAAATCCAATTTTTTCTGAAGAAATATGCTAATGCGAAGGCAGTTCCGAATATTGCCATCATTGTGATGAATCCCCCGAGAGAGAGAACCGCCATGCCGCTCAGAGCGGCTCCGCTTGTACAGCCCCGTCCAAGCTGTGATCCGAATCCAAACAGGACGCCTCCAGCCAGGGCGAAGATTAATCTGCGACGAGAGGTAATTTTCGGGGAATGTTCAACCTTAAGCTTAAGTCTTCCTGCAAGTGCACCCGATATAAATCCGCCGACCAGCACTCCGAGCATCTCGAACACCAGCCATGATTTCATTGGATTACCGCCATGGCTCTCTGCATATTCAGCCATAAATGGCATAGTTTTTACTGCATCCTTATCTACAGCCTTGATGGTTGTTGCAACTACGCTTTTTATGGCTCCGCTGGCACCAAGCCCCCTGCCTGCAATAAAATTAGCCGACAGGAGCACTAGCCCTAACAGCACCCCTCCAAGATACGGATTGAGGTACTTTGTCTGCTTGATTTCTTTAGATGTTGACATTGACATAATTTTTAATTCAATAATATTATTTCTTAAAATGACTTTCCTTCGGTTAATTATATTTTCTGTATTTAATCATTTTACATCCCCCTATCCCCACCACAAAACCTTCCCTGCAGTCTGGCTCCTCCGCTAAATTTGCCCATCGGGCAAATTTTTAACGCTCGGCCCCCTTCAAAGGGGGAATATATGGGTTTTGCCTTTTGCCTGCAGCCTGCAACCTGTAGCCTTTAGTACAGCCATCTGCTTACCTGTCCTGCGTATACGATAATGAATCTGAGCATCAGGCTGCCGAAAATTACCAGCAGAGGGGAGATCAGAGCAGGAATGTGATACTTTCTCAGCTCAAGGATCTCAAGCAATGCAGGTACAAGCAACCCCAGAATCACCACAAAGATCCAGAAGGTCATCGTGTATTCTCCTCCAAGAAACATTTTCGCGGCTTCAACCTGAACCTGTGTACTTGCAAGGAATCCCATGAACATATGAACGATCAGGAACAATTCGATACCGATAATCACCAGGTCGATTCTTGCAAATTGTTTTCTCTCAATATTATCCTTCGACATAATCAACGTGGCTGCTGCTCCGGCTGATAATCCGGAAGCCAGGAAAAGAGGTCCCAGAATGGAAGTGTTCCACAAGGGTCTTGCATTAAAAGCTGACAGCAGAATTCCGGTGTAAATCCCCAGGATCAATCCATAAATAAGCATCACCCATGCAAGAGCTTTCTTATACTTATTGAAAAAAGTCTCAAGGGCAAGGAGCCATTTGTATTTCCAGTCCCATTTCGGAAAAATGTCCTTTATATGCAGCGCGCACCAGATGAATGAAACCGGAGTTACAACCATCAGTGTCCATGCACCCCACGACATTGGTGATTGCAGTTTGATATTCGTATAAAGCTGCCAGAAATAAAGCTTGTGCCTTAGATCGATAAAAAGGCCAGCAATCCAAAAACCAGGAGGACGGGTGCCAGGAATGGTGTGATCCTGACCGCTGTAGAGTATTCTTTTTCTTTCCCCCTGATATAGTAAAGCGCTGCAATGCATAGAATGCCTGCAGCCATTCCTCCCAGGAAAAGGTATAATGGTATCTGCCAGTGCCATATATTAAGGCTGGGATCAATCAGATCGTTCATCCTGCCGCTGACAAATAATTCTTCTTTCATATTGTAATCTCTGTTAAGAAGTTAAATCAGAAAGTAAAGTTGCGGACCAGTTCCTGCTTCAGGGATAAGAGTTTTATATTTTCTCTTTTTCAGGACCACTGAAACATCGCTGTTAGCATCATCAAGATCGCCGAAATACATGCATTTTGTAGGACAGACTTCAACGCATGCAGGCTTCATCCCATTTTTGATCCGGTGAATAGCAGAAATGTGCATTTATCAACATATCCATCAGGATGAGGATATCTTGCATCATAAGGACATGAAGCAATACAGGCGCCACAACCGATACATTCAGTTTTCTTTACCAGGACAATTCCGCCTTCTGCAAAATGACTTGCTCCGGTTGGACAACAACGTACACATGGAGAATTTACACAGTGATTACATCTTTCTGATCTTATTTCAATTTCAAGCTGGGGATAAGTACCATCCATAACCTCTACCACCCAGTCGCGGCAAAAACCATGAGGGAACATTGTTTTCGGTCTGACAGGCAACAACGCAGTCGCTGCATCCGACACATTTCCTGGTATCAACTGCCATTGCGTATCTCATAATGCAACCTCCGGCTCTGCTTTTTCAGTTAAAAATGTAACAAAATTACCTCTCATGCCGGTCCCTCCCATGATCGGATCAACAAGAACCTTTGTCACAAGCCGTGTGTCGCTTGCACCTTTGCCGAAGCAACGGGTCATCTGTTTTTGAGTATGGCCGAATCCATGTACTATGTAAACCGAATCCCAGCGGATACGTTCTGTTATTCTCACCTTAACCGGAAAATCAGTTACAGCGCCATCCTGGTTCTTGAGCCATATCTCCTGATCATCCTTAAGTCCCCATTCTTTTGCGACCTTTGGATTTATCCAGACTTTGTTTTCGTCCATAAGATCAGTGAGATTCGGATTGTTAGATGTCCGTCCGAAAGTATGCATCGGAGCCCTGCCATAGATAAGCCTGTAAAAGCCTTCAGAGGGTTCTTCGTGAGGCACGTATTCGGGAAGAGGATCAAAGCCGTATTGTTCAAAATAAGACGAATAGAGTTCAATCTTGCCTGAATCAGTTGGAAATTCCACCTGCTCATCTTCTGCGAAATACAGATCATCATGCATCCCTTTCAAACGTTTTTACTCCTGTTGTCTTCATCTCTTCAAGCGACGATCCGATTTTCTTCAGCTGCCAGTCGATAAGATCTTCCTGTTTCTCAAACGGGAAGTAAGACTCAAGACCAAGTTTTTTAGAAAGTTCCCTGGCAATCCAGTAACCGGGTTTTGTACTATTAAGCGGTTCTGCCGCAGGCATTCGCAATGCAATTGCAGGTTTTCTGTGCGGGGCTGCTCTCAATGCATCATACCTCTCAAGATAGGTGCATTCAGGAAGCACAACATCAGCCCATCCTGTGATCTCCATCGGCATGGTATCGACAGCCACCAGCAGGTCGAGATTCTGTATGGCTTTTAAAGTGTTGTTCATATCCGGAACCGTCGATAAAAGATTCGTTGCATTCACAATCCATCCTTTCACAGGGTATCCGGGATTATTTTCAGGTATTGACCCATCGATCAGGGCATTGGTGGGTATCGAGCTTGCAACTGGATATTTTCCCGGAAAGAGGTCCGTCCATGATCTTGACGGTTCTTTGAATGCAGGAATTTGTGCCTGGGAAAGCTCGTACTTTGCAGGTCTGTAAAATCCCCCCCTCCTTCCCCACGAGCCCAGCAATGCATTCAATATTGCAATTGCTCTTATTCTCTGGGTATCATCGCCGTACCAGGTAACATGACGGCCCGGATGAACAATGACAGCAGGAGAAGCATCAGCCATCTCCTTTGCAGTCTTTCGGATAAGATCAGGTTTGATTGTGGTGATCCCATAAGCCCATTCAGGAGTGAAATCCTTTACATGTTCTTTAAGCTTGTCAAAACCTGAACAATACTTTTCTACATATTTTTTATCGTAATATTCATTGTATATTATCTCATGCATCCATGCAAGAAGCAGAGCAATGTCTGTCGAAGGCTTAATGGGCAGCCAGTATTTTGATTTTCCGGCGCAGTTGAAAAACGGGGATCAACTGTGATGATCGAGGCTCCTTATCTATTGCATCCGACATTTCCTGGATCTGTCCGTTATGCATATTTTCACCGATGTGTGAACCAATCAGAACAAGGCACCTGGTGTCCCTGATATCCGTTATTTCAGGAGAGTAAACCTCCTCGCCGAAAGTAGCGAAAAAAGCCTCATCTCGGGGACCACGGCACTGGGCATATGATGGCTCTGAAGTGTTCGGCGAGCCGAAAGCCTTAAAGAGATTTGTGAAATAGCTGCTGCCTGAACCATGAGTGAACAGAGCCATGCTTTCAGGTCCATACTTTAAAGAGATCTCCTTCATTTTAGCGGCAATGTGATCAAGGGCTTCATCCCACGTTGCCTCCCTGAATACCTGCTTGCCCCGATCTTCAACCCTGATAAGCGGTGTTTTAAGACGGTCCTGATCATAATACATTCCCACTCCTCCGGTACCCCGTGGACAGAATCTTCCATTGCAGTGCTGATCTTCATCATTTCCGACAATTTTCCAGATTTTACCTTCCGGAGTTTTGTAAACCCATCCTGCACATTTCCAGAAACAAACTTCGCAGTACGTTGGAGTGCGCCGGAGGTCAATAGGTAGCTTTTCTGTTCCTTCAGGAGGCGCCGGAGCATTGAAAACTTTGCATCCACCGGCTCCAACTGCAAGTGCTCCAGCTCCATAGAGCGAGATCCTGATAAATTCTCTCCTGTTGGTCATACACTATTTCTGTATAAGGAAAGGCAAAAATATTAAAAATAAGCCTGGTTTTATTCATGTATTCATATAACTGCATAATAACCATTTCGAACTGATTTCTGTTTATTGTTAACAAATTAACAATCTGATAAATATTGTTTATTTAGAATCTATCTAAATTACGAAAGATGCTAAACAAGATGTCTTTAGAGTATAAAATTCAAACTATCGGATTAATAACCGGAACTTTAAATCCGGGCAGATTTGCAAGCTTCTTTCCCGGGCGGAAGATTCTGAAGGCAGAAGGCCATACTTTTAAAAGGTATCTGTCCTGCTCCTGTTTTATTATAACAATCAGTTCGTCAATTGCACTGTTGTTTTCTCCTGATGGGTATGTGTATCCGAGTGACGTTATCAGGACAGCGTAATCATTATATTTCCCAAGGTTCTGCCCTAAAGCCTCAATCCTTTTTTCAAGGCTTTTTATTGCTTTTGGATCCAATGATCTGAAAAAAGTCAATTGATACAGAAAATCCTTGGTTTTCTTTCTGAACTCGTGCAGGTTAACTTTTTTATTATAATTACGGGCTTTTAAAAAGCATGATGAAACATTGTCAAATGTTTTCTCAAGTTCTCCTGTTGTAAGTTTCTGATCAAGGTTGTTCATACTCCTGAACCGAAGCCTGAAGCCTGATTTATGCAGAAGACCAATTATCTTTACCAAACCATCTTTCATTTCCGGAGAAGGTTCATTCAGAATCTGTTGTTTACCCAAAAGCAGGTTAATCTTTTCGTTATCCTTCAGACGCGAGAATAATTCCGGAAATCTTTTTTTCAGATCCTTTATCAGCTTGCGGTGCACCGAATTCTCGCGCCATGTACACATTATTCTCCCCACTTCCCGGAATGTCAGATATTCCTTGTTGAATGATTCCTCATCGATCTGTGTTTTCAGAAGCTTGATTGAAGCTCTTGACTTTTTCATAAGTACCCTCACATCATGAATCACCTTTTCATCGGGTACCACACCAGGATCAAGCATCAGCTGAGCCTCACTGATATACCCGCAAAGAGCAGGCTTGATATCTTTCAGTTTTAAGTTATCTTCAGGCATTACTAACCTTAAAAGGCATTCTGAACCTTATAAAGTTAAACTTTTCAATGAATACTATCAATATATTCATTCAATAACAACTCAGCGTCACTCTATGCCTTTTTTAACCTCCGAAGCTTAAGCGAAGGATGTCTATGTGTCTTCTGTGTAACAAAATAAACTAAATTTGCTTTTGCTAAACAGCAGAACACAATGAAAAAGATGATTTTTGTCCGGCATGGAAGAGCTGAAGAATCCACTTCCATGATCACAGATTACGAAAGATCTCTCACGACAAAAGGGAAAAATATTTCTGAACAAATGGCTCTGATCCTGAAACAAAAGGAGAAAATCCCTGCTGTCCTGGTTACCAGTCCTGCTTTCAGGGCTTATGAGACCGCACTGGTTTTTGCCAGAGTACTTGAATATGACCCCGACAAAATTGTCCTGAAAGATAGTCTCTATTCCCATGCTACCCTCAAATCGTTTTCTGAGATAGTCGAAGAGATAAGCGATGATATAAACTCAGTTATTTTCTTTGGGCATAATCCTTCTTTCACTGAAATCCCTGACAGGCTCTCAAAGAGCGGATGCGATTTCCTCCCGAAGACCGGAATTGTGTGTATCTCCTTTAAAACTGATACATGGAAGGGCATCGTTCGCGAAAAGGGAACAATTGATTATTTCATGAAACCTGAAAAGACACTATGAGCAAGACCTATATACCCAAAGAGATCAGCTGGCTGTCGTTCAATGAACGTGTACTCCAGGAAGCTGAAAACAAGGAAGTACCATTGATTGAAAGGTTCAAGTTCCTTGGAATTTATTCAAACAACCTTGATGAATATTTCAGGGTAAGGGTTGCAACTCTCAGAAGGCTTTCCCAGTTTGGTTCAAAATCACACGATATTCTGGGTTACAGCCCGAAAGCGACTCTTAAAAAAGTCAATGAAATAGTCCTTGAGCAGAATTCCAGGTTTGAAAAGATCTATACAGGCCTGCTCCAGGAACTTTCAAAGCATAATATTCACATTATCAATGAAAAAGAATTAAATCAGGAACAGGCAGATTTCGTCAGGGAGTTTTTTCTCAAAGAAGTCCGTAACAGGCTTATGCCATTTTTGATTGATAAAGATGCTGAACTGCCAAACCTGACCGATGATGCCATCTATCTTGCAATCTCTCTGGCCAAGAAGAATGTGGAGAAAAAAAAATATGCACTGCTTGAAATACCATCAGACGTGCTGCCCCGACTTATTGTCCTACCGGATAAAGACGAAGGGAAATACTTGATTTTTCTGGATGATGTTATCAGGTTTGGTTTAAAGGATATTTTTTTCATTTTCGATTTTGATGTGATAAATGCATATACAATTAAGCTGACAAAAGATGCAGAGTTTGAATTGGTTGACGACATTTCCGAAAGCTACACTGAAAAGATTTCCCGCAGTCTGCAGCAGCGAAGGCATGGTAATCCTGTCCGTTTCATTTACGACAGGGAAATGCCGCGTGATATGCTGAAGATCCTGACAAAGATGCTCAAATTCGGACCGAATGATGCGATTATCCCGGGGGACAGGTATCATAATTTTAAGGATTTCATGAGACTTCCTCAGTTCGGAAAGAAAAAGTTCTATTATGAACCGCTCAAACATATTCCCCATAAGGATATCCAGCCAGGAAAAAGTATTCTTTCAGCCATCAACAGGAAAGATATAATGCTCTTTTTTCCTTATCATCCCTTCGACCATTTCATTGACCTTCTGAGGGAAGCATCAATAGATCCTTTAGTGACATCAATTCAGATAACACTGTACCGGCTGGCCAGGAACTCGAGCGTGATCAATGCCCTTATGAACGCAGTAAGGAACGGTAAGAAAGTCACTACTATAGTTGAACTGCAGGCAAGATTTGACGAAGAAGCCAACATATTGTGGGGCAACAAGCTTATGGAAGAGGGTGTAAAGGTAATTTACGGGGTTCCAGGTCTAAAAGTTCATGCCAAACTATGCCTTATTACAAGAACTAAAAACGATATAATACAGCGATATGCTGCAATTGGCACCGGTAACTTTAATGAAGATACTGCAAGGATCTATACCGATCACCTGCTTCTTACAAGCAATAAAAAGATTACGAATGAGGTCTTCAAAACTTTCAACTTCTTCAACGTTAATTACAGGAAAGACAACTATTATCATCTTGTACTCTCTCCTTTCTTCTTAAGGAACAAGATGACACTTCTTATTGACAACGAGATAAAAAATGCAAAAGCTGGCAAAAAAGCCTATATTTATTTGAAATTAAACAACATAACCGATTCAGAAATTATTAATCAGCTTTATGAGGCAAGTCAGGCTGGTGTCACTATCCGTATGATCGTCAGGGGCATGTTTTCGATTGTTACGGGGATTAAAAATGTGAGTGATAATATCAAGGCTATCGGAATAGTAGACCGTTTTCTTGAGCATACCCGGTTCATGATCTTCTGCAATGGCGGCAATGATGAATGCTATATTTCATCAGCTGACCTGATGACACGCAATATTGAACATCGGATCGAAGTGACCTGTCCTGTTTTTGACAAGAATATCAGAAATGAGCTGAGGGAGATCTTTGAGATCCAATGGTCGGATAATGTAAAAGCAAGGAAGCTCGATCCAGCTTTATCGAATAAGTTCGTGAAACCAGATAAAAAATGTGTGCGTTCCCAGCGAGAAGTATATGACTACCTGATGAAAGCCAGCGGCAAATCACCTGAAAAATAGCTTAAGAGATGAATATTGCAGCTTTAATTACCGGCACCATTCTGATAATTCTTTTTTCATGGTCTTTCTCCATAAGACATAAAAGGTATCACGGCATACCACGGTTCTTTGCTTTCGAAAGTATATACCTTCTGGTTCTTCTGAATATCAAAGTCTGGTTTCAGGAACCGTTCTCACTCCATCAGATCATTTCATGGGTATTGCTGATCCTTTCAGCTTATTTTGGACTTGCCGGCTATCTTCTGCTGAAAAGAAAGGGCAAATCGACAAAAAATTTTGAGAATACTACAATCCTGGTAAAATCAGGCGTCTTCAGCCTGATAAGACACCCTCTTTATTTCTCGCTGTTTCTGCTCGGTACCGGCGTGATGATGAAAGATCCGGATCTTCCTGCCCTGATACTGGGTGTGATTAATCTTGTCGCTGTATATCTCACAGCCATGACCGAAGAAAAGGAAATGGTTGAAAAATTCGGGGAACCATATAAGGAGTACATGAAGGAAACGAAGATGTTTATTCCATTCATAATTTAGTTTTGCGGTTATGCGGTTTTGCGGTTTTGCGGTCTTGCATGTTAGATACTATCCAGTTCTCCTCATACTCGAAAGACTTTCATAAACTGCATAACAGCATAACTGCATAACAGCATTTAACAAAAAATGTGAACAAATCCCCTTTTTATGTGTTTATAGGCTGATTAATAAATATAAACCTATGACAAGAAGAGATTTAATCCAGAAGGTACTGATCGGCGGAGTTACATTTTTGGTACTTCCTCCTGTACTGGACAGCTGTTCAAAGCAAGATCCGGGTGGTAGCGTAGGAACACCTCCTCCCGGCAATAAGCTGACTCTTGATCTTACAAATGCATTATATGCTGCACTAAGCACCGTCGGAGGATTTGTTATTACTTCACAGGGAATTATTGTGGCAAACACCCCAGCTGGATATGTTGCCATCGACAGCACCTGCACTCACCAGGGTTGTACCATCGGGTACAGTTCAGCAGCGAATAATTTTCCATGCCCGTGCCATGGATCCATCTATTCTGTTACTGGCGCAGTAGTTAACGGTCCTGCGACAGTTGCTTTGAAATCGTATTCGGTATCAAAATCAGGTAATATTCTCACAATAAGTTTGTAGATTATTCCTCATTAAATCAGAAGCCGCATCGGACAATGTCTTTTGCGGCTTCTTCACACATAAACCCAATCAAAAAATAAATTTTAAGTTATTTAGCTGATAACCATTTCATCGATTTTTCCGATTCAGGCTTTTCCTTTGAATACAGTACATCAATAAGCTTCCCGTTTTCATCAATCAGGTATTTCTGAAAGTTCCATTTAACTTCGGAATCCATAACACCGTTTTTATCTTTAGAGGTCAGCCATTTATAAAGGGGATGCATATCATCACCTTTTACCGAAATTTTTTCCATCATCGGAAACGTAACACCGTAGTTCTGGGAACAGAATTGTCTTATTTCAGAGGCTGTTCCAGGTTCCTGGTTAGCAAAATTATTAGCTGGAAATCCTATAATTACAAGTTCTCCCTCATATTTCCTGTACATGTCCTCCAGATCCTTGTACTGTGGAGTAAAGCCGCATTTGGATGCAACATTTACAACCATTACTTTCTTCCCTTTCAGGGATGAAAGGTCAAAATCATTTCCTTCAAGAGTTTTTACCTTGAAATCGTAAAATCCCTGAGTTTGTGAAAATACAGCCATTGGCAAAGTCATTAATAATGCGATAACAAGAAGTTTGTGTCTTTTCATAATTTATAACATATTTGATTGGTAAACAAAACCGGGTTGAAAATGTTCAGGCCAATTAAATGCAGAATCACTTGTCAGCGAGAATTAGTAATCTGCGCCAATCTGCGTTATCTGCAGGAAATTATTTTTTGTTTCCTGCAGATCTCGCCGATCTTCTCTGATAATAGTCTATCTCCTTCCCTTTCTCCGTTATGCCGTTATGCCGCTTATCATTTCATCTCATTCACCGACTTCATATCCAATACAATTGGAAAAGTCATTGCCTGAGGTGAAGTCATTTCCAGATTGCCATTTACTTTTGTAGCCGAGGTCATCTTAATGAAATAGCCTTCTTTAACTGCAAACAGAAATTCAGATGTTACCTGTAAATGGACCTTTGATAAAAATATCCATTCCCCTGGCTCTGAATTTTCATTGACAATCTTTCCTGAATGCTGGCTTGAGATTTTCGCACATTCAATTCCATTAACTGTCTCAAAACCTTCAAGCTTATTGATAGTGTTATCAATAGTCGTCATTGTCATGGCAGCGGATTTTGTTGTTAAAGAATCTGTCGAATTCCAGGTATCACCTGTTGTTACAGCCTTTGAAGGAAGAACAGGGAAAAAATCACTGAATGTCTGGGACATATTTGATTCTCCGCTTCCTTCAAGGGTATAAACAAAGCTGGCAGCTCCTGAAATATCAACCACTTTTCCTTCAGGAGAGATGATAATATTAAATGTTTTCCCCTTAATATCCTGTATTGCTCCGCCAGAACCTCCCATCGGAGAATTGGTCGTCTGTCCGAGTGTATCAACTTTGATCTCTAGTCTTAAGATTATTGTCCTGCTTCCCTGCTGATTTTACGAGAACAGCCAAAGGCAGAATTGACATCAACCTGCATTGTTTGCCCCTGGATATCCATTATCTGGGCCATGGTACATTTGTACCTAAATATCTGATTGCTTTATCGGCCGGGTAATTGTATGCGAGTTTTAACCGCACCTGCAGTATTCTGTGACACAATACATTAGAACAAATACCGGAAAACATCACAATTAATCCGGCTAGAAATAAAAGACTTTACAAATTGATTTTTCATTGTTTTTCGATTTAATAAATACTTATTGCTTTAAATAAATCTTCAAGCTGAAAATTTAATACTATTTCTTTAATTTTAGGGAATGAAAAACAAAATATTATATTCATCTGCCTGGTACTGATCACCAGTCTGCTTCAGGCCGGAATCAAGCCGGTCAGATTAACCTGCGAATATCTTAAGAATCCTCAGGTTATTGATGTAATAAATCCCCGTTTGTCATGGATTAATATTTCTGATGAAAATGAACGCGGACAGATTCAGACAGCCTGGGAAATAAGGGTTTCGGGAAGCAGGGAAAAACTGCTTACCGGCGATGCCGACTTATGGAACAGCGGTAAGGTTAAATCAAATGAGTCTGTCAATATCACATATAACGGAATAGACTCTGACATCACGGCAGGATTGCTGGTGGCAGGTAAGAGTCTGGGACAGGAAAGGGAAAGTTTCAGACTGGAGCGAACCTGCTTTCTGGAGCATGGGAATATTAAATCCTGAAGAATGGAAAGCCAAATGGATCGGCGCTCCATGGCAGGACGAGATCAGCATTGCCTAAACCCATTGCTCCGAAATCAGGTTCCGGAAGAACCTGTACTACCTAGCCAAATTGCCACCTCCGGCACCAATGCTTCGCAAAAGCTTTACTAGTAAATAAAGAGATTGCTTCTGCCCGGGCTTATGTTACCGGACTTGGCTATTTTGAACTCTATACAAATGGTAAAAAGGTCAGTGATGATGTGCTGGTTCCCAATCTGACTCTCTATGGTAAACGGGAAAGATCTGGGACCAATCGGTGCGATGATCAGGAATAATTTCAGGGAATACCGGGTGATGTACCTCTCATATGATATTAAAGAATTATTTAAAGAATGGCGAAAATGTTATTGGGTGCTATCCTGGGCAATGGTTTCTATAATCCATCAAGTTACTGGTGCGAAGGTTACGGATCTCCCAGGTTCCTGGGTCAGATCTATATAAGCTATACCGATGGTACTGAACAGGTTATAATAAGCGATCAGAGCTGGAAAGCAGCTAAAAGCCCTATCACAATGGATCTTGTCTATGACGGTGAACATTATGATGCACGACTTGAACAACCGGGATGGAGTAATGCCGGTTTTGATGATTCGGCGTGGGAAAATGCTGTCATCAGAAAAGCACCTGAAGGAATCCTGAAAGCTCACATGTCTCCAACCGACAGGGTAATGGAAAGTCTGCCTCCTTTAAAAACAGAAAAGCTCGGTGATGGTCATTACAGGGTCGATTTCGGTCAGGAGATATCTGGCTGGCTTCATCTTAAAAATGTTACCGGTGAACGCGGGAAGGAAAATCGATATAAAATATATCTGTGAATCTCCTGTCGGCGATAATTCATATATAATGAAAGGGGGTTCTCCCGAATCCTACTCTGCCCGGTTTACCTGGTTTGTTTTCAGGGAGGTTGAAATCACAAACTGGCCGGGAGAGCTGAAACCGGAACAGCTAAGGGCAGAAGCAGTGTATACTGATATTGAAACCACAGGAAAATTCGAATGTTCCAATCACGCTGTTCAATACTATAAATAAAATCTGGTGGCGAAGCCAGACAGATAACATGCATGGAGGCATTGCCAGCGACTGTCCTCACCGCGAACGGTCTCCATATACTGGCGATGGCCAGGTATCCTGTGTTACCGTGATGCATAATTTTGATGCCAGGGCATTTTACACAAAATGGATACAGGATATATACGGAGCTCAAAATCCGGAAACAGGTTATGTACCCAACGGAGCTCCATGGCAGCCCGGTTGCGGAGGTGGCGTGGGTTGGGGAGCCGCAATGAACATAATGCCTTGGGAGTTCTATCTGCATTACGGAGATATGGATATGCTACGGAACAATTACGAGGGAATGAAGGGATACATTAAGTATATGCTTACCTGGACAAATGATGAAGGCATTATGTTTTCACAGGCTCCTGAAAAAGAAAAACCCAACAGGTGGATGAACCTGGGCGACTGGGTGGCTCCCGGCAAGTTGCCACCTGATGAAATGGTCCACACTTTCTTCCTGTGGCGGTGCTCCGATCTTACAGCCAGGGCAGCCAGAGCTCTTGGTAAAACAGACGACTTTAATTACTATAATGACCTTGCTGAGAAGGTTAAAAGAGCTTTTCAGAAAAAGTTTTATGATATAGACAAGGGAACCTATGGTCCGTATGGAGGCAATATCTTCGCCCTTAAAATGGGAGTTCCGGCAGATCAGAAGGATCGCGTTCTGGCTGCCCTTGAAGCCGATATCCACTCTACCGGAGATCATCTCGACACCGGGATTTTCGGAACACAGTTCTTCTTTGAGGTTCTTTCCGAAAATGGGCTGAATGAACTTGCATATAAAGTAATGAATCAGCGGACACAGCCATCCTACGGGTGGTGGATCGGACAGGGAGCCACTACTACCTGGGAACAATGGAACGGTAGTGGTTCACGGAATCACCCTATGTTTGGAGGGGGTATTACCTGGTTTTACCGCAAGCTTGCCGGTATGAGTGCTGATCCTGAACAGCCCGGATACAGGCATATAATATTTAAACCCCAGCCTGCCGGAGATATTACAAATGCCTCCTATTCAAACATTACTCCATATGGGAATGCTTCAATTAGCTGGAAAAAGGATAGGGACAAATTCATTATGGATATCAGAGTGCCGGTAAGTTGTACGGCCACTGTTTATGTTCCAGGTACGCAGGAAAGCAAGATTAAAGGGAACGGCAGGAAAATAAAAAGATCAAATGGAATAAGCTTCATGAGAATTGAGGAAGGGTATGCTGTTTACAACGTGAATTCAGGTAATTATTTATTTGAATCCGGATTATGAAGTAACAAGCAACACAGCAACCTGAACCCGGTAAAATCGGTTTATTCTCTATTTTAAAGTTATCTTAAGAACCCCGTTAGCTCCCCTGGATCCGTACAATGTTGTACCTACGTCATCAATAAATTCGATCGATTTTACATATCCGGGTTCGATATATGAGATATCGGATACAATCTTTTCATCAACAACAAGAAGTACTACGGGTGTGGAGTTTAACGATACTCTTTTAGTACTGACAATAGTATTGCCTTTCACCCTTACATTATAAATCTCGCTGGCAATTAATTCATAGATTGTTTTATATTTAGAATAGTCCTTAATGTTTTTGGATTCCTCTGCAAAGATAGCCTTCCTGAGAATTTCATCTGATATATGCCCGTGACTGACAGCATCATTGAAATTCTTTACATTATCCCTATAGACAAGATCGATTTTATATAATGATCCTGCCTTAACTTTTTGCTTTTTTTCAATAAAGCCATTTGCGGAGACCTCCAGCACGTCTTTCGTGAAACATTTTACCGAAAATGTTCCTGATGAGTCAGTTATGGCAGACTCACCTGCTTTTAGTGAAGTAACAGTTGCACGTTTCAGAGGAATTGTTTTAAAAGAAGTTATTACTCCGTTAACAGATCTCAAATCCTGGGCATTTGTGACTGTCCTGAATAACATCAACATTACAAATACTACAAGGAAAGTAATTTTTATTTTCACGGCTTAGAGTATATTAAGCAAATATAAGAAGAATAAGTCTAATCCAGACTTTTTATACTGCCCTACCCTGACCGAAGTCCTTGGGTAAATTTCACACCCTGGTTCTATGCTGGAATTTAAATTTTAGCTTTATTCTATGTTTATTTCATATCTTTATAGGCAAGCTGCAATTAGTCTCTGTTCTATACATGATAATTAATAAAAATGAACCTTTGAATGATAACTACCATTGTTATAATACTTTTAATGCTTTTTGTTGGTATCCGGTTCTCAAAGAAATACAAGAGAATACGACACCAGCAATGGCATGTAAGAGACTGGTTAAAAAAAATAAAAACTAAAGTATTAAACACTAAAAACAAAAAACCTTAATTTTCGCAATATCAGGAGCAATTTCAACAAAAGGCGATACGCTCCATTTGATTTTGGCTTGGGCAGGGTGTAATTTTGACAGACAGTAAACTGGTGGATATGAAACGAAATCCTTTTTCTCTAAGAAGAGTCATTTTGATATTCCTGGTGTGTTTTATTTCCAGTAGTATAATGGCGCAGAAAGTTAATCCTGATACGTTGGATATTGCCCGGCTTAGTCTGTACAAGGATAAAGCTGTTGCATTGAGAAATGCAGGTAGAGTTTTAACATTAAGTGGCGTCGGTATAATGGCAACAGGCTTTGTCATAGGAGCAATTATGTGGAACACTCCGACTGATAACCCACCTGATGACCGGCATGGTCCCCTGGGTGCTTTTTACGTTATATGTCTTGGTGGTCTGGTTGGCATTCCTTGTACCGCAGTTGGCATTCCTTTATGGGCAGTCGGAGGTAATAGAAAGGCTAAAGCGGAGCTTACCTTGCAGAAGTTTAATATAGCCCCGGAAAATTCAATGGCGGTTGGATTGGGAATTAAAATAAGGTTTTGATCCAATGTTGAACAATTACTTATTTCCGGCCCTCGGATCAGCCCCGGTAACATAAGCGGTTACCGGGGCTTTTTTTTTCATAAAAGATAGATGAACAAGACAATAACAGATTTAAAACTTCCGTTTGATTATCAGCATAATATTTATGATTGCGGCAAATATTTCTAAATTATAAATATGATGACAAGAGCAATTAAAAAGATACTGAGAAAAATTCGATCAGATAAAATCCGGAATAAGATTGAAGCTGGCAGAATTACCTGCTTTATAAATCCTTTGGAAGAAATCGCATTTAAGTACGTTCCGGGCAAACTCGGAAAATCCGGGAAATACTTTGCCAAATATTTTGGTCAAAATGAAATTGAGATTGATCTTGATTCAAATTCCATGCTCATGGCTGTGAAGGAGGGTAAGCCGATTAGTAAAGCTAAATATAACCGATATCAACTGGGATATGGTGGTTGTGACAGGGATATTAAAACTTCTTCAACATACAAAGTTGTAAGTGCTTATTACAATGCAAGTGAGTGGTTAAACAGGGAGTTCTCAATTTCCAGAAAGTAATCAGCCATACCGATTGTCAACCTCCGGAAATCAGCTCCGGGGGCTTTTTTATTTTAATTATCTGACCCTCACTTGACTTTGGAATCAGGATAGAATTATTTTCCCCTGATTGCTTTTTATCCTTCCTGAAAAAAAAACATAAAAATTAAGTAAATAAATTATATTTTTAGTTGTATAACTAATTAATTCGTTATATCTTTGATTAGAAATAACAAAAACAGGAACTAATAGACAATTTGAACGATTAGTTAATAGGAAGAAAGGATTATTGGGGAACAAACATATCGATTTATGGAATTTTAAGCGAATTAGGACTTTCTGCTCGTAAAAACCGGGAGTTAGTATATTCAAATAACATTTAATAAAAAATGGTATGGAAAGAGAACTGAATAGAATACCAAGTTTCGACGACATTGTTTTCGAGAACAGGAACAAGGAGTACGGAGCTTACAAGCTGCGTAAGAAGTACAATCGTAATGTAATTATTGCACTTATGATTTCAACTCTGATATTAGGTACAGTTGTAATTACACCCTACCTTAATGCAAAAGCTGCGGAAAACAAGTCCAAGCGTGCTGAAAGGCAGGTTGAAATCAAGATGGAGAGCCTGGATCGACCTACAGAAACGGTTGTTCCTCCTCCGCCTCCTCCACCGCCTCCGCAAGACGTCGTCCAGCAGGCAAAATATGTTCCTCCTGTCGTTGTTGACTCTGTTAAACCGGAAGACATCGCTCAGCTTATGTCTGCCGATCAGGCTCAGATTGAAATTAAGAACGAAGATGTTAATATTCAGGAAGTAACAGTAGCAGCTGAAGAGGTACAGGAAAATGTGGACGCAGCAGAACCGTTCTATGTCGTCGAGGAGATGCCCATGTTTCCGGGCGGAGATGAGGCGATACAGAAGTATATTGGGGATAATGTGGTATATCCGGAGGTTGCAAAGGAAAATAATATACAGGGCAGAGTAATTGTCAAGTTCTGTGTAACTCCAAAAGGCGGGGTCGATCAGGTAAGTATTCTAAAAGGTGTTGATCCCGAACTCGATGCTGAAGTTGTAAGGGTGGTAAAAACACTTCCTAAATTCAAACCAGGGAAACAGGGTGGCAAACCGGTTCCGGTATGGTACACCATTCCAATTAATTTTCAGCTAAAATAAAAACACTGAAAACAGTACAGAGAAAGAGACTGTTTCAAAAGCAGGATTTGTATAATTTACTCTTTGCGCAACTTTGTATCGTATTTTATGATCCTTTGTGATTCAATGACTTATTTAATCACAAAGTTGCATTACCCTTGTCCCGCTGACATATTCTTTCAGATGCGGAGTGGACAATATTAACGGAATTCATAGGTGGTGCAAGTGTTGCCGGTGTCAAACTCAAAGAAACGGACACAATCCATTGGGTATAACCATTATTCCAGCCATATTTACTACAGGATTCTGGGGTATTATTTTCGGTGGCTAGGTGCTTTCAAGTGTTGTTTCGATAATAGGTGCACGGATGGGGAAACGGAAAGCTATTTCTGACAACCCTTAAACATTTTAACAGTTTACCTCAATTATATTTATTTGATTTGAGGGTTCCCTTGATGTAACTTTATCAGCAAATTGATCCCGGTTAAAATATACAAGTGCATTTTTTTATCCTTTAAATAATTACTGGTATGGAAACAGAATTAGATGAAAAAAGGGGGAAAAGTAAAAACAGGGGTCTATGGACCCTGCGTATTCTGCTTACTATCTACGCTATACTTTATGTAATTCTTGGCAGTGAAGACTTATTATCTCTTAATGCTCAGAATTCATTTGATATTGCATTAAAAATACTGTTTGCTATATTCATTATTGGCTATGTCATTTCATGGAAGAATGAGTTAGCATCAGGTGTTATCTTTGTTCTTTGGTTTCTCGGGATGTGTTTTGCCAATTTTTTTCTATGTCCGGGTGGCATCACAGGCCAGGATTGTGGTGGTGGAATTGCCTTTGGCATTCCGTTACTCATCCTAAGCATCTTTTTCATTGTTTATGGGATAAGGGAAAAAAAAGGAAGGTTGGGTGTTAATATATAATGAAAAGTACAATTCGTTACACAAGTAAGCGCATCATAACTTCCATTAATTATTTTTGAAATTAACAAAAATCAAGGCTTATGGAAACGATTATTCAAAAGAAGCCAGTTTGGCTAAAGATTATTCGCTGGACAGCCAGAATTCTTGCTTTACTGATTATAATAATTATACTTCTTATGTTAATTGGTGAGAGTATTGGAAGTTCATCCCATAAGATAAATCTTTCAGGCAGAGATTTTTTACTGCTTAGCCTCTGGGGCATAACCCTGATTGGATTAGGGATTGGTTTTTGGAGAGAGGGACTTGGTGGATTGATAAGTCTGGTTTCAACATTATCTCACATTATAATACTTTCCAGTGAGGGAGTCGGAAATTTAAAATCTTTTTATGTTTTCCTTGTTCCAAGTATTCTGTATCTTATGTATTGGTATTTTAATAAAACCATCAAAGCGAAAGCAAATTCTACTCCTGACTAACTTTAATTAATTCAAAGTCATATCAATTGAATGCCTTGGAATATTGAATTTCAGGACATTTAATATTTAATATTGCTTTAATATTCACATATTTAACTATAATTTCACCACATAATTATTTGTCAGATATAGCCATATGATGTGGCTATAAAATCAAAAGTGTTATAAAAAATTGTAGCTTTTTATAAAATAAGTTTTGGGAAAATTTAAATTTTTATTCGAAAAAATGTACAGCCGTCTCTTCTTTACGCAGCACCTGTAACGTCCAGAAATTCATTCATTAAGAGGGTTGAGTGACGGTGAATACCCCTCTTACTCCCCTTAGAATGTCCATTTTCGATTAATTATGGTTGAATTTGTTAATGTACTAATACATCAAATGCATTTTCTTCTTTTTTCTCCATCCTGCTTGGTTTTCATATTCAACAAAGAATATCTTTAAATCTGCTTGATTTTCATATTCGACAAAATATATCTTCTTCTTTGCTTGATTTGGATATTCTGTAAAGAACCACTTCCCGTTATTCTCCCCTGCCTGATTTTCGTATTTTACTTTGAAAACTTTTAAATCGGCTTGGTTTTCATATTTGACAACAAAAACTTTTACATCTGCTTGATTAGGGTATTCAACACTAAAGACTTTTTGTGCTGATACTGTTATTAAGAGATTAAGAAGAACCAATGTCATAATGAATCTCAACATTTTGTCCAGTCTATTTAAAATCTTTCTTACCCATCTGTTTATATTGTCCGAATAAATGCACCACTTTCTTTCCTTAATTCAGTTTTGCCCTTGTCGGTTGTTAACAGAATATCTCTTCCACTGAATCTTGCTGATGTTGCGTCACCATTTCCAATGGTTCTAACATACGAGCCGGATTCTTTACGAAGTTCAACCTTCCCCCGGACTGTTGTTATTAAAATAAGTGTGCCATCATCATTGATGTCTGCATTGACTGCATCACCATTACCTATTATCCTGATAAGCGAACCGTTGTCATTGCGCAGTTCCACCTTGCCATTGTTGATTTTTAAAATGTTCATTGCAATTAAAGAATTGATTTTACTTCTTTAATAACTGCTATAAACCTGAAGCCTTTGAACATCAAATTTCAGAAATATACATCAATTTGACAAACTATTAATTGCATACGAATAGTCGAAAATCAATTGGCTTACATCTGAAAAGATTTATTTGACTTTGGTTTTTTATTGTCGTAACTTGTCATCATATAATTGACTTACAGTTATTTTAGTTTTATCCATTAACCAAAACCCAATCAAATGAAAACAAGACTTATTTTTCTGGTTTTGCTTATTGTCTGTTTTTCATGCGGGACAAACAATAAGCCTGTATCTGATGCTCAGAAAGAGAAAATAAAAGGAGAAGTAAAAGAAGTTGTAAATACTTATTTTAAAGGTGCTGAAGAGGCAAATGCCGACATGATTATTGGTACATATCTTGATTCGCCTGATTTTGTCTTCACTTACAATGGAAATTCTTTTAGTTATAAATCGTGTACAGACTTGGTAAAGTCTGTTTTTGGGACATTAAAAAATCAAAAAATCACTGTAGTTGATGAAAAATATGCTGTACTTGATAATTCCACAGTCATGGTTACGGTGAACAATAAGTGTCTGATGAATTACAAGGACGGTCATTCTGTCCTTCAAGACCCATGGATATCACAAATACTATTAAAGAAAATCGACAACAAATGGAAAGTTATTAGTGGTGCTGAATCTGGTATTGAGCAAAGTGTTAAAAATATCGAAACATCGAAAGAACTCAACCAAGTTGAATTAATGAAGCAATGGATAGGCTCTTGGAAAGCCGAATTTGGGAAAGATACAATTGCTTTTTTTGACCAAAAAGCCTATGGAGTAGGACAGGAAGTTTTTATTAAGGCAACTTTAAAAGGGAAAATGATTGGTGAAGGGAAACAACTTTGGGGTTATGATAAAAAATTAGATAAAATAATTTTCGCATCTGAACTTAAAGGTCAGGAGGGTTTAGGGATTACTGCATTATGGTTTATTTCAAAGAATAAATATGTAGGTGTTCCATATAGTGATATTTCCAATCCTGAAAATGCATCTTTAAAATGGGAAGGAGAATTTAAATCACCTGATACTTATATAGAAACTCATTTATTAAATAATAAACCAGTTACAACTGATACTTATACACGGATAAAATAGTAATTCTTAATATGATTTTAATGCCCCAATATTTAACATTTTGGGGCATTTAATATGTTATAATGTATTAATATACAGATTTATAACTCTCATCAAAGGTCATCAGATGACACACCTATATATTATGTGGTGAATTAGATTTATTTGACTTTGCCTTTTTGCTGGTGTAACTTGCATCAAATATTTGACTACCATTTTTTTACATTAGGATGTTAAACAATTAAACTTTTAAATCATGAAAAAGTCTTTATTAGTTTTGGTTGTCATTGCATTGTTTACATGTCCATCGTTGAAAGGGCAAACAGACAATGCAAAGGAAGAAGCCGCTATCAAGGCTGCAATTGAAGGAGAGATTAATGCTTCTTTTAATGGTGATTATAATAATTGGGCAAGTTTTTTTGTACACGAACCTTATATGGTTTGGATGCAATCATGGAAAGATGGATATGGGAGTTGGGTAGGATGGGATGAGATTAGCAAACAAGCAAAAAACTGGGTCAAACCTGAAAGAAAAGGAACTATAATCTTTAACGGTAATTATGATTACAAAATAAGAATTTATTATAATGCTGCCTATGTCTCATTCAAATGCAAAAGCACAACAATTTCTCAAGGGAAGAGCAATGTAAGTGATGCTATGGAAGTCAGGTTTCTGGAAAAGAGTGTTGGTGGTTGGAAGATTGCATATTTAAGTTCAATATATACAGCCACTTATAAGTAAGATTAGGAAATTTGAAAAAAAATGAATGCGAGAACAATCAAAAATTCTACATATCGATAATATATTTCTCGGTTTTTTACTGGTGTAACTTGCATCAATATTATTGACTTACAGATATTTTTAGTACTAACCTCTGAAAAACCTAACCCATATGAAGACTTTTTTAAAATTTCTTTTTTATGCCATCTTTCTAAACCTGTTTGTTGTGGCATGCAATTCTCCAAAATCAGATTTTACCAAAGAGTTTGCTCAAAAACATACGGATAAAATGATTCAAGATTATATCAAGGGAGATGTTAATGGAATTGTTGATGCTTATTCAGATGATGCGAAAATGCTTGAAGATGGTATCCCAATTGTTGACGGGAAAGAGAAAATTTTAGAATCCACAAAAGCATTGTTGGAAAATGTTAAATTCATAAAGGGTTCATCTGAAGTAATTGAAGTCTTTAGTGAAAAAAATTTAGCTTACGATATAAGCTATTTTAATTTGACGGCATTAACAAAAAAGGACTCAGTAACTGTAGAAAACAAATGGAAGCATATTTCAATTTGGAAAAGACAGAATAATGGTGAATGGAAAATAAGTAGAATTATTTTTAATAATAGGTGATATGAAAGCAATTCGTCTATTTACAATTATTGTTGCATTCCTGTTATTTTATATAAACGGAATACAGGCACAAACTCAACAGGCAAAACTCAATCAGGTTGAGTTAAATAAACAGTTTGTTGGCGTTTGGAAAGCTGAAATGGGGAAAGATACGACCCTTATAATGGATACAAGAAATCTGTACAATGGATTTGAAGCATATCTTAAAACTGAATCAAAAGGTAAGGTAATTATGGAAGGGAAATCACTTTTGGGTTATGATAAAAAGACTGATAAACTTATGGATTTTTATTTAAATAATATTAATCCAGAGATTACTCTTCTTGCAGCATGGTTCACATCGGCAAATAAATGTGAAGAAGTACTGTTAGAAGATATTTCCAATCCTGAAAAAGCGTATTTAAAATGGACATTTGAATTTAAATCGCCCAATTTGATGATTTGGACTCAAATGATAAATGGCAAAATAATTGGAATTTATACTTTCCATCGAGAAAAATAATAGTTTTTAATTCAGTCAAGACGATGAAAACAATTCGTTCTATCATAAGGATTGCTGTATACCTGCTATTCTGTATGAATGGATTACATTCACAGACCACGCAGACAAAACTCAATCAGGTTGAGTTGATGAAACAATTTGTTGGCAAATGGGAATGTAAAATTTCTAAAGACTCAACTTTATTTTGGAATACAAATTCTTATGGGACAGGTTTTGAAGTAAATTTCAAAGGTGTAGCTAAAGGGAAAATATTTGTAGAAGGTAAGCAACTTTGGGGGTATGACAAACAGCTTGATAAATTTATTATTGCGGCAATGCATAAAGGGCAGGGCATTAAAATTTATTCAGCATGGTTTTTATCAAATAAAAAATATGAATCTATTAACTACAATGATGTTTCCAATCCTGAAACAGCATCATGGAAAATTGAAGGGGAATTTAAATCGCCAGATATGTATATAGAAACTACTTTAGTAAATAATAAAACAATTAAAACTCATACAAATACACGGGTAAAATAGTAATTCATAAACCAATACCAATCATATGAAAAAAATTTGTTTTACCACAACGATTGTTATATTTCTGTTACTCTGTACAAATGGAATACAGGCACAAACTACGCAAACGAAACTCAACCAAGTGGAGTTGATGAAGCAATTTATTGGAACATGGACATTAATAAAATGTATTGCGATTCAACAGGATGGGAAAATTACTTTTCCATATGGAGAAAAGCCAATTGGACAAATTTTATATGACTCAAAAGGGAATATGATGGTTGAAATTATGAATCAGGAAATAAAAAAATTCAAAAATGATAATCCATTTCAAGGGATACCTGAAGAAATTGTACCTGCATATAATGGATTTTTGGCATATTATGGGACATACAAAATTTTAGCAGATTCAAATTTAATTATACATAATATTAAAGCATGTTCATTTCCTAATTGGGTAGGACAAAATCAAAAAAGACGCTTTGAATTTGAAGATAATAAACTAATACTTACAACACCTGCGATTAGTTCTGTCCAATTTGAACTGACTTGGGAAAAAAATTGAAATAAAAAGAGTCACAGTTTAAAGTCCTGAGATTTAATATTTCATGTCATTTTTATTGAACCATTTTTATTGAAAATCAAATCCTTTGATGGAGTAATATATTAATATACAAACAAATAGTTAGTATTTTAACATATCAATCTTCATCAGATATAGGCATTAGATAAAATGGGGTAACTTTCATAAAAAATATACCGTCATGAAAAAGCATTTCATTTCTCTTTTTGATTCTGCTCACCTAAAATGGACAATTTCCTTGTTTACAATTGCAGTCTTGCTTATTATTATCTCTTCTTTGGTGGGCATTAGTGACAATTTGCCTATGATTGCAATGCTTTTAACCGGGATTATCATTCTATTCTTCGCAGTGTTACATCCATGGGAAAAGGCGGGTAATTACGGGATACTGGCTATGGTATGTATTGGTATCCTTTTACTGGAATGGCTTGGAATACATATTCTTGCTGCAATGCACTTAAATGAATATTTAAGTGAGGGTATTGCCATGGGTGTAGCATTTCTTATTTGTGTTCCGGGGATTTTAGTTGGTATAATAGGTGCAATAATTTGTGCTGTTAGAAAGAAATGATGTTGTGTTTTATAATGTATTATTATACAGATATTTAACCATCTTTTTACCACATCAAATTTCATCAGATATAGCGTTTAGTAATTATGTGGTGAAAAAAATTTGACTTCGACTTTTATTGGTGTAACTTATTCACTAAAATCTCTCATCATGAAGAATCATTTCCTTTCTCGGTTCGATGCCGACAATCTAAGAAAAGCAATAATCTATTTTGTAATTGCACTCTCATTAATCATAATTTCACTGGTTTTGGGCATAGAAAGATACTAGTTTGGCGGCTTTTATGTTTCCTTTCGGAATTGCCTTCTTTTTTTATGCATTGTTGCGTCCCTGGGGAAATGCAAAATATTATGGAATTATGTGTATATCATCATACTTCTTACACTTTTTCTGGGTGTTGGAATTGGTATTCTGACAAAGTGGCAATTAAATATCAATTTGGGAAAAGACTTTGGCGAGTATATTGAATTGATTGTTCCTATTGGAGTTATTGTAGGAATTATCGGCATATTCCGTTTTAGAAAATATGATTAATTATATGATGTTTCTTGCTTCATCAAGTGGCTGACGTCTGAATTGGTTTATTTGACATTGGTTTCTTTTGGTGTAACTTTAATTAATAATTGCCTGAATTATGAGAACCGACAGAAGAAAATCTATTCTAACGGGAGTCCCCAGTTGGGCATTATCATTAGTGACTGTATTTTTAACTGCTGTTCTTTTGAGCATAATCAATGATATTGGAGAAATTCCTTCTTATATAATTTATGCAGTATTAATTATAGGTGCTTGTTATATCATTTGTCGAAATGACCCAAAAAGTGTTTGGTATGTACCAATCCTCTGTAATATATTCAGTTTTTTAATGCCTGTTCTTGACAATGCATTCTGGACTACTTCTATGGGGATAATAATTTCTTCTGGGGTGGCTTTATCTGTAATTGCAGCAATTTTTGGAGCAAGGATGGGGAAACGTAAAGCCATTTCTGACAATCCCTAAACATTTTAACAGTTTGCATTATCAGTTTTCGTCAGATGTAGCCATTAGTTAAAATGTGGTGAATTAAATTCCGGGGACTTGGGTTTCAAAATTTCTTAACTTGTATTATTTATTTGTGAAATAAACAAGATATGAAAACCAATAAGCGTAAGTCAATTTTAGCAGCAATTCGAAGCATGGGATTGGCGCTGATAATTCTTGTTGTATCAACTTGGTTTATAATTGGGGTTTTTTATGAAATGTTAGGTGAAAAAATTAAATACGAACATCCAAACATCTGGTTATCTCAATACTGGGATATTCTTGTTTTAGTATTGTATATTTTAATAATTGCAGTTGCTTGTTTTTATTTAGTTAGAAAAAATCCAATGAGCATTTGGTTTGTCCCCTTAATTTGTAATGCCTATGGCATTGTTGGCATTGTTTATGCCATAGTAGAAAACACTTTTTGGAAAGAATCAGATGGGATTATTTTATGTTTTGGATTGGTGCTCTCAATAACTACTTCAATAATAGGAGCACGGATAGGGAAAAGAAATGCCGTTTCTGACAACCAATAGACCTTTTATAGTTTGTCTCATCCTTCCCCTTCAAATAAAGCCATTAATTAAAATATGGCGAAATTGATGTTCTTGACTTTGGCTTTTTATTGGTGTAACTTTACTTACTAAAATTACTCATCATGAAGAATCATTTCCTTTCCCGATTCGATGCCCGAAATCTTAGGAAAACGACAATCTATTTTGCAATTGCAGTATTGTTAATCACAATTTCATTTATCAGAGAATACTATAAGGGCGATGTTCTGGGGTTTTTAATGTTTGTTATCGGATTTGTTTTATTTTTTTATGCAATGTTGCATCCTTGGGGAAAAGTGAGTTTTTATTTCATCCTGATTGTGATTTTCATCATACTTTTTACACTTTTACTGAGTGTTGGAATTGGTATTCTGACAAAGATGCAATTAGGTAAAGATTTGGGTGAAGCAATTGGCTGGTCTTTTGCATTTGTTTGTTTTGCAGCAATTATTGCAGGAATTATCGGTATTTTCACTTTTGCTAAAGGCTGGCAACGTCTACCATACATGGGGGCAGCATTATCCTTATTGGCTGTTCCAATATGGTTGATTACTTGCATTTTGTCTTATCCAAATCTGAAATCTTTTTTACTCGTAAGTAATTGGATATTGATGTGCATACAATTATTCATCGCCATTTTGTTTTTCAGCATTGGATATATAAACAAGATAGAGAGCAGGATAACTAAGGTGTCGCTTTTAATTACAGCAATAGTACTGATAGTATTGGGTGTGGGGTTATGGGGATTTCTTGGCACAGCCATGGACACTGAGTATGAAAAGGGATTATCCTCATGGAAATTAACAATAAGGATTTGTGCAGCAGATGATATAATTATTGCATTTATAGCATTATGTGCCTTCCTAAAAATTCCAAAACCTAATAAGGTTTGACTCATTACACAATTTTGGATGCATTGTTTATAAATTTTGTGGCGTAATAAAATTTTTAAGAATGAATAATTATTGTGAAATTTGATAATAGGTAGAAATTTAGAAAATGCAATATGGAAACTAACATAAAAGCATTAATTTTTTTAGCAATAATTGTAATTCTTCTTTTTATTATTATCAGATTTAAAATTAAGAGTGATAAGAAAACTAAATCATTAGAAAATCCTCATAATGAAACAATAAACGCAAAAGTGAAGAAGTCATTTTTGGCGTCATTTCCAAGCGGAGTGTCAGCACTTCTATGCCTTATAGTGTTTACCATCGTATTATTTGTTGTTGGCGAATTGTTGCATTCATTTGACCCAAGCAGTGCAATAACCTATGCCCTATTCGGACTATTGTCAGCCACTGCTTGTTTTTTCATAATAAAGCAAAATCCAAAAAGTATTTGGTATGTTCCCCTAATTATTAATGCATTTCTTATCTTTTCCGCAATAGTGGAGGAGAATTTTTGGAGACCCCCACCAGATAATCTTCCTGGAATCCCTATGTGGATTCCTATTTGCGGTGGGTGGGTGCTTTCAATAGTTGCTTCGATAATAGGTGCACGGATGGGGAAACGGAAAGCCATTTCTGACTACCCTTAAGCATTTTAACAGTTTACCTCAATTATATTTATTTGATTTGAGGGTTCCCTTGATGTAACTTTATCAGCAAATTGATCCCGGTTAAAATATACAAGCGCATTTTTTTATCCTTTAAATAATTACTGGTATGGAAACAGAATTAGATGAAAAAAGGGGGAAAAGTAAAAACAGGGGTCTATGGACCCTGCGTATTCTGCTTACTATCTACGCTATACTTTATGTAATTCTTGGCAGTGAAGACTTATTATCTCTTAATGCTCAGAATTCATTTGATATTGCATTAAAAATACTGTTTGCTATATTCATTATTGGCTATGTCATTTCATGGAAGAATGAGTTAGCATCAGGTGTTATCTTTGTTCTTTGGTTTCTCGGGATGTGTTTTGCCAATTTTTTTCTATGTCCTGGTGGTATCACCGGCCAGGATTGTGGTGGTGGAATTGCCTTTGGTATTCCGTTACTCATCCTAAGCATCTTTTTTATTGTTTATGGGATAAGGGAAAAAAGATGAAGGTTGGGTGATTATGAGTAAAGTAATTTGCTTTTTTTCTGGCACAGGGAAATACATATAGTTATGTAATGACAAGAAATTAAAGATTGAAAAAGAATTACTTACTAAGAACTCATCAGGATAAAGAATGAAAACCAAGAACGGATATAAAAGTATACCATTAAGTTCCTATCGACAAGCTGTTATTGCATCAGCATCTGTTACAAAGGAGAAAAATGCAATACACAGTTTCACTGAAGTTGATATTACTGAACCACGCCATCTGATAAAAGAACATTTTGAAAGAACTGGAGAAAAACTTTCATTAACAGCATATATTGTAACATGTCTGGCACAAGTAATTAAACAACATCCTCAATTAAACTCTTTTATAAAAGGGCGAAGACTTATTATTCTTGATGATGTTACCGTTAGTGTACTGATAGAAAGAGAAATGGCTGGAGAAAAAGTGCCTGAACCAATTGGAATAAAAGGAGCACAAGAAAAATCGTTTCGTCAAATACATGACGAAATAAGAGAAGCAAAAAAGCAGCAAAGCGACAAACTTGGAAGTTTATCAGGTACTACTTGGATTCGTCTTATTCCAAATTTCCTTCTTAAAACATTTATTCGTATTGCGGATAAGAACATCCATATGGCTAAAACCTATGGAAAAGTGGCTGTTACGGCTGTCGGAATGTTCAGTAAAGAGGCTGTCTGGTTTATTCCTCATGGAAGTGCCACAGTTTTGATTACTGTTGGAAGTATAAGCCAAAAAGTTATTGAAATTGATGGACACTTTGTTTCACGGGAACATCTTTGTTTAACTGTTTCTTTTGACCATAACATTGTTGATGGAGCACCTGCTTCACGCTTTATGAATCAGTTGGTTGAGACAATTAAAAGTGGAAATTTGTTGCATTCGGATTAGTCCTAATAGGTATTGAAAATTAGCATGTTGCACAATTTTCTGAAACCCATAATATCTGTATTTTCATGGGCAAGTTTTGGCGTTAATTGAATTACTTTGGAAAGAGTGGTTGTCCCTAACCACTGTCCAGAACCTGATCTAATAAGCGCAACAGGACCGATCTTCTTTGTAAACTTGGATCTGATCTCTCATTTCTTTTTACCCAATATGATCATGTCAATCCAGGGTTCTTTGATAAGAATTGCTGATAGTGTAGCCATTGGATGGTAAGTTAATTAGTATTAAATAAAAGTAGAATGTTTCTAATTGAAAGACAAGCAATATTTATTCCTACCTTTAAAGGATGACATTAATTTGAACTTCCAGCGAAATTGTTCTTAGTAAAACCATGCAGTTGTCATTGATTGAAAAGTAATACCAAAGAATTATGGAATTAGCAGATTGGATCCAATCATTCATTTTATTAGTTACAATAATAGGATTAATTTTTTCTATCGCCAATAACCGGAAACAAGTGAAAGCTTTTAATGAACAATTAAAGCTAAATTTCTTTTCTACTTTTACAACAAGGTACCAAGAAATAATACTCAATTTACCTGAAGAAATTAATGATCCCAACTTTGATTTTAACAAATTACCTGATGAAAAAAAATCCATAACATTGAGATATATGAGAGCTTATTTCAATTTATGTAGCGAAGAATTTGATTTATGGAATGCAGGAAAAATTGAAGAGCGTATTTGGGAAAATTGGAAAGAAGGAATAGAATTCTCATTTTCAAAAGTTGCATTTAGGAATGCTTGGGCACTAATAAAATTTGATACTTTTTATTATTCAGATTTCACCAGTTGGGTAAATAAGTTATTAGTTAAAAGTGAAAATGAATAGCGTAAGTCAAAAGGGAAAGTAATGAACCAACCCTTAGGTAGAGTAAAAAATTATCTGTATATTAATTGGTTACGTCATTAGGGATCCCAACCAATCAGTGGTCGGAGTGAAAGTTTAGTTTTACCGGAGTAATCACTAAAAATTCTTAGAAAATAAAAATGAACATAAACTCAAAGACACTTTAAAAAGTGAGTTATTCACCCAGCATTTCTACAATCAAAGTAAAAACCCTAAAAATATATGTTTCTGACCTCGGCATATTTTATAATTGCATTATGTTATAAGATAAAATTAGCACTTGGATTGCAGCGATTGGCCCCATGAACTTAAGCACTCCGGGTTTTATTGTTTAAATATTCCCATTCTTAGGAAATTAGTAACTTTGACTAAAGCATGGATTAGGGAAAAGCATTATTCCTTGTTCTGAATGTGTTCCTGTTCTCTCAATATAAATAATTATGAAAGAAAAAATCATCATAAACGAAGAATACTTAAATGAGAATAAAATTCAACTTCTCAATGATGCGCCATTAAACTACTTATATGGCAAGGAGGTATTCTTTACAGCCGGATTCAATAAGAATAAATATATCCTGTTTCAAATGATTGGTAATTTTGGGGCATATGCAAATGATTATGAATATGATGATTCAATTAATGTATTTGTTTTGAGTGATTCATATTATGAACAAGTGAAAAACGGATTCAAAGATGAAATTCTCAAAAAAGTAGAGAAGAAACTAAATTCCAAAAGAGAATCAGAAAAGAAACCTTATCCTATTATCGAGAAGAATCCATTAGTTATTACCAAATCTTCCCTAATAGATTTTGTGAAAAAGAGGACTTCATTTTATGGTGATAATGTCACTCAAAATTTAATAAATTCTTTTCAAGAAAGATGAATAACTCTTTTTTAGCTTTAGATGTTGAAACTGCAAATGCAGATTACTCAAGTATCTGTCAAATTGGAATTGCAGAGTTTGTGAATGGACAAATCACCAACAAGTGGAGTACTTTAATTAATCCTGAAGCATATTTTGATCCATTTAATGTTTTTATTCATGGGATTAGCGAGGAGGATGTAAAAGATGCTCCAACCTTTGACAAAATCTACCAAGAATTATTCGAAAGGATTTCTGATAAAATTACTGTTCACCATATGCCTTTTGACAAAATCGCAATTAGTAGGGCATGTCTCGAAAACAATCTTAATATTATTCAATGCAAGATGGTTAGATTCAGCAAAGATTGCTACGAAGAACTTGGGAACAATTTGCCCACCGAGGGTATGGATTAGCAAATATTGCTGACTTCTTAAAAATTAATTTTGAACATCATGATGCACTCGAAGATGCAATAGCTGCAGCGAAAGTTGTACTCCATGCCTGTGAAAAAAATCAGATAACTATTGAAGATTGGTTTATAAGAATTTCCCAACCGAACAAAAATTCACTTGGAAGGAAATCCCGAATGGCTCATTATATGGTGAAACGACTTGTTTTTACAGGATCACTTTCATTACCAAGAAAAGAAGCCGCACAAATCGCTGCCTCGATGGGATGTCATGTAGATGATTCAGTAACTAAATGTACAACGATTTTAGTCGTTGGAACTCAAGACGCATTTAAACTTGCCGGATATGAAAAAAGTTCAAAGCATCGCAAAACAGAAGATTTAATCCGAAATGGTTTTTCTATAAAGATTTTATCTGAGAGAGACTTCATAGAGATATGCAATAGCGAATTCGAAAATCAAAAACTTTAATGATAAAGATTATTTAAGAAGTTGAGTTATCCAGTAGGGCTGTTCCTTTTTTTTAAACATACCCGATTTTAGAGTACAGGATAGGTCAGAGTTGTATGCAAATTGTATGCAAATGACATAAATAAAGAGAGCTACAAAACCTTATATCGCTCTCATTTTCAATTGTCGGGGTGGCAGGATTACCTTCGGTGATCCTGGTTGGGGGTGATTCAAAAGAAAAAGCCCTTGTCCCGCCTTCGGCGTGACTACAGGTTTTGTTTTTTGTACGCTTTTGCAGGCAAGTCTGCAACGCCTCCAAAAAACAAAACCCTTCTGCTTTCGCAGAAGGGCTTTTTCTTTTGTCGGGGTGGCAGGATTCGAACCTGCGACCCTCTGGTCCCAAACCAGATGCGCTAACCGGGCTGCGCTACACCCCGAAAAAATATTTTACAATATTAAAAGAACTTAACCAGATGCGCTAATCCCGAAAAACAAAGAATCTCTGATTCTTATGTTTTTCGAGGATCCTCGTTCCGCTCTAGCGGAACGGGACCGGGCTGCGCTACACCCCGCATCGTACGCCGTAACCTTGGCGAAGGCGTACAAAAAAGTGCCGCAAAAATAAGACGACTTTTTTTAAAATCATAATTAAAGCATGAATATTTTCCTGCTACAGTGAAGATTCGGTTTTGAAATATTAAGGTCCCGGAGAGCATAACACATAATAAAGAAGTCCGGTAACATTTAACTGTTTCCCGGACTTCAGCCACATTCTGGAGAGCCACTTTTCCTGCTTCTGGATTAAATCAACGTAGCTTGATCAGAATGCATTTTAATGTAAAAACGTTACATCACCAACAATATCAAAATAATCTCCATCAGCGTATCTCCCGCTTACTTTCCAGACATAAACACCCTGCACAGCAAGTTTTCCGTCGCCAAAATAGCCATCCCAACCTTTATACAGATCATCGCTTTCATAGATCAGCACTCCCCATCTGTTGAAGATCTGAAGCTTATAATCCGTAACATTCTCATAGAACGGTCTGAAAACAAAGTCCATTTCAGGATAACACCCGTTCCTCCATACTCCCCCTGTTGGTCCTGTTTCATTCCACTTGAACACATTGGGGAATTTTATGGATCCTATTTTCCAGTCAACTCTTATCGGGGTCGCCAGCAGAGCTGAATCGATACAACCCTCACTGGATGTCACGGTCAGGGATAACAATATAGTTCCCCTGCTCTTCATATTTATGATAAGGATTTTTTTCACTTGAAACTTTTCCGTCACCAAATCGCCAGAAGGATAATGAATCGTACATGCTGTTATTGGAGAAAACAACAATCTGTTCATTATTCACAACATCAGTCGGATATGCGTCAAAAATGGCCGAAGGATTCTGATAGACTGTAATAATTCCATTATGAATTGATTCTCCTGCGATATTGTAAACAATCAGCTTCACTATATAGCTCCCGGGTACATAATAAGTATGAACCGGATTTTCCTTAACCGAGAACTGGCCGTCACCAAAACCCCAGATATAGGTCTCTCCATATAAGCTGTTATTTGTAAATTGAACTGTCAGGGGAGAGCATCCGACTGTATCAGGTTCAAAATCAGCAATGGGGACAGGTGGCATAAGGACTTTTATATGAATGGTGTCTGATCCAAAACATCCAAATTTGTCTGCTATCGTTTCATATTTTATGATATGAGTACCTAAACCTGCAGCAGTCGGATCAAAAACATAGCCTGTTACCGCAGTGCCTGAAAATATTCCTCCGGGCGGAGTTGCACTTAAGTTGACTAATGGGACCGTTGATATATACAGTTCCAACATGGTTGATATTTACAACCGGGATTGGAACAACAGTTACATCTTCAGTATCGGTATCCTTGCAATCAGGATTTACAATACTGTAACTTATAATATGAGTTCCGGCACCAGCCAGGGCCGGATCAAATATATTCCCGGAAACACCCGGACCTGACCAGACTCCACCCATATCGTGAGCCTTTAAAGTTATCGGCGAACTGTTAATACACAGCGTGTCTAACTTAAAAATAGTTGCATCAGGTACCGCAACTGTTATGGTTATCTGATCAGTATCCATGCATCCGTTTATATCAACTATTTTATAAGTGATAGTATGATTACCATAACCGGAAACGGCCGGATTAAAAGTATTTCCCACAATTCCGGGCCCCGACCAGATTCCACCCATATCATGAGCTGTCAGTGATAATTATTGAATCGGTAGCACATAATGTAGCTACCGGAGTAATTGTTGCATCTGGTATTGGTACAACTGTGATAAATATCTCATCAGAATCACTGCATCCATCTGCATTTGTTAATTCATATCTTACTTTGTGATTTCCCGGGACCTGCAACCGAAGGATTGAATGTATTTCCTGTAACTCCTTTTCCTGACCAGGTTCCACCAGGATCATGAGCAGTTAAAGTCACCGGCGGATTGTTTGAACATAAAGTGTCAACCGGCGTAATTGTTGCATCCGGATAAGGTACAATCAATATTATTGCAGTTGTTACCACCGGCGGATTATCTCCGTTCTGCCTGTCATGCGGAGGACCCGGAATCTTAGGATCATCGTATGGATTACAGTAATTCCAGTTTCGCAAAGTGACCTGAAAATACTGGCCTATAAGCTTATCATTGGCAACATTAATAATGTCCGACCATACTCCCGAACCTGTAACAGGACCTGTCAGAGTAATTATTGCATCAGCATAAGGGAAAGTTCTTGAATGTCCGTTTATTGTAACAGGGATTCCTGTCATTGTAATATCAGTTCCATATATCCACTGGATCCATCTGGTATTAACATTGGGATTATCCCTTTCCTGGGGAGGAACACAGTTGAACTGTGTAAGATCCTGAAAACGGACATTCGCACTGTTACCGAAACATACAGGATAGACCAGCGGATTTATATGCATATGTCCGCCGTTATGATTATCATCATCCCAAACTGTTACTATCTGTTCCTGGGTTGAAGAAGTACAGACAACGCCATTGACAACCAGTGTTGCCTGAGGATGATAATTGCAAACATTTCCGGCTGATGTATAGACATTTGTGGCAGTTGCCGAAAAAATCCCCGGACCTGTCTGAATTGCCGGAACTGTTACTACTGTGCCATTATTCCAGTCATATCTGATACTTACCGGAGTTCCGGCATTGGTCACGCCTGTATAGCTTACATTCCATGAAACTGTTACAGGAGAGCATAATTTATCAGGAGTAATATTATTGGCCTTTGAAATTATAGTACAATTTTGTCCTAAAAGCCCTTGTGATAGTAGTACAATAGATACGACTAGTAACCATTTTTTCATAGACCTAAGAATTTTTGTTCATAAGTTGAACCAGAAACTCCTTAAGGTACAATGTGCCCGTCCGTTTGCCAAGATGTATAGCTGTGCAGTCTAAAAAAATATAACACAATCCTTAAATGCTGAAATTGACTTTCAATAATTATTCTGTAAACGGATATTTAACTGGATTATTACTCAGAACATTAACAATAATTCATCTGCCTTTGCCTTGTGAATCAAGGTATGACAGGAAAAACAACCGACTTTTTCACCCTCTACGCACTAATCTACTCTTTATACACATCTCATTAAGTAGAAACAGGTCTCCCTTACTGGGCTCATAATGTTATTGTTAATCTTTTCTACAAACAGGTCGTCCCAACGGGACTAATTGCCGCGTAGCGGCATTATGTTTGTAGAAATATGGAAATGATATGATTGTGAACCCCGTAGGGGTGACCTGTTATATACTATTATAAATCTGCATGTTAACGAGATATTTATAAAGGGTAGACCCACTAAAGGGGGGGTGAATTCGATTTATAAGAAGATGAGATCCCTCGCTTCGTTCGGGATGACAATGTTGTTTTTCCTGTCATTCCGAGCGCCAGCGAGGAATCTTATCTTTTAATTCCCGGGAAATTCTACTTTTTTACTCTCTGGGAAATCTTCCCTGTTTTCTTATTCTTCAGGATCAGTTTCACAGTTCCGTCAGGCATTGTCTCTTCCTTTACCAGTATATTATCCTTATCGAAATCACGAATAGCATTTATCCTTTCAGTTTTTTGCCGGCCGCGCCATGTTTTCAGCCTTACAGGCTCCCATTTTTTAGATTTTGCTGAACGATAGCAAGCATCCATGATCTCGTTAACTATATATCCGTCATAGAAGGTCTCTTTTGGATCAGTTTTATTTTCAAATGCATTGAACATATCCGTCAGCATATCGGTATAACCAAGCTCCACAATTTCGTCCCCTACCGGGAAGAGCCATCCTTTTTCAGTTTCAGCCTTTTCGGCGACATATCCCTTTTTACCACCGGCGGTGAACATTTCAAAACCCGTCCTGAGAAAATTATTGATCCAGATCGTCCCGTCAGTTCCCATCACCTCATCACGAAGGTCCATCCCGCCACGGAATGTCCAGCTGACCTCAAACTGGCCCACGGCGCCATTCTCATACCTTACCCAGCCAAGTGCATTATCTTCCGCTTCAATTGGTTTAACCAGCGTATCTGCCCAGCACATAACTTCCACTGGCTTAATACTCTTTCCAATATAGCTGCGGCATATTTCGATGCAATGACAGCCCATATCGAGCAAAACGCCGCCACCTGATATTTCCTTGGTCCAGAACCAGTCGCTGTGAGGCCCCGGATGGGTTTCGCGTGAACGTGCCCAGGTAACCTCTCCAATGGCACCCATTTCCACCGACTTTAAAGCTTTCAGTGTTTTGGGAGTGTAAACAAGGTCTTCCATGTAGCCGTGAGTAACCCCTGCCTTTTCAACCATGTCAAGCATCTTCTTTGCCTCAGCAGCATTGCGGCCAAGGGGTTTCGTGCAGAAAACCGCCTTTTTCGAAGCTGCTGCAAGCTTTACTGCTTCAAGATGAAGGTTATTTGGCAGCCCAATAACCACAACATCAACCTCCGGATCATTTACTGCATCTTTCATCGAGGTCGTCCACTTAGGTATACCATGTTTCCTGGCAAAGGCTTTTCCCCTTGCTTCGTCACGGGAATAGATAACATGCACTCTGTCACGGTTACGCTGACCATTGATTGAATATGTGTAGAAATCGCCGATGAATCCGGCTCCAAGCATTGCTACTTTTATCATAAACGTTAAGTATTAAGGTTAGAAATGCCAACAAAAAGGTACGAGATAGGTGACTACCCGGCAACAAGCAACCAGCAACACACATGCTTATTTACTTATTATCTCGATTATATTCTTCTCCGGATCCATTACCACACTTTCGTAATATCCATCTCCGGTTACTCTTGGTTTGTTTAAAACTTTGTGCCCGTCATTTTCCAGGATTTCTGTTATCCTGTCCACTTTTTCCCTGCTTCCTGCATCCACTGCAAAATGAGCAATACCCAGAGTCTCCCCTGCCCTTCCTTCTGTTATATCAGTTCTTTTCATCAGTTCAATTCTGACACCTCCTTCAAATGTAATGAAATACGAAGAAAATTGTTTCCGCGGATTGACATACTTTTCATTGACTGAACATTCAAAGTATTTAAGGAAAAAATTCTTCTCATTATCAAGATTATCCGTCCAGATTGCTATATGGTCAATATGCATTCCTTCTTTTGAGACGCTCTGCCCGGGCGTCTCTGTTTTTTAATCAACTTTGACTTTTACAACGATTTTTCTTACAGGTGAATTCTCTATGTCCTTAAGTCCGGGACGGTGAGCATCTTCCGGAAAGAATATAAAGAACCTGTCGGGCATTGCAGGTCTGTTTTCACCTCCCGTGACAGTCAGAAATTCAATATCCTTCGTGCCATCATACGGCTCAAGAACATCCTTTTTCTGCGACATCGGGGCAACTCCGATCAGCTCTTTCCCACTTACAACATATTGTATATCAATATATTTCTGATGCGCTTCATATCGCGCATCTTCTTCATTCTTTGTAAGGTATTCACTTACAGGAGCATACAGATTATTGCCATCAATGTCATAACGTTTAAGCTCCAGTCCCGAGAGATCATTGCTTTTCAGGAAATTGAAGGCTTTGTCCCACCTTTCCTTATTCTTGAAATAAGAAACCGCAAATGCTTTCCTGTTTATGGATTGATCAGGCTTAACCTGCCAGCCGTTCAGCCAGTCACCCTTCTCAAACCATTTATCGGTTTTTGTACTGCTCCATGTTGCAGGATCTGCATTTCCGGAGCATCCTGATAATACTGACAAACTTGTCATAATAACAATAATTAAAAGTGAGTTTTTCATATATTCTTTTTTTCTATAGCTTTAAAAGGCTTAAGTTAGAAAAATTAAGGGATCAGCTCACGTAAGGTTCTATAATTTTATAACACTCGTTCCAGAAAGTACTCACAGCCTTGTTTTCTGCAAACGGAATCCTCCCTTTTCTTTTCCCTGACTTAAAAATGGCTCCATCGATAAGATCTTCTCTTTCAATAACTTTCCCAAACCTGATGGCAACCTTCTCAGGGTTTCTCATAAAAGGTGCCGCAATTCTGTACATCGTTCTGAACCATCCTTTCTGCATCCTGTAAATTCCCGAGCTGAATACCCCAGGATCAAATCCAATACATTTCAGATCCTTTGAGGGATATTTACCAGGAAGATAAGAACACATCAAGGCAAGATAAAGTTTAGAGTTTGAATAAGCCTTAAGCGGGCTGTAAGATGATGCCCTGGTGTATATTGTCAGATCTTTTTCAGCGATTCTGTAAACTGGCGAAACAGTTGCGGCTATCAGTAAGGGCTGTCCAAAATCTGCGTTCCTGAGAATAATCTCATCCAGCATAAGATGCGTAAGGAAGTTGACCTGAAAAGTATATTCAAGCCCGTCATCAGTAAGCATAAAATCAGGGGGGCTCAAAACTCCGGCATTATTAATTACTATATCAAACCTCTGATTTCTGCATATTTTTTTCACGGCTTCCGATGTCTGCCTCATGTCGCTGAAGTCTGCCAAAAGAAGACTGAACCTGTCTTCGTATTCGGGTATTGTAACATTTTTCCTGCCTGTAGCAATAACCTCATATCCTTTTTCAAGGAAGTATTTTACCATTCGAAGTCCCAGACCTGATGTGCCACCTGTAATAAGTACTTTCCCGTTATCTGAAACGGATCTGTTCATAATTGTCAAATTGTATTAACCGGGAATCAAACATAATAAAAGATACAATGCAAACTTTTCATAAATTTGTTTATTCGAATCATATTGGCACGAAACATGCAGAATTAAAATATTTAATCATGAAATTCAATCAGACCATGAGAAGATTAATACTATTTTGCTTTCCCCTGCTTACATTTCTTAGCGCATATTCCCAGCAAGCAGCTGTAATATACCAGAGGGGACTTTCCGCAGCTGAAAATCTGAAAGCAATTGCCAATCTTGGTCCATATAGTCAGGGTGGAATCGGCTTCGACACCAGGTATGAAGGAATAAAAGGAAGCCCGAGAATGCTCGATACCCTTCTGCCCTCATTTCTGAAGCTTGGCGGACAAGATTACTATATTGAGCTGATGGCTGATATAGATCTGGTAAATAATGCCGTGATTTACATCCATCCAAATACGAAAAAAATGTATTCGGTGCCCCTTGATATAATCTCTGAAATTATCATTAACAATGACGGAAAAGAGATGGTATTCAGAACCACCACAGGACAGAAATTTGAGAAGGAGATGAAAGAGCAGAGGTTTTATCAGGTACTGAAAGAAGGAAAATACCAGTTCATAAAAATTCCCCTGAAAACATTCGTCCAGGCCAATTATAAAGGTGCTTACAGCGCCGACAGACGATATGATGAGTATCAGTCTGATGCCAGGTATTACCTGATGAATGCCGATAGCATATTCTGCCAGATCCAGCTTAATAAAAAGGCTGTTTCAAAGATATATCCCGACAAAAAGGAACTGATCGATCAGGTTGCCAGGGAAGAGGCAAATACCGATAAGGAGGCGATGATATTGTCAATCCTCGGGAAATTCTGAAACCTTTACAGCATTACCGATCACGTCTTTCTTCCGGGTTTTTTAACATTTTTAAAGAATTATTATTTGGAAACAAGTTGTAATTCAATTAATTTGACGTAAAATATAATTCACAGGATCATGAAAAAGAACAATCTGTTTCTCAGTATGATGATCATCTTTCTGATCAGTTGCACAAATCTGTTTTCCCAGGACTGGCCTCAGTTCAGGGGCATTGGCCGCGACAGTAAGGTCACTGGTTTTAAAGCACCAAAAGCATGGCCGGCTGAACTCAGGCAAGTTTGGAAAGTAAATGTCGGATTCGGGGATGCCACCCCGGTGCTTTCAGGAAAAAGAATTTATCTGGCTGTCAGACAGAATACTGATGAGGTAGTTCTTTGCCTTGATGCAGGAACCGGGAAAGGAGATATGGCGCAGCGCCTATACTTCTCCGGCTGTTACAGGTCCAGCCACCTCGCATCCCGGCCCAAGAAGCACGCCTGCAATTTCTGATGGCAAAATTGTGACATTCGGCGTTACAGGTATACTTACTTGCCTGGATGCTGCAACCGGGAAAGTGCTCTGGAAAAAAGAAAATCCGGAAAATGCTGTTCCTCAATTTTTTACCGGAATGTCTCCCCTGATAGTCGACAAAATTTGCATTGCCCATACAGGTACAAAGGATAAAGGCCAGGTTGTTGCATTTGACCTGACAACAGGTAACGAAAAATGGAAATGGGAAGGCGACGGACCAGCCTATTCTTCTCCATCGATAATGATCTCTGATAAGCAGAAGTACATAATCGTTCAGACAGAGAAAAACCTTATGGCACTGTCGCTTGCCGATGGTAAACTGCAATGGCAGGTACCTACGCCTGTTCAGCAACGTTTTTATAACGCTGCAAGCCCTTATATTAACGGACAGATAATCTATTACACCGGGCAGGGATCAGGAACAAGAGCTCTTCAGGTTAGTAAAGAAGGTGGTAAATTTGTCACAAAAGAATTGTGGAGCAATCCTGAAATCGGAACGAAATGGAACACTCCGGTCCTTAAAAATGGATTTCTTTACGGTTTTACCGATCAGAAAAGATTGTTTTGCATCGAAGCTTCAACTGGCAAGACCGCATGGAATGATAATACTGTCAACAGTGATTTTGCTACTATTGTCGATTGCGGAACTGTTATTATCGGATTACCCAGTACAGGAAACCTGATAGTAATGAAGCCTGACCCGAAAGCATATACTGAGGTTGCTAAATACAAAGTTGCTGAAACCCCTGTTTATGCATTTCCGGTTATATCAGGTAATACAATTTACGTTAAGGATTCGGAAAATCTTATGATGTACAGGCTGGAGTAGAATCAGATCTTCTCCTTCAGAAGGATCTGGCGAAGTTCATTCGGAGTTATGTGCTCTTTCATTTCTCCGCCTTCTGCAACCGTTATGTGACCCGATTCTTCTGATACTACGACCACAAGTGCATCGGTATGTTCAGAAATGCCGATAGCGGCTCTGTGTCTCATGCCGAAACGGGTAGGAAGTGAGACCCTGTCAGTAATTGGTAAAGGACATCTTGCGGCGAATATCTTTCCGTCTTCAATCAGAACAGCACCATCGTGAAGGGGAGAATTTTTAAAGAAGATCGTCTCAAGCAGTTCTGCGCTTATTATAGCATCAATCCTTTCTCCTCCTTCAGAATAGATGTCCAGACTGCTTTTTCGTCCAAGAACGATCAATGCCCCTGTTTTCTTTGAAGCCATCGATTCTGTAGCCCTTACAATCTCTTCAGCCTCCCTGGGACTGCCCGTTTCCTCCTCTACTGTTGAAAATATTTTACCGAATGAGAATCTCCTCCTGTTCATATAGCGATTACCTATAACAAGAAGGAAGCGCCGCACCTCCTGCTGGAAAACTATAATAAGCGCAATAACTCCTACACCTATCACCTGGCCCATCAAAGCACCAATAAGCTCCATATTAAGGGCTTTCACTATAAGCCAGAACATGTAAATGATGAATATCCCGATAAATATGCTCAGTGCGGCAGTTCCTCTTATCAGCTTATAAAGCTGATAGAAAATAATTGCCACCAGAACAATGTCTATTATATCAATAAATCTTATGTCAAGTACCATATTTAGTTATTGCTATTTTTTAATTTTTCTACCAGTTTTACGGCCTGCACAGCCTCTTTTACATCATGTACACGCAGAATATCTGCTCCGTTCATAAGGGCTACCGTATTCAGAACAGATGTTCCGTTTAGCGCTTCTTCGGGTGTAATTCCAAGAGTTTTCCAGATCATCGATTTCCGTGAAAAGCCAACCAGTACAGGCAAACCTGCAATTGAAAAATCTCTGAGCTTCTTTAGCAATTCGAAGTTATGAACGGATGTTTTCCCGAATCCGAAACCCGGATCAATTATGATATCATTTACTCCCATGGATTGAAGCCTGAATATCCTTTCTCCAAACCATCGCAAAATATCTGCAACAACATCGTCATAAACAGGATTTTCCTGCATTGTTCCCGGAACTCCCTGCATATGCATCATGATATATGGAACCTGGATCTTCCCTACAACGTGGAACATTTTTTTATCCGCCTCACCTCCCGAAATATCGTTTATTATCCCGGCACCGTATTCAAGAACTGCCTCCATTGCAATTTCACTTCTGAAGGTATCAATTGAAATAACTGCGTCCGGATATTCGCGGTTAACGATTCTCACTGCATTGATCACACGGCTTCTTTCCTCACCGGGCGTGATATTTGCCGAACCGGGGCGTGAAGAGTAGCCGCCGATATCAAGGATATCAACCCCATCTTCTATCATCTGTGAGGCAGGTTTTGATGATCTCTTCTTCCGTTGTAACCCTGCTTTCCTTATAGAATGAGTCGGGAGTGACGTTGATTATGCCCATTACTTTTGGAACAGAGAGATCAATAAGATTACCCCTGACATTGATAAATCTCGGTTTGACAGCCATCCCTTATTTATTAAGACTTCTAAATTAATGTATTTAATTATATTGGCACAATCCAGTTGTTAACCAAAACTTTACTTTCTACTTTCAACCCCCTAAATCCCTGCCTGCCGGCAGGCAGGCCCCATGTGGGGACTTTATAAGTTTTTCCATAAAAAGCCCCCCATTTGGGGGGATGGGGGGTTGATTAAAGTGGTTTGTCATTATAATAAATTAAACTGTCCATTAGTTTTAATCTTTGATGATGCATTGCTACTTTTGTACCTGAAGAAATCAGACCAGTATGAAGCTTTTTGTAATTGAAGGAGTCGACGGATCAGGAAAATCGACACAGCTGAAACTCTTAAGTGAATATATAATCAGGAAAGGCTACAGCTGTGAGTTTCTTCATTTCCCAAGGACCGACGCACCATATTTCGGTGAGCTTATTTCCAGGTTTCTGCGAGGTGAATTCGGCTCTCTCAATGAGGTCGATCCCTACCTGGTGGCTTTGCTTTACGCCGGTGACCGGAGAGATGCTTCGGAAAAAATAAGAGGCTGGCTCGACAAAAAGAAAATAGTCCTTCTGGATAGATACACCTATTCAAATATTGCTTACCAGTGTGCAAAAATTGATGACCAGAATGCACAGGATAAGCTGATGAAATGGATACTTACACTTGAATTTGACCACTTTGGGATACCAAAACCCGATCTGAACTTTTTCCTTGATGTCCCGTTCTCTTTCACTGAAAATAAACTCCAGTCTGACAGGTCAGGTGATGACAGGACTTATCTTAAAGGAACCCGGGATATTCATGAAGAGAGCCTTAACTTTCAGAAAAAGGTCAGAGATGTGTATCTTAAAGTAGCCAGGTCGGACCACCGCCTTGTGGTTGTTGACTGCCGTGACAGGGTTGGTCTGATGCAGTCACCGGAAATGATATCCTCCCTTATTCTTAAAATAGTAAGCGAAAGAAAACTAATTTGAAATGAAGATATTGAGGCTTAGCAGCAGAATAGTCATTGGTCTTGTTTTCATGTTCTCCGGAACTGTTAAGGCAGTTGATCCCCTCGGTTCTGCTTACAAATTCAGCGATTATTTCCAGGCCTTTCATCTTGAATTTCTTCAGCCTTTTTCTCTTTTTCTTGCGATATTACTTTTTACTGCAGAATTTATATCAGGATTTTCAGTCCTCAGCGGATACCGTCAAAAAACAGGTATTTGGGGAGTTATGATCCTGATGCTCATCTTCACTCCTCTTACCCTTATCCTTGCCATAACCAACCCTGTATCGGATTGCGGCTGTTTTGGGGATGCCATTCATCTTACAAACTGGCAGACATTCGGGAAAAATATTATTCTGATGATCCTGACTGTGATTCTTTTCACAGGAAGAAACCAGGTCAGGCAAATCCGTGCCACGAAAAAGGAATGGTTTATTATCCTTATGATAATAGTGCTTTTCGTTTTTTTTCTTTATTGAACCTAAAGTATTTACAGTTGTTCGATTTCCTTCCCTACAAAACAGGAACCAATATCCCTGAAAGCATGAAAATACCTGAAGGCAAACCTGTAGATGAGTATTCAACTACATTCATATATGAAAAAGATGGAGTAAAGAAGGAATTCACACTCGAAAACTATCCGGCCAACGACTCAACTTGGAAATTTGTTGATCAGAGATCGAAGCTTGTAAAAAAGGGATATCAAGCCTCCTATTCATGATTTCAGTATTACAACCCCTGATGGAACAGATCTGACAAATGAAATACTGTCCTTTTCAAGGATATTCACTCATTATGATATCAAGGAGACTTAAAGATGCAGATCCTGAAAAGCTCGAAAGGGGATTTAAGCTCGGAGTTCACTGTATGATGGCTGGAATCGGTTTTTATATTGTTACTGCATCGCCATCTGCCGAGCTTATGGAATATAATAACGGATTTACATTCTGTTCAGGAGATGAAACAATGTTAAAGACCATAGTAAGAGCAAATCCGGGATATATGCTTTTAAAGAATGGAAATATATCAGGAAAATGGTCAAGTGCAAACCTTCCGCCCAAAGAGCAGTTCTTCAGTAACATGACAGCAGAACATGTAGAAAGGATGAATAACAAAAGCCCTGTCCTGGTCGTTTACTCATTACTCTTATCAGCAATCGTACTGGCATTGTTGATAAGTTCTATTTTTATGAGAAATAAGGGTGGTTCTGAAAACTGATATTTGTAAATTCCAAGAAGACCTTAATATTATTTAAAATACATCTTAAACCGTAAAAACCTATGAGAAAGAAAATTGTAGCCGGTAACTGGAAAATGAATATGGAGCTGGCTGATGGTCTTAAATTTGCTGAAGCAATTGACACATATTTCAAATCAAAACCTTCGAAAGCCGAAGTAATTCTCTGCACACCCTTTATTCACCTGGCAGGTGTTTCGGAGATCCTTAAAAAGGGTAAAGTCTGCTCTTGGAGCACAGAATTGCGCCTCTGAACCTTCAGGTGCATACACCGGTGAAGTATCGGCATCTATGATCAAAAGCACAGGTGCTCAATATGTCATTATTGGCCATTCAGAAAGAAGAACCTATTATCATGAGGATGATAAACTTCTGAATAAAAAAACAATGCTGGCAATTGCAGCAGGACTAAAGGTTATTTTCTGCTGTGGTGAAGTCCTGAAGGAAAGAGAGTCGGGAAAACATTTTGAGGTTGTTAAGAAGACAGCTTGAAGATGGATTATTCACAATTCCGGCAGCTGATTTTAAAAAGGTGGTTATTGCCTATGAACCTGTATGGGCTATCGGAACCGGGCTGACAGCCACTCCGGATCAGGCCCAGGAGATGCATAAATATATCCGCGATCTCGTAAATGACAAATATGGCAAAGAAATTGCAGGAGATCTGACAATATTGTATGGCGGGAGCTGCAAGCCTTCGAATGCCGCTGAGATATTTTCAAAACCTGATGTCGACGGCGGACTGATAGGTGGAGCTTCCCTTAAGAAGGAGGATTTCAGTGCCATTGTTGAAGCTATCTGATTATTAATCTGGTATGAACAGAAAGTTCATCATACTGAATTTTTTTCTATTGCTTTTTTCAGCCGGTACAGCCTTTTCCCAGGCCAAACCGGCTTTCAGCGGTGATCCCGTCAAAATTCAAGGATGAGCTTCTGATATATATGGGGCAGGATATTGCAGAGGAGCATAAGGCAGTATTGAATTCATTTATTGCAAAATGGGACAGCTCTGCTTTCAGCAGGGAAAACATGACAAGGATCCTTGATCTCTCAACCCAGCTTACAGGGAGGCAGATGCGGGCTATTCCTCAGTTCAGCCAGTTTCTTAAAACCCTGAATGATTTTTGCGAATATGAAAGGGACGATGCATTCCTAAGCTACTGGCTGACAGGATTTTCAGAATTGCTGTTTCAATCCCAGGTACAGAAATGAAACTATTGTAAGGTATATTGAGAATACAAGCCTGCTAATCAAGGATAATCTGCTGATAAATACCGGTTCCGTTAAATGGAAAGTTAAGGATGCGGCTCTCAGGTTTGTCCATGATACAGCTTTTCATATTGTCCTTAATGATATAACCCTGACCTGTTACTCACAGAGGGACAGCACAGAAATTTATAATGCCTCAGGAGTTTTTTATCCCGATCTGCAGCAATTCAGGGGGTCGAAGGGGATCGTTACCTGGGAGAAAGCCGGCTATGCCAGGGCAGATGTTTACGCTGAAATTTCAAATTACGTAATCGACATTAAAAGAAATACATTCTCCTGCGATTCTGCCAGGCTTGTGCACAAAACGTACTTCAAAGAGCCGGTATACGGTGTACTTACTGATCAGGCAGCAACAATTTCCAGCAAGGAAAAGGCAACATATCCGAGGTTCGAAACATATACAAGGCAATTCAGGATCAAGGATATGTACAAGGGGGTGGATTACGAAGGGGGTCTTGCATTTGAGGGAGCAAATGTCAAGGGAAAAGGGGAAAATGCTTTTCCTGCTAAAATCAAACTTTACAGGAATGATACCCTGTTCATTAAAATTACCGCAAAAGATTTCATATTTTCATCAGGCGGGCTAAATAGCCAGGAAACTGCGGCAACACTATATCTGGGTAAAGACTCAATTTATCATTCGAACCTTGGATTTTCATTCAATGCCAAAAGCAGGCAGGTTAACCTCTTCAGAACCAATAATCCGGTGTCTCCCAGCCCTTATTATAATACATATCATAATGTTGATATGTATTTTGAAAACCTGTCGTGGGATATGGGAAAATCCAGTGTAATTATTTCAAGACCAAAAGGAGCCGCCATGGGTCAGGCTTTATTTGAATCCACCACTTTTTTCAATGCCGAATATTTCCTGAAGCTTATGGGGCTCGATAATGATCATCCTCTGACCAGACTGAAAAAGTTCAGTGAATGGTATTACTCTGAAACTTTCCCGGTAAGCGAATTCGCAAAATGGCTGGGTAAATCAGAAGAATCAGTTTCAGCCCTCTGTATCGATATGGCAACCAAGGGATTTGTTTTTTATGACAGAGCGAATCAGGAAGTAACAATCAAGCAAAAAACCAAGGATTATATCGATTCCTACGCCGGGAAAAAGGATTATGATGTGGTTTCAATTTATAGTGAAACGAAAGCCCCTGTCGATAATGCAGTGCTTGATCTTAATAATTACGGACTGACTATTAATGGTGTTAAAAGTGTCTTCATAAGTGATTCTCAAAAAGTGGCCATATACCCTAATAATCAGCAGATTATCATGGGGAAAAATAAGGAATTCAAATTTGACGGGGTTGTACAGGCAGGTCTTTTTACATTCTTCGGCCACAATTTCCAGTTCAGCTATGATACGTTTAAAATAAGACTCCAGAAAATTGATTCCATAAGAGTGGCTGTTGAGACTGAAAAGAAAGATGCCTATGGAAATCCCCTGATCAGGGATATAAATAGTATTATTCAGCTGGCAACAGCTGAAATTTACATTGATGATCCAAACAATAAATCCGGATTAAAAAGCCTGGCCCAATATCCTATCGTAAATGCAACGGCCCCGTCTTATATATTTTATGATAAGATCGCAGGACTTGAAAATATATATAAAAAGGAAAATTTCTATTTCAGGATAGATCCCTTCACATTTGAAAATATTGATCATTACTCCAATACGGATATGAAACTCTCAGGGGAATTCTATGGTGGAAATATCTTAAAACCTATGCGGGAGTATCTCACAGTCCAGGAGAACAATTCTCTTGGCTTTCAGATGAATATACCTGAAGAGGGCATCGAAATTTATGAAGGGAAGGCAGAAAATTTACGATCAGATAAGCATGAGCAACAAGGGACTTATCGGCAGCGGGACCCTTAAGCACCTTTCATCGACAACAAAGTCGGATGAGTATAAATTCTTTCCCGATTCAATGCTGACCAAAGCAACTGTTTTTGATATTGAGAAGGATGGTGCAGGCCGTTTCCCCGAGCTTAAAAGTCAGGATGTTGAAATCAAATGGCTGCCGGTGAAAGATGAATGGATGGCCTTCAATTCAGAAGGAAAAAGCTTTAATATGTTCGCAAACGGGACAACGCTTGACGGCAGCCTGAATCTTACGCCTGCCCGCTTAAACGGAACAGGGATAATAAATATGCCTGATTCGAGGATCAACTCAAACCTGTTCACCTTTACATCCAATGCAATCAGGGCAGATACTGCGGATTATAATCTTAAATCCCCTTCAACAAGCGGGTATGCATTCATAGCTGAAAATGCAAATACAGATATAAACTTCGATAGCAAGCTGACGAGGTTCCATTTGAATACCGATTCATCCGTTGTGAAATTTCCGGAGATACAATATATCTGTACGATGACGGATTTTGAGTATAATATGGAATCAAAAATACTCTCGATGGAACAAAAGGGGAAAACAGCCTCCAGCCTGATCGCGCCCGACCGGCTTCTGCGCCTTGATTTCAACAATCTTACCAAACCAACCTTCTTTGCTACAAACAGTCTGCGGGATACCATTGCATTTACATCTTTTAACGCCAAATATAATGTCAAAGAGGAATTCATTGAAGCAGATAATATAAGTTATATACATATTGCCGATGCCCTTATTCAGCCTGAAAAGGGGAAGATTACAATAAGCAGAAGAGCGAAGATAGAAAAGCTGAAAAACGCTTTTATCGCTGTCAATAAACTTCACCTTCTTCATACGGCTGATATCGATATCGAATCAGCAAAAAGATATTCTGGCAGTGCTATATATGATTACGTGGATGATAATAATGATATCAGGCAGATAAGCTTCCCTGAGATCACAGTTGATACAATGGCAACCAGTGCCAGGGGCTTTATTCCCGCAGATCAGAAATTCATGCTGAGTTCAGCATTCGCATTTACCGGTGATGTTAACCTCTTTCAGGTCAAAAAACCTGTTGTTTACGGGATCAGCAGGAATTTTGCACGACTGCAATACCTTTAATAGTTACCCTGTAAAATTCAAATCATTCATCGATCCTAAAAATGTAATGATCACCTTAAGCGAAACCAAGGGATGTGAACGACAATATAGTCTACTCAGGATCATTCATGAATCTTGATTCAATACATATCTACCCAGCCTTTCTTTCTCAGCAGAAATCATGGACCGATATTGGCCTTATCAGTGCCAGCGGAGTTCTGTGGTACAACAAGGCAAAAGGCAGATATCAGATCTCATCTCCTGAAAAGATGCAGACCCGGCTTTGAATGGGAATATGGTCGCATTTGAAAGGAACCAGTGCATATTATCGGGAGAAGGCAAGCTGAATTTTGGAGCTAATTTTGATCTTGTAAATATGGCAGTAGCCGGCAGTGTTGTCATACAACAGATTCCGGTAAAGTTGAAATTAAAGCTATAATCGGTCTCGATTTTTATTTTTCTCCTGAAGCTCTAAAGATCATGAGCGATGAGATCAGGATGATGCCGACTCTCAAACCTGTCAATCTGAATTCTGATTTCAACAGTAAGGGTATGAAAGACCTGATCGGTGTTGATGCATCAAAACAGCTCAAAGAAGAGACAGATCTTTTCGGTCTGTCCAGAAACCTGCCAAAGGAGTTTACGTATGAACTCCTTCTTAATGATGTTACACTTAAGTGGAACCAAGCTTCATCTTCCTCCGGTCGTCAGGCAAAATAGGAATAGGATTTGTTGGCGCCCAGCCCATTAACGTTTATGTTGACGGATTTGTCGATATACAGAGAAGACGCTCGGGTGATATGATCGATATTTATCTGAAAGCCGACGCTTCAACCTGGTATTACTTCTCCTATGTCAAGGGTGTAATGATGGCGCAGGCCGGGAATATCGACTTTAATACACTGATAAGCTCAATAAAAATAAAGGACAGAAGGCATCCTGATTCATCAGTCAAAGTGCCATATACTTATATGATTGCTGTCGAGGACAGGCTTGACAGATTTCTCAAAAGAATGGCCGAAAAGAAAGTTGTTGAACCGGATATTCTTGATGGTATTGTAAGATAAAAGTTATTAATTCCAATCTATTTTAATATGCAGATATTTTATTTGCCCGGCATAAAAGGCAATACATGCGTGATGGATGAAAATGAATC
>CAVVBY010000009.1:0-110996 GCA_963746685.1 uncultured Bacteroidales bacterium
GCCCCGGCGAAACCGACGGCCGAAGAGAAACCGCCGGAGCCCATCGTGCGCCACGGTCAAGCCGCCGGAGGAAAAACCGGCCCCCAGCCCGGCCGTCGCGCCGCCCAAAGGGCACCGGCCCAGCCCGCGATGCCCGAACCCGCGTCCGCAACCAGCCCCGGTTGTCCAATCCCCAACCCCCAATCCCCAACCCCCGCCAAGCAGCCCGTGCCCGAGGGTGCCGCGCTGGAGCAGGCCACCAAAGCCGCCGACGCCCTGTTCAAGGCGGAAATCGAGAAGGCGAAGACTCCGGCCGACAAGGTGGTGCTTGGCCAAGCGGCTGCTCGCACAGGCGCTGGACCAGACGGGCGATGCGGCGGGCCGGTATGCGCTGATGCGCATGGCCGGGGAGCTTGCCGTGGACGCCCGGGATGCGGAGACGGCCTTCCAGTGCGTTGACCAGATCGACGCGGCGTTCGAGGTCGACCGATTCGCGATGAAGACGGCCATTCTTGCCGGCTGGGCCAAGGATGCCCGCAGCACCGACGCGCGCAAATGGCTCGTCGAGCAGATGTTGGCCGTGGGCGACGAGGCCCTCGATGCGGGCAACGTCGACGCGGCGCAGGGAGCTGGGCAAACTGGCGACCAGCAAGTCGAGCGGATTGCGCGACAAAGAGATCGTGCAGCGATTGAAGACGTACCGGCAGCGGTTCACCGAGGCGGGCAAGGACGTCGAGGAACTCCAGCAGGCCCAAGCGCTGTCCTGGCGAAGGACCCGAGGCACGCCGCAGGCGAACCTGGTCGTGGGCCGGTATCTGTGCTTCACCAAGGGCGACTGGAAGAAGGGCTTGCCGCTGTTGGCCCTGGGAAGCGACGCAGACGCTCAAGGGGCTCGCCGAGCAGGAATTGAAATCGCCTCCCACGCAGCCCAACGAGCAGGTCGCCCTGGCCGACGCCTGGTGGGAGATCGCCCAGGGTTGTCGGCGCTCGCAGATCAACTCGATCAAGATCCACGCCGGGCAGTGGTATCGGCAGGCCATCGCCGCGCTGCCTGCCGGCCTGGTCCGGAGCAACGTCGAGAAACGACTGGCGGAATTGAAGAAGCTGCGGAGCCAGTTGCCCGCGCCGCCGCTGGCCGTGGCTCCCTTCGACGCGAAGCAGGCCGCAGCGCACCAGCAGCGTTGGGCCGCCTATCTTGGCGAGCCGGTCGAAATGACCAACTCGATCGGCATGAAGCTGGTCCTGATCCCGCCGGGCGAGTTCGACATGGGCTCCACGCCGGAGGAAATTGCCTGGGCGTTGGAGGAGGGCGAAGAAGAACAACGAATCGCCGTGGTATTTTGATCGCATTCCGACGGAGGGGCCTCGGCATCGGGTGAAGATCAGCCGGCCGTATTACCTGGGCGTGTACCTGGTGACGCAGGGCGAGTACGAGCAGGTGATGGGGGTGAACCCGAGCGCGTTTTCCGCGAAGCAAATGGATGCGTCGGCCTTCAAGCCGCCGCTTGCCGGAAGCGGCAGTCAAGGAGCGGCCTGGCGACGCGAAGCGTGTTGCCGGCCACGACACGAGCCGTCATCCGGTGGAGACGGTCTCGTGGGACGACGCGGTGGAGTTCTGCCGACGGTTGTCGGAACTGCCGGAGGAGCGCGCGGCGAAACGGATGTACCGCCTGCCGACGGAGGCGGAATGGGAATATGCCTGCCGGGCGGGAACGACGACGCGCTGGTGGTGCGGCGACGACGAGGCCGGTCTTGCAGGAGTGTGCGTGGTATACGCAGGAACGCCGAGTTCCATGACGCATCCCGGTGGGCGAGAAGCGAGCGAATCCATGGGGCTTGTACGACATGCACGGCCAGGTATGGCAGTGGTGCATGGATTGGCACGATGAGAAGTACTACGGACAGTCCCCGGCGCGTGGATCCAACGGGGCCCCAACGGGGCGGTAGCCGCGTGAATCGCGGCGGCTACTGGGCCTACCGTCGCCCCGTTCTGCCGCTCCGCGTTTCGCGACGGCAACCACCCCGACTACCGCGCCCACCACCTTGGCTTACGCGTCTGCGTCGTGTTGCCGGAGTGAGTGTGGCGCGGGTCACGGTAACGGGCTGATGGAGTACTGAGTACCGAGTACCGAGTACTGGGTGAACTGCTCTGGCTCTCGAGAGTATTATGGTCCTGCCGTCGAGAAACGATCCTACGGGGCCCTTTTCTTGCAGCCCGCTTATGACCACACCTAGCCGAATCGAAAACGTGGAGCAACTCGAAGAGCTGCTCAGCCGGCCGACGCCGGAGGTGGTCGACGCCGATGCGGCGGCTGGAGGGCGACCTGATCGTGCTGGGCGTCGGCGGCAAGATCGGGCCGACGCCTGGCCCGCATGGCCCGCCGGGCCAGCGACGCGGCCGGCGTGCCGCGGCGGATGATCGGCGTGGCGCGGTTCTCCTCGCCGGAGCTGCGAGCAGCAGCTGCAGTCGCAGGGCATCGAGACGATCCGCTGCGACCTGCTCGATCGCGCAGCAGTTCGACGCCCTGCCCGACGTGCCCAACGTGCTCTACCTGGCGGCCATGAAGTTCGGCTCGACCGGCCAGGAGGCGACGCACCTGGGCCATGAACGCCTATCTGCCCGGCATGGTCTGCGAGAAGTTCCGCCGCAGCCGGATCGTGGCCTACTCGACCGGCAACGTCTACGCGCATGGTGCCGGTCGAGCGGCGGCGGCTCGGTCGAGACCGATCCGCCGCGGCCCGATCGGCGACTACGCCATGAGCTGCCTGGGCCGCGAGCGGATCTTCACCTATTTCAGCCAGACGCTGGGCATCCCCGTGGCCCTGATCCGGCTGAACTACGCCAACGAGATGCGCTACGGCGTGCTGGTCGACGTGGCCCAGCAGGTCCTGGCCGGCCAGCCGATCGACGTGACGATGGGCTATTTCAACGCCATCTGGCAGGGCGACTGCCAACGCCATGACGCTGCGGGCCTTGGACCACGCGGCCGTCGCCGCCGCGGTCGTTCAACGTGGCCGGGCCGGAGACGCTCGCGCGTGCGCGCGGTGGCCGAGCAGTTCGGCCAGCTGCTGGACAAGCCGGTGCACGTTCCGCGGCAGCGAGGCGCCCGACGCCCTGCTGAGCAACGGCCGGCCGGGCCTACGAGCTGCTCGGCCGCCCACGGTGAGCGCCGAGCAGATGATCCGCTGGATCGCCGACTGGCTGCACCCGCGGCGGCCCGACGCTCGGCAAGCCCACGCATTTCCAGACCCGCGATGGGAAGTTCTGAGAGAGATGGGAGAGAGAAGAAGAAGAGGATTAGCCACAGATGAACACAGATGAACACAGATAAGAAGGACGGTGGATGAGAGTCTAACGAGTGACGAAGTAGATTATTGGCTGTTCGTATCGGTGAGTAACGGGCTGGGGGTCGGGTTTCTGGAAAAGGTGTACGAGAATGCACTGGCCCACGAGTTGCGGAAGGCGGGCGTCGCGGTGGAACAGCAGAAGGAGATCCCGGTCAGGTACGATGATGTGATCGTGGGACAGTACATTGCGGACCTGCTGGTCGGCGGGCCGCGTGATTGTCGAGCTGAAGGCGATCAAAGCCTTCGACGACACTCACTATCGCCAAGTGCATCAACTACCTCAAGGCAACCGGCAAGCCGCGTCTGTCTGCTCATGAACTTCGGCCAGCCGCGCGTCAAGTCAAACGTTTTGTGCTTTAGTAGAGAACTCTGTCCCTCCTACTTCATCTGTGTTCATCTGTGTTCATCTGTGGCTAATTCCTTCTCTTTTCTCTTCATCCCCATGCAAGTTCGAGCACATCGGCATCATCACCACCGAGCCGAAGCCGGGCGAGAGCTTTGTGGCCGCCACGCGGGTGTGGCGCACCGATTTCACCGTGCATCCGTACCGCGTGGAGTGGTTGCGGTTCGAGCCCGACAGCCCGGTGCCGGCCGCGGTGCGCGAGATGCCGCACGTGGCCTACCGGGTCGACGACATCCAGGCCGCGGCCCGCGGGGCTGAAGGTGCTGTTGGAGCCGTTCGACGTGGGCCGCGGATCGTGGGCTTTTACCAGACCGACGACGGCGGCGGTGATTGAGTTCCTGCAGTACAAGCAGCTGGCGACGGTAGGACGCCTGCGGTTTCATTCCGATTCCGGCGCATGAGCTGAGCCCGCTCCATGACTTCCGCGGTTTCCTCTCGTTCTGGCCTCGCCGGCCGCTCGAGCCCTTACACCGTGAGCGAGACCGACGCAGCAGATCAACATCGAGACGCCCGCAACTCGCGGCCGCCGTGCGCAAGAAGGGCTACGTCAGCGGCGTGGCCGCCGGCAGTCGTTTCTCGACAAGAAGACCGGCTTCCGCGACCCGGGCTTCGGCCTGGACATCGTCGACTGGATCATGGAGCCGGGCAGCGACGCGGCCTACCGCGACCAGCTGACCCGGAGCTGGTCTACCGCATCGGCAACTCTCTACCACGGCAACCGCGCCGAAGCGGTCGATCGAAGGCCCGCAGATCTGCACCCAGGCCCGCGAGCTCCAGCCCGAGGTGATCCGCGGCAAGGACTTCGTGGCCGTGCGCCAGCAGTACAAGTACCGCACGGCCGCCCCGGGCAAGAAGACCGGCTCGGTGTGGACGCAGATCCTCGTGTTTCCCGCTGGGCAAGCGGTACTTCGTCTCCATGGACCGGATCGACGCGGTCAACTCCAGCGAGGCGATGTTCCTGCGGATCGACATGCCCGGCCACATCCGGCACAAGCAGGGCGACACGTTCAGCCAGATCTACCTGAGCTATCGCGGGCACGATCCCGGCCAGCGAGTTCTTCGCCGACTTCCCGCCGGACGCCAAGTTCCACTACCGCCGCGACCGCGACCCGGTGCCCGAGCGGTTCATCCGCGCCTACCAGCTCCGCGACCCGACGACCGGGCAAGAGCGGCCCGTGGCTGGCCGGGCATGACGCTCGAGCCGTCGGTCGTTAGCGAGGCGCTGGTGCCACCAGCGGGGCTACGTGTGCATGATCGAGGAGTTCGGCGGCCGGCCGATCCGGCCGGCGAGTCGTTCAGCGCGGCCTTCGTCGTCGGCTACTTCGACTCGATCGACGAGATGCAGCAGGTCTACGACCAGTACAAGGGGGCACACGGGCCTGGAGGTCGATGCCAACGGCTGGCGGTTGTTGAAGAAGTAAACAGTCGAACTCACCGCGGAGACGCGGAGACGCAGGGGGAGAACAGGCGCGTAGGGTTGGCCGATACACAGCCCAGCGTCTCGGGATCCAGCCATGCTGAGCGCAGTTCGCAGGCAACTCTCGTTGCAGAGACCTCGGGCGCTCAGGGTGCATTTGCGGAACGTTATTCGTTCGCCGACCCTGTTCGTTGACGCCTCCGGGTCAGGGCGGTGCTACTCTTCCGGCGGCAGCAATTCGAACACGATGCGGTAGGCCTGGCAGCCGGCGGCAAGCTGGGCGGCGTAGAGCCGGTCGATCTCGGCCCGCAGCTCGGCGATCGAGGCGAAGCCGTCGGGGCGGGCGTCGGCGTCGGTCAGGTCTTCCAGCGCGCACGGGCTGCACCTGGGTGATGCGAATGTAGCCCGCCGCCGGGAATGTAGCTCCGCTGCCCGTGGCGCAGGCGGCAGTGCGGCCACAGGCGAATGGTCTGCGTCTTCTCGCCCGTTGCGGATGGCTTCGAGAAATCCTTCTTGAACAACAGCATGGAGCCAGACTAACGCGAGGCGGGGCCGGCGGTCAAGTCACCGGCCAGCGTGCTCCATGCGGCCAGGGCGTCGTCGCGACCGAGCGGTGGAGGCTGGCAGGCAAACTCGCGACAGAGGTACACGGTTGGACCCGGATCGATCGGCCGTTGTCGGCAAACATCGGCGTAGCGCCGGGTGCGTGGCGACCTCAGGTCGCGATTTCCACCGGCGGTACGGCAAGTGGGGTCGAGCGCCAGACGGCATCTGCCCGCAGGCCGCCGGGCCGCTCCAAGGGGCGTGTGGGCGCAGGGTTTGCTCGGCCGCGGCGAGGTAGTCGGCCCGCGCACAGCCGCCCCAGCCGCAGCAGGGCCGTCGTGGCCAGGCCGTTGCCGCTGGGCACGGAGCTGTCGATCACGTCCTTCTTCCGCACGATCAGCGGCTCGTGTTCGCCGGCGTAGAAGAAGCCGCCCTGCTCGCGGATCGGCGAACCGCGCGAGGATCTCGTCGGCCAGGCCGACGGCCTCGTCGAGCCAGCGCTCGTCGAACCGCGGCTTCGTAGAGCGTCACCAGGGCGTTGGCCAGGCCGGCGTAGTCGTCGAGATAGGCGTCGCAGCTTGGCCCGGCCGCCGCGCCAGTAGTGCAGCAGCCGGCCGTCGTCGCGGCGCAGATGCGTCGAGGAGGAAGTCGGCGGCCGCGGCGGCCGCCGCCGAGGTAGCGCGGCTCGCCCAGCGCCGCGCCGGCCCGGGCCAGGGCGTCGATCATCAGGCCGTTCCAGCTGACCAGCACCTTGTCGTCGCGGCCCGGGCCGGCACGCGCCGCTCGCGCGCCGCCAGCAGCTTGCGCGCGGCTCGTCGGCCAGCTCGGCCTCCAACTCGGCCGGCGTCGCGGCCGAGCATCTGCGCGCACTGCTCGATCGGCTTCGGCAGGTTGAGGATGTTGCGGCCCTCGAAGTTGCCCGCCTCGCGTCACGTCGTACACGCGGCAGAACGTCTTGGCCGCGCTCGGCGCCCAGCACGGCCTCGATCTCGCCGGGCGTCCAGACGATAGAACTTGCCCTCCTCGCCCTCGCTGTCGGCGTCCTCGCTGCTGTAGAAGCCGCCCTGCGGATCGGTCATGTCGCGGAGCACGATAGTCGAGCGTCTCGCCGGACCACGCGCGGCGTAGTCGGTCCTTGCCGGTCGCCTGCCAGGCCTCGAGGTAGCAGCCGGCCAGCAGGGCGTTGTCGTAGAGCATCTTCTCGAAGTGCGGCACCAGCCAGCGGGCGTCGACGCTGTAGCGATGGAAGCCGCCGCCGAGGTGATCGTAGATGCCGCCGGCGGCCATGCGGTCGAGCGTGGTGCGTGACCATGTCGCAGCAGCTGCGTCGTCGCCCGGTGCGCCGCCAGCGGCGCAGCAGCACGCCGCAGGTCCATGCGGCTGCGGAAACTTCGGCGCCGGGCCGAAGCCGCCGTGCTGCGGATCGAACGCCCGCCGCAGCGCCGCCTCGGCCGCTGCCAGCGGGTCGTCGGTCGAGCTCGGCCGGCTCGCCGGCGGCCGCGTCGGCCGTCGCTGCTCGCGCAGCAGCTCGCGTCATCTCGTCGGCCTGCTCGAGCGACCTCGTCGCGGCGGTGCTGCCAGGCGTCGGCCACGGCCGGCAGCACCTGGTCGAAGCCCGGCATGCCGCCGCGCGGCCGCGGCGGCCAGTACGTGCCGCCGAAGAACGGCTTGCCAGCTCGGGCGTGAGGAACACCGACATCGGCCAGCCGCCGCGGCCGGTCATCATCTGCACCGCCTCCATGTAGATCTGGTCCAGGTCGGGCCGCTCCTCGCGGTCGACCTTGATGCTGACGAAGTGCTCGTTCAGCAGCCGGGCGATCTCGCGGGTCCTCGAAGCTCTCGTGGGCCATCACGTGGCACCAGTGGCAGGCCGAGTAGCCGATCGACAGGAAGATCGGCTTCTGCTGCCGCTCGGGCCGGCTCGAGCGCCTCCGGCCCCCACGGCTGCCAATCCACCGGGTTGTCGGCGTGCTGCAGCAGGTAGGGGCTCAGTTCGCTGGCCAAGCTGGTTGGGCATAGCATGAAACCTCATGGACACCTGTTGCACCCGTCCAATTCTATGGGCCCGCTCGGCGGCCGGGCCCAGCGCGGCCGGCAAACCGACGGACAGTCGGCTCCCGGAGGTGACCGGACATTTCGTCGGGGCCACTTCGCTCCCCGCCCGCAGCGGGAGAGGGGCTGGGGGTAAGGGGATTTCCACCGCCGCTGGCTTGCTTTCTTTCTTCTGCGCCGTGTTACACTGACGGCCGAAAATGGTTCGGGCATCCCGAGAATCTCACAACACAAGGAGCGAGCGATGAGCAGCAAGTGCTGTCTGACGGCCGTGGCGGCCGGCGTCCTGTTGGCTTCCGTGGCCTTGGCGCAGCCCTACAAGGCCCTGATCGTCGACGGCCAGAACGGCCACGACTGGAAGGGGACCACGCCGGTGCTTGAAGAAGATGCTGGAAGAGACCGGCCTGTTCACGGTCGACGTGGCCACCTCGCCGCCCAAGGGCCAGGACATGAGCGGCTTCAAGCCCGAACTTCGCCGCCTACAACGTGGTCGTGAGCAACTACCAGGGCGACGACTGGCCGCGAGGAGACGCAGAAGGCCCTGGTCGATTACGTCGCAGACGGCGGCGGGCTGGTGATCTACCACTTCGCCTGGCGGCCTTCCCCAAGTGGAAAGAGTACAACGAGATGATCGGCCTGGGCGGCTGGGGCGGCCGCGACCGAGAAGGCCGGCCCCTACGTCCGCTGGCGCGACGGCAAGATCGTCCGCGACAACTCGCCCGGGCAAGAGCGGCTCGCCACGGCCCGGCGCAGCCCTTCCAGATCGTCGTCCGCGAGCCGAACCATCCCGATCACCAAGGGCCTGCCCGCGAAGTTCATGCACGTGCCCGACGAGCTTTACGGCTGGCTCCGCGGCCCGGCCAAGAACCTGACCGTGCTGGCCACGGCCTTCGCCCCGAAGGAGAAGGGCGGCGCCGACGAGCACGAGCCGATCCTGTTCACCGTCGAGTACGGCAAGGGCCGCGTGTTCCAGAACGCCCTGGGCCACACGGCCAAGGAACTGAAGAGCGTGGCCTTCATCGCCACCTTCCAGCGCGGCGCGGAATGGGCCGCCACCGGCAAGGTGACCCAGAAGGTCCCCGCCGACTTCCCCGACCGCCGACAAGCCGAGCGTGCGGGAGGTGAAGTAGCGAGGTTTTTTGGCTGAAACCCGACCCCCACGAGCTTGCCTCGTGGGTGAAGAGGATTGAGAGCTACCGGCGACGCACCGCACGCCGCGTCCCGATTCTTCCGCCACCCGGCTCGCCGCAGGCGGCAGGGCGGCGGAATGGGCGCGGGGATGAGCGGCGGCGGGAGCTCACGAATCGGATGCACCGACGGGACAAGCCCGTGGGCGTGTGGGTCGGGCACATGGGCTGCGACCGCCACGAGTTCGCCCTGTTGCGGCGGCAGAGTAATTCGACACGTGTGGGCCTCGTAGAGAACTCGGCCCACCCTGACGGTTTTCGCTCCTTCACCCTTTCCCGCCCAGCACGGCGCGGGCCACGCGCAGCACGTTGCCGCCGAGGATCTTCTGGATGTCGTCGTCGCGAATAGCCCCGCTGGACCATGCCCACGGTGAACAGCGGCCAGTTGGTCCAGGCCAGGCTCGCGGCTGGCCGCTGGCCGCTCGAAGGCGTCGGGCGGCCAGAGCGACTCCCAGCGCGGGCGCGAGCGCGGCCGGTCTTGGGCATCTTCTTGTCGCTTCGGCCGCCGTGTTGCGGAGCTGTAGGCCACGTCGGTGCCGATGGCCACGTGGTCGGCGCCGAACCGCTTGCACGACGTAGTCGATGTGGTCGAGCATCGCCGCCGATGTCGCCCTTGCCGCCCAGGAAGCTCGGCGACGCAGCAGATGCCGACCAGCCCGCCGGTGTCGGCGATGGCCTTGATGCACGTCGTCGGGCTTGCAGCGGATGTGGTGGTGCAGGCCGTCGCAGGCCGTGTGGCTGGCGACCATCGGCGCTGGCGAGGCCTGGGCCGCTTCGAGGCTGGTCTGCCAGCCGGAGTGGGCCACGTCGACGATCACGCCCACGCGGTTCATCTCGGCGACCGCCGCCCGGCCGAAATCGCTCAGCCCGCCGTTGGCCGGCTCGGCGCAGCCGTCGCCGAGCATGTTCCGGCGGTTGTAGGTCAGGTGCATCATGCGGATGCCGAGCTGGAAGAAGACGCGGATCAGCTCCAGCTCGTTCTTCAGCGTTGACCCACTGCTCCTGGAGCGGCACGCCGTTGCCGCTGAAGTAGAGGCAGTGCCGGCCGCTGCTTCTTGGCCGCCACGATGTCGTCGGGCGTGACCGCCTTGGAGACGAAATCGCGCAGCATGTCGGTCACGTAGGTGAAGCGGGCCAGCCGCCGGAAGATCGACAACCGCGTGCCCCTGTCCCGCCCGTCGGATGGCATCATGCCCGCGGCCTCCAGCTTCACCCGCCGTTCTCTTGCGATTCGGTCACGAAAGCTCGAACCTTGTTACCAATTTTGCTTCATGGAACCATTCGGAAGTAAGTTCCACCAACGAGGTTCAGAACTGCTGGGGCCAGATCTATGCTAATATAAACGGTATTAATGTTTTTCTGGAAGGATTGCAGGCTGCAAAGGATGCAGGTACCCTGGACGGCAAAGATCACTGATGCTGAATTCAATCAGTTCAAAAGTGAGGGACTTAGCCCTTCGTGCAATATGCTACTTCAGCCTTTTGCAGCTTTATGCAAGCCTTATATTCAGGGCAACGGAGCTAATCCGGGTGTTCCGCTCAGGCTAATTGCTCAAAAGTCAGCAGAAGGAAATGACCTTGCAAGAAGCACTGTTGCTGAAGTATATACCCAGATCCTTAAAGACCTGAACGATGCTGAACCATTGGCAATATCAGCTTATTCGACTGATCTTCTGAATACAACCAGGGTTCATAAGAATACTATTATTGCTTTTAAAACCAGGGTTTATCTGAATATGCAGAACTGGGCTTCAGTTGTTACGGAATCTGCTAAAATAGTATCAGCAGCAGCTCCTTTCACAGCATCAACTGGTGTGGCATTTGCATTAAATCCTAGTTTTACAGCGATCTTCGCAAGTCCTTACACTTCAAAGGAATCGATATTGTCGATGCCGTTTACTACCACAAGCACTCCCGGTACTCAGAACGGACTTCCTCATTATTATTCCTACCTCTCTTCAGAATCATACTTTCTGAATCTTAATCCGGGATTTGCCTATGCAGCAATGGATGCAACAGATGTAAGGAAGACCAGTCTGAATCTTACCAGTGGTAACTATTTCCTTACGAAATTCCCTGATTATACAACTCTTACCAACTATGCACCGGTTATAAGATATGCCGAAGTACTTCTTAATCGTGCTGAAGCACTTGTAAGGGCAGGCGGAGCTGTTACACAGGGAGCTGTTGACCTTCTGAACGCTGTAAGAACACGTTCATTTCCGACAGGCGCATATACAGTTGCCAGCTTTGCTGCAGCATCGGATTTCTATACAGCTGTTCTTCTGGAAAGGAATATTGAATTCCTTGGTGAAGGTATCAGAACCATGGATCTTCAGAGGTTGAATCTTGCCTTTCCCCGAAAAGAATGGTGGTGCAATGGGTACTGTTTTAGCAATTCCGTCAACAAGCATTGGATATATCTGGCCTATTCCTGCTAACGAACTCAGCCTGAATAAGCTTATGACTCCAAACCAGTAACAGAAAATCATTATAAATAAAAAAGGCTGCTCCGCTTAAATGCGGGCAGCTTTTTTTGTTATGCACAACCGCACAACTGCATAACTATTTTCAGAATGATTCTCCTTATCGTTCTGAGCTTATGCGAATAACCTTTGATTTCATTCTTGTAAATACCCTGGTGATCAATATTGTCGATCCTTACCCTGCCTGATGCATGAATCACAAGCCCCTGAGCCAGTATCATCCCGACATGCGTGATCTTTCCTCTTTCATCATCAAAGAGCACAATGTCGCCCGGTACTGATTCTTCAATAAAGCTTATGCTTTCACCTGCTTCTGCCTGCTGCCAGCTGTCGCGGGGGATTTTGATTCCCTGAATTTTGTAGACAAGCTGAACAAATCCGGAACAATCGATCCCTGAAGGAATTCTTCCTCCCCAGATATAAGGGCTGTTGATGAATTTCATCGCTGTATCGGCCAGTGACTCGCTGACCTTCAAACAAGCAGGGCTGAATTCAGCACCTGTTGAGTATTTGTTTTCACCGGCTGAAAATACCTTGTTGTCAAAATCCGGTTCATAAATCTCACATCCGGCTTCCAGAACGAGTTTTGTTTTGTCACTCTTGTAGCAGAGCAACGACCTGTTCAGAACATGACCGTTTGAATCTTCCTTGCCCGGTGAATTTTGTAATATGGTCTTCATCTATCCAACCTGTGTAGTTGTCAAAAAGTGTTTCAATTTTATACCAGTGGCCTATATGATCAATTATCCGGTATTTCTCACCAAAGAGCACCTGGCTGAGCATCTCCGACTTATGGGAAGGACCTGAGCGCAGGGGAACAAAAACATTTTCACAAATGAATATTTCCATCTGAATTGTTTTTTAACAAAATTACGAAATTATCCCTATTTTTGAGTTTGATTATCAGGTATATCTAATACTAACGATAATGGCCGAATCAAGAAGACCCCCGGAGATCAAAACCAATAAGAAGTATCTTTATCACCTTCTCCTTTTTGTTGCAAGCATAATAATCGTTGTTGCCATTTCGCCCCGTGAAGGTAAATTCAGATATGAATTCCAGAAAGGCAAGCCATGGCTTAGTTCTTCATTGATCGCACCCTGGGACTTCCCCGTGCAAAAACCTGAAAACATGGTCGCCGCCGAACGCGACAGCATACTGAAAAACTTTTCTCCCTATTTCAAGCTTGACAGTGAAGTTGAAAAGAACAAGATCGGTGAATTGGATAAATACCTGGAATGATCTTCTGAAGAAATATGAGTCAGAAACAAAACCGCTCGACCCGATGGGATTTGTTTCAGTAAAGAGGGAATTAAATACATCCTTACAGACATTTATCAAAAAGGTGTTCTGGAAACACAATGAATTGATGCCTTTCGAAAAACTGCCTGATGAAATTACTGTTGTAAGCGGCAGGGTGGGCGAGCAGAAACAGGTCAGCTCTCTCTTTGTCCAGAAAAGTGCTTACCAGTTTGCTGAGGAGAAAAAAACAGAACTTGAAAAACATCATTCTGCGGTTTCAGGAAAATCTTTAAGCGATTTTCTTTCAAAAGTTAGCCTTATATGATTTTATTGAGCCTAATCTTTTCTACGATGCAGCAACTTCAACAGCAGTCAGGAACAAGATGATCGGTGAGATAAGCATCAACAGGGGATTGGTTCAGGAGGGCGAACTTATAATTTCACAGGGGGAGATTGTTGACGAAGACAAATTCATGATGCTTGAATCGATGAGGAGTGAATATGAAAAAAGACTGGGGAAGAATGACAAATGGTTTATACTGCTCGGCAGGTTTATTCTTGTAACGGCCTGTTATCTGGCACTTTATCTTTTTATGTATCACTTCAGGTTTGATGTATTGAGCTCGACACATAAAACATTTTTCATAATTCTTGTTATCCTGTTATTCATTATTATACACGACTGGTGATCTATTTACCAGGTAATGTTGTATACCTGGTTCCTTTTGCACTGATACCCATCGTCGTAAGAACTTTTTATGATTCCAGACTTGCGCTTTTCGTTTATCTTATTGCTATAATGCTCGCGGGATTCATTGTCCCGAATTCTTTTGAGTTTGTTTTCCTAAGCTTCATCGCAGGTGTGATAGTTATATTTTCCCTTACAAATGTTTACAGGCGGGCAAAGCTATTCACCGCGGCATTAATGGTTTTCCTCGCTTATTCGGTAGTTTATCTTGGAATAGGATTGATGCAGGAAGGAAGTCTGGCAACCATGAACTGGAAAAACTATATCTGGTTCGCAGGGAACGGAGTTTTTCTTCTGCTGAGTTATCCCTCTTATTTTTGTTTTCGAAAAGACTTTCAGATTTTTATCTGACGCAACATTATTTGAGCTTGCCGATACAAATCAGCCTCTTCTCAGAAAACTGTCAGAAGATGCTCCCGGATCGTTCCAGCACTCACTGCAGGTTGCTAATCTTGCCGAAGAGGCTGCAAGGGAAATAGGCGCAAATAATCTTCTTGCCAGGACAGGGGCTCTCTATCATGATATAGGTAAAACTTTTAATGCTGAATATTTTGTTGAAAATCAGGCAGAAGGATTCAGTCCGCACGATCAGCTCGATCCATTGAAAAGTGCTGAAATAATAACCGGACATGTAAAAAAGGGTATTGATCTTGCAAGGAAATTCAACCTGCCTTCACAGATAATTGATTTTATACAAACCCATCATGGAACGGGTATGGCTTATTTCTTTTACAAGAAATTCCTCGATAAGAATCCAAACAGGACCGACATGGAGAAAAGCTTTGCTTATTCAGGTCCGAAACCTTTTTCAAAGGAGACTGCAATTGTGATGATGGCCGATGCTGTTGAAGCATCTTCAAGGAGCCTGGCAAATTATTCTGAAGAGAACATAGGCGAGCTTGTTGAAAGGATCATTTATATTCAGGAGCAGGATGGCCAGTATTCTGATACACCTCTTACTTTCAAGGATATAACAGATATAAAGAGCGTTTTTATAAAGCGTCTGTTAAATATTTATCATGCAAGGATCGCTTACCCCGAAAGGGAAACATCAAGGGGTTAACGCATATCGATAATTTCAACTCCCTTATATTTATCGGGCGAAAATGTAAATTCCGAATTATCGGGCTGTTGTTTCAGATCATATTCATTAACAGTCAGAATCGCTGTTACTCCATTCTTATACTTGTACTCGAGGCTTTTCAGATCAAGCAATGGCTTGCCGATACTCAGCCTGATCCTGATATGATCGCTGTTGATATCCTCGGGATAAAGATCAATTAAATATGAACTCGATTTTTCTTCAAGAAGCCTGACCTTGTAACCCTTTTTATAAACTGAGAATATAGCGGAAGGTCTGGATATAAATGAATTGTCTTTTTTGTCAGGCTTTGCAATTGTAACCTCTTTTTCAGCAGGAAGATAGCTCCATGAGGTTTCACCGTTGAACCAGATGATATTGTCAGGCATGTCGAGCCTGTACCTGTCCTTGCTGAAGAATTATTGATCCGGAACTGCTGTTGTTTGTGCCTTCAACCTGATCGATTGTTTCCAATGTGAACTTCATGGAGACTGAAGGAGCCCCGAGTGCAAGCGCTGAGAATTTGTCCAGTATCTTAATGGCTTCCGTATCATTCTGTGCGATAGCAGCTAAGGATATAAAAGTCAGAAAAAAACCGGTAAGTATTGACCTCATTGCATCTGTTTTAATCAAGACTCTTCAAAATCTGTTCCAAATGTGTGTAATCTGAAATAAGAACATCCCTGGCTTTGCTTCCTTCAAAAGGTCCGACCACTCCGGCGGCCTCAAGCTGATCAATTATTCTTCCTGCCCTGTTATAACCAATCGAGAGTTTTCTCTGTATGAGAGAGGTTGATCCCTGCTGATGCTGAATCACCAGGCGGGCTGCCTCTTCGAACATCGGGTCCCTTTTGTGAAGATCAACTTCCTGGCTTCCGCTGTCACTATCATCAATATATTCCGGCAGATGCCATGGCATCGGGGTAACCCTGCTGTGAACCGATGAAATCGGTCAGTGCTTCAATTTCAGGTGTATCAATAAATGCACACTGCACCCTTATCGGTTCAGCGCCGGATGAGACGAGCATATCACCGCGGCCTACAAGCCTGTCAGCTCCGGTAGCATCAATTATTGTCCTTGAATCAATGGATGAGAATACCCTGAATGCTATCCTTGTCGGGAAATTGGCTTTGATGAAACCGGTAATAATGTTGGCCGATGGCCTCTGAGTGGAAATAATAAGGTGAATTCCAATTGCTCTTGCGAGCTGAGCCAGCCTTCCGATGGGCGGTTCGATCTCCCTTCCTGCAGTCATGATAAGATCTGCAAACTCATCAATTATAAGAATAAAATAAGGGAGATATCTGTGACCCTTTTCAGGATTAAGTCTTCTTGAGACAAACTTCTCATTATACTCTTTAATGTTTCTGCGACTGGGCATCTTTTAAAAGCTCAAGCCGGTTATCCATTTCGATACAGAGCGAATTCAGTGTTCTGATAACCTTCTGTGTATCAGTAATTATAGCATCCTCTTCACCAGGCAGCTTTGCAAGAAAATGCCGTTCTATTTTCGCGTACAAAGGCAGTTCAACCCTTTTGGGATCAATAAGAATAAACTTAATTTCGGAAGGATGTTTTTTATAAAGAAGAGATGTTATTATTGCATTGATCCCCACTGATTTTCCCTGACCTGTTGCTCCTGCTACAAGCAAATGCGGCATTTTTGTGAGGTCCACAATAAAAGGTTCATTTGTGATTGTCCGTCCGAGAGCAAGTGCAAGATCAAATTTTGAATCCTGAAATGCTTTTGAAGTAATAAGCGATTTCATCGAGACAATCTCGGGCTTCTTGTTAGGCACCTCTATGCCGACAGTCCCTCTTCCGGGGATAGGAGCAATGATCCTTATACCAAGTGCCGACAGGTTAAGGGCAATGTCATTCTCAAGCGATTTTATCCGGGCAACCCGTATTCCACGGTCAGGTACAATCTCGTACAGGGTTACTGTTGGACCGACTGTGGCAGAAATATGCGTTATTGTGATATTATGATCACCAAGGGTTTTAATTATGTTCTCTTTGTTTTCAATAACTTCATTGTCGTCAAATTCGAGACCTGATTTATGATCGGTGAGTATCGATATGGGAGGGAATTTATATCTCGAAAGATCAAGGCGCGGATCATAGTTCTCCATTAACTTTTCAACCTCATGATCGGGAAGTATGTCGATGGCAGCAGGTTTATTGATATCTAATAGGTACGCCTGCAGGAGTTTTCTTTTCAGGTTCATTCTTGCCGATTACATGTATGATTGATCCATGGCTGGTATCTTCTTCATAATCTTCGCCGGTAGGACGTTTTACAACGAACTCAACTTCCCGTCATCCTCATCTTCATTATCTCTTCTTCCTTTTCACCTGAAGAAGCCTCCGTTTCTGTACTTTCATCTGATGGTTCAACGGGAATGAGTATCCGTTTTAATTCCGGGAATAACACTTTTAATCGTGGCGGGAATGGTCTTTGTAAAGGTCTCAGGCTTGAACCTGAGGGCGAAAATAAGATAACCAACGGTAAGCAGAGTCAGGATTATCCCTGTACCTATTTTTCCTGCAAATGAATTCAGCCATTCTGTAATCTTATAACCCTGAGCGCCACCCGGTCCGCTTCCAAGATAACCTCCTGGCTTGCCGAAAATAAATCCAAGTAAAAGGGAAAGGATTATTGCTGCAAATGTGAGTTTTACAATGAGTTTCCATAAGTTGATTTTTGGAAACCTGAGCAGGTATAATCCAATAGCGCCAATTATCACCGGAATGAAAAATGCCCCAAAACCAAAACCATAATCCAACTATTATCTTGGCAAGGAAATGACCGCTTTTGCCCGACCAGTTCTTTACATTCACGTCAGCATTTGAAACAACCTGTGAATCAGCCAGGCTCAGGTCGGTTTTCCACCAGAAAAGGTATGAAATACATGCAAGAAGAAGATAGACGGCGATACCTGATATCAGGAATTCCGAAAATGAACTTAATCCTTTCATCCGTAAAAAAAGGTTTTGATTTCGCCTTTGTCTTTGATGCCTTCCTGCCGTTTTCTTCTTTCTTCATATCAGATAAATTGTTCCTTCAGCCACAGTCTGAAAAAACTGCACAAAGGTAATAATTTTAGGGGAAGAGAAGAGAAGTGCGAAAAACTTTACCGCGTACCTCGCACCTCCGTACCCCGTACCGGTTAGAGGCTAACCATCTTATTGATAAACTTGTTAATGTCGTTTTTGGAGACTCTCTTGAATTTCTCTTTCCTTTCGAATGTTTTGTCAGGAATCTCCTTCCTGTATATATTCTGGGCTTCGAAATGAAATTCGGAACGGCCAATGAAGAAGAAAAAACTAAGTAGCACACCATCGATCTGATTGAAAGGGGTTGATGCATTCGGATTCCTGACAGGGATCTCGTCAGTGTACCATACATTATAGATCTTTGAACGGTCGAAAGGGAATGTAACTTCAGCGTTCTTGCAATTGAATCCGCAAATAACTTCAGATTTTGATGTTTTTTTGATTTCCATGCCTCGCATTGCATCGAATCCAGGATAAAGTTCACCTGGTTTTGAAGGGTAAAAATATCTGATCGTAAAGAGGCTGAGATAAGTGTCGTAGATTTCCTTTGAAGGATTCGACAAATTGGTGATACCTGAATTGCCAAAGGGAGAGATCAGCTCGTAAATGATGTTGTCATCCTTGAAAGAGACGACAAGATTCTTCGGCATAAGCTCTTTTGGCATCAGGGTAACATGACCTTCATACTGAACGTCATAATGAATCTCCCCCTGATTCATGCGCCTGCCTCCGGCTTTATTGCAGGAACTGGTAACAAATATGATTATGATTGCAAAAAGGAGCGCTTTTCCTGATCTCACCAACTTCAGTTTAACTTGAAAAATGTAAATGTAATTATTTTTTTTAACTTGTATCAGGCTCAGTTATAATTATGTGGAAAGAACAAAATTATGTTCTTTAACATAAATTTACCTTGCTCCGGGGATTAATCTTTTACAGACCAATTCTCAGAAATCAATAGCTTTGTGCCCGATGGAAACAAGTTTTTACTAATGGATAAAAACGGAGATTTCGTTCAAACATTACACATCTGATGGATTATTATGAAAAAGAAACTGGCAGTTGTTGCCCTTGGAGGAAATGCATTGCTCCGGGGTGACCAGATCGGAACAATAGATGAGCAGGAAGAGAATACCACGCTTACGCTTGAAAATCTGATCTTTCTGATTAACGAAGGCTACAATCTTGTGATAACTCACGGAAACGGTCCACAGGTAGGAAATATATTGATGAGGAATGATGCCGGTGAACAAATGTACAATATTGCCCAGATGCCAGTTGATATTTGTGTGGCTGATTCCCAGGGAGGTATCGGATACATGATCGAAAGAATGTTCAGGAATGTTCTGAACAGGCATGGGATCAGAAAGAATGTCATTTGTATTGTCACTCAGGTTGTCGTGGACAAGAATGATAAGGCTTTCTCTGATCCGCAGAAGAGGATCGGAAAGATCTATACAAAAGAAGAGGCTGATAAACTGGCTGATAAGAAAGGCTGGGTATTCAGGGAGGAAGTAAAGATTGAAGGAGGATTCAGGCGTGTTGTTCCTTCTCCGGTTCCGGTTGATATAATGAATTATCTCAATAATCCGCGATCTGGCGATGCAGGGAAATATAGTTATTGCAGCAGGCGGGGGAGGAGTTCCTGTTTATATCGATGAAAAGAAGGATGTAAGGCCAGCTGAGGTGGTTATCGACAAAGATCTTGCATCATCTCTCCTGGCCTCAATGATCGGGGCTGACGAATTTTATATTCTGACAGATGTTCCGTACATCTATATCAACTATAAGAAACCTGACCAGGAAATAAAAGAATTCCTCAATTATGCAGATACTCTTAAATACCTTAATGAAGGACAGTTTGCAAAAGGCAGCATGGCTCCAAAGATTGAGGCTTGTCTTAATTTCATTAAAAAAGGAGGCAAAATGAGTGTTATCACTGAAGCCTTCAAACTTGCGGATAAGAAATACGGTTCGAAGATTACAATGGAATATGACAAGTAAGGCAACAGGCATCAGGCGTCAGACGTCAGGTTAACCGCCTATGAAGGAGGATAGAAAGATCGTTTATTTTGTACACGCCATTACCAGACTTTCCAGATGGGACCTAGATCTTTTGCCTTTTGCCCTGAAGTCTTCAGCCTTTACGCCTTCTAAACCTATTGAAACCATTAAACCATTAAATCTTAAACCTTTAAACCATTAAACCTTTAAACCATTAAACCTTTTTTGCCATGCCAGTCAATCTTCGTAACCGCAATTTTCTGAAGCTTCTCGATTTCAAACCTGAAGAAATTCAATTCCTGCTCAATCTTGCTGCTGATCTGAAAAAAGCCAAATATACCGGAACCGAGCAACAGCTCCTCAAGGGAAAGAACATTGCATTGATTTTCGAGAAATCATCAACAAGGACCAGATGTGCATTTGAAGTTGCAGCTATCGATCAGGGAGCTCATGTAACTTATCTTGGTCCCAGCGGTTCGCAGATCGGACAAAAGGAATCGATGAAGGATACTGCAAGGGTGCTGGGCAGGATGTACGATGGGATTGAGTACCGCGGATATGGTCAGGCAATAGTTGAGGAACTGGCCGAGTATGCCGGAGTGCCGGTATGGAACGGACTTACAAATGAATTTCATCCGACACAGATACTTGCCGATTTTATGACAATGCTTGAACATTGCGACAAGCCTCTTAATAAGATCTCATTCTGCTATCTTGGCGATGCACGGTATAATATGGGAAATTCGCTTCTGGTCGGTGCAGCAAAGATGGGAATGGATTTCAGGACTGCAGCACCCAAAGCTTTTCAGCAGGGCAAAGAGCTGGTGGCAACATGCAAAACAATTGCAAAAGAGACCGGTGCAAAAATAAATATTACCCAGAATGTTGATGAAGCAGTCAAAGGAGTCGATTTCCTGTACACTGACGTATGGGTATCGATGGGTGAGCCTGATTCAGTATGGGAGGAGAGAATTAAGCTGCTGAAACCATACCAGGTGAACATGCAGGTAATAAAAAAGACAGGCAATCCTGATGTGAAGTTTTTGCATTGCCTTCCTGCTTTCCACAACAGGGAAACAAAAGTAGGTGAGGATATCTTCAGGAAATTCGGTCTTGATGGAATGGAAGTGACAGAGGATGTCTTCGAATCAAAACACTCAATAGTTTTTGATGAGGCTGAAAACAGGCTGCATACAATTAAGGCTGTGATGGTTGCAACGCTGGGATAAGGCCTCACCCTAAATCCCTTTTTAATTATTTAACCCTACCTCCATCTCCTCCCCTTAAGGATAAGGGGAGGAGTGTAATTACTGTATATCAAGGATTTACTCCCTTCCCCTTAACTTTAAGGGGAAGGGTCGGGGATAGGGTTCAATAAATCAAGGGGATGGGGATGAGGTCTTCATCTTATCCACTCCTTCACGAAATAAAAGTTATCACAAACGACGTTGCAAGCTTTAGTCCGATGCCTGTGAGAAAACCCAGAAGGCTTCCAAATCCGGCTTTGATCGCGTATTTCATATCGTCCTTAAAGATAAGTTCACCAACGACTGCACCTATGAATGGTCCGATAACTATACCAAACGGACCCAGAAAAAGCCCAATTATCAGTCCGACAGTTGCTCCCCGTGTGCCATACTTTGAACCGCCGAATTTCTTGGTTCCCCAGATAGGAACAATATAATCGAGTATTGATACTACAACCACAATGGCTGCAAGGGTAATTAAAAGGGTATTTGAGAAGTCGGCAAATTTAGTGAAATGCAGTAAAACAAGACCTAAATAGCTTAACGGCGGACCTGGTAAAACAGGTGCCATACAGCCAATTATACCAAGTATAATAAGAATAATAGCTAATATTAACAGGATGTAGTCTACCATTCAGAAAAATGATTTTTACTTTTTGCCAAGGTCCTCAAAATCAATATTTGTAAATTCCCTGGCAGAAAGATCAACAGGTTCCTGTTTTGTTTCTTCTTCTGAATGTGTTATTTCTGTTCTTAATTCATTTTTACCGTTACCAATAAATGTAACAGCATTATGTAATCCATCAGCAAATTTCTCAAAGTCTTCTTTATAGAGAAAGATTTTGTGTTTTTCATAGAAGATCTTTCCTTCTTTGCCAAGACGCTTTTTGCTTTCAGTTATCGTAAGATAGTAATCCTCTTTGCGGGTTGCCTTTACATCAAAAAAATAGGTCCTCTTTCCAGCTCTTACTACTTTGGTGTAAATCTCTTCCTTTACGTTTTTTTCATTAATACCGTTAGTGACCTCCTTTATTCCGGCTTCTTCTTCCATTTCTGAGTCAGTTTAGGTTTAGGTTAGGCTAGTGTTTGATTGTCAAATGTAACAAATATTTTTAAAATCAAAACAAGGCTCTCTAAATGTACCTAAATTTTGCCCGGATGCTTTGAAGCGTAAAGGAAAAAGGTTATTTTTGCTGCCGAAATCTGAGGTTCTTTATTAATGATAAGCAGAAGATTATTGCGCATAAAAGCCCTCATGGCACTGTATGCATTCAACCGCGGGAGGATGATGATGTTGTCACTGGCTGAGAAAGAGTTGATATTCAGCATCGAAAAAACATACGAACTTGTATCATTATCTGATTCTTCTTGTTCTTGAGGTAGCTGATATTGCTTCTGAGAAAATCGATCAGGCCCTGCAGAAAAGAATGCCCACAGCGGAGGACCTTAATCCAAAAAGACGATTTATTGATAATCAGCTTATTGCCCAGTTAAGGAAAGAATAAGGCTTTTAATAGTTACATTTCCTCCAGGAAACTTTCCTGGATAAATTATCCCCATATTCCCAGGCTGATGTATAACAAAATGATAGCATGGGATAAGTACGAGGAATATATGTCATCAGAGGTTCATGGTTATACTTCCGACAGGAAGTTCATTATAAATCTTATAACAAAACTATTTGCTGAATCGGAGGACCTTGAGTCAAACTTTGAGGAACAAAGCATCTATTGGAACGATGACACAGAATATGTAACGATAATGATCGAAAAAACCCTTAAGAAATTCAAACCTGAAAGCGGAGAGAATGCCTTAATGATGCCTCTTTTCAAAAACAAGGAGGATGAGGATTTTGTGAGGATCTTATTCAGGAAGACAATCCTTAATACCAGACAGTATTCGGAACTTATCGACAAAAACACAACCAATTGGGAAGTTGAGCGTATTGCACTTATGGATATTCTGGTTATGCAGCTGGCTATCACCGAGATAATTGAATTCCAGGAAATACCTGTGAAGGTCACTCTGAATGAGTATATTGAAATAGCAAAATATTATTGTACCTCAAAAAGCAGTACATTTGTCAATGGAATTCTTGATAATATTGTAAAAGAGATAAAGGAAAAAGGACTTTTCAGGAAAACCGGAAAAGGACTGATAGGTGAGAATATTGAAAACTAAAAAGTGAATAATTGTATAAATGAGAACGAAAGGAATTCTGTCATTTTTCTTCATTTTATTTATCCTTGCAGGATGCAATCAGGGTCAGGGATGAGAAAACTTACAGGTAAATCAGGTTCCCAGGCAAATGGAGAGATGGCAGAGATAAGTTTTATGGAATATGAATATGACTTTGGCAAGATCAAAGAAGGGGAGAAGGTAGCTCATATCTTTGCTTTTGAAAACAAAGGACCAGGGAACCTCGTGATAGAGTCAGCTTCAACCAGTTGTGGATGTACAGTATCAAAATATGACAGATCCCCGATTCCTGCTGGAAAAGGTGGAAATCTGGAGGTTGTTTTTGATTCAAATGGAAGGAACGGAATTCAGACAAAAACAATCTCTGTCAGATCGAACTCCAAAACCGAAGTAGTTATCCTTAAAATAACAGCAGAAGTGGTGTCACAGAACAAGTAACAAAACGGTGAAAACATCCCCCTGCCCCCTAAAGGGGGAATTATTGGGAAAAGATATCAATCGAAAAACGAAAAACGAAAAGAAAAATCAAAAACCAATCACCAATCACCAGACAACAATTACTAATCACAAATAAATAATAATTATGAACAATTTAGCTTTTATTCTTCTTATGGGACAGCCTGCAGGTACAGGTTCAGGCCAGAGCAATGCCCTGGTTACTTTTCTGCCATTGTTACTTGTCTTTGTTGTTTTCTATTTCTTCATGATCAGGCCGCAGATGAAAAAACAGAAAGAGATGACCAACTACAGAAACTCTCTTAAGAAAGGTGACAAAGTCATCACAACCGGAGGTATTTACGGCAAGATATGGGAAGTGAAGGACAATTACGTGATGCTTGAGGTTGGAGGTGATCTTAAGCTTAAAGTGGACAAGAGTGCTCTTATCAAAGATCCAAGCGCTGATTCAGTTTAAACCTGACTTTAGCTTTTCTGAGTGAAATGGTCTAGGCGGCATATGGCTTAAAAAACTTACAGAAAAAAGAGGAAGCGGCATTAACAGGGAAGTTGTTGTTTTTTCTTTCTTCCTTTTGCTTGCATTCATATTCTGGTATCTCAACTCCCTCGAAAAGATTGTAGAATATGATATAAAGTACCCGGTAAGATATATCAATCTTCCGGAAGGGAGGGTACTTGCAGATGATCTACCTGCAGACAATTGATCTTTACCTGAAAGGTCCGGGTTATTCAATACTTAAGCTCAAGACTGGCGGGAAACCGTTCTCCGGTAATACTTGATGTTTCTACAATCAATTACAGGAGAGTTCCCGGGAGCAGGACGCTCAGTTATTATATAGTTACTACAGGGCTCATCCCCAAACTTAGAAACCAGCTGAGGGCTGAATGTGAAATATCCTCGATAAAGCCTGATACTCTGTTTTTTTCCTTTGACAGGATAATTACCAAACAGGTTCAGGTTATCCCGCATATTGAAGTCATCACGGAAAAGCAATACCTGGTTAAAGGCAACATTCTTGCTGACCCTGATACCATTTCCATAACTGGTCCAAAGCGGATCCTTGATACCATCAAAACGGTAAAAACAAAGCTTAAAAAACTCAGGGGTGTCAACGAGACCATCACAAAAAGCTTTGCTCTTGTTACTCCCGAAGGGTGTACTGATTTCTCTAAGGAAAGTAATCCTCACTATACCGGTTGAACAGTTTACTGAAGCTGAAATAAATGTTCCGGTCAAAATCCTGAACTGTCCCGATTCAATAAGCGTCAAGATATTTCCGGATGTTGTATCAGTTAAATGCCTGGTTGCTATAAGTGATTATAAGAAATTTGAAGAAATCCCCTTTGAAGTCATTCTTGATCTGGCAACAGCTGATCTTAATTCATCCGAGAAAATCCCTGTCGGGTTTCGGAATATTCCTCCATTTGTAAGTTCCCTGAGAGTTACACCTTCAAAGGTTGATTTTCTAATTGAAAAGAAAATCAAATGAACAGACCGGCAGGGAAAGGCTTGAAACTTGGTGTAACCGGGGGTATTGGGAGCGGTAAAACCACTGTCTGCAAGGTGTTTGGAGTCCTTGGCATTCCGGTTTTTTCAGCCGATGATGAAGCAAAAAGAATTCAGGATAATGACAGGGATATTCAAATTAAAATAAATTTACTTGCCGGCAAGGATCTTTTTTCTTCAGGAAAACTTGATCGTCCGGAACTGGCAAAGCTCATCTTCAACAATAAGGAATTGCTTGAAAAGGTCAATTCCATTGATTCACCCGGCAGTTTTCAGATCGTTCGGGGAATGGGTTAATAAACAGGATTCTCCTTATTCAATCATGGAGGCAGCTATTCTTTTTGAGAGCGGTGCATTCAGGTTGATGGACAGGATCGTAACAGTCGTGACTCCTTTGGAAGAAAGAATTGAAAGACTGGTCAGCGGGAACAGACTTTCGAGAGAACAGATCATTGAACGGATTAAAAATCAGATTGATGACGAATCGAGGGTAAAGCGGTCGGATTTTATTATTTCCAATTCTGAAAATGATATGATTATTCCTTCTATTATTGGAATTCATGAAGAAATGTTAAAACTCTGCAATAAAGCTAAACTGACAGATGGGACAATTTGGAAAGTGGATAGGAGGAGGCTTGGGATTCGTGATGGGAGGACCTCTCGGCGCAGTGCTTGGTTTTCTAGTAGGTTCAATGGTTGACAATACCACTGTTCAAACATCAAGATATACTCACTCCAGGACAGAGCACGGCTCAGGGTGATTTTGGAATGAGCCTTCTTGTCCTTGTGGCAGCAATGATGAAAGCAGATGGCAAGGTAGTAAAATCGGAACTGGATTACGTAAAACAGTTCTTTGTCAGGCAATTCGGTCAGTCCAGTGCGAGAGAGGCTCTTCTGATGCTCAAAGATATTCTGAAAAAAGATATACCGGTGAGGGATGTCTGTAACCAGATCAGTCATAATATGGATTACTCCTCACGGCTTCAGCTGTCTGCATCTTCTTTTCAATATCAGCGTTGCTGACGGCGCCATAAATGCTTCTGAAATTGAAGCTGTCGAAAAAATGTCGGGATATCTCGGCATTGCATCATCCGATTATGTTTCAATAAGGAACATGTTTGTCCCTGAAACTGATTCTTCATATAAAATCCTTGAAATTAAACCGACTGCAACGGATGAGGATGTAAAAAAAGCCTACAGGCGAATGGCCATGAAATATCACCCCGACAAAGTGAGCCATCTTGGAGAGGAGTTCCGGAAAACAGCTGATGAAAAATTCAAGAAGGTAAATGAAGCTTATGAGAAGATTAAGAAAGAAAGGAACATTAACTGACGGCATTTTGTAAAAAAAGAATTCAGCCTGATCAAACATTAAACAACAAAAATTAAATTTGCAGACAAAAGTAAATTAAATGGTATTAAAAGACATTTTATCAATATCGGGAGAATCGGGCCTTTTCAAATTTGTTGCCCAGGGAAAGAATGCAATTATTGTGGAACATATTGAGACCGGTAAAAGAAGCAGTGCATTCAGTTCGGCCAAAGTAAGTTCACTTGAGGACATCTCAGTCTTTACAGAAAATGAAGATCTGCCGCTTGGAAAAGTATTCGACAAGATCTATGAGAAAGAATCGGGTGGTCAGGCGATCGATTCAAAAGCTGAATCTGAAAAACTGAAAAAGTATTTTGAAGAGGTTATTCCCGATTATTCAAGGGAGAAAGTATATTCAAGCGACATAAAGAAAATAATTCTCTGGTATAACCTGCTTCAGAAAAAAGAGATGCTTGTAAAAGAAGAACCTGAAAAAGAATCGAAAAAGACCGAAACAGAAAAACCTAGTCTCTGAAGCCGAAAATTCCGCTCCGGTAGAGAATGAAAAAGAAAAAAAGCACTCCCAAATCAAAAAAGTAAACATAACGGGATAAAAACCATTTGCCAATGAATTTTGGTGGTAATGAGGTAGTTTATGATTATTCTGCTTCAAGGATAATCATCGTTCCTGTTCCCTACGACGAAACCAGCACATGGATGAAGGGAGCCGATAAGGGTCCTGATGCAATAATGGAGGCTTCTGTAAATCTTGAATTTTATGATATTGAGACTGATTCAGAGGCACATCTTTTCGGGATCCATACCATTGAACCGTTAATTGAGAAAAGATCTCCGGAAGCTCTTGTCGATGCTGTGTATAATAAGGTAATATTCCTGTTGAATCAGGAGAAGTTCCCGGTAGTTGTTGGCGGAAATCATACTGTAAGCATTGGATCGGCCAGAGCTTTTTCAGAACATTTTGGAAATCTTTCCATACTGCAGCTGGATGCCCATTCAGATTTAAGGCAGGAATATGAAGGTTCTATCATATAATCATGCCATGTGCAATGGCCAGGATGCGCGAATTTGCACCTGTGATCCAGGTGGGTATCAGAAGCATGTCGCGGGAAGAGGCTTCATGATGCAGACTGGGAAAGGATCTTCCTGGCTCATGAATTGTATCTTGATAAGACAAAATATCAGAAGGCAATAGATAAGCTTACCGATAACGTCTATATAACGATCGATCTCGATGTTTTTGATCCTTCCCTGATCCCGTCAACCGGAACACCTGAACCTGGAGGTCCGGGGTATTTTGAGATCATGAATTTCCTTAAGGAAGTGATATGGAAAAAAAATGTTGTCGGCTTTGATGTTGTTGAATTGTGTCCCTCTCCGGCAAATAAAGCTCCGGATTTTGTTGCGGCAAAGATTATTTATCAGCTACTTAGCTACAAGTTTAGTTAGCCCCTCCCTCCTGGGGGAGGGTTACCTGCCTGCGGTAGCAGGGGGAGAGGTCTTCATCCCGTTTCTTCGCTTCCTCCCATATCACGTTCATCTCGTCGAGACTCATATCATGAAGTGATTTGCCCTTTACCATTGTCTCCTGTTCAAGGTAATTAAAACGCTTGATAAACTTCCTGTTTGTTTTTTCAAGTGCGGCTTCGGGATCAATTCCGTAAAGACGCGAAGCATTGATTATTGAGAAGAGTACATCTCCAAGTTCTGATTCAATGCTGGCGATGTTATGATTTTCAATTTCTTCCTTAAGCTCGTTGAGTTCCTCAAGTACTTTATCCCATATCTGACTGCGCTCCTCCCAATCGAATCCCACACCTCTGACTTTTTCCTGGATCCTGTTGGCCTTGATGATAGCCGGCAGGGATGAAGGAACACCTGACAATACAGGTTTGTAACCGGAATTTTCTTTTATTTTAAGATGTTCCCAATTCTTTTCAACTTCTGAAGCACCTGATACACTAACTTCACCGAAGACATGGGGATGACGGTAAACAAGCTTCTCATTTATGCCCTTCAACACATCTGTCATTGAAAACAAGTTCTTCTCTGTGCCTATTTTGGCATAAAACACAATATGAAGCATCAGATCACCGAGCTCATTTCTTATCCCGTCGTCATCACCTGAAAAAATTGCATCTGCCAGTTCGTAAGTCTCTTCAATTGTCAGCTTTCTGAGGCTTTCATTGGTTTGCTTCATATCCCACGGACATTTAACCCTGAGTTCATCAATAATATCAAGGAGTTTTCTGAACTCCTCGCAGCTTTTTTCTTTGTCAGTCATCATTAATGCTTTTAAAACAACCGGTTGGATGGTGCAGTTTTGCTTGTAGAATCAACCCTTATGGCAGATCCGACTTCAATGCTCAGCAATTCTGATACGTTGGCACCATTAATTGAGATTTCAAGAAGGTCAAGTGAATTGAACCTGGCAAGCAAATCGCCTACAGGCACATCATTGTATGCTTTTGAAATATGTTCTGTATAGTTTTTATTGCTCTGGATATATATTCTGAATTCCCTGTTCTCAAATACCCTGTAAAATATTTCCCTGGTTATATTGGAAATTGCATTTCCGTATGAGTCAATAAAAATAATTCTGCCAATAATCACATCTGAATCTATTGTAGCCCTGAGAGGCAGGCTTTCACTGATTTTCTTCAATCGGGTACCCAGCTGAGAAGGTTGTTTACCTGCCAACAGCCCGGACGCAGCCTTTGCAAAGATTTCAAGTTCATCATTTGTTCCGGCAGGATCGATCCTTATAATTTCGTCAGGATCAGCGTTAAGTATAAGATTAAAAATGCCATTGTCTGTCCCGATAAAAAAGTGGCCTCTTGCCTTTATTATTAAATAACCCTCACCCTTTTGGGCTTCTGAATGAACACAGATTATGTGTACAGAACCCTTGGGATAATTCTCGAATGTGTTCCTTATTACGAAAGAAGCATGCGAGATATCAAATGGTGTAATATTTGAAGCATTATCGATAACTGTTGCTCCCGGACACAAACTGCAAAGCTTTCCTTTTATGATCCCGTTGTAAATATCGTCAGGCCTCCATTCAGTTGTCAGGGTTATTACTGCCATAGGGAAAAAACTTAAGACAAAGATAATCTTCTAAAGAAAAAATAAGCTTACTTTGTCAAGATTCAGGTGATCTTTTTTAAATAGAGTTATCACCGAATTTAATTTACCCCCTTCCCGCTAAAGGGGTTATAAATGATTCAAATCCAAAGTCCCCTTTAGGGTCCGATAGTTATCGGGAAGGGGCGGATGAAAGATAGACTTTTGAAGAGCCTACAGTGTTTAATAATAGGAAGGAATTTGAAGATTAGATAGTTTAAATGACAGAATTACTAATATTTCTTGAAGATATTGATCCTGTAATCTTTTATGGTACAAATAATTCACTGCTGGATAAGATCCGGGGGTTCTTCCCTAAAATTAAGATTGTTGCCCGGGGAAATGAACTGAAATGCATGGGAGAGGAGAGAGAAATAACATTATTTGCAGAAAAGTTCAATGAGATCCTCGAATATTATCAAAAATATCACCGGCTTGAAGAACAGGACATTGAAAAATACTTCTTTGATGCTGCCCATATGAAATCTGCATCAAACGGTGAGTTTGAAGAGGTGATAGTGTTCGGAACGAGCGGTAAACCAATCAGAGCCAGGACAGTGAACCAGGTTAATCTCGTAAACGATTATAAGACCAATGATCTGATAATCGCTGAAGGTCCGGCCGGGACAGGAAAAACATATACTTCCATCGCACTGGCAGTGAAGGCATTGAAGGAGAGGGAGGTGAAGAAGATAATTCTTGCCCGTCCCGCAGTTGAAGCCGGAGAAAGGCTTGGTTTCCTGCCCGGTGATATGAAAGACAAACTCGATCCGTACCTTCAGCCTTTATACGATGCACTTCATGACATGATCCCTTTCAAGAAACTCGAGACATGGATTGAAGATGGCACCGTCCAGATAGCACCACTCGCTTTCATGAGAGGCAGAACACTTGAAAATGCCTGTGTAATTCTCGATGAAGCCCAGAATGCAACGATAAGTCAGCTGAAGATGTTCCTTACAAGGATGGGGATAAGCTCTAAATTTATAATGACAGGTGATACGACCCAGATTGATCTTCCAAAAAGATCGGAATCAGGATTGCTTCAGGCGATGAGAATACTTGCTGAGATTGATGGCATCTCAATTATCAAATTTGATGAGAGGGATATAGTCCGTCACAAACTTGTAAAAAGGATTGTCAGGGCATATGAAAAAGAAGAAAACAACCCCCCATCCCCCTGCCTACCGGCAGGCAGGCCTGAAGGGGGGCTAAAACAGAACAGAGAATACGATGACATAGATTTATGGAAAAAACAATTTTGGCATCAGATTTCAACTTTCCCGGACAGAAAAGCATTTATAAGGGAAAAGTAAGGGACGTATATAACATTGATGACAAGTATCTTTTGATGGTTGTGTCCGACAGGATATCGGCTTTCGATGTTGTACTCCCCAGAGGAATTCCATACAAGGGGCAGGTGCTTAACCAGATCGCTGCCAAATTTCTCGATGCCACCAGCGATATTGTTCCCAACTGGAAAATAGCCACCCCTGATCCGACTGTTACAATCGGTCACATTTGCAAGCCATATCCTCTTGAGATGATCGTAAGGGCTTATCTGACAGGAAGTTCATGGAGAACTTATAAATCAGGTGCAAGGAAGATTTGTGGTATAACGCTTCCCGACGGAATGAAGGAGCATGAGAAATTTCCTGTACCGATTATTACTCCCACAACAAAAGCTGAACAGGGTCGTCATGATGAGGATATTTCGAGGGAAGAAATTATTAAAAGCGGACTTGTTCCGGAAGATGAATATGCTGTTATTGAAAAGTACACTATGGATGTCTTTATGAGAGGTTCGGAAATCGCGGCGCAGCATGGTCTGATTCTTGTAGACACCAAGTATGAATTCGGTAATAAAGACGGAAAAATAATGCTTATCGATGAAATTAATACTCCTGATTCATCGCGATATTTTTATGCTGATGAATACCAGGAACGTTTTGATAAGGGCTTGCCTCAAAAGCAGTTATCAAAAGAATTTGTAAGGGAATGGCTTATGGAAAATGGTTTTCAGGGTCAGCATGGGCAAAAAGTACCTGAAATGACTGATGATTTTGTAAACCAGGTATCCGAAAGATATATAGAGCTTTATGAGAATATAACAGGTGAAAAATTTGAAAAGAGCTGATATATCGGATGTTAGGACAAGAATTGAAAAGAATTGCAGAAAGTTTCTGGAAACACTTTAATCAAGATGATGAATCGGAAAAACAAATACAGAACATTTATTTCATTTTTGATCAATACTGATTTTCAGTACAATGGTCTGGTCTCAGGTTCCTGTTGAACGATCAAAGGATAAAATTGTGATTTCCGGAGTTACTTATTATCTTCATATAGTAAAAAAAGGAGAGACAATATATTCGATATCAAAAGCTTATGGCATAACTTCAGAAGAACTTACGAGGGAAAACCCTCCTGCACTGAATGGCCTGAAAGAAGGGCAGAGCCTGAGGATACCTGAAAAGATTGGTGACCGCAACCCCTTTACCACAAACAGCTTCTGTTCGCAGGCTGCCCGCGATGAAAGCAGGTTTATCTATCACAGGCTTCAGCCAGGAGAAACAATCTATTTTCTGTCGAAAAAATACAGTGTCTCTGAAAACGAAATCATTCAGAGTAACCCTGGAATTGATATTAACAAACTCCCACTGGGCTATGAAATAGCAATCCCCAGGAAAGAGTTTATGAATAAGAAGGAGAATTTTGCTAATCAGCAAACCAAACCCTATTATCACAAAGTAATTAAATGGAGAGACAATGGCTTCCATTGCTCGCAAGTATGGTTTGACTGTCAGGGAATTGAGAAGGGAGAACAGGGATGTGCGTTTCCCCCAGGTTGGTGATTATCTCAGGATACCAGGGATGAAAATCCCTGAAGAACAGCCTGTTGTTCCGGTTGAGGCAGATACGGTTCCGGATTAGTCAGGAAGAACAGGTTGTTCTTCTTGAAAAGCCTTCGGGATATACTCCGTGTTAGCAATCTCAGAGGTTCATATAACATAGCAGTTCTGCTTCCATTTTATCTTTCAGAAAATTCAACGAGAACCGAAATTGATTCTTCAAAATCAGTAAAGGGGAAAAAGATCTACAATTATATGAACCGTTCAGACGACTGGATTTATCCGAGGAGCCTTGGATTTGTTGAAATGTATGAGGGAATATTGCTTGCAGCCGATACATTAAGAGCGCTTGGTCTTAATATTAATGTTCATGTGTTTGATATAAAGAATGATACTGTTGAAGTTGTAAGGCTAATCAGATCAGGGAAGCTTGATAATATGGATCTTATAATAGGCCCGGTGCATTCGGGCAATCTTATCGATTGTTGCCTCTTATGCCGGAAGTCTGGGAATTCCTGTGGTATCTCCCGTCCAATTGAGCAATAATTCAGTTCTGGAAAACAATCCTTTCCTCTTCATGGCAGGCTCATCCCTTGAAGTTACCCAGAACGCAATAGCAAGGAAAATGGGAGATTATTAGAACAGTAACATCGTTCTGATTCATTCAGATTCGGATGAGGAACTCCAGGATATCAGCAAGTTCCGCAATATGATCTTAAATGAGCTGAGTTACAAAATGCCTTTTGAGGAAATAAGACTCAGGGATATGGTTTTTTACAGCAGGTCAGTATTTGGAAATGATTCAATAAATCGCCTTGCCCACGCGCTCTCTGATCGTACAGGAAATGTGATCATTATTGCTTCTGAAGATACACCTGTTATGAGCGAGTCGCTTACAGATATTCATGCACTTTCAAGGAAATTCAATGTGAATGTTTTTGGATATCCGAATATGAGATATCTCGACAATCTGGACCATAAAATATGCTTCGATCTTGGTCTTATGATCTATTCTCCAGACTGGATCGACTATACACAGCAGGATATAATTCAGTTTAACTCTGATTTCCGGGCCAAATTCCTTACCGAACCTTCTGAAATGAGTTATGCATGGCAGGGATATGATATTGTTTATTATTTTATATCCGGACTTGCCATACATGGGAAGGAGTTTATTTCTCATCCGGAGATTCATAATCCCGATCTGCTTCATACTGAATTTGAGTTCAGACGAAGAACCAGCAATGACGGATTTGAAAATCAAAAACTTTTTCTGGTCAGATATTCAAATAGTTACGAATTGGAGCTGGTAAATGATGAGGAGCCGGCTTTGCTGAAGTAAGTACTTTGTATCTTTGTGTGAACTTTGCAGAAAATTTCCAATGTTAACAAAAATTAACAAAAGGGAATATTGTCCGTATAATAATTGTCTATAAGGAGTATGATTAAAGAATCGTACAAGCAGAAGAGTGAAAATGAACTGTTAAAAGCATCACTGGACGGCGATAAACAAGCTTTTGGTGAAATTGTAACCCGATATCAGAACATGGTCGCTCGTACAGTAAAAAGCATGCTTGGTGATTCGGTGTTCTCGGAAGATATCGGACAGGATGTATTTATTAAACTGTTCTATTCACTTTCCGAATTCAGGGGCGAGGCAAAGCTTTCGACATATATTCAGAAGATAGCTGTAAATCTTACCCTGAATGAAATAAAGAGACGAAAAAGGTTCTTTTCTACGTTCTCACAGAAAGGGAACAATGAAATGTATGAGTTTGAGGTTGCTGACTATGAAACTGAGGAAAAAAAGGAAGCTTCGGAACTGGTCGGCAAAGCACTTGGGAGGCTCGATCCAAAATTTCGGATTATTGTAGCAATGAGGATGCTGCAAGGTTATTCAACAAAAGAAACTGCCGAAATACTGGATCTGCCGCTCGGTACAGTCCTTTCAAGGCTGTCAAGAGCTCAGGAACAGATGAAGAATATTTTGGGGAAATTGTAATTGATATGAAAAATTCAGATTTAAAAGAATTATTAATCAGATCGCTCGATAAGGAGAACGATCCTGAAAAAGCTTCGGGCAAAATTGAGGAGGCTGGAGTAACTTACAGATTTAAAGAAGGATTCCGTGACCGGGTTCTTGAAAGGATTTTTTCTGCCGGGGATACCGTGGTTCGTGAAATTGAATTTGTACGTAGTCTGAATAGTGTTTTTTACCGTATAGCTCTTACCGGAGTTGCGGCCATCGTTTTATTGCTGATCTCTATTTTTATAGTTCAGGGTTCACTTTCCTTTGATTCATTTCTGGGACTGGGAAACGGCTATGATGAAAGTATTTTGTGCCTCTTAACAGGAAATTGACATTTCTATGAAAACACGACCAGTATTACTTGGTATTATTACCCTCATTATCGGATTTGTTATTGGCATGCTAACTTCAGCACAGCTGCGCCTGCACAGGCTCAGACCGGTAAGGATGTATTTTTCCGAGGAACGATTCAGGGAGGGATTTTACAAAACAATACAGCCTGATGAAGCACAGAAAGCAAAAATTGACCTTATCCTTGACAAATACGGTAAACTTAACAGTGAAACCCAGAACAATTTCAGAAAGGAACTTGATTCAAATGTTAAGGCCATGAGGAAAGAACTCGATTCTAACCTTACAAAAGAGCAAATTGCACGTCTGAAGGAGATGGATGAAAAACGCCAGGAAATGATGAGACAGGAAAGAAAAAGACGTGATAATGATACTACAGGGTTCAGAAATGACAGAAGGCGATTTCCTGACCGAAATCCGGGTCAGGGTCCCGGCCCTCAAGGACCTATGCCTTCTCCACCGTTCCACGGTGATCGCGACAGCACCTTGTCAACCAATAGAAAATAAAAGGTAATCAAGAAGTATCGGCAGATCTTCCCGGTTCACACCAAGCGACAGCAAGAGCGGCTGGTCTTCTTCAAAAGTTGTCATGAATTCTTCCAGGGATATTTCACCACTGTTAATTCCAAGACGGTAGAAGTCAATTGCCTCTTTCTTCTTTCCCCTGCACAATGAGAGATGTCCTCTGTTTATATAGTCGTGGGCATTCAGCTTACCCGAAGATAACCTTTCATAATACTTTTCAGAATCCGAGAACCGGCCCAGGGCAAAATAGCAGAATGCTATTGGCCTGAGGATCTTAAGATTCCCAGGATCAGTGTATTCAACCCTGAAATAGTATTTCAATGCATTTTCATAATCCCGGAGATCGAGATAACAGTGTCCTGTCATAATTGCCGTATGCATATCTTCAGGATCCATTAAGCCGGCCTGAAGATAATAATCCAGCGCCTCCTCTTTTCTATCAAGACGGCGAAGGCACAAACCAATCTTTTTCAACGTCCAGATTTTTCTGTCTATAAGTTCAGCCCTCTGGTAATACCTGAGCGCTTCTTCATAGTTTTCTTCCTGCTGAAAGCAGAATGCTATTTTCTCATATAGTTGTGAATCATCAGGTTTCTCTTTTGCCATCCTTATAAAAAGATCAAGAGCATCTGAATAGTAATTTTTACTGAAAAAATAATCAGCCAGACCGGCTTCAGCTTCATGAGCATTGCACGTAATCCTGAAAACCTCTGAATTATAAATGTCGAGCTTACCTAAGAAAAGGTCCTCAAATTCTTTCCTGTATGGAGATAGTTTGAAAAATCTGTAAATATCCTGCAAATATTGAGTAACATTTGTTCGGAAACCACGGTACGGATCAGCTGCTGCTTCCTCTCCCTCAAGCTGCTGAAGTCCGTCTAGCTCCATTCTGAAAACTTTAAGCATCATGGTTTTTTGTGATGACGGAAGATACTTCAGGTTAAGAAGGAGGGAATATTTGTCAGAGTTGCATATAAAGGGTGTTTTATAAAGTGCTTCAGCAAGCTCATTGGTTCCAGGACCGAGAATTTCATCATGGAATATTTCATTTATGACCTCATGGTCGGGATAGAACGGAACAAACCAGTTATAAAAGTCCTTGAAGAAGTCAAAATGTTTAAGGTTTGCAAAGGCCGACATATATACATCAGCCCCTTCCATCTGAAGGTTAGTAAGTTCCTCCATTGTTTTGAAAATCTCTTCAGAATCACTGAACATATCTGACCAGTCGGGATTCTTTTCTTCGTATTTGTCTTTAGGAAGTATATTATCCAGATCAAGCTTCTCCTCAATCCTTGGTCTAAGCTTTGCTACCTTCGGGAGAATCTCATCGTTAAGCTTTTTACTTAGGTTTTCGGTTTCCCGCGAACGGATTGTTTGCAATATTATTATCCTGCAATGTTCCCTGAACCTGCTTTCTTTGCTCATTTCAGTGATCTTTGATATTATTTCAGGGTACAGCGGGATCCTTGAATTAAAATAATGAAGATTAAGTATCAGGCCCGAAAGAGCCCTCTCCATAACCTGATCAAGTCCGGCTTCATAAAATCCGATAAGGCAGAACAACTTTTCAGCCTGAAAGGTTCTTAAAGCGCTGAGAGTTATGGCACTTACAAAAAGACTCGATTCAAACCACCTGAACTTTCCGGAACTCATTATTATTCTTACCAGACTATCTTCAGCATCACCATAATAGTCGGTCAGCCACAAATGATTGAAGATTTTCCTTATAAGTTCCTTATGTTTTAATGAGAGCTCCGATTCGGGATCAGGATTTATTTCATTGCTCAGTTTGAGCCATTCATCAAGTTCTGACTTAAACATCAGATCGTCAACCGTTTCTACAAGCGTTTTACCTGTCAGTTTCTGTTCTTTGAGGGTTTGCTGCATCACCCAGTATGTATGCCAGCCTGAATAATGTGACAATATGTCCTGTCTCAGACGGTCAGCAAGACCAAGAATAGACTGAATCAGTTTCAGATAGATCTTATTTCGTTCAGGATCATTTATGCCTTCAATTGTGTAACTTAGCATATTCCTGTAAGTCATGACAATGTTGTCATACTCATCACGAAGATCGCCCAGTGAGGATACAGGGATCATATCCTGCAGTATATCAAGACTTTGTTTTAACCTCTTTTCTGACACCAATTTGCAGAGTTGTTTATGCTGCAATATGACTTTGGTAGTATTCACAAGCTAATTCACTTTATTTATGTTTTCGAGAATGCATTTAAGCATATCCTGTTATTATATACAACAATCAGGCCGTTGACAAAAATTACTGAAACATTGATCATGAGGCATTAAAGTATGACAATATTTCGGATTATCAGGCTTAAAAAGGCAGACAATTAAAAGTTGAATCCAATACTGATATAACCTTTTATGGCATTATAATATCTTTCACTGCTGCTTAATCCATGCATAAATCCGATCTTCAATGGTCCTATAATTGACATATAGCCAAGGCCCAGTCCGTATCCCCCAAGGACCGAAAAATCCTCAATTTTACCTGGTTCCTTAGCGATGGCAACATTTGTCAACAGACTTAAATGAAGGTCTTTATGAAATTCAAGATCAGCCTCAAACCTTACGCCAGCATACCTTTCAACTGGTATTTCACCAGTATGAAATCCTACCAGAGGTATTGAACTGCTAAAAGCGCTCTCAACTCCTCCGGCGAAGTAATAATTATGAGGCGACGTTATTGAATCGTTTGAATGGGTAAACAGAAGATCCCATCCAGCTGCAAGTGTAAGCTTTCTGCCAGGTGAAAAATATCGTCTCATATCTCCTGCAACGGAATAAGATCTTTTAAAAAGGAAATCATCAGGGAACTCTGAAGTATAGGTTTTTTTGTAATTCTTTGTTTGTATTTTCCCAGATAAAAGCCTGGAAGTGTTAACTGAAATCTGAAATAATAGTCCTTTGTTTGGAAAATGCTTTGTATCAATTGTATTAATTCTATATGAATAACCTTCTGATAAATACTTGTATGATACTCTTTCCAGGTGGTCTATTGCAATGTAATCAGGGCTCAGAGAACTGTTCTGCAGACTAAGGGTTAGATTCATCAGATGATTAAGTCCGAGATACTTGCTTAAGGTCAATCTTGCATGGTTATTCCGGTAAAAAGCATTGCCTATTTCATCTCTGATCCTGAGCATTGGAAGGTTTGTATAATCTGCATAGAAATCCGCGGATAATCCAAATCTCTCATTCCCGTCGATATACTGAAGCATTGTGAGATTAACCCTGTAGAACTGGCCTATGAATGAATCAAAATCAATAAAGGACTTTTTTAAGATGAGATCCTTGGAAGTCATTCTGAAGATAATTCCGGCTTTGATAGTATTATCATAATGGACTCCCCCGTAAAGCATTGATTTAGACTTTTCTATACAGTCAATAAACAATATCAGGGAATCATTTCGTGAAGTTATCCTGTACTTTACTTTTTCAAACCATGTTTTACCATAAAGAAGATCTATCTTATCGCGGATAATTTTCTTGTCTACTTTATCTCCCGGATCTATACCCAGAACTCCAAGTATCTGATAGTCTGCGTATAATGAATTACCTGTAACTTCAATTTTATCAAATGCGAAAATCCGGTTGTCAAGAATGTTTTCAATCGGTTTCTGCGGGCCGATCATGTTAAGAGAATCTGCAAGCTTCCTGAAGTATTCCCTGTATGGTGAAGCCGCTTTATACCCTCTCTCAACAAGGGTGTCAACGTTGGAAAACATTGTTGAAGGAAAATCCCTGACCTTTGGCTCAATAAGCAGGTCTGTTATTTTCTTCTGTTCCTGATAATCCTCATGGCTCCTCTGAAAAACTATCTGTTGAATAATTCCCGGCAGTGAATTCAATTCATCTTCCGATTTAATCTTAAAACCGGTGTAAGATCCAATTACTATGTCAGCCCCCATTTCCCTCACCTCCTCAGCTGCATAGTTGCGCACCACACCACCATCAATCAGCAGAGCAGAATCTATCTTTATCGGAGTGAAAATTGTTGGCACAGCGCTGCTGGCTCTCATGGCATCAGGAAGATATCCGGTACGCAGTTCAACTTTCTTACCTGTAAGAATATCCACTGCAAGGCACATAAAGGGAATTGGAAGTTTTGAAAAGTCGTTTATGCCGGCAGCCGGCCAGTCATAATAACTGAAAAGATTTTCAATCTGTTGACCATTTATGAGACCTGAAGGAAGCGTAACCTTCCTTGATGATAAGGGAAGTGAAATTATACTGTTATTAATGTGTTCCTTTTCAGGAAAAATTACTTTGTTCTCTTCAATGTTATTGGATAATACCAGATTCCAGTTCATCCCTTTCACTATTTTATGCAAACTGTCAGCCGAATAACCCAGGGCATACATCCCGCCAACGATGCTGCCCATGCTTACCCCTGTAATATAATCAGGTCTGAGACCGGCTTCTTCCATAACTTTAAGCACGCCTATGTGTGCCATCCCGAGTGATCCTCCTCCGCTAAGGGCCAATCCGACTTTTGGCCTTTCATTTGCCTGCTGACTGATGACAACCTGCCGGGACTGAAACAGAAGCAGGATTAAGAATAATATACTTAATGTCTTTTTCAATGATTTGTATGCTCCCTGGATAATTAATCAGCTCATGGTTCTATGATCCTGATGCCAGCAAATTTACGGCAATTATAAGCAAGATACTAAAATTGAGTAATTTTACCATGTGAATGATCTGACAAAAAGGTTAGCAAATTGTTTGCCGACTACAAAGAAAGAGATTGAAGCATTAGGCTGGGACCAGCCTGATGTTATTATTTTCAGCGGTGACGCATATGTCGATCATCCTTCCTTCGGTCCTGCAGTAATCGGCAGAGTAATTGAAGCAGAAGGACTTCATGTTGCTTTGGTTCCACAGCCTAACTGGAAAGATGATCTGCGTGATTTTCTCAAATTGGGAACTCCGAAATATTTCTTTGGGGTTACTGCGGGCAATATGGATTCGATGGTAAACCATTATACAGCTGCCCGCCGTTTACGGTCGGATGACGCGTACACCCCTGGAGGAAAATCAGGATTCCGGCCTGATTATCCGACAATTGTGTATTCAAAGATTTTGAAAAAACTTTATCCCGAAGTACCTGTTGTGCTGGGAGGAATAGAAGCTTCCATGAGGAGACTTTCGCATTATGACTACTGGAAAGATAAGCTTGAACCATCAATTCTTCTGAGCAGCGGAGCCGATATGCTGATTTACGGAATGGGGGAACAACCCATCAGGGAATTGATAAAACTGCTGCAAAAAGGGGTACCATTTTCGTCTCTTACAACAATACCCCAGACAGTCATTGCAAGGAATAAAAATATTGAGCTACCTGTGAATAAAAACTGGAAGGATATTCAGCTCAATTCTTATGAGAAGTGCATAGCTGATAAAAAAGTCTTTGCATCCAATTTTGTGATTTTTGAAAAGGAGTCAAATAAGGTTAAAGCAGCCAGGCTCATTGAGCAATCGGGTGAGATGAATGTTATTTTAAATCCCCCGTTTTACCCGATGACTGAAGAGGAAGCAGACCGGACGTACGACCTGCCATACTGTTACCTGCCTCATCCAAGGTATAACAAAAAAGGTCCCATCCCTGCCTACGAAATGATCAAATTCTCAATCAACATCCACAGGGGTTGTTTCGGCGGATGCAGTTTCTGTGCAATTGCAGCGCACCAGGGGAAGCAGATTGTAAAACGATCAGAGAAATCAATTCTGGCTGAGATTGAAAGGGTAAAAAATTTGCCGGGATTCAAAGGTTACATTTCTGACCTTGGCGGACCATCGGCAAACATGTATATGATGAAGGGGAAGGATAATGAATTATGTCTGAAGTGTTCTCGCCCTTCATGCATCTGGCCACAGGTATGCAGAAACCTTGATACAGATCACAATGGTCTCACTGCACTATACAGAAAAGTGAACCGAGTTTCCGGGATAAAAAAAGCATTTATAGGGAGTGGTGTCAGGTATGACCTTCTTTTCCATGAGTGGAATAAAAATGCAGGAACCAGTGAGCGGGAATATCTTGAGGAGCTTATAATAAATCATGTATCTGGCAGGCTAAAAGTTGCGCCTGAGCATACGTCACCGCATGTGCTGAATCTTATGAGAAAAGTGCCATTCACTCTTTTCAGAAAGCTTAAGGAGCAATTTGAAAGGATAACAATCAGGGAAGGTCTTAAGTATGAGATTATTCCATATTTTATTTCATCTCATCCGGGTTCTTCTGAGAGTGACATGTCGGAGCTGGCAGGGGAGGTGAGGAGCCTGGGAATAAGACCCGAGCAGGTGCAGGATTTTACGCCGACACCCATGACTCTTTCGACGGCAATGTACTATTGCGGGTTTGATCCATATACCGGGAAAAAAGTATATGTTGCAAGAGGGATTGAAGAAAAAAGGAAGCAGAAGGAGTATTTTTTCTGGTATAAACCAGATCATTTCAGGAAAAGAAAAGGCCAGAATTGAAAAATCCCGGCCTTTTGTACACTTATAAAACCATTCAAATGAATTTACTATTCATACTCCTTGAGGATATTCTTTACATCATCCGGAGCTACTCTTCCATAAGTCTTGTCTCCAACAAGAACAACAGGTGCGAGTCCGCAGGCACCAACACATCTCAGGCTCGAAAGCGAGAATTTGCCGTCCCTGGTGGTCTGGCCAACCTGTAATCCAAGCTCCTTCTTGAATTCATCAAGCACTTTTTCACCACCGCGTACATAACATGCAGTACCCATACATATGCTTATCGGATGTTTCCCTTTTGGAGTCATCGTGAAAAATGAGTAAAATGTCACAACTCCGTAGATTTTAGCAACGGGAACTCCGGTCTCCGCTGCAATGACTTCCTGTATCTCGGCCGGGAGATATCCAAAATGCCCCTGACAACTATGAAGTATATTTATCAGTTCCTGGGGATCTTTGTTGAAGGATGCACAGATCTCTTTTATTTTTGCAACATCCTCCTGTCTCAATTCTATTTTAATACTGGACATAGCATTGAATTTTATTATTAACCTTATCTGGTCATTACTATTGTTTTACAATAATCTTTTTCTTTTTATCAAAATAACTGGTGTGAAGCAGATGGTGTGCTTTCTCACTGTTTGGTTTACCAAGAAACTCATCATAAAGTTTAATTATGAAAGGATTCTCGTGAGATTTACGCAGCGGTTTCATGCTGTCCTCCCTGTAAATTGCTGCAGCTCTTGCTTTTATTATTTCAGAATTCCCATGATGTAAAGGCTGACCTCCACCTCCGATACATCCTCCAGGACACGCCATAACTTCAATTGCATGAAACAGTGATTTTCCTGATCTTACATCATCAAGAAGCTTCCTGGCATTTCCAAGTCCGTGGGCAATTCCGATGTTAAGAGGCAGTCCGTTAAAATCGATTGTTGCAGAGCGAACTCCTTCCAGACCTCTCAGTTCTGTGAAATCAATACGGTCAAGTTTCTTACCTGTATAAATCTCATAGGCGGTCCTGCAAGCTGCTTCAATAACACCTCCGGTAGTACCGAAGATTACACCTGCACCAGTCGATTCACCAAGCGGATCATCAAAATCTTCGTCTTCAAGATTATTCAGATCAATATTGGCTTGTTTTATAAATGCAGCCAGTTCCCTGGTGGATATTGAAAAATCAACGTCTCTGTTGCCGTCAACTGAGAATTCTTCTCTCTGGCATTCATATTTCTTTGCCAGACAAGGCATGATAGAAACAACGACGAGATCTTTTCGGTTTACTTTTATCTTGTCGGCAAAATATGTTTTGGCAATTGCACCAAACATCTGCTGAGGTGATTTGGATGTAGAAGGTACATCCTTAAGATCGGGAAAATACTCTTCGAAGAAATTTACCCAGCCCGGACAGCAGGAGGTAAGTATCGGTAATCTTGCTGTTTTATCACCCTTGAGATGCCTGGTAAGCCTGTCAAGAATTCAGTACCTTCTTCCATTATTGTAAGGTCGGCGCAAAATCTGTATCGAAGACATAATCAAATCCGAGTGCTCTTAAAGCTGCAGTTACCAGTTTTCCTGTGACAAGAGTACCGGGTTCCATACCAAATGCTTCGCCAAGTGCTAGCACGCACAGCAGGAGCTGTCTGAACCACAACTGTCTTGGCAGGATCAGCCAGAGCTCTGAGTACATCAGGGGTATTATCAACTTCTGTAAGTGCACCTGTAGGGCATACAGCAACACACTGTCCGCAATATGTACATGTGGAATGTTCAAGATTCTGCTCAAATGCAGGGGCCACCGTTGCCATAAATCCTCTGTTAACAGCTGACAGGGCACCGACAGTCTGAACCACATTGCACATCATTTCACACCTGCGGCACATAATACATTTATCAAGATTCCTCTTTATTGAAGGAGAGGTATCAGGCTTGTAAGTCGACACTGCAGCATACTCAGCCCCGGGAATTTCTCTGATTCCAAGTCTGTGAGCCATATCCTGCAATTCACAGTTTCCAGATTTTGCGACAGACAAGACAATCTTTGGGATGATCCGACAAAATAAATTCCATTACCGTCCTGCGGGCATTAAGCACCCTTGTAGTGTGGGTTTTAACCACCATGCCTTCCTCACATTTTGTCGAGCAGGCAGGTGCCAGGTTCCGTCTTTTCTGAACCTCAACCACACAAATCCGGCAGCCGCCTGGTTTGTTCTCAATATTCATATCACGCAAGTCAAGATAGCATAATGTCGGAATTTCAATTCCAAGTTGCCTTGCAGCTTTTAAAATTGTGATACCCTTTTGTACCTCAATTTCTTTATTATCTATATTAAGCTTTATTGTTTCCATTAATTTTTCCGGTTATCTGATAATTATTGCATCAAACTTACATTTCTCCTTGCAAGCACCGCATTTTATGCAGACTTCAGGATTGATATAATGAACTTCTTTGCGTTGCCCTGATATTGCATTGACAGGACATACCCTTGCGCAGGCAGTACATCCTACGCAGTTTTCAGGAATTATATAATACTCCATCAGGTTCTTGCAATTTCCGGCCGGACATTTTTTGTCTCTCACATGTGCCACATACTCATCCATGAAGTTATCGAGCGTTGATAGCACCGGATTTGGAGATGTCTGACCAAGTCCGCACAAAGCAGTGTCTTTTATAACCAGACTCATATTTCTCAACCTGTCTAGATCAGCAAGCGATCCTTTACCTTCAGTAATGTGATTGAGTAATTCATGCAGACGTTTATTCCCGATCCGGCAAGGGGCGCATTTACCGCATGATTCTTCGACTGTGAATTCAAGATAAAACTTGGCCACAGAAACCATACAATCATCTTCATCCATAACAATCATTCCTCCTGAGCCCATCATCGATCCTGCAGCAACAAGATTATCAAAATCGATTGGCACATCGAGATGCTTTTCAGTAAGACAGCCGCCTGAAGGGCCACCAGTCTGGACAGCTTTGAATTTCTTCCCATATCTGATTCCACCACCAATTTCAAAGATTATTTCTCTAAGGGTGGTTCCCATCGGGACTTCTATAAGACCGACATTATTTATTTTTCCTGCGAGGGCAAAAACTTTTGTGCCCTTTGATTTCTCAGTACCAATTTTACTGAACCATTCAGCGCCTTTAAGAATTATAACCGGTATTGCGGCAAATGTTTCGACATTATTGACATTGGTCGGTTTGCCGCGGAAGCCTGACTCGGCCGGGAAAGGAGGTTTTATTGTGGGTTCCCCTCGCAGACCTTCCATTGAATGTATCAGGGCAGTCTCCTCACCGCAGACAAATGCACCGGCACCATACCTAAGTTCAATATCAAAATTAAATCCTGTTCCAAAAATATCTTTCCCAAGCAAACCATATTCTCTGGCCTGGGCGATAGCAACTTTAAGCCTGTGAACAGCCAGTGGATACTCAGCCCTCACATAGATCAGACCATTTGAAGCGCCTATACTGTAGCCGCATATTGCCATTGCTTCAAGAACTGAATGTGGATCGCCCTCAAGTACAGATCGATCCATAAATGCTCCCGGGTCACCTTCATCTGCATTGCAGACAACGTATTTCTCATCGGAAATGCTCTTACTGGCGATTTCCCATTTCAAACCTGTCGGGAATCCTGCACCGCCACGACCTCTTTGTCCTGAATCTTTAATGGCTTTAATAACCTCCTGAGGTGACATTTCTGTCAGCACCTTTCCAAGGGCCTGATAACCATCCCTGACAATATATTCATCAATACTCTCGGGATTAATAAATCCACAATTCCGGAGAACAATTCTAAGCTGTTTCTTGAATATTCCGGCGTGCTTCGAATCTCCGATTGGTTTATTGGTTTTTGGATCGTGATACAAAAGCCTGTCAACTATTCTGCCTTTAATTATGTGTTCTTCAACAATCGTCTGGGCATCTTCAGGTTTTACCTGAACATAGAATATATTATCGGGCATAACTTTCACAATCGGACCTTTTTCGCAAAAGCCAAAACATCCGGTAAGAATTACCTGCACTTTATCCGACAATCCCTTTGCCTCGAGTTCATCCCTTAAATTCCAGACAATTGCATCACTTTCAGATGCATGGCAACTTGTGCCACCACATACCATAAGATGCATGCTGTATTTTGACATGGTTTAACCTCCTATTCTTTAGAATCTATAGTTTCATAATTTACAGGGATGATGCCATCAATCAGCTCTCCTTCCTTAATGTACTTTTCGATGATCAGATCAGCTCTTTTCAGATCTACAAAACCGAAAACCACAGGATCCCTGCCCGGTAGTTTTATTTCAACTGTAGGTTCGGCATAACAATAACCCATGCATCCTGTCTGGGTAACGACACCGGGTATGCTCCTTCTGTCCAGCTGTTCCACGAAAAACTCCATTATTGGTTTTGCTCCTGCAGCTATACCACACGTAGCCATCGCAACTTTTACCTGAACATTTCTTTCAGGATCAATTGCTTTATTTCTGACGTTCAGTCCTGTTCTTATTTCTTCGCGTTTCTTTTTAAGATCCGCAAGTGAATTTATTCGTGACATGCTTTTTTGAGTAATTATGTTAATTCAATTTAATTTAATTTGAACATATATTTTTCTAAAATTAATTTAAAATATTACTTCCTGTTTCACTTATTAGCATTAATTCTTTTATTTAAAATCTGATTAACCTATGTCCTTGCATATAATATTGACGCTGCAAAGATAATAATTTAGTGTTAATAAAATAACAATGTTAATAAAATAACAATAATATAAAATGGTTATAAAAAGAATAGAAAAGATGGAATAAGAAATTCTTGTGTTAACTGAAGAACGAAATCCTGCAAGAAAACGATAGCTCTTATCTTCTTAATTTCTTAAATTCAGATCCTGATTTCCATCCTGGAAAGACATCTGAAGCGGAAAGCTCGTAACCTACAGTGAATGCAAGCTCAGCGTCCTCAGCAATCCCTTCAAAATTCCACTTTTCAGGTTCATAATTATCAGATGGTTTGTGGTATCTGTTTTTAATATAATCCTTTTCCTGTTCAGATGCCCAATCTTTACCGAATTCACGACTGTCTGTATTGCCTCTGGCAAAAAGAGCCGGAACTCCTTTTTTTGCAAAAGGGAAATGGTCCGATCTGAAATACATTCCTGTATGGGAATTAGGGTCTCCCATGACATATCTGTCCTGGTCGGCAGCAGCTTCTCTTACATAATCATCGAGCTCAGATTGTCCATAACCGGTAATCATAACATCTCTCATTCTGCCTATTGGCAGGAGGAGATCGTTATTAAAACAGGCAACTGTCTTGTCAATCGGGAAGACGGGATGTTCAGTATAGAAATATGAACCAATAAGACCATCTTCTTCAGCTGTAGGAAAAAGAAGGATAACGCTTCTTTCCGGCTTTTTCCTCAGAGAGGAAAATGCTTTTCCAATCGATAGCGCCCACGCCATGGAAGTTCCATTGTCAACAGCTCCGTTATAGATCGAATCTCCGTTTTCTGCTTCACCGATCCCAAAATGATCCCAGTGAGCTGAATAGACAATATTTTCTTCAGGTCTCACTGATCCTCTCATGATACCTGCAACATTTCTGGATTTATTGTACTCGATTGTATTGCTTATCCTCAATGAGATATTTAAATCAAGAGGAAATCCCCTGAATCCCCTTTTGCAAGCTTCTGACCTGAGTTCCGAAACATTTAAACCTTTTGTTTTCAGAAGCCTTACGGCAGATTCTGAAGAGATCCATCCTGTAAACTGGCAGCGCGACGAATTGCTGTCAGCCGATTGAATATACAGGTTTGGAGTTATTGAACTTTTTCGGGGTATACTGATAATCATAACCTGCTCCCAATGGTTCATGAATTATAAGAACCCCTGCAGCTCCCTGTCTGGCTGCCTCCTCATATTTGTATGTCCATCTCCCGTAATAAGTCATTTCAGATCCTTTGAAGAGAGTTGTGTCCCTGGTGTACAAACCCGGGTCATTTACCATTACCACCACAGTTTTGCCCTTTACATCCAATCCTTCATAATCATTCCATCCGTATTCCGGGGCAACAATTCCAAAACCGGCAAATACCATTTCGGAATTGATAACATCCAGACTCTTTTCAATTCTGGGAGAGATGACCGCAATATCATCAGGAGTTTTGAATTCAAGTTCAGTCGCCTGTGATTTCACTTTAACTGGCCCATCAACTTCCGAGATGATCCTGACCATGGGAACATCCTGGAAATAACTGCCGTTAAAAGCAGGTTCAAATCCAATTTTTTTCAGCTGGTCAGCAAGGTATTCAACCGTTATTTTTTCTCCTGCTGTAAAAGGAGCTCTTCCCATGAATCTGTCCGATCCAAGCTCTTTAACATAACTTTCAAGATCAGCAATATTTATGCTTTTCCGTGCATTTTCAAAATCAGTTGTCCTGGTACAACTGAATATTGAACAGGAGATTATAATAAAGATGATAAGGATGATTTTTCTGGTCATGGGTCAGTTTTAAAATATTTATATGTAAACAAATTAATTCACAAGCAACAAGCAACAAGCAACCAGAAACACTTTCTATCTGAATACAGTATTCCAGAGTAATGCTCTGCCGCTCTTCCAGAATGCCCTGAAATATGGATCATCAGTTATGTATATTACTTCGCCTTTCCCGATAGGTTCAGATCCTATTACCATTGTATTTTTAATCTGTTTCTGATATTTGTAACCTGCAAAACCTGAAACCGGTTTATTATCAAGTATATAACCTATATTATTCCCCTTTGTAAGGAATGGGTAAGGCTGAGTACGCTTCATAAGGAACCACTCCCTTCCCAGACCGAATCCAAAAGGATTGGTTGTGTCGACAGTAACCTTGTATATGCTTCCGGCTGAATTATCGGACAAAAGATGTCTGTTTTCATCACTAAACTTTTTAAGAAGAGTAAGATCATCACTTTTCTCTTTTTTTTCTGCAGCTTTTTGCTCAGCAGTTCTGGTTTCAACAGCTTTAAAAAGTGAGGTCGATTTTTCTTTAGCAAAAACAGAAATTGCATTTTCAAAAGCAATAACTCTTCCTCCCCTTTTTGCATAATCAACTATAGTATCTTTAAGTTTTGAATAACTGCCTGATGTCAACAGTAAAACATCATAATCACTAAGATCAGCATTTTCAGCATTGGCGGTATTTACAAGAGAAACCGGATATTGAAGCTCCCGCTCAAAGAAGTACCAAAGCTCTCCAACTGCAGTTGAAAGCGTTCCTTCACCACACAACAGTGCAACTTTCGGTTTTATTTTCAGAGGAGAGTAATCTGATCCTATATCTTTCCCTTTGTCCACAAGTCCTGAAGTTAAGGGTGTTATATTGATCTGTAATTTGTCGGCCAGATCGGTCACAATTTTATCAAGTTTACCATCCATACTAATATTATCACCCCGGGTTATAATAAAACTTCCCCTGACAAAAGTGATCGCTCCGATCATAAAAGGTTTCAATGAGTATCTCGATCTGATATTCTTCAGGTGAAGAGCTGAAATAAACTTTAAAACATTAAAACCTGAATATTCAACTGCATAACCATAGGGTTTATCTCCAGCTGGATTATTTCCTGCTTTTACTGATTCTATCTTCCCATCCAATGGTTTAATCTGTTCAGTCAGTGCATAGGCTTTCAGATTATAGGCATATGGCAATGCCCATGCTGTCAGGTCATAGCTTAGCGAGTCGGATGCTTTGCTATCAGGCTCAAAAAGAACCTGGACAAAACGCGACTGAGGCTGATAGGCGCTTACCAGGATATCTCCCTTTTCAATTGTCATTTCACCTTCAGCATTTGCCTGATAATCAAATCCCTTAAACTTCTTCCCAGTGTTGCCTGCATACGAATACTTAATCTGGTTTTTCCTCAGGAGCTGAAAAAGATCTTCAAGGTCAGATTTCGCATTTGATCCTTTGATAATTATCGACTTGTATTGAAAGTCAGGTTTATTGGCATTATCGGAGAAGAACTTATTGAATTCCGAAACCAGCTTTTCTCTGTTTTCATACGACACTTTTAACGTTGCCATTGATGCAGTGAAGTGCCCGTCAATTCTTTTTTTGAGCGTTAAGGTATCGCCTGATTGCTGCCTGAATGCCAGTCCTGAATAACCGCTTCCGCCCTGTTCATATGTAAAGCCTATTGCTCCGTTAAAAAGCGGCCATGTATCACCAAAACTCGGACAGAAAAGATCATAGTTCTCTTTCGTGAAATAGAGCTTTGATTTCTCATCAAAAAGTGCGGCGTTACCCTTGCCCATAAGTGCATGGAACTCATGTTGCCATGGAGTTATAACTTCATGCCATGGAATAGCACCCGGAGGGAAAAAGAAGGTTGATTCAGCTCCCATTTCGTGGAAATCTGCATGGACCTGGGGCATGAACTGATTATAGAAGGCAAGCCTTTGAACTGTTTCTGCCTGTGTCTGCCAGGTCCAGTCCCTGTTAAGATCAAACATATAATGATTTGTCCGTGCAGTTGGCCAGCCCTGGTAATGTTCAGCCGATTTGCCATCGGGATTCGGGATCAGATTCTGTGAATTCCTGAACCTGTTTGTATACAAATCACGACCATCAGGATTCTGGCATGGATCGATTATAATGATGCAATTTCTGAGCCAGTCACTGACTCCGGGATATGATCCTGTAACAAGGGTATAGAGAGTTTTCATAGCCGTTTCCATTCCTGCCGATTCATTTCCGTGTACATTATAACCAAGCCAGATAATCGGGATCTGTTTCCCGGTGAAGTTTCCTTCTGAAAGACCTGTCTTGATAAGATTGTTCTTACGGTACTCCTCAAGATTGGAAAGATTCTCTTCGCTCGAAACTATGCATACACCCAACACTCTTCCTTCATAAGTTACTCCATATTCACGGTATTCTGCCTGCGGTGAGCTTTCAGCCACATATCTGAAATAATCGACAGCCCTGTGATGAAATGTAAACTGTGTACCCAACTCGTATCCAAGAAATTCATCGGGAGACTTAATAGTCTGGCTGTTACAATTAATTAAAGTTAGAAAAATGGCTGAAATTATTAAGAGAAAACGCTTCATTGGAATAAAATTTTAAGTTGACCGGCTAATATAATACTTTTCATAAACATTATTTCTGGTTGTTCGGTGAAGAGGGTGTTTTAATAAAATTGTGGAAAGGTTCGTATTTGAAAATGGTTATTTTTGTCTGTCAGATATTTATTTCTAATTGTAAAATATGTTGTTTATGAAAAGAACTGTCCCCTTTAAATTACTTGTCATTCTTTTATTATATTCTCCAGTATTTGCTTTCCGGCTTGATTCACAGATGCCGCAGAGGGGTGACAGCCAGGTTCGCATAACGGGCTGGGCAGATGATAATCATTATCTGATTCAGACTTTTGATTCTGAAAATAAAGCTGTGGTTAAAAGTGTTGATATCAGGACCGGAAAAGGTTTTGTTGTTCCTCCCAAAAAGTCAGAAAGGGAATTGTTTTCAGAATCCCTGCCAGCCGGAGTAACCATAGGATTCAACGATATTGTAAGTTCTGATTTGCAGAGTGTTATTATCGTGAAGGATAATGATCTCTACTATTTCAGGAAAGGCGATAATGCTCTCAGGAGGCTGACAAATAATGATGTTCCTGAAGTAAATGCCCGTTTTTCACCTGACAATAAAAAGATTGCTTATACAAAAAACAAAGACCTGTATGTATTTGATCTTGTTACAAATAAAGAAATAAGATTATCCTTTGATGCAACCGACAGGATCTATAACGGTTATTCATCATGGGTTTATATGGAAGAGATATATGATCGGCCGAGTATTAATCCATATGCTGCTTTCTGGTGGTCGCCCGACGGAAACAAGATTGCCTACCTGCGGACGGATGAAACCGAAGTTCCGGTATTTACTCTGAACCGGCTTGATGAGGCAGACGGGATCCACGGTAAGCTGGAACAGGTACCTTATCCTAAGGCAGGGGATCCTAATCCAAAAGTCAAAATGGGAATTGCCGATATCGCAACTGCAAAAACAATATGGGTCAAAACTGATTATAGTGTTGATCAGTATATTGCATGGCCTTTCTGGAAGCCGGACAGCAAAGAACTTGCTATTCAGGTACTTAATCGCGACCAGAATGATTTAAAAATCATTCTTACTAATCCTGCAACAGGCGGTTTTACAACTATTTACAACGAAGCAAGGGTAACATGGGTTGAATTCTTTGAAGATGTCTATGTGATGAAGAACGGCACTGGTTTTATACTTAGGAGTTATAAGAATGACTGGGTAAACCTTTTTTATTACGGCTGGGACGGGAAACTGATTTCACAGATTACTAATTTCACATGGAGTATCAACAAAATTGAAAGAATTGATGAGGAGGCCGGAGTGATATACTTTACCGGGACAGGACCTGAATCGACTGATAGTCATTTCTTCAGAATCGGCCTTGACGGGAAAAACCTTCTTCAGGTGACAAAAGAAGCCGGGGAGCATTATGTAAGTGTTTCTCCTAAAGGAAGTTACATTATTGATACATGGAATAACATAACTACTCCAGGCTCTATTGTTGTCTATGACAATAAGGCAAAAATGATCAGGGAATTATATAAATTTGAAACGCCTGCATTTGATATTACCAAGAATTCAAAATCTGAATTATTGAAAATCCCGACTTCGGATGGACTGTTCAATATTCCTGCAATTATTACTTTTCCTGTAAACTTTGATCCATCTAAAAAGTATCCGGTTGTTTTCACTATTTATGGTGGACCAGGTGACTTAAATAGCATGAGTAGAAAATTAAGCAACACTTGGCAAGGAATTGATCCATCGTGGTACTCAACGAATGGTATTATTACTTTTAAAGTTGATCACAGAGGCTCTGGTCATTTTGGAAAGAGGGGACTCGATTACCTCTATCGCAGTCTTGGAAAATGGGAAATACTCGATTATGAGGATGCTGTAAAATGGCTCCTGGCCAAGCCATATATCGACGGCACAAGAATGGGCATTACCGGAAGCTCATACGGGGGTTACATGACCTGTCTTGCCCTGACCAAAGGTGCTGATTACTGGACCCATGGATTTGCAGGATCATCGGTAACTGACTGGCGTCTGTACGATGATATCTATACCGAAAGATATATGGATACTCCTCAGGATAATCCAGATGGGTATAAAGACGGCTCCACACTGACGTGGGCTAAAAACTACAAGGGGAAACTCTACATGACCCATGGAGATCTGGATGATAACGTTCATATGCAGAATTCGATTTTCCTGATTTCAAGGCTTGAGGATGAAGGAAAATCATTCCAGTTCATGCTTTATCCAAATGGCCGGCATGGATGGAGCGGTGCCAAGGCAACTCATTCCAGGAATGAAGCAAACAAATTCTGGCTTAAGAGTTTCTTTGGAAAAGAATAAATAATTGTTATTTTGGTGTTAATTTTTTAACACTTAACTCTGAACTCCAAACTCCAACCTCCAAACTTGTAAAATATGGTTATTGGTATTCTTAAAGAATCGGGGGCAGAAAAGAGAGTAGCCATGCTTCCGGGTGAAGTTGCCGTAATTAAAAAGCTGGGCGTTGATATTATTGTTGAAAACGGGGCGGGTGAAAAGGCCTGTGCATCAGACACTGAATACCTGTCAGTCGGTGCATCAGTTAACGGCCGTAAAGATATAATATCAAAGTCCTCTTTTTTATTATGTGTAAATCCCCCGTTGGAAGAAAACCTGGATTCTTTCAGGGAAGGACAGGTTCTTTGTTCTGTTGTTAACCCTGTTGAAAACAGTAAATGGCTTGAGAAAGCCAGGATCAGGGGACTTACTGTCCTGGCACTCGATCTGATTCCCAGAATTACCAGGGCACAATCGATGGACATACTTTCATCGATGGCGACTGTTGCCGGATATAAGGCTGTACTTGCTGCAGCATCAACTCTGCCGAAATTCTTTCCTATGTTCATGTCAGCCGCGGGGACTATCAAACCTTCAAAGGTTCTTATACTCGGTGCTGGCGTTGCCGGACTTCAGGCAATAGCCATTGCGCGAAAGCTGGGTGCTGTTGTTGAGGTCTTTGATGTCAGATCTGCAGTCAAAGAAGAAGTAAAAAGCCTTGGAGGTAAATTCATCGAGGTGGAAGGAGCAAAAGAAGATTCAGCCGCTGGAGGATATGCTGTTGAACAAACAGATGAGTTCAGGAAGAAACAGCAGGAGCTGATCCAGAAACGGGCAATTGCAGCTGATGTCATTATTGCAACCGCACAGATACCTGGAAAAAAGGCTCCGGTCCTGATCCTAAGGGAGACTGTAATGGCGATGAAACCCGGATCAATTATTGTTGACCTGGCAGCATCGACCGGAGGCAACTGCGAACTGACAGAAAATGACAAGACAATTTCAGTTAACGGAATCACAATTATCGGAAAATCAGACTATCCTTCAGACATGCCTTCAGATGCAAGCAAGATGTTCGGATCAAATATTGTTAACCTGCTGAAGATCATGATAGGGAAAGATGGCAGCCTTCAACTTAATATGCAGGATGAGATAATAAGCGGAACAACTGCAGTGCATAACAGGGAATATATAAGTCAGAGAGTCAAGCAGATGCTTGGCATTAAATAGTATAAATTATGGAACAGTTTTCAGCTTTTTTTTACAGCACCGGGAGGCAATTTTCATTGTTATCCTTTCAATATTTCTTGGCATTGAAGTGATCAGCCACGTCCCGGCAATTCTGCATACGCCTCTGATGTCGGGAGCCAATGCGATCCATGGTGTCGTAATTATCGGCGCTATAATTGTAATGGGACATGCCGATACAACCGGATCAATGATTCTTGGATTCCTGGCTGTCGTTCTCGGAACCCTGAACGTTGTCGGAGGCTTTGTTGTGACCGACAGAATGCTTGAAATGTTTAAAAAGAAAAAGTAATCAGCCGGTGTTAAATTATTAAACTAATGTAAGATGAACGGAATATCTCAATTTCCATATGGGATCACAATACTGGAGATTACCTATATAATTGCCTCCGTTTTATTTGTCATCGGCTTGAAAAAGCTTAGTCATCCACTTACAGCCCGGAGAGGAAATACTCTGGCTGCTTTCGGAATGGGTTTTGCCATAATTGCAACAATTCTTTTTCATAAGAAAGACGGTGAACCTATCGGTAATATTCCTTTTATACTTTCTGCCATTGCTATAGGAACTGTAATAGGATGGGTGATTGCCAAAAGGGTAAAGATGACCGCGATGCCCCAGCTTGTATCATTCTTTAACGGTATGGGAGGGGCTGCTGCTGCGCTCATCTCCATGATGGAATTTCCGCATGTCAGTCCCGAATTGATAGCAAAAACAGGTATGGCTAACGGACATGTGCTTGCAATTCTTCTCGGATTGATGATAGGAACGGTTTCGTGGGCAGGAAGTATGATCGCATTCGGAAAGCTTGATGGCTGGATAGGGGATATGAGGATAAAAGCGATGAAATATGTCAATCTTACAATCCTTGCTGTCCTTATTGGATTTATAGTCTTTATCATGACCCGTCACGTTCAGGCAAGTGCTGAATTGAACCCTTACATATATATTATGTTCGCCATTGCCGTGATATATGGTGTACTGTTTGTAATGCCTATCGGAGGAGCCGATATGCCGGTGGTAATCTCCCTGCTTAACTCTTTTACAGGTGTTGCTGCGGCAATGGGGGGCTTTCTTTATAATAACCAGGCGATGCTGACAGGCGGAATTCTGGTGGGATCTGCAGGTACAATACTTACTGTTCTGATGTGCAGGGCGATGAACCGATCATTGCTTAATGTGATTGTAGGAGTTTTTGGCGGAGGCGGGAAATCAAATACTGGTGAAGCCGGTACAGTCAAAGAAATCAGCCTTTCCGATGCAGCAGTGCTCCTCAGTTATTCAAAGAAAGTCGTAATTGTTCCGGGTTATGGTCTCGCTGTTGCCCAGGCTCAGCATATCTGCCATGAACTTGACAAATTGCTTGAAGAGAAAGGGGTGGAGGTGAAATATGCAATCCACCCTGTTGCAGGCAGGATGCCCGGACATATGAATGTACTTCTTGCTGAAGCAGATGTACCTTATGAACAGCTTATTGAAAGTGATGTGATCAATCCTGATCTCCCGAATACTGATGTACTGGTTGTTATTGGTGCAAATGATGTTGTTAACCCTGCAGCTGAAGATGATCCGACAAGTCCGATTTACGGTATGCCGATTATCAAGGCCCGTGATGCGAAAAACATAATTGTAATGAAACGCGGCATGGGGAAAGGATATGCTGCAATCGAGAATATGCTCTTTTATAATAATAAGACCAGGATGCTGTTCGGCGATGCGAAAAGTACGCTTCAGAACCTGGTAAATGAGATAAAGAATCTGTAATTAAAAATAAAACCGATAGCTCGGATCTGTGATCCGTGCTTAGTTATATCAATGGATAACAGACAGGTGAAAGGCACGGATTATAAATCCGCGCCAGCGGAGAAATTAACTTACTTCAGATCTGCTCTGCATCAGGAAGGAATCAATTTTTATATAATTCCCTCATCCGACCCTCATCTTGGGGAGTATATCCCCGATCACTGGCAGATAATCAAATGGCTGACAGGATTTACCGGTTCTGCTGCAACTGTAATTATAACAGATACTTTCGCTGGATTATGGACCGATTCAAGGTATTTTATCCAGGCTGAAAAACAACTCCTCGGTTCCGGTTTTGAATTCGTTAAACCAGGATTATTTGAGAGATACGACTTTATGGATTTCATTTCTGGGAATGTAAAACCTGGCAGCAGGATTGGCATTGACGGCAGAATCTTTTCAATAGCCGGTTTCCGGAGAATGGAAAAGAGACTTGAGGGTAAAATGGCTTCAATCGATACTCATAGTGATTTTATTACGTCTATCTGGACTGACCGGCCTCCATTGCCTTACTCTTCCGCTTTTGATCATCCTGTTGAGTTTTCCGGTAAGGAACGTTCAGCGAAGATCAATGAAGTGAGGGAACAGATGAGGAGAATGAATGCAGACTATCATCTTCTCACTTCAAATGATGATATAATGTGGCTTCTTAATATTCGTGGCAATGATCTGAAATACAGCCCTTTATTATTATCATTTGCTCTCATCGGCACCGAACAGATCCTGCTTTTCATCGATGAAGCCAAAATTCCGACAAAGCTGGCTTCCGCATTCGATAAACTTGGAATTGTCATATTACCCTATAACGAAATATCAGAAATTGTATCATCTGTTACAAAAGGTCATTCTGTCCTGTTCAATCCTCAAGTTACCTCAGTTGAACTGTTTAATTCAATTTCAAATAATTCAGGAACTATCGAGGAAATCAGTATTCCTACACGTCTTAAATCAATAAAGAACAAAACGGAAATAGGTAACATCGCCAATGTCATGATCAGGGACGGAGTTGCGCTTACGAAATTCTTCCATTGGTTCAGCAGTAACCATGGCAGGGAGCCAATGACAGAAAATTCCCTTTCTGATAAACTTCTTGAGTTCAGATCACAGCAGAAAGATTTTTTAGGGTCCTCTTTTGCAACAATTACAGCATTTAATGAAAACAGTGCCCTGCCTCACTACACTCCTGAAGAAGGTTGTGGTGCAGAAATAGGGGAGAGAGGATTGCTGCTGGTCGATTCAGGGGGCCAGTACCTGGGTGGTACAACTGATATTACAAGGACGATACCAGTCGGGATCCCTTCTTCTCAGCAGAAAAAAGATTTTACACTAATACTTAAAGGGCATATTAATCTTGCCCTGGCGAAATTTCCAAACGGGACAAGGGGATACCAGCTGGATTTTATTGCACGAAGAGCAATGTGGGGATCGGGAATGAATTATGCGCACGGAACAGGTCATGGAGTGGGATATTGCCTTAACGTCCATGAAGGTCCTCAGAGTATAAGCCCGGCCGACAATAAAACTGTTATCGAAGCAGGAATGCTCACCTCAAATGAACCTGCAATTTACAGGGAAGGAGAGTACGGAATAAGAATTGAGAATCTCATTCTATGCTATGAGGATGAAGAGACCGAATTTGGCCAGTTCCTGAGATTTGATACTGTGTCATTGTGTTATCTCGAAAAATCCCTGATCGACAGATCAGTACTTGATCAGAAAGAGATCGAATGGCTGAATTCATATCATTCAGAGGTTTATGATAAACTAAGCCCACACCTGACTTCCGAAGAAAAAATCTGGCTCAAAGAAAAAACAGAACCTCTTTAACGGATTACATCAACCATCTGAGTCAAATCAATCACAGGAAATTCTGTGATTCTCAACCGTGCACTGCCATAAGGCACAAGCTGAATTATTTCCGTTGAACCCTCGGGTTTTACAGGACTATGAGGAGGAATATCAGCTGAATTATCTTTCATTGTCCACCCGGGAATTTTCATTCCGCGCGTTGTTATCACAACCGCAGCATCTTTATCCCATGGAATATATTTTGCCGAATCGGCCGACCAGATCATATCACCCTTATCGGCAAACGGATACCTGCTCACCTCATTCTCCGCAAGTTTAACGCCTCTGTCCAGATTATTCTTGTCGATCATCAGGGCATAGTTCCACGGGCTCTTAGGATAGATTTCCCAGTCGACACTCCCTTTGAAGCGGAAATTGTCATAATTGAGCCTGACATTTCTGTATTCTTTGTCGATCCTCAGTGAAAAATAGAGCGGACCTCTTAGAACCGACAATGAATTGTTATATCTTTTTTCAACTCTGATATTCATTGGCATCTCCATACTGATAACATCATCCTGATCCCACCGGGCAAAAATCTTAACAGTTGAGCCTCCTTTTCCAGTAACTTTTTTGTCTTTGTAAGTTATTTCAGCTTTTTCAGCCCAGCCAGGGATCCTCAGGTAAAATGAAAATCTGACCGGTTTTTCAGAAATGATCCTGAACTTAACAGATCCTTTAAAAGGATAATCTGTTTCTTCAATTATTGTCACTTCCTTCCTGTTGCCGACTTTTGCCTTGACTTTTGAAGGGCCATAAGCGACAGCTATGAGACCATTATCATTTGTAGCCATCCAGAGACTCTGGGTAAATTTTGGCCATCCCTGATGCATATTTGCCAGGCAGCATGCAAAATTGGGCATCAGTCCATAAATATTTGAATAGTTGCCGTTTGTGCTCCATGTCCGTTTTTCCCCGCTTACAACTACCTGGTTTGACTGCTGATCGTACTGGTGTGCCCACATGTCCGGAGTAGTGGTGCCGGGCAATGCATTGAAAGCAAGCAGCTCAAGTCTGTCGGCCAGTTGGTTGTCTCCAAATATTGTATATAGCTCTTCAAGAGAATACATATACTCAACGACTGAACAAAGTTCAGTGCCCCTGTCGGGTGATTTCCCCGACAGATGCTCATCACCTGAAAACCTGCCTCCTGCCTGCCCGTGATTCAGGTCGTACCTGGAGATCCCGTCAAATACAGCTTTTTTAAATCTTTCATCACCTGATTGCTGAAACCATAGCCCCGGATATTTAATTGCCATGGCGTTGTTGACCACATGGGCGGTCAAACCATCAGCTCCCCAGTTCAATGGAATTTTTTTATCAGCAGATGCTGCAGAATCCCATGGAAATTTCTCATAATATGAAGTCCAGTCGGAGCTGTTTTTCTGAATTGATTCAATCACATCAAGTATCCATGACTCTTTTGTCTGCCTGTAGAGCCAGTAGCCTGTGACAGCATTTTCCATGGCCCTTACTCCGCGCCACTCCTTATCGGGCCAGTCGGGCGGATTCTCATGCAGATATCTGAAGTATTTTTTCAGAACTTCAATTGCGCGGTTATCATTTGTTGCTTCGTAATACTGCGTCAGCACCTTATTTGCCACTGCCAGTGGCCACCGGTCTTTGTTTTTTGAAGGACCATACCAGCCCGTGTTGTTGCTGCTGGCAAGGATTGGTTCTATCCAGTTGGTTACTTTCTTTTTAAGCTTTTCATCATCAAGAAGATAAGCCAACGGAACAAGTCCGTCGAGGTAATAGGGACCCCTTTCCCAGGCTTCCCCGTCACCGCCCCTCCAGGAAGAATTAACCAGGTCAGGCCAGAAGTCGTCAATATTGCCGGTAAGACCCTCAGCCTGAGCCTCAAGCTGTGCTTTCAGCCAACCTTCAGGTTTTATTGCTCCAAGAGGCAGTTTGATATATGCATTCTGTTTCATAGGTGAAGGATTGCCCTGGTAGTTGACATTCCCTTTTTCATTTGAACAACTTAGAAGAAAAATGAGGATTCCTCCAAAAATAACAGTTATGATCTTATTCATATTATTCATCCCAATTAAACATTAAAATATCCGGATTGATGCTTCTTTTAATATCAACTGCCTTAAAAACCTGGATCATATCGAACCATACGGTCCCCTTACCCGGCATCCTGAGGATTACATTAGCTCTTGGGGAAGGGATTGTATCGGCCGGAATTGTAACAGATGTTACAAATTGCTGCCATTCATCACCCGGATAGAACCTTGTTTTTCCAAATTCTCCCAATCCCAGTTCAAAATATGGTGTGTCTTTCTTCCCATTTAATCCTGGTTCTGTTTTTGCCCAGATTGTCAGCATATACGATCTTCCCTTTTCAATATTTATCGGGAAGAACCGCAGTCTGATCCCTTTGTTTTCCTGAGGTGTTATCAGTCTTAATGAATGATTTCCTTCAAAATGTTCCCTTGAATCGAGAAAATATGTTGCCCCCCTGTCGCCTTCATTCCATGCATAACATGATGCAGGTACACCAACACTGGAAATGTCCTCAAATCCAGGATCCTTTATAAGATTATCTTTGTACGGTTTTATGACTTTTTTTATTGATCGGGTATTTATCAGGTATACCTGCGATCCGAAGGCTGGCAGGTAATCTGAAAATCCACCTGAATAAACCGGAACTGAGCGATTTTCAAACAATACTTTGGCAGTGCTTAATGTTGATCCTGAGATATTTATATCGACCTTTTGCGGGGAATTCACCTTATTGACCGCGATTATAAGAAGCTGTTCCTCATGAAGTGCAGAAGAAATAATCACATTACCCGAAGAGGTTGTAACGGTCAGTGGCTTTTCATCCGAAAGAAGCCATGGAGTGATCTCTGCTATTTCAAGCGCCATCCTTCCGCATTCGTTCCATGTTGAAGTTGATTTTGGAAAGGAATTCAGGCCATGCCTGACAAAATACTGTATTCCCCTTGCACCATTCACAATTGCCTGGTATGTCATGCTCCTCATCTCCTGGAGTGTTGGTTCGCGTTCCCACCATTCACCTCCGCCAAAAGCCTGGGGAACAATCCACACCGGCTTTTTACCTCCAAATTCAGATCTTAGCTGTTTTGTAACATCACCTGTCTGTGAAACGGAACCATTTGGGATCGGATACGGATCGGCCATGACAATATCAAGGGCATCAGCATAGTTTTTTGAGGAGAGAAACGGAGCCATAAAAACCACCGACACCGGATGCCATGGATCAATTTCTTTTATTGTCCTGTATACTGCTTCGAGTTCCGCAGGAGGGATTTTGAAACCATTGGGTTCATCAGAGATATACCATGCAAGAAGGGCCGGGTGATCCATAAAAGCCCTTATTTCAGATATCAGTCTTTCCCTTTTCTCTGATTCTGAAATCCCTTCAATCTTTGACGAAACACCTCCACCTCCTGAAACCGAGAGCAGATTGTAATGTACTTTCATCCCTATTTCGGCACATCTGTCCATAAAGGTTTTCCTCTCTTTAAATGTTTCAGGCAAAATCTTATGATACGGGGAGATCATATTGAACCCTTTCACTGCCTCCTCTTCGGGAAGTGTCGGGTAAACAGGTGAATAACAATAGAATCCGAACGGGAAGAATACTTTCCTGTTAACTATCAATCCTCCTGTTAGCCTATCGGTTTTTACCTCATTTGGCTTGTAATCCAGGATGCTTAAACCGGCAGTAGCTTTATAAAAAGATCCTTTTGATGATTTTATTTCTGCGTCCACATTATAGATAGCAGAAGTCATAAGAATGTCAAATGGCAGGACCAGAATTTTATTTCCAGGGATTCCTTTCCAGGAAGTAAGTTCTTTATTATTGATTTTCAATACAATATTCAGCTGATTCCATATAAGTGCCTGAGGGATGTGAAGAATCATATCACCTCTCTTTTCATAAGTATAAAAGCTGAGCCTGGAATTCATTTTAAAGGATGTTGTATCAACATTCTGGCTGAATGAACTCGGATTTGCAGCAAATGTCAGAAACAGAAATAGATATATGATTCTTCTTAGCATATAATTGAACAGGGATGAGATAATCCAAATCAGATCAGCTAAATTTAATGACTTTTAATAACTGAAAAAAGTATCAGGAAAATAAAATGAAAGAAATTGGATGTAGGGTATTAAATTACCCAAGAAATCAACCCCCCATCCCCCCAAATGGGGGGCTGTAATAAAACCAAGGTGCATAAGTCCCCCAAATGGGGATTTAGGGGGTGGATTTTTTATGGGCTTTAGGAGGAATCTCTCTGCGTAACTTAAAGAAACTTGAATTACTTAAATACAATCCTGATCCTGACTTCATCGTCAATTGTTTTACCGTTTTCTTCGGCAGGTTTCCATGCCGGCCCTTTTAGTTCCCGAGGATTAACGCAGATTTTCCTAATTAATTTGCGAAGATCTGCGAAATCTGCGGGCAATAAATTTTAAAAAGTTTTATCCCTCAGAAACTTATCGATTTCTCTTGCTGCTTTTCTTCCGGAAGCGATTGCATTCACCACCGAGCTTGCCCCTGTAACAGAATCTCCTGCTGCAAAAACTTTCTGAATATTTGTTGCTAGTGAATTATTTGTTTTAATGTTCTTCCTGCCATCAAGTTCCAGTTCCAGTTCTGATACCAGACCATCAATTACAGGATGAACAAATCCAAGAGCCAGCAGAATAAAATCAGCTTCCATGATCCTGACTGTTTCAGGAACCGGTTTCATTGCATACCAGCCGTCTTTCTTTTCCCAATGAACATCTTCAACCTCAACACCTTTCACGACACCATCTTTTCCGATAAACCTGAGTGTTGAAAGGCTCCATATCCTTTCACAGCCCTCCTCATGAGAAGTGGAGGTCTTCAGTACTTTGGCACAATATGGCCATGGATTATCAGGTGTTCTGAACACTGGTGGCTTTGGCAGGATCTCAATCTGTGTAACACTTGCAGCTTTCTGGCGTATTGAAGTACCAACACAATCTGATCCTGTATCGCCGCCTCCGATCACAAGGACTTTTTTGCCTTCAGCATTTATCTGGTTATCTGAGAAATGAAGATCACCTGAATTTACTCTGTTCTGATTGCTCAGGAATTCCATAGCAAAATATATCCCTTTCAGATGCCGTCCTTCAATATTCAGATCACGCGGATGGCCGGATCCTATTGCAACACAGACAGCATCGAACTGGTTTACAATTTCTTTGGCAGAAATATCTTTACCGATCGTGGTGCCTGTTCTTACAGTAAGTCCTTCTTTGATCATAAGGTCAACCCGACGGTCAATAATTGACTTGCTTAGCTTAAAATCAGGAATACCAAATCTCAGGAGACCTCCGGCTTTTTCATCTTTCTCAAATAATGTTACACTGTGTCCGGCTTTATTCAGAAGGTCTGCTGCAGCCATTCCGGACGGTCCGCTCCCGATAACAGCTACAGTTTTTCCAGTCCTTCTGGCAGGAGGAGAAGGTTTGATATATCCTTCGGAAAAGGCTTTTTCAGCAATAGCTACCTCATTTTCACGTATGGTCACCGGTTCCTGACCGATATTAAGGACACAGGCATGTTCGCACGAAGCAGGACAAATCCTGCCGGTAACTTCCGGAAAATTATTTGTAGAATTGAGTCTTTCATAAGCAGCTTTCCATTCACCTTTGAATAAAAGGTCATTCCATTCAGGTATCAGGTTATCCACAGGACAGCTCCAGTGACAGAATGGAATTCCGCAATCCATGCATCTGGAAGCCTGAAGCATCCTGTCCTCGCTGTTAAGGACCTGTTCCACTTCGCTGTAATCGCAGATCCTTTCATTTATTGGCCGGTTGCCAGCCTCTTTCCTTTTGATCTTTAAAAATCCTGTTATATCTCCCATTGAAAAATTATTATAAATTAAAAATATAAGGGCTAAAGCCCGGTGGCTGAATTATCCTTTAACCACGGCCTTAAGGCCGTGGTCAGGGATGTTCCGAAGAAAATGGACTTTAGTCCTGACATTTTTCTAATAAATTAATTCTTAAACACCGCTTATTTCAACATCAGTCTCAACACTTGCTATTTTCTTTTTCAATTCTTCAAGTTTCTGTTCTTCAAGGACTTTCTTGTAATCATAAGGGATTACCTTTATGAACATTGGAAGGAATCTGTTGAAATCATCAAGTATCATTTTTGCCTTTTTGCTTCCAGTATAATTTAAATGTCTGGTAATAAGTTCCTTAAGTTCCTCACTGTCATTGAGATCTTCAACCAGCGATAATTCGACCATTCCCATATTGCAGTAATAGTCGAAATTGCCCTACTCATTAAAAACATATGCAATTCCGCCACTCATTCCTGCTGCAAAATTGCTTCCGGTCGACCCCAGTACCACCACACGGCCTCCTGTCATATATTCACAGCAATGATTTCCGACTCCCTCAACAACTGCAGTTGCGCCACTGTTCCTGACTCCGAACCTTTCACCTGCAACTCCCGAAATATATATTTCACCTTTTGTTGCACCGTAAAGTACTGTATTACCGATTATTATGTTTTTATCGGATTCAAATAAGGATCCGGCAGGCGGAACCACAATAATTCTTCCTCCCGATAAGTCCTTTACCCAGGTAATCGTTTGAATCTCCTTCAAGGAATAATTCAACTCCCGAAACAAGGAATGCCCCGAAGCTCTGACCTGCAGATCCGCTAAACCTGCACTTTATTGTTCCGTCAGGCAGACCTGATGATCCGTAAAGGGATGCAATTCTGCCCGAAAGCATGGCACCCGTCGTTCTGTCAGTGTTTTTAATTGAGCCCCGGATCAAAACAGGTTCTTTGTCTGAAATTGCTTTTTCTGCTTTTGATATTAATTCAAGGTCAAGGATGTTTTCAAGCTTATTCTCTTGTTTTTCAATGCAATGCATTTCATTTCTTGCTGCTTCAGCAGGGAGCTCTTAGCATACTTGTCAGATCGAGGTTTTTTGTTTTCCAGTGATCAGCTTCATGATTCCGCTCCAGAAGGTCAAATCGTCCGATAATTTCATCAAGGCTTCTGAATCCCATCTCAGCAAGGTATTCCCTTATATCCTCTGCAAGGAATCTGAAAAAAGTAACCAGGTTATCAGATTTTCCCATAAACCTTTTTCGCAGTTCCGGATTTTGTGTTGCAACTCCGACAGGACATGTATTGAGATGACATTTCCGCATCATTACACATCCAAGCACTATCAGGGCACATGTTGCAAAACCAAACTCTTCTGCTCCCAAAAGCGCTGCAATAATAACATCCCTTGCAGTTTTCAGCTGACCATCTGCCTGAAGGGTAACCTTTCTGCGGAGATTATTCATTACCAGAGTCTGCTGTGTTTCGGCAAGTCCAAGCTCAAGAGGAATTCCGGCATGCTTGATCGATGATGAAGGACTGGCGCCTGTTCCGCCTTCATAACCGCTTATTGTAATAAGATCGGCTCCGGCTTTTGTTACGCCGGCTGCAATAGTGCCGACACCACTGGCAGAAACAAGTTTTACGCTGATCCTTGCCTTTGGATTCACATTCTTAAGGTCAAAGATCAGCTGCGAAAGATCTTCAATTGAATAAATATCATGATGTGGCGGAGGTGATATCAATGTAATCCCGGGAATGGAATACCTGGTTTTTGCAATTATCTTGTCAATCTTATGACCGGGAAGCTGTCCTCCTTCACCGGGTTTTGCACCCTGGGCAATTTTTATCTGGATCTCATCTGCATTGACAAGGTATTCGGTTGTAACTCCGAAACGTCCGCTGGCTACCTGTTTGATTGCACTTCTTACCGAGTCGCCGTTGGCAGAGGCTTGAACCGTTTCGGGATCTTCACCTCCCTCGCCTGTGTTGCTTCGTCCGCCTATCCGGTTCATTGCAATGGCAATGGTCTCATGGGCCTCACGGCTTATCGATCCAAATGACATGGCACCGGTAACAAACCGTCTCATTATTTTTTCGGCTGATTCCACTTCTTCAAGAGGGATAGGATTTTTTCTTATCTTCAGCAATCCCCTGATAAACAATGGAGAAGTTGTGTCTTTGTCAGCCAGTTTTGAATATTCTTTGAATTTTTCCCTGTCTCCGGTTCCTGTGCTCCACTGCAGCAAGGCAATTGTCTCAGGATTCCAGGCATGCTTTTCTCCATGTTTTCTGAAAGAATAGATCACCTTCGGTCAGAATTTCAGGCAGACTGCTCCTCCATAAAAGCTTTTCTGTGAGGGTATCAGAACCTCTTCGGCTATTTCCTTGAAACCAATTCCGCCAATTCTTGATGTTGTTCCTGCAAAATAGTTGTCTGATAACATCGTTATGGATCCCGACAGCCTCAAAGATCTGTGAAGAGCGGTAACTTCGGAGTGTGCTTATACCCATTTTGGACATTATCTTGAGGATACCTTTATTTATTGAATTGATATAATTCTCCTCTGCTTTCTGGTAATCAAGCTGAATTGCTTTATCTTTTACCAGCCTTTCAATTACTGCAAAGCTCAGATAAGGATTTATAATACTGGCACCGTAGCCAAATAAAAGTGCAAAATGCATTACTTCGCGCGGTTCTGCCGATTCGACAACAATATCAATCTGCATCCGCTTGCGCTTTTCTATCAGGTGATGATGAACGGCAGAGACAGCAAGAAGCGATGGAACAGGAGCTTTATTTTCATCAATTCCGCGGTCGGAAAGAATTATATAGTTTTTCCCTTCATCAACAGCTTTTTCAGCATCTGTGCATAATTGATCCACAGCTTTCTTCAATCCTTCCGCTCCTTTTCCGGAGTCAAAATGCATAAGCAGATTAGCTGCTGAAAATCCTTTATACCTTAGGTTTTTCACAACCTGGAAATATGTATTGGATATTACAGGATTCCTGAATCGTACCATTTTTACGTGATCAGGCGATTCATCAAGAAGGTTTTGCTGAAGTGAGCCCAGATATCCCGAGAGTGTCATTACAAGCTCTTCCCTTATCGGATCGATAGGGGGATTTGTCACCTGGGCAAACAGCTGCTTGAAATAATTGAAAAGACGGTATGGTTTTCGTGACAGAACTGCAACAGGAACATCGTTTCCCATGGAACCGATCGGCTCTTTCCCGGTGGCAGCCATCTCCTTGATTATCTTTTCAATATCTTCGAGGGAATAATTAAATGAAGTAAGGTATTTCTGATATTGGTTTCCCAGGTCAGGTGATATTACCTGTCCTGTTTCGATTTCTTCCAGTTTAACCATATTCTGCTGTATCCATTTTCCATACGGGAAATCTTCAGCCAGTTTGGCTTTAAGCTCCTTGTCATAAAAAATTTTTCCTTCAACGGTATCGACAAGCAGCATTTTGCCTGGTTTCAGCCTGCCTTTTTCCCTGATCTCTTCAGGGGCAAAGGTCTGAACACCTGCCTCTGATCCCATTACTATCAGATCATTTGTTGTAATAACATATCTTGAAGGACGTAATCCGTTACGGTCAAGCATTCCGCCAATATATCTGCCATCGGAAAAAATAAGTGATGCAGGTCCGTCCCATGGTTCCATGAAAGTGGAATGATAATGATAGAAATCACGCAGTTCAGGGGGAATAGGATTCTTTATATTGATTGATTCCGGGATAAGAATCGACATTGCATAAGGAAGTGATTTCCCGCTCATAAGAAGAAATTCGAGAACATTATCAAGTGATGCCGAATCACTTTTTTCAGGTTCAATAATAGGATAGATTCTTTCCAGGTCGCCCAGCTTTTCAGATTTGAGAATCGATTCCCTGGCCTCCATCCAGAACCTGTTACCTTTTATTGTATTTATCTCCCCGTTATGCCCAAGCACTCTGAAAGGCTGTGCAAGATCCCAGCTTGGAAAAGTATTTGTGCTGAATCTCGAATGAACCAGGGCAATCGCACTCTGCAGTCTTTCATCATTCAGGTCACGGAAGTACTCCCCGAGCTGGATCGATGTAAGCATTCCTTTATATACCAGCACTCTGGTTGACAGGCTGGGTATATAAAAGAGGTTTTTCTGTTTTAGTTCTGAATCCCTGATTGCCTTTTCGGTACGTTTTCTTATGATGTAAAGCTTCCGTTCAAGGTCATCCTGCTGAATGTCAGCGCTTAAAAGTATCTGCCTGATATCAGGTTCAGCAGTGCGGGCAATCTCTCCGATAGTTGAATTGTCTCTGGGTACATCACGGAAACCGATAAAACTGACACCTTCTTCCTTAATTATACTGAGAAAGATTTCAGTGCATTTTTCAGCATCATCAAGGTTTTTTGGAAGGAAAACCAGTCCTGTTCCAAACTGTCCTTCCGGAGGCAGGGCATAACCCTGTATAAGATAAAAATCCCTTGGAACCTGGATCATCACTCCTGCACCATCGCCTGTTTTGCTGTCAGCGCCTTCAGCTCCCCTGTGGGTCATGTTCCTTAATATGTCAAGACCCATGCTGATTATTGAATGAGATTTCTTTCCTTTCACATGGGCAACAAAACCAATCCCGCAGCTGCCATGCTCAAATTCCTGTCTGTATAAGCCCTCCCGGGAGGGCCGGTCTGTTCTCATTGAAATTTTATTTAAACAATTATCAATTTTTTATTACAAAAAAACCGTTCTCTTAAGTTGAAGAGAACGGTCATCCCTAATCCTATGAAAACGCCATTCTCAGTCAATTCCGGTAAACCTGATGACCAAAAACAGGACAAAAATTATAGTGTTATAAGATTTCATCATTTTTAATTTCGGGAGCAAATGTACAATAAAACTATCAGATTGATGCAATTATTGACAAAAGAATTAATAAATATTACAAAATGCATCAAAAAGTTATTAACATGATAGTTGATATTTCATACTAATAATGCTAATGTGCCCATTTAACTAAAGTTGCTGGTTACTTGTTGCTGGTTACTGGTTTTACCTACCCAGCAACTAGCATCTAGCAACTTGCAACGAGCAACTTAGGTTAATTTATTTTATCTTAGCATCCGGAGATACTAAAATCTTAAAGTTCTGTTATGGAAAAGCCATCCAATCTTATTCTTGTGATTTTTGGAGCCACAGGTGATCTCACCTCCACGAAAGCTTATTCCTGCACTTTATTCTCTGAGCAATCAGAATCTGATGCCTGAGAAATTTGCACTTCTCGGTGTGGGACGCAGTGAGATATCATCTGAAGAGTTCAGGAAAAAAATGGCTGATGCAATCAAAGACATTTTCTGATGAAAAGGATCCTGATTTCAGCCATATTGACGGATTTACGGAATATTTTGAATATCACAGAATTGATTACATTTCTCCACCGGATTATAAAGAACTCGGCCAGGTCATTCAAAATCTTTGTCAAAAACACGGAATTGGAGGCAACATCATTTTCTATATGGCCACACCACCCAGCTTATATGAAACGATATCAACAAACCTGGCAGAGGCAGGTCTGGGTTTTCAGGCAGATGGTTTCAAACACTTCATAATCGAAAAACCTTTCGGATATGATCTGGAAAGTGCCCAGAGACTTAACAAAACTTTGCATGAACTGGTCCAGGAAGACCAGATTTTCAGGATCGATCATTATCTCGGTAAGGAGACTGTCCAGAATCTCCTGGTGACCAGGTTTGCGAACGGGATATTTGAACCGCTCTGGAACAGGAACTATGTGCACCGGATTGAAATCACCTCTGCCGAAAGCATAGGAGTCGAGGACAGGGGCGGCTATTATGATGGCTCGGGCGCATTAAGGGATATGGTTCAGAACCACCTTCTTCAAATGGTAGGATTAACTGCAATGGAGCCACCCTCATCTCTCGAGGCAGATGCTATCAGGAATGAAGTTCTCAAAGTGTTTCAATCCTTACAGCCCATAAAGGAAGAGGATGTTGAAAAGCAGGTTATCAGGGGTCAGTATACACCATCTAAAATCAGGGGAGAGTGTGTAACCGGTTACAGGTACGAAAAAGATGTCGACGTTCACTCAAGAACTGAGACTTATGTTGCAATGAAGTTTTTCATCGATAACTGGCGGTGGGGCGGCGTTCCGTTTTATATCCGGACCGGCAAGCGCTTGCCAACACGAGTCACGGAAGTGGTGATTCATTTTAAGCAGACACCGCATCATCTGTTCCAGAGAGTTGTGGGAAAACTTACAGGTAACCAGCTTATTATACGTATCCAGCCCGACGAAGGAATATTGCTTAAATTCGATATGAAGGAACCCGGAGCAGGATTCAATGTCAAAAATGTAAATATGGATTTTCATTACAAGGATCTGGCTGATGTAAGGGTCCCTTCTGCTTACGAACGGCTTCTTTATGACGTAATGCTTGGTGATTCAACACTCTTTTCACGTGATGATGAAGTTGAAACAGCCTGGAAATTCATTGAACCGATCCAGCGGGCATGGAAAAACAATCCTGCCATAAAGGTTTATGGTTATCCTGCCGGAACATGGGGTCCTGAACCATCAAATGATCTTATTGAGGGAGAAGGACTTACGTGGAGGTATCCATGCAAGAACTATGGCGGATGAGGAGCTTTACTGTGAGTTGTAAGTTTGAAGTGCCTAAAGTGCCTAGAGTACTTGATAAGATCAATGATTACCAAAAATTCCCCCTTTGAAGGGGGTAGGGGGATGTAACTCCCATGGTTAATAGAAAAGCATGAATGAAATTATCAAAATATTCCCAACACCTCAATCTCTCGCTGAATCTTTGGCTCTTGAACTTGTTAATCAGATAAAAGAATCTGATACCAGCAATTATCCTTTTACAATAGCACTCTCCGGCGGAAATACTCCCAAACTTTTGTTTTCGATACTGGGCGATCAGTTTGCAAATTTTGCAAAATGGAACAAAGTCCATTTCTTCTGGGTTGATGAAAGATGCGTCCCTCCTGATGATAGTGAAAGCAACTTCGGTATGACAAATGAGGTTTTCATCAGCAAGATTGACATCCCTCAGGAAAATATTCACAGGATCAAAGGGGAAGATGATCCTGTTAAAGAAGCAGAGAGATATTCAAAGGAAATAACTGAGTTATACAGTTCAAAGTGTCGGACTCCCTTTCTTCAATGTTATTCTTCTTGGTCTGGGTGAAGATGGCCATACTGCATCTGTCTTTCCGGGTAATGAAAGACTTTTTCTGTCAGATAAAATATGTACAACAGCTGTTCAACCGTCAACAGGACAAAAACGGATCACAATTACCGGGACGATTATCAATAATGCAGCCAATATAATCTTTCTCGTAACTGGTAAAAACAAGGCACGGATTGTTAATAACATTATTAAATTGGGAGATTATAAAAAACAATTTCCTGCGTCATTTGTTAAACCAGCTGACGGCAGAGTATTCTGGTATCTTGATGAGGCAGCAGGATCGTTGATTAAGAAGTAAGTTGCTGGTTGCTAGTTGCTGGTTGCTAGTTGTTTAAAAATGAGGATTATAATCGTTATAGATTGATTAAGTGGATTCAATAATCGAATCATTTTGCTAGGTACTAATTAACTGGTAACAAGCAACAAGTAACAAGCAACTAGCAACTAAAAGAATTTGTGATCGATTTTCTGTATATTTGAATATCATGTTTAATTTTTAAAACTTTAAGTCATGTCACACGAAAAAGCAAAAGAACAGACTAAGGAAAAGAAGCAGGCTACTAAATCGTTGAAGGAAAAACGTGCTGCAAAAAAGGCAAAAAAAGCTGAGAAGAATAAATAGAAACTTTGTTTAACGGGGTTGTCTGTAACGTAAAGATGATCCCGTTTTTTAAAAATTGTTGCTAGTTGCTTGTTGCTGGTTGAATAACATTATTTATCTTTATATTTCGTTCTCGCTGTAGTTTTTGTTGTGCTAAACTGAATGATATGAGTAGTTATCGAAACCTGGTAATATACCAGATTGCTTTTGCCTTGGCCAAAAGTGTTCATATAGCTTCATTAAAATTACCTCCTTTTGAACTTTACGAACAAGGCAGTCAGATTCGTCGTTCTTCTAAAAGTATAAAAGATCAAATAGCAGAGGGATATGGGCGAAGAAGATACAAACCTGAATTTATAAAGTTCCTGATTTATGCTCAATCATCTTGTGATGAGACAACCAGTCAGTTAGAAATGATTAGCCAGTTGTATCCTGATTTATCTGATTTCCATGGATTATTTCCTGAGTATGATAATCTTGGGAAAAAAATCAATAATTATATCCAATATGTAGAAACCAGCTGGAAAACTTAACAAGCAACAAGCACCCAGCAACAAGCAACCAGCAACAAGCAACTTCCTACCAGTGATATCTTAAATCAATGGTTAATAAAAAAGGAGGCTGCAAAAACAACCTCCTCATTTTAAATCAGTAGTGTGCTGAACTATGCTAGTTTTACATTAATAGCATTAATACCTTTTTTACCTTCAGCAAGTTCGAACGTAACTTCGTCATTCTCTTTAATCTTGTCAATCAAACCTGTTGCATGTACGAAATACTCATTGTCTGAATCTGCGTCTTTAATGAATCCGAATCCTTTTGACACATTAAAAAATTTAACTGTTCCTTTGTTCATTGTATTATGTTTTTAAAATTAAGGTTGCAAATATACATAATATTTCTTGAACTTCGAATATTATTATTAAGAAGTTATTTTAAATAATAGTTTAATTCTTATCCATTATAACCGCAAAGCACTCAAAGAATATGCAAAGCACGCAATAGAAATTTCTGTGCATTGAATGGCTTTGCGACCTTTGCGAAAGACCTTTGAGATCTTTGCGGTTAAATGGAAAATAAGTTATAATTGCCACATTCTTAATTATAACCCAACATGAAAAAACCATTTACCATTATATTTCTTATTCTTTGCGCACTTAGCCAGGTTAATAGCCAGGTTAGTTTATTAACAGTAGCCGAAAAATCTGAATTTAAATCCACATCAAATTACAATGATGTAATGACCTTTATTGACCAGCTGAAGAAATCATCAAAATATATCAGGGTTGAAACAATTGCAAAATCTGTTGAGGGAAGGGATGTTCCTCTTTTGATTATTGGTAACCCTCTTCCAAAATCGCCGGAACAGATGACAAATGACAACCGCATTGTCATTTATATCCAGGCAAATATTCATGCCGGAGAGGTTGAAGGGAAAGAAGCTGTGCTGATGTTTGCAAGGGATCTTCTTTCGGACAAAAATCCTGAACTGCTGAAAAATATTGTATTCCTTCTGTGTCCAAACTTCAATCCGGATGGAAACGAGCAGATCTCACCATCCAACAGGACCTATCAGAATGGTCCGGTGAATGGAGTGGGAGTAAGGCATAATGGCCAGTTCCTTGATCTGAACAGGGATGCGATGAAAGCAGAATCTCCTGAAGTACGAGGGGTGATCTCCAATGTATTCAATAAATGGGATCCTGCAGTTTTCATGGATTGCCACACCACTGACGGATCATATCATGTTGAACCTGTAACTTTTACCTGGATGGTGAATCCAAATGGTGATAATTCGCTGATCAGATATATGCGGGATAAGATGATACCTGAAATGTCAGGGACACTACTGAAAAAATACAATGTTGAGAATTGTTACTATGGTGAATTCAATGATATGATGAAGCCTGAAAATGGCTGGTTTTATGATGCTTCTGATCCCCGTTACATGAGCAATTATTATGGATTGAGGAACCGTCTGGGAATCCTGAATGAGAACTATGTTTATGCTGATTATGAATCAAGGGTAAAAGGCTGCTACTGGCTGATCCATTCTTTGGCTGATTATGTTACATCTCATAAATCTGAAATCAAAAATATGCTTCGCGAGGTTGATGCAAAAACAGTTCAGCGTGGACTGAATCCTGCTGTAACAGATTCATTCGCAATTGAATATAAGGTAAGACCTGCACCGGAAAAAGTCACAATCAAGACTTATCGAAGCGGAACTGGTAACTGATACAAACGGAAGAAGAAGACTGCAGAAAAGTGACAGGCAAAAAACTGTTACTGTTCCATATTTCATTGATTATCTATGGATCAAAGAATGTCAGACTCCCGTTTGCTTACCTGTGTCAATACCCATGATCCTGAAATAATCAGTCTTCTGAAAACCCATGGTATCTTGCTGGAAGAGCTGAGCGAGGATTCAAAAATTGAGGTTGAACGGTTTGAGATCAGCGAGCTACAGAGGATCATCCAGGTTGAACCAGGGTCATTATACAAATACTATAAAAGGAAGATTTGTAAAAGAATCCATAGATTTTCCAGCCGGTACATTAGTAGTCAGAATGGCACAGCCTCTGGCAAATCTTGCAGCATACCTGCTTGAACCTCAGTCAAATGATGGTTTGATGACCTGGAATTATCTTCGACAGGTACCTTGTACCTCAGTGGGGAATGGGATATAATCAGTATCCGGTTTATAAGGTCATTGAAAAGACTGATCTGAAAACAATGAAATTACCCCCTACCCCCTAAAGGGGGTTATAAAATCCAAATCCATTTCTCGCAGATTTACGCAGATTTCTCCGCAGATTTACGCAGATTTTATCACTGAGTTCATTCATTAGGATCCCCTTCTGGGAGCGGCTAGGGGTGGGTTGTTTTTAATCCCCTTTGAAGGGGGATAGGGGGATGTTGATTTCTTAAATCAATGCCTTGTATATTTATCAAACACCGTAATCACCGGAAGTACATTTCCCTTTTCATCGAAAAAGTCACGTGTTCCTATGCCGCCGGAAGTTGTCGCCGGTTCCCACCAGAAAATTCCAGCACCCAGATTATCTGGTGTGTTCAAGAACAACCTTATTGACCTCATCAAGAAACTCTTTTTGTCCCTCGGGTGTTTCAGGGTATGGAGCCGGTTTTTTCCTGTATTCCGTTGGTGAAGAGCAATAAGCCACTTCTACCAGAATTATCGGTTTCTTATATGTTTCAGCCATAAAGATCATATTTTCACGAAGATCCAGAAGACTTCCATGCCACCAGGGGTAATACGACTGGCCGATATAATCAAAATCAATTCCGTATGAGTATGAATTTGTCAAAGAAATATTTAGTCCTTTCTTTATTTCCTCCCTGATCAATATGGATCATGATCTTTGGCCTGTTCAATGTATCGCATCCTGCATTTACACCATTAATTCCTGCCTGAACCAACTCGGCAAAATTATCCCAGTTCTCAGGAATTTTCCCGTCGGGCCAGAGCATGCCATTGATCACTTCATTTCCTATCTGAACCATATCAGGCATTACTCCGGCTTCGCGAAATGCTTTGATTGTTTCCTTCGAATAATCGAATACTGCTTTTACCAGCTGTTTATGCGACATTCCGTTCCAGGCTTTTGGTATGAACTGTTTTCCCGGATCAGCCCATGTATCTGAATAGTGATAATCGAGAAGAAACTTAAATCCATATTCTTTGCACTTTTAGCCAGTGCAATTGTATATTCAAGATTGTTAGGGAGATCAGTTGGCGAATGAAAAGTCTGAGTCTTATCCAGTTATAACCATGGTCCCTGAATATCTTCAATCCGGGCTTCACTTCATTATTCTCTTTGAATGCAAAACCCTGTCCTCAGCACTCTTCAAAAATGAAAGATCAGCTCCGATTGCATATTCCTGTCCTGAAGATTTTAGACGGTATATCAATAAACAGGATAAAGAATAATGAACTGTCAGAATATTGTTTAACATTATTTTATCTGAATTCATTAATACAAATCTACATAATTAGGAATATTAACAAATCTACATAAATATATGAACATACGAATAACAAGTTTTTAACTCTGCTAAATGCACTCAGCACCTATGTAGAGGTGCAATAATCTATAGCTAAGAATAGTCCTATTTGAAACTATACGACCCTTCGCGATTTTGGGGTACGAAGCATCAATTACTGCTAATCACTTAAAGGTTATATCAAATACTTTAGAAGTCGGTCACGGATAATCCAGATGCATGTACCTAAAGAAATGACGACTCCATGAGTAAAGGTTGGAAGGCTGAGGATAAAACAGAAGCAATGATCAATTTCTAAAACTATTACCATGTTCTGTTACCTAATTGATGTTATTTTAATAACATTGCACAAAATATTGACAATTGAGAACCGGGAAACCTGATCTGAAATGAGAAAATGGAGAATTGAAGACTCTGCTGAGCTGTATAATATCAATGGCTGGGGTGTTGATTATTTTTCAATTAACCAGAAAGGGAAATGTCGAAGTCAGACCCACAAGAAATGGTGTTGCAGTTGATCTGAAAGAGCTTCTTGACGAGTTGATCTTATCAGATGTTTCAACTCCGGTTCTGGTAAGATTTCCGGATATTCTTGATGACCGGATCATAAATATCTCAAATTGTTTTAAATCAGCATCTGAAGAGTATGGTTACAAGGCCCAGAATTTTATAATCTATCCGATAAAGGTCAACCAGATGCGGCCTGTTGTGGAAGAGATCGTAAGTCATGGGAAAAAATTCAATATCGGTCTTGAAGCAGGATCAAAGCCTGAGCTTCATGCAGTGATTGCCATAAATACTGATCCTGAGTCACTTATAATCTGCAACGGCTATAAGGATGAAGATTATATTGAGCTTGCCTTGCTTGCTCAGAAGATGGGCAAACGGATATTTCTTGTTGTGGAAAAGCTTAATGAACTTAAGCTTATAACCACTATTGCCAAAAGACTTAAAAGTCAAACCTAACCTTGGAATTCGGATAAAGCTGGCAAGTGTCGGCAGCGGAAAATGGGAAGATTCAGGAGGTGATATAAGCAAATTCGGACTTACATCGAGTGAACTGCTCGAAGCAATCGATTTCATTGAAAGAAACAAAATGAGAGATTGTGTCAGGCTTATACATTTTCATATAGGCAGCCAGGTCACCAAGATCCGCCGGATAAAGGTAGCTCTGAGGGAAGCTTCGCAGTTTTATGTTCAGTTGCGCAAGATGGGATTCAATGTTGAATTTGTTGATATCGGTGGAGGTCTTGGCGTTGATTACGACGGAACAGGTTCGTCAAACAGCGAAAGCAGTATGAATTACACGATACAGGAGTATGTCAATGACTCGATCAGCACATTTGTCGATGCTGCAAATAAAAATAATATACCCCATCCGAATGTAATTACCGAATCGGGAAGATCATTGGCAGCTCATCATTCGGTGCTGATTTTCGAAGTTCTTGAGACTACAACACTTGCCATCGTGGGATGAGGAGGAAACAGTTAATGAAAATGATCATGAGCTTGTAAAGGAACTTTTTGTTCTGTGGGATAATGTAAATCAGCCAAGGATGCTCGAAACCTGGCATGATGCCCAGCAGATAAGGGAAGAAGCCCTTGACAGGTTCAGCCTGGGACTGATTGACCTGAAGACCAGGGCCCAGATTGAAAGACTCTTCTGGTCTATCGCGCGCCGTGTTTACCAGCTTGCCAATATTACAAAGCATGTACCTGACGAACTCAGGCAGATCTCAAGGATACTGTCGGATAAGTATTTCTGTAATTTTTCTCTTTTCCAGTCGCTTCCCGATGCATGGGCAATTGACCAGATATTTCCGATCATGCCTATTCACAGGCTTAATGAAGAACCTGTGAGGTCGGCAACCATCCAGGATATGACATGTGATTCGGATGGTAAAATCGATAATTTTATTTCCACAACCAATTCACCCTATCATCTTCCGGTCCATCCGCTCAAAGGTAAGGAGCCATATTATCTTGGAGTTTTTCTTGTAGGTGCTTACCAGGAGATACTTGGTGACCTTCATAACCTGTTTGGGGACACAAATGCCGTGCATGTGTCAGTCGATGAGGACGGATACAAGATTGACCAGGTAATTGATGGTGAAACAGTGGCAGAAGTTCTTGAATATGTTCAGTATAATTCAAAGAAAATGGTCAGAACTGTTGAAACGTGGGTTACAACTTCAGTAAAAGCCGGGATCATCACACTTGAGGAGGGGAAGGAATTCCTGTCCAACTACAGATCAGGACTGTACGGTTATACTTATCTTGAATAGAATCAGAACAAATTAATACTTCTGAAATTTATTATTCGGGTTAAAATTTATCTTTTAACTTAGATAACCTTTTTCAGAATTTTGATCGTAGTTAAACCTTTAAACCTTTAAAACTTTCAACATTATGAGCGAACCTACTACTTCTTTTGATTTTAATGCATTTATCAAGGAGTCTAAAGAGACCTTGTTAAATCCAAAAGTCTTATTTTTCAACAATGAAGACCTCAGGGGGAATGGCTGAACCTGTTATCAAAGCATTGATCTATGGTGTCGTGGCCGGAGTTATTGTTTTTCTCTGGGGTGTTATTGGTCTGGGTGGCCGATTAGGAGTATTTGGAGCAGGAATAGGAGTAATGGTGACTGATCTGGACGTTATCGGAGCTTTGATCGGTCTTATTTATCGGTGCTGTAGTTATTCTTATTATCTCCTCAATTTGCAAGGGGAATACCGATTTCGAAGCTAACCTGAGGGTGTCTGCTTCTGTAATGGTTGTGATGCCAATCAGCGCATTGCTTGGATTTACAACGGGAATAAATTCAATATTCGGAGCAATTATTAGCACTCTGCGTTAATCTGTATGGTCTTTACCTTTTATATCAGGGATTGACAGAAGCTCTGAAAGCAAATCCTGCAACAACCAAAATTGTTATGTACGTTCTTGCTGCCCTTCTGGTGATTTTTATGATTGCCGGATTAGGTACACGGAACAGGATGAAAAAATATATGAATGATGTCAGCCAGGTAAATCAAAAGGAATTAATAAAAGATATCAGATAGGATCAATATTGGTTCGAAAAAAATGCCAGGTTTGGAATAGATTCTATTTCAACCTGGTTTTTTAATATATAACAAATTCTTCCTATTCCTCATGAACTCACCCCCGCCACCTCTGCAGTCAGGCCCCTCACTAAATTTGCCCTCGGGCAAATTATAAACGCTCGGTCCGCTCTATGCTTCGCAAAGAGGGGAAATCATTTAATAACAAGTGAATTACACCCCCTCTCTCAGGATTCTACCTTATATACACATTTCGTTAATTTGCAGATTTATAACAACATATAATATGTCACCCCTACGGGGTTCATAATCATGTCATTTTATGTTTCTACAAACATAATGCTGCGACGCAGCATTCAGTCCCATAGGGACGATCTATTTTTAGATAAGATTAACAATAATATTATAAGCCCTGGAAGGGCGATATATTTACATTTGATGAGATGTGTATAAAGGGTAGCTAAGGATTAAAGAGGGGGCTGGGGGGTGAGTTCATGTTGATAATAAGAGCAAAGAGGTACAGTTATTTCCAGGAATATTTTCCCAGCGATGATTGTCTATAATATTTATCACCTTATTCTGGTTACTAAATGACATTCTGAAATGAGAACAATAGTTACTTTAATTGCTTTGGTGTTTTTATTAAATGCTTATGGCCAGGATGAAAAAAGCTATCAGAGCCATTGGCGCGATGCTAATACAAATACTTTCAAGATGCCTGATGAAAATTACGTGTTTTTTAAAAAGGGAAACTTTCTTTATTACATCTCCAATGACAGGGATAACATCTACATCGACATAAAAATTGAAGACTCCGGTGTTCAGTATAAGATCCTTCAGGAAGGATTAACTGTTTGGTTCAATGCGGATGGCAAGCAGCGTAAGGAGATTGGAATCCGTTACCCTCTTGGTGCAAAGTTTGCAAATGGGCCGGGAATGAGGAATTCAGGTGCTTCGGTTTCTGCAAGCCCCCTGGCAATGGCCAATACTATCCGGCTTATAGGATTTCAGGGACCTGAACCAAATATGATCCCTGCAAAAAACACTGATAACTTCAGCGGCTCAGTGGAGTATGATGAAGCCGGGAATCTTTTTTACACTCTGCGAATGCCAATTTCAAAGCTTTCCTTAATCACTTCAGAAGGCGGTGCAGGATTTGAGCCATCCACAATAGGTATAGAGTACGGAGGGATGCCTGAAATGGGAAACAAACCAGGAGGACAGGCTCCTCCTCAGATGAGCAATGATATACCCTCCGGAGGACGTGCTGGAGGTGGAAGGGGTGGTGCTGGTGGTGGCGGCGGCGGCGGAAGAGGGGGTCCTGGCGGAAACATGGGTGCTGGTCCGACTGCTCCATCTGGTCCGGCAGCAGAAGTTTCCAAACTCCTCTGGATCAAAAAAGTCAGTCTTGCTGATCAACACTGAGCAATCTCTTCTTATATTTGGCCTCTTAAAATTACTTGTGGCTAGTTGCTTGCTGGTTGTTGCTAGTTGCTGTTGCTTGTTGCTTGTTGATTGTTTTTTACCATGCAACCAGTAACCAGTAACCAGCACCCAGCAACTTTTATCACTTGCTGAATGAAAAGATTTCCAGGATCGGGAAATATCTATGTTGTTCTGGCATACAGGATCTTAATTGTAATGCTCCTGTTTTCATTATCCAGAGTAGGATTCTATGTTTTTAATTTCAGGATGTTCCCTGATATCCCTTTTTCCCGGCTTCTGATAATCTTAAAAGGAGGACTTTTCTTCGATATTTCAGCAACCATTTATATCAACCTGATTTTTATTTTCTTTCATATTATACCTTTTGAATTCAGGTACAATTATAAATATCAGGATATTCTAAGGTATTTCTTCTTTATTACAAACGGAATAGCAATTGCAATCAACAGCGGTGATTACATTTATTACAGGTTTGTCCTTAAGCGAGCTACGTCCGATATTTTTCAGACATTTGAACATGAAAATAACCTTGTAAAGCTGTTCTTTAAATTCCAGATAGATTACTGGCCAATAGTTCTTTTTTCCATCTTTTTGATCTTTCTGATGATTCTTCTTTACAACCAGGTCAGGGTAGAGAAGCCTGTCATGAAAAGACGGTTCTTATATTATGCCCTGAATGTATTGATGGTTCCTTTAATAGCCGGATTACTGGTGATTGGAGCACGGGGCGGCTACAAACATTCAACAAGACCAATAAGCATAAGTAACGCAGCCAGGTATGTTGAGAATCCCCGCGATGTTGCGATTGTGCTTAATACTCCTTTCAGTCTTATCAGAACTATAGGTAAAAAGGCGCTCGTCAAATATGAATTCTTTGATAATGCGAGGCTTGCTGAAATCTATGATCCTCATTATATATCCTGATTCAGCAGCCACATTCAGGAATGATAATATTGTCATTATAATCCTTGAAAGTTTTGCGAGGGAATACATCGGATCGCTGAATAAAGATCTTGACAATGGTAACTTATAAGGGATATTCTCCCTTTTTGGATTCACTCATAAGCAAAAGCCTGACATTTGATGTCACCATAGCCAACGGAAAGAAATCGATTGATGCTATGCCGTCAATATTTGCATCAGTACCATCGCTCGAGACTCCGTATACAATTTCACATTATGCCAATAATACAATAAACGGATTGCCATGTCTTTTGAAAGCAAAAGGATACTATTCCGCCTTTTTTCATGGAGCACCAAATGGCTCAATGGGTTTTGATTCCTTTTCCAGGATGGCTGGGTTTGACGATTATTTTGGTCTTGATCAGTATCCTGATGAAAAAGACTTTGATGGTATGTGGGGAGTGTGGGATGAACCTTTTTTAAGTTTTTTCTGCAAAAAGATTAGTACCTTCAGGCAGCCATTTTTAGCTTCGGTATTCACAATTTGTTCGCATCATCCTTTCAAGGTTCCGGAGAAATATAAGGATAAATTTCCCAAGGGTCCGGCTCCGATCCTGGAGGTGGTAGGATATACTGATAATGCCTTACGGAGTTTTTTCAAACAGGCTTACACAGCCATGGTTTAAGAATACACTTTTCATTTTAACAGCTGATCATACAAATGAATCAGTCAGGAAGGAGTTTCAGAATAATTACGGCTTCTATTGCATGCCGATAATATTCTACAAACCTGACAGCGATCTGCAGGGTATAAAGCACAGGATTGCCCAGCAGATCGATATAATGCCCTCAGTGTTAAGCTATCTTAGTTATGACGGTGAGTATATTGCTTTCGGAAACAATCTTTTTGATGACTCGGGAGACTCATTTGCTTTTAACACTAACGGAAGTACCTACCAGCTTTTTATGAAGGATCATATGCTGGAAATGGTTGAGAATAAACCTGTCGGCTTGTACGATTTTAAAAAGGACAGGTTCCTCGACAACAACCTTATTGATAAAGATACAAGTCATCTGTGGACGATGGAGGAGAAGCTTAAAGCGATAATCCAGGCTATAATTCACGGTTTATTGATAATGATATGGTAGTGAAATAAGTCTGAAGCGAAGAGCGAAGACCGAACGGCAGTGAATGGTCCAAATTCCCCCTTTGAAGGGGGTAGGGGGATGTACAAATCGCAGACCAATCACATTATAAATTTTCTAAATTTCGTGTTATGAAAAAAATAGTACAGATAATTTTCGAAAACGATAAAGGGGAATTTCTTCTCTACTTAAGGGACGGAAAACCAGGTATCCCATTCCCACATCACTGGGATCTTATAGGTGGCCATATTGAAGAAGGAGAAACCCCCGAAGAAGCGCTTGTCCGGGAAGTAAAAGAAGAGCTGGATTATGATCTGAAGGATTATAAATTCTTTAAGGAATACCTGTGTCCGGAAGGTGATGCATATCCTAATATAAAATATATCTATTCAGGAAAATTCAATTTGCCGATCGAAGAGGTTACTCTTCTTGAAGGGGATCGTCCGCAGTATTTCAAAAAAGAGGAGATCCCTGATGTTAAATTTGCGAATATTCTTAAAAAGATAGTACTTGATTATATTAATAAGACATGACTTTTTATTACTTTAACCACAGGGGTACCGGAGAGTTTTACGCACCATCCCCCCTGAAGGGGGGCTAATTAAGAGTTATGATTAAAGCCTCCTTTAGGGGATTGGGGGTTATAACTCTGCGGTAAATAAAATATTTTGATCTTTAATTCCTTAAATTATGAAAACTGTTCAGAACTTTTTTTTCTGTTTCTATTTAATGATCCCCGGAATTATTTACCATGGCTCAGGATTTCTCCGTTAAATCACCTGATAATACCATTGTTGTCAGCATCAGCAATGGACAAAAGCTGACATATTCTGTAACATTTAAAGGACAGAGCATCATTAATCAATCCCCAATGGGTTTTGAGTTTAAAGATGAGGAGCCTATGACCGGCAATTTCATTGTGACTGATCAGAGGAACAAAAGCATAAATGATAAATGGATCCCGGTTGTGAAATCAAAACATGCAGAGATTATTGATAACTATAATGAATTCCATTTATATCTTAAAGAGAAATCAGCTCCAATGCGTCAGATGGAGCTTATTGTAAGGGCTTACAATGACGGGGCAGCTTTTCAGTATAAGTTATTCAGATCTGCAAAAATAGGGGACAGGCAGATCACGAAAGAACTGACAACATTCAATATTCCGGATGATCCAAAAGCATGGATTGTTGAGTACGGAGGTTATTCCACATCAAATGAGGCTGAATTCTTTGAGCATCCTCTAAGCTACCTGAATGAAAAATCTATTGCCGGGATGCCTTTTCTGATGGAGTATAATGATAAATGCTGGGTGGCAATCACTGAAGCTAAGATTGATAATTATGCAGCATTCTACATTGGGACAAACGGGAACACAAATCAGCTGACAACCAAAGCTTGTACCCCTTCCCGGTGAACCGGAAACAGGAGTAAAGGTCCGATTTAATGATGAGGTTTATACTCCCTGGCGTGTACTGATGATAGGAGAGACACCCGGTACACTGATCGAATCGGAAATAATTCAGAACCTGAATGATCCGTGTGCAATTAAGGATCCATCCTGGATCAAGCCCGGGATGAGTGCCTGGGACCACTGGTGGAGTGGCGAGGTGAAAATGGAAATGCCGGTTATTAAACAATATATTGATCTGGCTTCTGCAATGGGATGGCCATATATGCTGGTTGACTGGCAATGGTACGGAAAATTCAATTCACCCGAAGCAGATATCACAAAATGGGCACCTCAGATAAATATGCCGGAAATAATTGAATATGCAGGATCAAAAAATGTAAAGATTCTTATATGGCTTTACTCAAGTGATGTAAACAGGAACTGCAGCATATAAAGAGGCTTTCCCGATCTATCAAAAATGGGGAGTCGCAGGGATCAAGATCGATTTTATGGATCGCGACGACCAGCAAATGGTAAACTGGTATCATGACATAATTAAATGTGCGGCAGAGAATCAGTCTAATTGTCGATTTTCATGGTGCATATAAACCTGATGGAATTATCCGTACATATCCAAACATGATCACCAGGGAAGGAGTGATGGGTAATGAATATTATAAATTCTCAGACAAGATGAGTCCGGAGCATAATGTAAAGCTTGCATTTACACGGATGCTTGCCGGACAGATGGATTACACCCCGGGAGGATTTCTGAATGTGACAAAAGAACAATTTAAACAGCAAACTCCTGCGCTTGTATGGAATACCCGTGCAGCAGAGCTTTCAAAATTTGTGATTTATGAAAGTCCGCTTACGGTGGTGTGCGATCATCCGGATAATATTCTTAATAAAGCAGGTATCTGATTTTCTGAAAATTGTTCCGACCACCTGGGATGATATTAAATTCATTGGCGGTTATCCGGGTGATTATGTGGCAATTGCAAAGCGAAGCGGTAACAAATGGTTCCTGGGAGTTATGAATAACAGTATCGGAAAAAGCGTTGATATCAATCTTGAATTTCTTGCCAGCCGGTAATTATACAATTGAAATGTGGGCCGATTCAAAGAAATCAGACAAAGAACCGATGGAACTGTAAGAAATCGGAAAAATCAGTTAAATCAGGGGATACAATTAAGGTCACAATGGCTAAGAATGGAGGGTTTGTGGCGGATGTTAGAAAGGCAGAAGCTTAGTCCGAAGACTGGAAGACTCGCAATGACGGTGGATCCGATAGGCTCTTGAGAGTCTTGCGCTCAGCGAAAGCTCTGCGTTCTTAATGTGCTAGCTCTGCTGTAATTCTCGTAGATCCTGCGATCGCAAAAGAGAGTTGCAAGTTCTCGCAGAGGCTTACGCAGATCATAATTTTCCGCGTTTTAACTTACGAGTCTCTTGCAGTCTATAATGAAAGCTGACTGCTAAAGCTGACAACTGATAGCTTCTTCTGTCTTTTCCTCAAATTCCATCCAAATTCTCAGCCAGTTAGTCAAAATCAGCCATTTAACCTTTTCTTTGAAAAATGAAGCTTTTTGATATCTAATTATTTGATTGTTAAATATTTCACAGATATTGACCTCTGGTCAATCAAAAAATACCATTTTCATTGTAAATTTTACCCCCTTTTTGACCAATTATCCTAATTTCTTTACCAATAGTCAGAAGTTGTAAGCAGATGTCCTGAAATCATTGACAAACGATTCTCAAATCATGTCTCATTTCCCCATTAGATGGGCTTTAGCTGCTTGACATGCATATAGTTTACCAATATCTTTATCTCATAAACTGACACTTGAAATTATGAGAAAAGAGAAATTTTCGGCTTACATGAAAATTCTATTTCTGGCAATACTTTTCATGTGCCTTGGGCAGTGGTGCTTCAGCACCTACAAAGGATTATTCCTCTGAGAAGGATGATGATTGAATGATGCAATGAAATTCGCAGAAAGAATACACCACGAATCTGAATTCAACAGGTTTATCAATGACCTGGGACGCAGGGAATCAGGAAACAACTGGTTATCCGTTAATTGCATAGGATGTTTTGGAGAATGGCAGTTTGCTGAATCGACAATTCATTACCTTGGATATAAACATGTAACTCTTAAGAAGTTCAAAACAAATCCGGATATTTTTCCTCCGGAGTTGCAGCGCAAGGTCCTGGAGTCGTTGATAAAGTTAAATCTGGTTTTATTGAAGGATTACTATGATTATATCGGTGACACAATAAAAGGAGTGCATAGTCACAAAATCAGGAATGATTGCTGCTTCTCATCTGGGAGGTGCCCAGATCGGTAAGGCTGTTCCTGACTTCAGATGGCAGGATTGACAAAGAGGATGTTCTTGGGACCTCTGTAAGTAATTATATGAAAAAATTCAGTTTTTACGACATAGATTAGTAAAATACAAGGTGGGAGTGTTTCCTTGACCAGACCAATGGTTCTAAGGAAACCGGAAACAAAAAACCTGATGTGTGGAATCATCAGGTTTTTTTATTTGAATATTCATGTCTCAACCTCTGCGTTCTCACTGAGTTCGTAAAGACGGAGTTAACTCACTGCGATATTAATAAATTCGTCTCTCTTTGCGTACGCAGATTTATCGTGTGACTCCGTGTGAGTTCATGAGTCAATGTTTTATTGTATTCCATGCCATTTATTTGATAATGATGATAGTCCCTGGATAAGCTTCAATACCCTCCATGAAGTATCCGGAACAAGGTAATCGGGAGATACCAATTTTGGAACATTCTGATCATGTTCTTTGATTGCCAGCTCAATTGAAGCCAGAACAACATCCGGATCAAATCCGGTAAGTATTATTGTACCTGCATCCTGTGCTTCAGGTCTCTCCATCGACTGCCGGAATGAAATGGCAGGAAAATTCAGAATTGCTGATTCCTCACTTATTGTACCTGAGTCGGATAAAGTGCATTTGGCATTCATCTGCAGTTTGATTATAATCGAGGAATCCGAAGGGTTTAAGGAACTGGATCAGAGGATTCATTTTAATATCTTTTACATTTTCAAGCCGTTTCCTGTGTCCGCGGATGGGTTGAAACAACCACCGGAAGACCATATATTTCAGCACAGTTTATTTAAAACAGTCAGAATTTTAATAAGATTGGCAGGATTGTCGACATTTTCTTCGCGATGAGTAGAAACAAGAAAATAGTTTCGTGTTTCAGGTTTCGGTTCGTCCTTTGAGCGACTTAGTCTCCCTGTGCAAGTCTGCGCGGACCAGCTGCCGCATGTTGTTTGCTGTTTCCAAAGACTAAATCCTTAAGAATCGTCGAAGCTTCAATTTTAGGTTTGTAGTAATTCAACACCTCATACATTGGAGAGCCGGTCAGATAAATGCGACGGTGGGGGAGGCCTTCGCTTATGAGATGTCTTCGGGCATGTTCGGTATAAACCAGGTTAAAATCGGAAATATGGTCAATGATCCTTCTGTTAATTTCTTCAGGGACATTAAAGTCGAAGCATCTGTTACCGGCTTCCATGTGGAATATAGGAATGTGCAGGCGTTTGGCCATATATGCTGACAGACATGAATTTGTATCACCCAGGACAAGTAGTGCATCAGGTTTCTCTTTCCTTAGTAATTCACCTGATTTACGGATTATATCTCCGACTGAAGCTTCAAGTGATGAGACATCAACATTCAGGAAATGATCAGGTTTCCGGAGTTCAAGGTCTTTGAAGAAGATTTCGTTCAGTTCATAGTCGTAGTTCTGTCCTGTATGAGCAATTATATGGTTTACATGTTCATCCAGTAATGACATGACTCTTGAAAGTCTTATTATTTCAGGTCGGGTTCCAACAACTGTTAGTACTTTAAGTTTTGATTTCATGTTTTTATTTCTCGCAGATTCTCGCAGAGTTAATTCCGCAGAGTTTCGCAGATCAGTGAACTGTTATTTACGATATCTTACAATTAGCATTCTTTTAACATAGCAAACAGTTAAAATTAATCAATCAAGACCTAGTTTCTTACCAGATAATTTCAAATAAGTTAACAGTTGTTTATGATGAACATCTGCTAAAGCATCGACAGACTTAATTTCAACAACAACTAAATCATTGACAGTAAATCTATACGTATCCCATCTCCATCTTGTCATCATATTTATAGAATCGACATGATTGCCCAACCAATTGAGAAGTAATCCCATAAAGTTCTTCATTATGAGCAATGCAATTCATAAACAGATTCAAGTAATCCAGGTCCAAGATTAGTGTGAACTTTAAATGCGGCACCTCTTATATCATATGAAATATCATTTTCAGTCATATATCTCTGCGTAACTTTGCGTTATTTCTCATGCGCAACTCTGCGAGAACTGATTTAAACCTTTTCAAAAAACGTATCCGGATCATTCGGATCAAAAAACTCATTTATCCAGAAAATAGTATACAATTCATCATCACCAACATTTGTAATATTGTGAGTATACCAGATCGGCATATCGACATATGAAGGTTCATTTCCATCCAGATCGAAGTTCATTACTTTATCTGTTCCGATCCGTCGTAATTGAATTCTGTGCCTTTCCTTTTATAACTGCAAATCTTTCAATCTTCCTTGTATGAAAATGATTTCCGCGGGTAATTCCGGGTTTTGTTGTTGAAAAGGATACCTGTCCTCCCAGACCTGATTTAATTGTCTCAACGAAAGTTCCACTGTCGTCGGTATTCTTAACCAGCTTTACAGGATAATGATTTGGGATATCCATGTAGCACCTGAAAGTGTTGAACAGATTGATTTCGAATTTATTATTCAGTGAGGGAAAGACTCCTTTATCAGAATATTCAGTCTTATAAAGTTTGATTAACTCAAGGATCTCAGTAACTTTTTTTTCAGAAGTATGAGGGATCTTATATTCTATCCGGGAATCCTTATCCTTTATTGCTTTCCAGATCAGTTCAACCAGTTCTCCGATATAGATCAGTTTCAATTGTGCATCTATTTCTATTTTAGGCTCTTCATTATGGGTCAGCTGATGTGAGAATGTAGCCACAACCGAATTATAATATGGATTTCCGAATGGTCCGAAAACATTCGGAATAATCATTCCGGTAAATTTCGCATTATTTTCTTTTGCCCATTCGGCCAGTAATTCCCTTCCTTCCCTTTTGGATTTTCCGAACATATTATCCCTCTCTTCCTGGGTGGATGAGGAGAACAGGATATGAGGTTTTGATCCTGTCGAATCCAGAGCTTTTAAAAGCTTTTTAACCAGAAGGATATTGGTATCATAAATTGTCTGAGGATCATTATGCCGGTTCAGTGCAGCAAGATGAATTATTACATCGCACTGTCTGACAAAATCCTCAAGTTTTGAATTGTCCTCAAAGTAGTTATCCTCAAATGGGATCCTCTACTACTTCATCCTTCTTCAATCCGAAGAAGTTATAAAGTGAGTTCCTATGAATCCGGCCTGGCCGGTGATGCCGATTTTAATCATTTAAGTTATTTTTAAACGTCCGTAAATTTTCCAATAGTAGCTCTGAGCTTTGTATCCAGCTGGACAGATTACAGTATTCAGCTTTTTGGATATTATAAGATCTTAGCGGAGCAAGAAACTATTCGGTCTTCATACAACCTGCTACCCATTACTCAGGTTTTCAAAAACTCCCATACAGGTATAACCCGGGCAGTGAGTCCATTATACTTGAATGTATCTGTTTGATTAAGAGTGATTATAATTCCATCCTTCAGTTTGAAATAAGTAAGTGCTTCATACAATCCTCCAAGCTCCCTGTCAAGATTATCTCTGTCAAGTTTATTACAAACCTGAAATGCCAGAGGTTTTTTCCCTTTTTGAGTAACAATAAAGTCACATTCGCTTTTCCCCGAAAAATAGAAAATGGAGGTATATGTTGAGCGCAGGCAGGTATATACGATATTCTCCAGCTTTCGGCCCTGATCGTCAGAAAATGAGGCAGAATTAACAGTTATCAGACCATTATCGGCAGAATAGACTTTACGCGGACTTATCATCTGTGATCTTACGGAATAGCTGAAACAGGGAACAAAGTTGAACATGTATGCTGATTCCAAATGTGAGAAATACTCCATTATAGTGCTGGTGGCTGAGATCCCTACAGTCTGTTTAAGTTTAGAGCCGGTCACCCGGTTACCGATATTTGAGATAAGCCAAAGGGCAAGTCTCTGCAATCCTTTTATATCCCTTATCCCATATCTTATAACTATGTCACGTATCAATATATCCTCAAAGAGCTCAGACAGAATCTCTTCCTTGCGGGAAATGAGATATTCCGGGAACCCTCCGTCATTGATGTACCGGATTACGGATGCTTCACCGGATTTCATCTTTGCTGCTTTCAAAAACTCGCTGTAGGAAAAGGGAAAAAGCTCGATGTTAAGATGACGGCCTGTCAGCTTAGTGCCCAGTTCACGGCTAAGCAGAGAGGCATTTGACCCTGTAATTACTACTTTAAAATTTTCATCCAGCTTCTGGCGCACATATCTTTCCCATCCGTCAACCTCCTGTATCTCGTCAAAAAATAATATACGGGAACCTGATTCATTTATTACCTCATCAAGTCGCAGAAGATCACTGTTGTCAAATCCGTAGAGCCTGTTATCGTCAAAATTAAGGTAAAAGGCTTCAGGGTATTTTTTTGCAATAAGCTGATAGAGGAGGGTGCTTTTGCCACAACGTCTGATACCGGTTAATATGATTGTATGCTTTGCCGGAATGGTAAAGTCATTTAAAGCCTCACGGGGTATACCTGTTTCAGCCCTGGCGACTATTTCTTTTTGCAGCTCCCATATTCTTTTTATGTCAGACTTCAGCAGCATGAATTATTGTTTGTTACAAATATACATTATTGTTTGTTACAATAAAACATTTTTGTTTATTATCATCAAACAAAATAAATTTCAAATTTTTGAATACCAATCACCAATTACCAATCATCAATTACCAATCACCAATAACCAATCCGAATTACCTATTACCAATATCGATAACCAATCACCAGTCACGAATCACTAGTCACTAATCACCGGTCACCAGTCACCAGTGAATCCGGCCAGGCCGGTGATGCCGATATTGATCATTTATATATTTCTTATAAAATCCTCCGGGTTCTTCAGAAAAGTTTCAACCGGCACCACAAGAATATTCTTATGTTTCATCAGTATATTTCCCCGATAGAGCAGCATCAGAGATGCTTCAGGGTAATCATCACCAAACGACATCAATCCGTTATAGTCAACAGGCCGGAGCACCCTGGCATTTTTAACTTCTATTGCAGTAAAGGTTTTTCCGCCATAGAGTACGAAATCCACTTCATTGCCGGCTAATGAACGCCAGTAATACAACCGTACGTCAGGGATTGCATAGTCGATAAATGCTCTGAGGTGTTGGCCCACAAGTCCTTCAAGAGCCGGACCGGATATTTCGGATTCTGAATCGAGAGGTCCCCTTTGTCTTAACCGCCGGTATAAGCCGTTATCAAACAGGAAAAACTTCGGGTGCGAAGCTGTTTTTCTCTTTGCCCTGCGTGTGAATACAGAAAGTACGGTATCCCAGTAAAAGATCTTCAAGAATATCAATATATCCGGTTATGATCCCTCTGCTGGACTGGCACTCCCTTGCAAGGTTACTTACATTAAGGACAGAACCATGTGAAAAGCTGATTATCTCAAGAAAACGCGCAAAAGTCCCGAGGTTTCTTACCAGACCTTCAGCCATAATCTCTTCGCGAAGATAAATATCAATATATGCTGATAGTGTTTTTGCCGGATCGGGACTTCTTTCAACAACCGGAATCAGCCGGTCTGCAGCGCTGTATCGAGCGAAAAGGATGATCCAAGTTCGCTTGCCGTGAAGGGGTGCATCCGGCAATAAAGAGCCCTTCCTCCAAGAAGATCAGCTCCGGTTTTTTTAAGTTTCCTGGCACCTGATCCCGTAAGGATGAACCGGATTTTCCTTTCTTCCATTATCTTATGTACTACATCCAGGATCTGGGGAACTTTCTGGACTTCATCAATAATTACCTGTGCAGGATTAACAGCATTAATTGTTTTCAACAGCGTCTCAGGAAAGGCTGTATAAGTTCTGAAGGTATCAGGATCGAGAAAATCGATATATAAAGTATCCTTACTTATGAGGCTTTTAACAAAAGTGGATTTGCCTGTTCCTCTCGGGCCGAAGAGAAAAAATGAAGTTTCAGGAAGATTAATATGTCGATTTATTTCCATAGTATATGCAAATATTAGACCTTATTTGCGTATTATGCAAACATATTTCGACTTAAATTGAAATTGGATAGAGTTTTTAAAAATTTCATCTGGTGATTTCTCCAGCCATCAGCTTTTAAATAAAATTGATTTGACTGCAAGACTGCAAGACTGCAAGACCGACTGACAACTGACAGCTGACCGCTGACTGCTTTCTTCTGGCTTCACCAATCACTAATCACCCCCAATTGCCTTCTCAGCTTTCAGCTCTCAGCTATCAGCTTTTAATCAATTGGTCTGTCCGACTTTTATCTTCTGACTTCTGTCTTCTGTCTACAGATTGTTCTCCAATGTTCACTAAAGCAATTTGTTAATAAATATGTGGAATAAAAAAATCCATGGTCCTGTAAGATAATTATATAATCTTAATTTTGTCCGATGAAACAAATTTCAATTTTCTCCGTTAAAATATTAGTTAGTCAGATTATTATAAACCATAGTTGTTAAATATGAAGGAATAGTATACTCCTTTTATGAAGATAAGCATTAATCTCCATTCAGAGTTCTATTTGGTCATTCGAAGGCTCATCCAACAGGATAAAGTATTTTGTTATGCTTGTTGTATTGATGCTTGGGATCACAATAAAATCATATTCAAAGAATTATTATGTTAAGTCAACCGGCAATGATAATAATACAGGACTATCAGATGCGCAGGCATGGGCGACAATAGCAAAGGTTAATGCTTCGTCTTTCTCCCCAGGGGACACTATATTTTTTAATAAAGGTGATACCTGGAGAGAAACATTGACTGTTCCTTCAACGGTTCTGCTTCTGCTTATATTACATTTTCTTCTTATGGGACAGGAGATGCTCCTAAAATACTTGGTTCATGAAGTTACAGCATGGACTAATGATGCAGGTAATGTGTGGTATTCAAATAATACTATTTACTGATCCTTATGCCTTGCGGATTTGATGGTAATATTTATTTTAAAGGAAACAGATGGAGATATAAGTTGGGGAAGAGTAAAAAAGTATAAAGGGGATTTAGCAGTCGAATATGATTGGACATGGATTTCAAATCACATCTATATCTATTCACCAACTGATCCAAATACAAGATATTCAGGTGTAGAAATGGCACAACGATAATATTGCATTAATCTAAATAATAAAGAATATTTAACAATTGATGGATTGGAGCTGCCTATCCGGGTTTTATGGAATAACAGAAGGATTATCCAGGTATAAATGTAGGTCTAATTGTAAAGAATTGCAATATTCATCATTGGGAATTAAAGAACAATGGTGGGTATGGTGTAGAATTGCATTTCATTCGAATACTATTATTCGAGAATAATGTAATATCATGATTCAGGAAGAAGACAATGTCTCTATAAATATTTATGGGGCGGATGTACAGGTCGAATAATATATAATTGAAGGAAATACTCTGTATCATGGATTTCATACTACAGGTGTTGATATAAGTGGTTTTGGCCAGGAACAATAATAACGTTGTGATAAGAAATAATTTAATTTATGATGAATTACTGAAGTCATTGGATAGATGTAGAAAGTTTTAAATCAGAGGGTATATATGCAGGAAAGATGAAGCAGGTTCAATTACGTAATATTTATATTTATAATAATATTATAAAAAATACCACTTTCAATGGAATGGTTTATTTTTAAATATCCTCAGATCCTTTATAAACAATAATGTTTTTTATGGGGTCAATCCTAATTTAACTGAGGAATATAATGCACTTATACAGGTTGATGGTGGTATCAGATTGTACTATAAGAAATAATATTTTTTTAATAATGTTGTTAATGCCAGCAAATACTTCTTTTTCATGTTGCATATTAATTCTAACGGAATAATAACATAGTGATTATAATTTATTCTATCAGACAGATTGTCAGGAAGTTGTATAAGGTGGGCTAGACAGGAAAGGTTGTTTATTCGATGGCCGAATGGACAAAATATAAATCAGATACGGGACAGGATATCCATAGTCCAACTCCAAGTGATCCCTTATTTGTTTCTTCATCTGATTTTCACCTGAGGACAGGTTCTCTTGCTATTGGTGCAGGAGTTGATATAGGGTTGAAAACTGATTATGATGGTAATACCTATAACAATCCTCCAAGTATTGGTGCTTATGAGTATGATTCGAAATCCTACATCACCAGTTTTACCTGTTTATCAAAGTTCTGTTGTCGAAAACGCTGCTCCTTCAGTAATTGAAATGACATACAGCCTTGCACTTGCCAGTATAGTGCCGGCTGTTTCTTCATTTATGGTTCAGGTGAACTCTGCGGCTAGATCAATAAGTTCTGTCTCAGTTTCGGGAACTAAGGTTATGCTGACACTTGCCACACCGGTTGTATATGGGGACAATGTGACTGTTGCATATACAAAACCTGCCTCCAATCCACTACAAACATCTGAGGGCGGACAGGCATCATCAATCAGCGCTCAGACCGTATCAAATAAAGTCAATGCTGTGGTCACTCCTCCTGTGGTTGTAACTCCTCCCGTGGTTGTTCCACCTCCTGTGGTTGTTCCTAATACCCCTCCGGTGGCAGTAGTAAATTACGTTAATGGTACCTATTCCGGATTTGTTGGTGAATTGAATGCCAGCGGAAGCTATGATGCAGATAAGGATAATCTTTCATTCACATGGAAAGTCCCGAATAATATATCTGTTTCTGGAACCAACAGTTCAGTAATCGAATTTCTTGCACCAATTGTCGATGTAAAACAAATCTATGATTTCACACTGACAGTCAGTGACGGTAAAACCTCACAATCAAAGACCATTCCTGTTGAAATACTGCCATATCAACCCGGCCTGGAAACGGCGGAGGTGATATCGATAGAAGCAGGTGATTACCAGACTCCTTACCTCCCTTACAATGCAATAGACGGGAATATTGGCACTATGTGGTCAGCAATCGGAGGTGACCAATGGATAATTCTGGAATTAAAGGGATATTTTAATATTCAGCACATTAAAGTGGCTTTTCAACCCGGACAAAAAAAAGAATCATATTTTGATGTCCTGGGTTCAAACGATAAGGAAAACTGGGAACCGGTTCTTACAAAATCCAAATCATGTGCTTTCTCGGGTGATCTGCAGGTATTTGAATTCCCTCCCTCAAAAACCGAAAAAGAGTTCAGATATGTAAAGCTGGTCGGACAGGGCAATTCATTGGATAGCTGGAACTATATTTCAGAGCTCAGAATTTTCGGTTATAAGCATAAAAATCCATCGGATTACGAAGATCTCATTGTAAAGATCTATCCCAACCCGGCCCGTGAAATGGTCAATATTTTAATTGATGAACCGACTTTCAATCCTGATTTTATAAAGATCGTGAGCTTGACCGGGAAAGTCTTATATAATGGTAAAGTTGATCCAGGTATCAGGCAGTTACAGGTACCGGTTGACTTCAGACAGGGTGTTTATATAGTACAAATGGGAATCGGTGAAATGACTATGTTCACTCAAAAACTGGTTGTCTCCAGGTAGACTTGTCCCAGGCTGGCTGGTAACCACCTGTTATGGATCCAGCTACAATATTGTAAAATCAATTCTTCTGTTATTTTTTCTGTCAGACTCCTGGTAATTTGGAGCCACAGGCCTGGTGCCTCCGTATCCTTTTGCAGTCAGCCTCAGCCGGCTAACTCCGTTATTGGCAAGATAATTAACCATTGCTTCAGCCCTCTTCTGCGACAGATACTGGTTTGATGATGCCGATCCGACATTGTCAGTATGGCATGCAATCTCCAGTTTCAGTGCAGGATATTTTGATAAAAATCCAAGAACCAGGTCCAGGAGCTGTGTGCCTGCAGAAGTCAGACTGAAATCATTTTTTCTGAAAAATACATCAGAGGATACTCCGAACACTTTCTTCAAATTATTCAGTTCTTTGGTTGCAGGATCATCTATGGTAACCTGAATAACCCTGGCCTGTTCAAAACCCAGACCAGATATTTCATTGAACGTGGGATACGTTGCCATAAGACTCAGTTTCTTCATCAATTGAATAGCTGTAAAGTTTTTCACCTGGCAGGAATTCTTCTTTTATGGTGTATTTTACAGGAACATTCTTAAACGCTTTATCATCATGTGCAAGTCTGATCTTTGAATTAATAATCTCAACCTTGTATGCAACATCCTGAGTAACATATTTTTCAGCGGAATACATATTCCCGGTTTTTGCCTGATCATAATCAAGAATATTATTAACCGGGGCAGGCTTTATTTCTCTTTTGTCAAATGCCGCCTTTTCCATTTTATCACTGAAGATCTTAATAGGTTTTACTGCGCAGGCTTCATGAATCACACCTGTTTCGTTATTCCTGACAGTTAGTCCAAGCTTAACTTCATAATCTCCCTTTTCAAGGTAAGTATGGTTTAATATCTCACCTTTTGATCTGTTTTCGTCTCCAAAGTACCATGTCTGGTTAAGTATTGATGATCCCGGAAAATTTGATGTCATTCCATCAAAATTTACCGGTTCTCCGACCAGACCCGAAGCCGGAGAAATAATAAAAGGCTGTTCAATATCCCTGAGGTCAAGATCATATGACAATTTGGAAAAGAATACTCTTCCCGTTTTCCTGTCAACTGCTTCCAGCCTCACTTTGTATTTACCAGGACCCTTAAAACAATGCTCTGCATTCTGTCCGGTTACTGATAGTTCCGTCTCCAAAATTCCAAACAAGCTGAAGGTATCTTCCGTCAACAGGTATTTTACTTCTCATCCGAGAATTTGAAACAATACTGATTGGCTCTTTGGTTTTCACAATAGAAAAGCTGGTGAATATTTGTTTTAAACTGATAGATATCAACAGAATTGCCTCTTTTTGATGAAAAAAAACCTTTATTCATAACAGAATCGGCAATGAGGCAAAATCATCATACTTCGAATTTATCGGAGCGTCAAGATGAACAGGCGGAAGCCATTTTTTATTTGATTGTTTTGTATAAAAGATATCCTTCCTCCCCAGTCCCGGGTGTCCGTCAGATGAAAAGAATAAGCCTCCTTCCCTGTTCACAAAAGGATACGATTCATTACCTGTGGTATTAATCTGAGAACCCATGTTGACAGGATCGCCCCAGTAATCACCTTTCCAGTCGCAGTAATAAATATCTGTGCCGCCTATGCCGTCGGGATTATCAGATGCAAAAAAAAGTCTCTTCCCGTCAGGAGAAATATAAGGAGTTGTAATGTTATAATATTCAGTGTTGAATCTTATGTCAAGTATTTTTCCCCAGTCGCCATTTTCAAGCACCGCTGTAAAAATGCCAAGCTTATTCCTGGGGGAGTTTTCATCAATATCCACGTCAACTTTCAGGTTTCTCGAAAAGTATATTGTATCACCGTTTTTGCTGAATGAGGCAGGTCCGTCATTAAATCTGGTCTTCAGATTTTTTGAGAAGAGTCTCACCTTTCCTGAAGCAGTATCTGCAAAGATTGATCTTTAAAAGTCCCTTGTCTTCAGGAGTCAGATAGTTCATGAACAAACTCCTGTTCATGTTTGAACAGAAGACTAATTCCATTTTTATAATAGACAGGGGAAAATTCATCACTTTTATTTGAATTGAATCTGTGCAATCTTGACTGTAATAGGTTTCCGACTGTCCAAAAACAACCAGAGGGAAAAGCAATGCAGCCAGAATGCCTGAGATATATTTTATTTTCATGACTGACAAATTAGAAATTCAAGGGACTTATTGCTTCAACTTTGTAACGGAATTCATACCTGAGCATTATCTCGTGTGAACCTGAACTGTATGTTTGCAATTTGGCAAAATCATAGTCATATGTATAGGCGAATTTTATCTGATCGGTCAGCTGAAACTGGAACATCCCTGATAATGCACGATTGTTTCGGTAGGAAGCTCCGAGCCAGAAACGATCCATCACCCTGAAATGGGCATTTATGTCATAGAGGACCTTATCACCCGGAGAAAAAACAATAAGTGCGGAAGGTAAGAATTTCAGATTGGATGAAAGATCAAAAAGATAGCCTGTATTTAATAAATAATAATATTCACTCATATTATTATTAATAACATATTTGTTCTTTTCAAAATTGTATTTGTAACCAATCAGTTTGGGTATTGAAAATCCTGCAAAATATCTCTGATCGGAATAATAGGTTCCGAAACTGAAAGCCGGAACTACAAAACCTTTTGTATCTACTAAAAGAATATCATCTTCGGGATCAAGAACGATCAGTTTGGACCATGCGGTATTTGTTACAATCAGTCCTGCCCCCAGTCCGAAAGACAGATTTCCTTTACCCACATTAATCTTGTAGGAATAGTTGGTCTTGAACTGTGTTTCCTTTGGTAACTCCGATTTTATCACTCACTACAATAAGTCCCAATCCCATCTTGTCATCACTGAAAGGAGCATCGACCGTAAGTGTCATTGTTTCAGGAGATCCCTTTACTCCTACCCATTGCTTCCTGTAAAATGCAGCAACATTAAGCACTCCCCTGTTACCTGCAGAAGCAGGATTCAGCAGCAGGGGATTAAGCACATATTGACTGGTGAAAGGGGTCAACTGACCACAGACACTAACAGGAATCATAAGCAGAAAAAGTATCTTAATAATCTTTTTCATTTTAATGTTTAATTACAATATAACCTTTGATTGTTGCTATTTTTTCAGGTTTCAGAATATAAAAATAAGTATCATCCTGCAGCATATTTCCTTTATTATCCCTCCCGTCCCAGTTATTCGTATAATTATCATTAACATAGACAATGGCGCCCCATCTGTTGAAAATACTTATCCTGGTCTTCCCGAGTGATTCAAGTCCTCTGATAATAAAAAAATCATTATTGCCATCATCATTTGGTGTTAATAATGTTGGAATGATCAATTCATTTATCTCTAATAAGGACAGTATCAGACGATTCAGCACATACACCATTTGTCACACTCCAAAGATATTCTATTTTCTCCCAGCGTAATTCCGCAACATTGGTTTTGTTACTATTCTTATCAGAAAATGTACCGGTACCGGTAAGAATTTCCCATTCTCCTGTTTCATTACCATTCAAGGCAGTAGCTTCCAGTGTTGTCTCGAAAAGGAAATCAAGAATCTGATCTGGTCCCGCATTTACAACTGGTTTTTCTCTGACTTCAATTGTAACCTGGTCACTATTCCGGCATTGCCACTGATCAGTCAGTGTAACAGTAAATACTGTTGTGGCAAAAGGGGTGGCAACAGGATCCGGGATAGCCGGATTATTAAGCAGGTTTCCCGGACTCCATAGAAATGTTCCTGTACCTTCAGCCTGAAGCCTTATGCTGCCTCCTCTGCATACAGCTGCATCCGGTCCGGCATTTATTGAAGGGGGAGCATGGAAAACGACACGAATTATATCAACTGAAGTGCACTTGTTATTTACTTCAGTCCAGGCAAAATCATATGATCCTGACTGAGTAACTGTCACGGTGGCATTATACTGATGAGCATTCGGACTGAATGTTGCATTTCCCGGACCGCCTAGCCTTTGTCCACGTTCCTGTTCCGGCACCCGGAACAGCATTCAGGACAAAATTCAGGTCACACTCATCACCGCCATTCCCTGCATTTGCGGAAACCTGTTCAAAGAAGCCTACTGTGACTGTAGCGCTGCTCTGTACAGGATCCATTTACTTCAGTCCATCTGAAAACATATGTTCCATATGCGGTTACTGTCACTTTTGCTCCAGGATCATGGTTATTGGGACTGAATGTCACGGTACCCGGACCGCTTACCTTTGTCCATGTTCCTGTTCCGGAACTTGGTACTGCATTGAAATAGAATTCAAGTCCGCAGTTATTTCCGCCCGGACCGGCATTGGCTACCGGCTGTTGGTAGAAATTTACAGTGACATCCGAACTGGCTGAACAGGGACCATTTGTAACCGTCCAGGTAAAGACCTTTGTTCCGTATTCAGAGACCGTAACTGTAGCGGTCGGACTGCTGGCATTTGGTGAGAATGTTGCAGTTCCTGTTCCGCTTGTCATCGACCATGTACCATGGACATCAATAGAACCTGAAACAGCCTTAAGGATAAAATCAAGATCACATTCATTGCCACCACTGCCTGCGTTTGCGACTGGCGGCTGATAGAAATTGACAATAATGTCATCGCTCGATTTACAGACACCCTGGGTTTCGGTCCATCTGAAGACATAGGTGCCATAAGCCGTCACTGTTACAGTTGCAGTTGGAGTGCTTGCGTTAGGTGAAAAAGAAGCACTCCCGGGTCCGGATACACGTGTCCATATTCCTGTTCCAAAAACCGGTACTGCGTTAAGGACGAAATTCCGGTCACATTCATTTCCTCCTGAACCGGCGTTTGCTGCCGGACAGGGAAGTGTGGTTGCATTCAGCCTTACAGGTGATGTCTGAAGCACCCCTTTGCTATTGTCCGCTACAATATAAACAGTGTGCACTAGATCAGGATCCGTAACATTCAGAACAACCTGAAGAATTTTCCCAATATCCGCTGTCTTTACTGAAAGAACAGCTGTTGCCACTAACAGTAGCCGCTTGGAGCCTGTTGAGCCCTGGTTCTTATGGTTGAGGAGGAATATATTGTAGTATTGTTATAGTTATAAACTACAATATATACTGTTCCTGTCACATTGATCCCATAATTCATTGTAATTGATAATGGCCCGGTCGATGCTACCGAAGGTGTTCCCTTAACCCATACCGGCTGGGCATAAGTTTCAATTACCGATAAAAGTAACACCGAAAATATGGCAATGAATTTGATAAATCCTTTCATTTTAATCCATCTTATCTTCTTATCACCACATAACCTTTAATAGTATTGCCTTGCTCAGGTTTCAAAATATAAAAGTAAGTGTCTTCAGGGAGCGGATTTTCTTTATCATCTACACCGTCCCAGCTATTGTCATATTCATGTTTCTCAAATACCCTGGCACCCCATCGGTTAAATACTGGTGAGTGATGTTTTGCCCATAGTTTCGATTCCTCTGATAACAAAATAGTCATTGTTACCGTCCAGATTGGGAGTTATTAATGTTGGAATGATCAGGTTTTTGACTTTAATATTCACAGTATCAGTAGATTCAGGACAAACACCATTTGTGACCGTCCAGAGAAAACTGTTCTTCTCAAGCGAAAGATCACTGACGTGTGAAGTGGGGCTATGGATATCTGAAATATCACCTTTACCCGCAACCAGAGTCCAGATTCCGGTTTGATTGGTGCCAGGTGCTGAAGCTTGCAGGTTTGTTTCGAAAGTGAAATCAAGTTCCTGATCGGGACCTGCATTGGCAACTGGCTGAACCCTGACCTCAACATTTACCTGATCGCTGTTTTTGCATCCCCATGGATCGGTCAGAGTGACAGTGAATGCAGTGGTTACATCAGGGGAGGCAACAGGATTATAAATATTCGGATTATTAAGAGGGCTTGCCGGTGACCAGACAAAAGATCCGGTTCCGGAGGCACTGAGCTGTATACTCCTGCCCTTGCATAGCAGCACATCTGCCCCTGCATTAACCTGTGGAGCATCATGAAATGTTACTCTTATAATATCGGAAGAAGTACATAAGCTATTTGCTTCTGTCCATGCAAAATCGTAAGCTCCAAACTGGCTCACATGTAACTGTTGCGTTTGATTGATGCACATTCGGACTAAATGTTGCATTTCCCGGACCACTGACCTTTGACCATGTTCCGGTTCCAGCCCCCGGAACTGCATTCAGAACAAAATTCAGATCACATTTATCTCCTCCGGGCCCTCCATTCGCTGATGGCTGCTGAAAAAATGTCACTGATACAGTTGAACTGTTCGAACAGGTACCATTTAACCTCTGTCCACCTGAAAACATATGTTCCATAAGCTGTGACAGTAACTTTTGCTGCAAAAGAATTTGCATTCAGGACTAAAAGTTGCATTCCCCGGCCCGCTGTCCATGGTCCAGGTACCTGTACCCAGACTCGGTAGGGCTCTGAGATTAAAATCAAGTCCGCAGTTATTTCCTCCTGATCCGGCATTTGCAACAGGTTGTTGGTGAGAAATTAACAATATACTACAGAAGTACCAGCACATAGGCCATTGGTTTCGATCCAGGTGAATTCTTTGGTTCCGTATTCAGAAACAGTCACAGTTGCTGATGGGGAATTCGCACCAGGAGTGAAAAGTTGCGGATCCCGTACCACTGGTCATTGTCCATGTCCCAATACCAATGCTTGGAATAGCATTCAGGACAAAGTCCAGATCGCACTCATCACCACCTGTACCGGCATTGGCCAGCGGTTGCTGGTAAAAATTCACAGTAACTACAGAACTACTGGTACAGGTCACATTTGTTTCAGTCCATCTGAATGTATACGTTCCATATGCTGAAACAGTGACCGTTGCAGATGGGGAATTTGCATTTGGTGTAAATAAAGCTGTCCCGGGTCCTGAAACCATAGTCCATGTTCCAATTCCAACACTTGGTAATGCATTCAAAACAAAATTCAGATCACATTCTGTTCCCCCGGTACCTGCATTTGAAACAGGTACTGTATAGACGTATACCCTTGTTGTGGCAGTATCCTGGACAGTCTGTGGCATTTGTAACCTTTAGGGTATAGACACCTGCCATTGCTAATGTTGCAGTAGGCGGATACTGTCGGACTCATGAGATTGGAAGTAAAACCATTAGGTCCGGTCCACGCATAAGTTTTCATTCCGGATGGACCACCAACAAGGCTTAAGAGTGATCCCTCGCAAACAGGACCATTATTTGAGGCTGTTGCAGTTGGTGACTGATTAATTGTAACCACCACAGGTTTAATATCAAAACAGCCTGCTATCGTTGTCCCCTTGATGTAATATATTCCTGCTGTGGCTGTTAAAGGGGTTGTATAAGCAATAGTTGCTGCAGCATCCGTCCAATAAGAATAAGTAAGTCCTGGTGTCGAACCGGCTGTTAAAGCCGGATTTGTGAGATCTACTGTTGCTGGTGTACATACTGCTGCAGGATTTGTTATTATGACTGTCGGAGTGGCATTAATTGTAATAATTGTCGTTGCCGTTACAACTCCGCAGCCTCCTGCTGCTGCTATTGTGTATGTTACTGTATAGGTGCCGGCAGTACTGGTACCAGGAGTAATAGCTCCGGTTGCAGAATTAATTGTTAACCCTGCAGGTGTTGCACTATAAACACCACCTGGTGTACCTGTCAGGGTCACTGGCCGTATACCAGCAATTGTATTACAGAATGGATTTCCTGCATATGAGATAGTGGCCACAGGCAGTTGAGTAATTGTAATATTGCTCGATGCACTTACAACATTACACCCTCCTGCTGCTGCCCTTGTATTGATTACTGTATAGGTACCCGGTGTGCTGACCGATAAGTCCACCTGTCCGGTTGCTGTACTTATAAAGACCAGACCTGCTGTTGATGAAAATACTCCACCTGCTCCTCCTCCGCTATAGGTTGGTAATGGATCAGGTTTATTACTGCAATACGGTGTATCTGTGTAACTGAAAGTTGCGACAGGTAAAGCTGTAATAGTTATCGGTGCAGTAGCGGTTACAATTCCGCATCCGCCAGCTGCTGCTATGGTATTTGTTACTGTGTATGATCCGGCCGTACTCGCTGACAAATCTACCTGACCTGTCGCTGTATTTACAAATACCAGACCTGCCGTTGATGAAAATGTACCTGCTATCCCACCCCCGTTAAAGGCTGGCAATGGATCAGCTTCATTGCTGCAATAAGGTGTACCTGAATAATCAAATGTTGCTGCAGGCAAAGCTGTTATGGTTACTGATGTGGTGGATGTTGCAACTCCGCAACCAACTACTGTTACTGTATAGGTTACTGTATAAGTCCCAGCTGTACTTGTAACTGGCGTAACAGCGCCTGTTGTTACATTAATACTCAGCCCCAAAGGTGCAGCACTATAAGTTCCGCCTGGTGTCCCTGTAAGGGTTACCGGCTGTTCAGTTAAAAGAGTTTTGCAGAATGGATTTCCCGCGTAGGAAATTATTGCTGTCGGAGAAGTGACAATATTAACTGAAGTCGTTGCTGTAACAATTGCGCAGCCTCCTGCAGCGGGTATAGTATAAGTCACAATATAAGTCCCTGCTGCACTTGTACTTGGAATTATGGCTCCTGTGGAAGCATTGATGCTAAGACCAGCAGGTGAAGCACTAAAAGTACCGCCCGGTGTACCAGTCAAAGTCACAGGCTGTGGCGCTGCAAGTGTTCTACAGTATGGATTACCTGCATATAAGATTGTAGCTGTTGGCAAGGTTGTGATGATAACTGTGGTCGTTGCTGTGACAATTCCGCAGGTTACTGTTGGCGGTATCGTGTAGGTTACTGTGTAGGTTCCTGCTGTACTTGTGGCCGGAGATATGGCTCCAGTGGAAGCATTGATGCTCAGCCCTGCAGGCGCTGCACTAAAGATACCGCCTGTTGTCCCGGTCAAAGTAACATTCTGGACTCCTGCATTACTGCACCATGGAGATCCGGTATAAGATATCGTGGCTGATGGTAAAGCGGTGACTTTTATAGTTCCGGAGGCTTTATTTGGCAAAGTACAAATTCCGACCGTAGTTATTGTATAATTATAATTCCCTACAGATGTTGGCGTTCCGCTTATAACAAAAAAGCCAGTACTATATACTCCGGTAATCCCAGTGGGAGGTGCTGGTGCTATAGTGGCTGACGAAACACCTACCCCAAGAGTATAAATGATTGGTATAATAGTGGTGCCTTCACAAACTTTCTGATCATCCGTTCCGATCCCCGAAGAAAGTGTAATACAGGCAGCCTGAGCCTTAACATAATTTGTTGATAATAAAAAGACTGCAAAAAATAATAAACCCTTTATATATCTCATCAGATATTACTTTAATAAACAGGTCGTTTTAGCTGATTCACTGAAAAAACAATCTAATTTACACCTTTTCATTTATTCATTAAACAAAATTCACTTCAAAAATCGTACAGAAACCTCAGGTTTCCCGATCAAATTACGCTGATAAAATTACTCCCTGGAAAAAATTAGAATTAGGAAAATGTCTCCCAGTGAGCCAGGCATTGCATAGTAACATTATAAGCTAAATTAAATAATATTACAGACAACTGTTATTTAATTTGACCAATATCAGGAAATCATCCGCGAATGGATGATTTCCTGATATGCTTATTTTCATGTAATATCAGAGATTTACGGGACACCAGGCATTACTTTCACTTATACCTGTCAATTATGACTGCATTACGTCAGATTCAAAGTGGTTTCAGCTCATTAATTTTTCCTTCTGGCAGAAGCGCAGAAGATTCCTTCTTTACAACTATATCGCTTCCGAGATTAAATGTTGCTGTCTGCTTTATTTCCTTTGATGATGCCCCAATCTTTACAGTATAAGTTCCTTTTTCAGCTACCCATGAGGAGAGTTTCGGATTAAAAGATGCAAGATCCTTCCTGGAAATATCAAAGCTGATTACCTGTGATTCACCAGGCTTTAAAAGATTTGTCTTTTTAAATCCTTTCAGTTCCATTACAGGCTTATCAAGCTGTTTTCCCGGAGCTGTCAGGTAAAGCTGAACAACTTCCTTCCCGTCACTCTTGCCTGAATTTCTCACTTCGACTGTCGCCGTCATCTTGTTGCTGAATTTTGTCGAGTTGAGTTTCAGGTTTGAATAATCAAATGTTGTATAGGAAAGGCCAAAACCAAATTCATATGAAACAGGAACTTTAAAAGTAGTGTAATACCTGTAACCGGTATATATGCCTTCTTCATAAGTCACTTCAGCAGGCTGCGGACGCATAAATGAAGCTGCCATATCAGGTTCTTTGTTTGCCTGAGGCTGAGTCTGTGCGATTACTTTGCCAGGGAAATTAGCAGCTGATGGAACATCCTTATAATTTACCGGGAATGTGGATGCCAGCTTGCCCGAAGGATTAACTTTCCCAACCAGAATATCAGCAATTGAATTCCCGGTTTCCTGGCCGGCCTGCCATGCCAGCAGAATTGCATCCGGAATCTCTTTCCAGCTGGCGGTTTCCATAACGCCACCCACATTCAGGATCACAACAACCTTCTTACCTTTTGAATGATAAGTTGAAGTGACAGAATTAATAAGATCTTTTTCGACAGCAGAGAGAAGAAAATCTCCTTCCCCTTCCTTGCGGTCGGAACCCTCGCCTGAGTTTCTTCCGATCGTTATTATTGCAGCATCAGTAGTATTTACCAGGCTGTTGACGATGTCAGAATTAATTGTCAATTCAGAAATCGGTGCTGATCCCATCATAAAACCGCGACCTCTTTGCCTGCCAGCTTTGGCAGTTTTCAAATATGCCTCATATAAAACCTTAAGATTTTCGTCGATTGATAAACCTGCGTTCTGCAATCCTTCAACCAGGGCGACACTGTATGCTTCATTTACATCACCGCTTCCTGTCCCTCCTGTTATAATGTCATAAGAAGTATTCCCGAATGCAGCAATCTTTTTAATATCACCCGAAAGGGGCAGAACTGAATTATCATTCTTTAAAAGTATCATACCTTCGGCGGCTGCCTGCCGGGTTACCTGGGCATGAGCTTTCAGATCCGGCTTATTTGAATATTTATATCCTTTAAACTTTGGAGATTGAAGAACTATGTTCAGAATTCTTTCCACATTTTTATCCAGGACTTTTATATCAAGCTTTCCTGCTTTGGCTGCTTCAAGGATTGCCTTGTTCTGATTCGGATTTCCAGGCATCAGAAGATCATTTCCGGCATTCATCATAGCTACTGCATCTCTGCCACCAAACCAGTCAGTCATTACAAAGCCCTTAAATCCCCAGTCGTTGCGAAGGATCTTTGTCAGCAAATCATAGCTCTCCGGAGAATATGTACCGTTTATCAGGTTATAGGACGACATAACAGTCCAGGGCTGAGCTTCCTCCACCACCATTCCGAATCCTTTAAGATAAATCTCACGCAGGGCACGCTCGCTTACTATTGTGTTCAGCGAGTTACGGTTTGTTTCAGCATTATTTGCAGCAAAGTGCTTAGTGGAAGTGCCTACGCCGTTCGATTCCACACCATTAACCATCGCAGCAGCCATTTTTCCAGTAATATATGGATCTTCGGAATAATACTCAAAATTCCTTCCGCAGAGAGGATTCCTGTGAATATTCATTCCGGGGCCGAGCAATACATCAACTCCGTATTCAAGAACTTCATTGCCCATTGCCTGTCCAACCTTATTTACCAGGTCAACATCCCACGTTGAAGCAAGAAGGGTTGCCACAGGGAAAGCTGTGCAATAATAGGTGTTTTTGTCATTCTGGCGCGTGGGACTGATTCTCAGACCAGCCGGACCATCAGCAACCACGATGGAGGGGATCCCCAGCCGTGGGATAGCATAGGTTGTACCGGCGGCTCCAGATACCTGATCCTGAGTCTGTCCGACCACCGGACTCATCTGTTCAAGTGCTTTTGAAATTTCTGCAGGGGCTCCTGGCATACGCATGCCGGCACCTACAACCAGGGAAACCTTTTCTTCAAGGGTCATTGCTCCAATTACCTTACTTATAGGATCTTTCCCCAGCTTTGGAAGATTATTTGTTGCTGTCTGGCCATTAATTATCAAACCTGCCGAAACAAACAGGATAATGAGAGCTAATTTGTTTTTCATAATTTGAGAATTGTTATTCTTTAATTTTAATCAATTACTGAGATTTCTAATATACTATTAGCGGTGCAGGTACGGGGTACGGGGTACGGGGTAAAAAATTATAACTCTAAGTACTCGGTAACGCTTTCCTGGCTTCCCGGTCCGGATCATTCTTAACTTCACTTACATCATCAAGCACCATAACCTCGCCGTTTTCAGAAGTGTATTTTGACCATGAGGGCAGACCACCTCCGTCAGGGTTTCCGGTTCTCATAAACTGAAGCAGTGCACCTGTCATTTTTTCGGATAATAATCGTGGCCTTGAACCGCCTCCCGTATGGGTCAGCATCAGGTCTGTGTTATAATACCAGAAGCATATATCGAGACAGTGGAAAGCACGCATGCGATTGTCAAAAAGCGGAGGCTGCCAGCAAAACCACGCTACATAAACAGGCGGTGACTGTTTTGATTTGGCATCTGCAAGTGCAACAACACTCTGACGGTTGCCGTTTATCATCGACCAGATCTCAACAGGCTTTTTGTCAGGAAATGCCTTTGCATATGCTTCAACCACCTCTCCTGCCTTATCTCCGAATCCGGCGCCAAATCCTGCTCTTGTCTTAATATTTTCAGCCACCTTTTCCAGAGTTATATTTTCCAGTTCAGGCATTGTGCGGCTTGGAGCTTGTTCATTCATTGTCGAGCATATTATCATCGGGACATCTGCCGATGAGGGTGAAGCTTCAGGGTAATAGGGATGCTGCGGAAGAATAACCCCGTCAACGACCGGATTAAATCCCCTGCGCATTCCTGAAGGAGCAGGACCCGATTCCTGTGCCAGCTTCGCTGAAGCCTTGTTTGCTATGTTAATATATTCAAGCCATGGCAATTCATGAAGCTTATCAATCTGATTTGCAGAAAAACCTGCTTCTTTCAGAACATATGCACCAAGCTTTTCCGAATATTCCTTCTCACCCGATTTTATTCCGGCACCGCTCAGAACAACTGCCTTATGGAATAATCCTTTTGCCGAAGGCATGGCAGTAAGTGTTGTTACTTTTGCTCCGCCGCCTGACTGGCCCATGATTGTAACATTCCCCGGATCACCACCGAAGTTGGTGATATTATCTCTGACCCATTCCAGGGCTGCAACAAGGTCAAGCATTCCGACATTGCCAGAGGCAGCATATTTTTCACCGCCAACAGCTGCAAGGTTGGTGAATCCAAGCGGACCCAGCCTGTGGTTTACTGAAACAAATACTGCATCTCCTTTACGGCAGAAATTCTCTCCATTATAACCGTCCTGCTCAATCCCATTACCGTTCACAAATCCGCCGCCATGAAGCCAGACCATTACCGGTCTTTTTTTACCATCATTTATTGCAGGAGTAAATACATTTAATCTCAGGCAATCTTCACTGACATCATCATAATTCCAGTGATCAGCAAATGAAGAATATACATTTGAATATCTCTTTTCCATTATCTGAGGTGCAGAGTTGCCCCACCAGACAGCCGGAAAAACATCGGTCCAGGATTTTGGCTTCTGTGGAGGCATGAACCGGTTGGGACCTGAAGTATCTGCCCCATAAGGAATTCCAAGAAAATAGTTTATCCCTCTCAGCACATATCCCTTCACTTTCCCGTATTGAGTGTCAGCAAGAGCAATATTGTCGCCGATAAATAAAATCTGACCGTCATCCTCCGGATTGCCGGATGTCTGGGATGAACAGGATACTGAATTAATGGTTGTTGCGCCAATAGTGAGCCCGGCAGCACCGGTTCCCATTGTTTTAATGAAATTACGTCTGTTGGATTTCATAATTATGTGTTTGTTATTATTGCTGGAGCCCGTATATCCAGGGTGGTCGAATCAGTCTTTTCCTGTTTTGCGCGTTATTACAATTACACCGTTTGATCCTCTTGCCCCGTAAACTGAAGCATCGGTCCTTTAAGAACTTCAATTGATTTTACAGTTTCAGGGGCTATATCATCAATCTCCTTAACTATTACTCCGTCGACAACAAAGAGAGGTTCAGTGCTTACATTCAATGAATTAGTTCCCCTTATCTTTATCGACTTACCCGACACTTCAACACCGGCAACCCTTCCCCGGATCATATCGTAGATATCCTGGTATACAGGAACTGACGAATTCCTGATATTAATTACTCCGGATCTCTCCGGAATATTTCTGCGTGAATCTGTCTTGTTTTCTTCTCCGGTCTTTTCTTCCTTTCCGGATAAACCAGGTTTCACTGTGGAGCAGGAAACCAGGAATAACGCAACTAAAAATACTGATCTCAGAGAGTTCATACCTGATTTTAATCAAGAATATTTCTCATGTAGTCGATGCATTTTTTAGTCTCTTTTGCTGCATCAGAACCTTGCAGGGATTCTGTACTCCAGTTCAACATCAACTGTGATCGGCCATTTTTCCTTTTTCAGCAGTAACAAAACATCTGCGATCGGGGTTTCACCTTCACCAAAAGGCTTGTTTGTATTGGGAGTTGCATTTTTCGGACCTGTCTTATCCTTAATATGAATGCTCCGCATCCTGTCATGGTATTTTATGATCACATCGTTCGGATGCAAACCTGTTGCTCCGTAATAGTGGCCGGCATCGAGGTTGAGCATATTTGCAGGTGAATATGCAAGGTATTTATCGAAGGAGAAGCCCGGATCGGCAACCTGGCCGTGAGTATGGAACATTGCCAGGCTGTTGTGCTTTTCGGCAAATTTGCCCAGACGCATGACAGTTTGCTTCGCGTGAGCTCATCTGTAATACCTATCGATCCCAGTACTTTTGCTGCGTTGTATGCATAATCTATTTCTTCATCCGACCAGGCAGAGGGAGCAAATTTTGTAATATATACATCAATTCCTGCACTATTGAATTTTTTACGCATATCAGCATACCTCTCCATCGGAAGTGATAACCTCCATTTGCGCTGTTCCTCTTTTAACGATCCTGCAGCTTTTGCAAGATCTGCCCTCTCCTTTTCAGTTAATTCCACTCCGCGTGCAGGCCTCTGCACCTGAGGAATACCAAGGTCTTCCTCAGCAACATTCCTGAGCTCAATGGAATTAACACCTGCATACAGGAGATATTGAATACAATCATCTACCTTATGAGGCATGCTCCCATAGCTGTAGGTTGTTACACCCAGCTGAACACCTCCGACCTTTGAATTGGGCTTTTTGCCCTGAGGATTTGATGCATAGGAAATATTGAAAGGTATACTGCTCAGCACAGTTGCTGCAGCTGCCGTACCTAAAAACCTGCGTCTGGAAATTGTTTTGTTTTTCATATTTTTAAACTTTCTAAATGGATAACTCTTATTAAAAAATATAACTTATAAAT
>CAVVBY010000010.1:0-73388 GCA_963746685.1 uncultured Bacteroidales bacterium
TCCCTCGTTTCATTTTCTTTCATCTCAAGATCTCTCCTTATCCAGTGGATTTCATCACTTCTTATAAATAGTCCTTTCCTGTACAAACCAGGATGTGACTGCCCTTCACCGACAAATATCAGGTTGTTCGTGATGTCATTTCCTATCACAAATAATGGCTCTTTATAGCCGCCTATATTAATTCCTTTTCTCTGCCCTATTGTGAAAAAATGAGCACCGTTATGTTCACCAATAAACCTGCCTGATCCGGCAGTAAAATGATGTGGTTCTGAGGCTGCAATGAGGTAATTTTCATCAATGCCGTCCTGTGGGAATCCTGCACCCCAAAGATTATGATCAAAATCAGCGGGGATCTCAACTACTGATCCATTTTTTGCTTTAAGCTTTTGCTGAAGGAATGTTGGCAGATGCACCTTACCTACAAAGCATATCCCCTGAGAATCTTTCCTGTGAGCTGTTGCGAGGCCAAGTTTATCAGCGATAGCACGGACCTCCGGCTTGGTCAGGTTCCCTACAGGGAAAAGGGCGTACTCGAGCTGTTCCTGGCTAAGCTGACAAAGAAAATAGCTCTGGTCCTTATTATCATCTTTGCCGCATAAAAGCCTGTACGTTTTTTTGTCTGTTGATTCAATGATTTCCTTTCGGCAATAATGACCTGTAGCTACAAAGTCGCCTCCAAGTTTTCTTGCTTCATCAGCAAAGGAGTCAAATTTTATTTCCCTGTTGCAAAGAATATCAGGATTTGGCGTGCGTCCCTTCTCATACTCTGAAAACATGTAGTCAACTACCTTTTTCCTGTATGGTCCACTGAGATCTACAGAAACAAACGGGATATCAAGTTTCCTGGCCACCAATTCCGCAAACATAATGTCATCTTCCCAATGGCAGTCGCTCTGAAGAAGACCGGTTGTATCGTGCCAGTTCTTCATGAACAGCCCTGTTACATCATAACCATTTTCTTTGAGAAGCCAGGCTGCAACGCTTGAGTCAACACCACCTGATAACCCTATTACTACTCTTTTTTTCACCGCGTAAAGTTAATTAAAATGGCTAACTTTACCCGGTTATGGGTGTCGGAACATTAACAATCTATAGTGCATCAGCAGGTTCAGGTAAAACACATCAACTTGCCGGTATTTATCTTGAAAAGCTGTTCAGATCACGGTTAAACTACCGGAAAATCCTTGCAGTAACTTTTACCCATAAGGCTACTGCCGAAATGAAAGGGCGTATCCTTGAAGAGTTGAATAAGCTGGCTGTAGGTGAAAATTCAAAGTATCTGGATGATCTTATAAAATCAACAGGCAAATCGGGGGAGACAATCAGGAGGGAAGCCAAAGAGATCCTCTATTCAATCCTGCATGATTTTTCAAGGTTTTCGGTAAGCACTATCGACAGTTTCTATCAGAAGATTGTCAGGGCATTTGCACGTGATATCGGACTTCATTCCGGTTTCGACATTGAGATTGACCATACAAGTATCCTTGCCACGGCTGTCGACAGGATGATCTCTTCGGCTGCTTCTGATGTGACAATAAAAAACTGGCTTCTGGACTTCGCCAGGAACAATATTGAGGAAGGAAAAACATGGGACCTTAAAAAAAGTATTATCGGACTGGCAGGTGAGCTTTTCAACGAAAATTTCAAGCTGCTTTCTCAGGAGGAAAAGCAAAAACTTCAGGATAAGGAGCTTCTGAAATCCTATAGAAAGGAAATGAAGTCGATCACATTATCATTCAGCAGGGATATAAAGGAGATTAGTCTGAAATGCCTCAGGATAATTGACTTATATAACCTGTCTGATGATATGTTTTATCAAAAAGGTAAGGGGGTTCCCGGATTTATACGGTCCGCTGCTGACGGTGAGATCAAGACGCCGAATACTTATGTCAGGGCAGCACTGGGGAACCCTCCACGATGGTCATCCGGACCACATGCCGCTCCCCTTACAGAGGCCATAGTGGCTGGCCTTGAAGAATCGGTGAGGGAGGTTGTTAATTACTATGATGAAAACATAGTCTTTCATAAAACGGCGAATGTTATCCTGTCATACATCTATATATTAGGGATCTTATCTGATGTTCTGAGCCAGGTTCATCTCATCACCAGGGATGAAAACATATTTCTATTATCAGATGCCGGAGAGCTTATTTACAAGATAACTGAAAAGGATCAGACACCATTTATCTACGAGAAAGTTGGCAATACTTTCGAAAATTATATGATTGATGAGTTTCAGGATACATCGATCATCCAATGGAAAAACTTCAGGCAGCTCATAGACAACAGCATGGCCCAGGGATTTGAAAACCTTGTGGTAGGGGATATTAAGCAGTCAATCTACAGATGGCGGAACAGTGACTGGCGTACCCTTCGTGATCTTAAGAAAGAGGTTGATAACAAACGCTATATATCAAAACCTCTTCATACGAACTACAGAAGCTGTTCCAACATAATCAGGTTCAATAATGCTCTTTTTTCAATTATCCCCAACCAGATAGATGCCGGGTTGTCTGAAAATAAGCCAGTGACTGCTTTCCGTGAACTCTTTTCAGAGGCTGTTCAGATCGATCCGGGTAAAAAAGAGAACGGTTATGTCAGGATAGAATTTGTAGACAACACAGACCAATCATCATGGCAGGAGGAGGTTCTGAAGCTTCTCCCGTCAGTTATTGAATCAATTCAGGATAAGGGCTTCCGTGCGTCTGACATCGGGATCCTTGTAAGAGACAATAAAGAGGGTGTGCTGATATTGAAAGAAATAATAGACTATAGTGGATCATGTCCTGCTGAAAAAAGGAACCGGTATAACTATAATATCGTATCAGGCGAATCTCTCCTTCTGGCAAATTCTCCTGCGGTGAATTTCATTATTGCGGTTCTTAAGGTCCTTGACAATCCCGAAGATATGATTGCCAGAGCTCTTATGCTCAGGTATTACCTTCTGGCAACCGGGAAAAATGATGCCGGAAAAATTCCGTTGATTGGTGAGGAGCTTATTGAATATTCAACAGCTTTCTTTCCTGAAGGTTATAAAGAATTCTTAAACAGCATAAGGTATCTGACCCTGTGGAATATCACTGAGAAGACAATCGGATTTTTCGGCCTTGGCAATTATTCTTTCAATGTAGCATTCCTGAACAGTTTCCAGGATATCATTATAATCCATTCTTCATCCAGAAATCCCGGAATATCTGTATTTCTTGAGTGGTGGGGATCGGAAGGTGTCAAAAAGTCAATATCTGTTCCTGAACAGCAGGATTCAATGAAGGTTCTGACAATTCACAAATCAAAGGGTCTTGAGTTCGGAATTGTTATTTTGCCATTTCTGTCGTGGAATCTGGATCATAAAAGTTTTCATTCAAATATTCTTTGGGCAATACCCGGTTATCCACCTTTCAATAAGCTGGGCATTGTGCCTGTAAGGTACACTAGTGAACTTGCTGAGACGATTTTTGCGGAACAGTATTTTGAAGAAAAATACTCAGCTTACCTTGATAATATTAATCTGTTGTATGTTGCTTTTACAAGGGCTGTAAATGCAATAATTGGATTTGCTCCCGGTCAGCCCCGTACAGAGAACCGGATCGCAGCTGTAATCAGGGATGCAATTACTTTTAAGGGAAATCATCCTGACGGATCAGATACTTTTCTTAACAACCATTATGATCAGCTGACCAGGATTTTCGAATTTGGTATTCTGTCTGAAGTTCATTACGACAGGGAGATCCCCGGCGGGTTAAGAGTCAATGGTTATCCGGTAAATGATAATGCCGGCTCACTTAAGCTGAAGCTCCACTGGGAAGACTATTTCTCTATTGATAAATCAGGTGCCCGCGAAAGAATAAACTACGGCAAAATAATGCATGAGATCTTCAGTGAGATTATCTCATCTGATGATGTAGAAGCCTCTGTAAGGAAAAAGGTCATTGAAGGAGTAATAAATGAATCTGACCAAGCCAGGATCATAGAGAAGATAAACAATCTTATTAACCAGCCCGTTACCAGGAAATGGTTTGATAAAGGGAATATAGTTTTAAATGAAGCATCGGTTCTTATGCCCGATTCAAACACCAGGCGTCCCGACAGGGTTATTATTAAAGAGGGCAGGGCTACAATTATTGATTTCAAATTCGGTGAAGAAAGTCAGGGCTACCTGAACCAGATAAGGCAGTACAGGAAGATCCTTGCCGGAATGGGTTATGACGTTGCAGAAGCATACCTCTGGTATGTTGATGCTGATAAAATAGTTTCTGCGTGAATGGAACAAGAGAAAAGAATATCAACGGTTTACCCCTGGGGTCATGAACGCAGGTTCAATGCCTTTGCCGATAATTTCAGGAAAGTCTACGGCTCAAGGATGCAGAAGGTGTCCATTGATGCCGGATTTACTTGTCCCAACCGCGATGACTCAAAAGGAACAGGAGGCTGTACTTATTGCAACAACAAGGCATTCAATCCTTCATATTGTACACCTTCAAAATCGGTGACCAGACAGATAGAAGAGGGGATAGAATTTCACAGGAAAAGGTACAGGAGGGCCGACTCGTATCTTGCCTATTTCCAGGCATATTCAAATACATATGCTTCACCAGGTACCTTATCTGATCTGTATAATGAAGCTCTCAGGCATAAGGATATAAAAGGACTGGTTATCGGGACAAGACCCGATTGCGTGAACAGCGAGATACTGGATCTCCTTAAGGATCTTTCGGAGAGATGTATACTGCTTTTAGAATACGGTATCGAATCGTGCTATGATAAGACCCTGATCAGGATTAACCGCGGACATACTTTCAAAGAGGCAACTGATGCGCTCGAAGCTTCTGCAGCCAGGGATCTCAACACCGGGGCTCATTTCATTTTCGGACTTCCCGGAGAGACCCGGGAAGAGATGCTTAAGGAGGCAGAAATAATTTCCGGATTGCCCCTGAAAAGTGTAAAGTTCCATCAGCTCCAGATCATCAGGGGAACAAAAATGGAAGATGAATATAACAGCAATCCTTCGGATTTTGAAGCTTTTACGTGGGATGATTACCTTGATTTTATTATTAAATTCCTTGAGAGGCTTAATCCAGCAATAGTAGTCGAAAGGTTCACGGGTGAGGCTCCTCCGCGTTACCTTTCAAGGGAGGTATGGGGTAAGAAAAGAACTGACCAGATAGTTGGACTTATCGAAAAAAGGCTTGAGGAGCTCGATACCTGGCAGGGGAGGCTCTATGATCCCCTCCTGGGAGGGGGTGAGGGGTGGGTAAAACAAAAAAAAGGCATGGATCACAGATCCAAGCCAGCACTTATTAATATAGCAGCCGATGGTTTATTTTCTTGAGCGTATAGCAAAGCTTTTATATGAGCAGAATGGCGGCGACATTAGAAACCATTGTCTTGTGTTTCCAAGCAGGAGGGCAGGACTCTATTTCCTGAAATACTTTGCAGCTCTGCTTGATAAGCCAGTATGGACACCTTCGATTTTAACAATTAATGAATTCTTTGGTTCTTTCTCGGATCTGGTTGTAGCCGATAATGAAATTCTTCTTTTCGAGCTTTACAAAGTGTACAGGGAGCTTAACAAATCTGCAGAGAGCTTTGATGAGTTTTATTTCTGGGGCGATATGCTTGTCAATGATTTCGACGATATCGACAAATATATGACCGACGCTCAGGGTTTTGTTTCGTAATGTGCATGATTTCAAAAATATAGATTATCAGTTCGGAGATATAGACCAGGAGCAGGCTGAGATTATTAAAAGGTTCTGGAAAAATTTTGAACCTGAAAAGCATTCACCTGAAAAGACGGGATTTATATCAATCTGGTCAATTCTGAACGAACTTTATTCAGGGTTTAAAAACATTCTCAGGTCAGGGAATCTGGCTTATGAAGGAATGATACTAAGGGATATCGCCGAAAAATACCTGGATGGTAAACAACCTGAAATAAAATGGGAAAAGTTACATTTCATAGGTTTCAATGCTCTGAATAAATGCGAACTGACTGTAATGAAAAAACTCCGGGAGGAGGGCAGAGCTAACTTTTACTGGGACTATGATAACTCCTATATTAAGGGTGGGAAACTCAATTCTGCGGGGATGTTCATGAACAGAAATCTTAAAATATTCAGGAACGATATGCCGGATGACTGGGATTATGATACATTTCTTACTGCTCAGAATGCGAATCTTTCCAGGAATATTATTGAGACGACTTCAGATATTGCCCAGGTAAAACTGATCCCTGACCTTATTGAAAAGATCCCTGGGCTTACACCGGAAGATGCGCATCATACTGCAGTGATCCTGGCTGATGAAAATCTTATTGTTCCCATGCTTACCAGTCTTCCCGGGAATATCGGAGATATTAATATTACTATGGGATACCCGCTGAAAATGACAGGTGTTTACAGCCTGATCAAGCTTCTTCTCAACCTTCAGCGTAACTCTATCGGTTGAAAATGACAGAACTTATTTCGGTTATCAGGAAGTCCTTGAAATAATCAGGCATCAGCTTGATAGGGAATATTTTAGATGAAGATGAAAGACAGATTATTGATGAAATAACCGAAAAAAACCTTATCCGGATCCCGTCTGATTTCCTGTGCAGGTCAGAGATCCTTAAAACTATCTTCAGAAAAATCGATGATCCGCAGAAACTTTCGGATTATTTAAGGGAAATCCTGACCATTGTTTCGGCCGGGGATGTAAATGATGCTGAAGCTTCCCAGGATCAGATCATGCAAAAGAAACTTAAGAATGAGTTTATTTATTCAGCACTGAAGTCAGTTAACCGGCTGGAGACAATTGTAAGATCTCCTGATGTGAGTTTCAGGAATGATACATATATAAGGATCCTTGATAAGATCCTTAGGAATCAGTCAGTCCCGTTTACCGGCGAACCTTTATCCGGTGTCCAGATAATGGGTTTTCTGGAAACACGGGCACTCGATTTCAGGAATATTATAATGCTTTCGGTCAATGAAGGCATCCTGCCATCAGTCAGCACCGGGTCATCATTTATTCCATTCAGTATCAGGGAGGCTTTTGGCCTTCCGGTAATAAATCACCAGGAGTCAATTTACGCATATCATTTTTTCCGGCTCCTTCACAGGGCAGAAAATGTAACATTCATTTACAATTCTGATTCAACAGGATTGAGAACAGGAGAGATGAGCAGGTTCCTGACACAGATGAAATATGAGCAGATAATAAAGCCTTCTGTCCTGAATTTAAGCTTTGATATAAGGACACCTGCTTCAATCGGAACTGAGGTTGAAAAGAGCCAACTGCACTTAAAAAGGCTGCAATCCCTATATGTTGATGAAGATAGCAAAGCTGTCCTGTCACCAACTGCAATCAACACCTGGCTGAGTTGCAGGATGAGGTTCTACTACAGGTACGTCAATGGTTTGAAGGAACCTGAGGTTATAACCCCTGAAATTGACCACGCTGTCTTTGGGCAGATACTGCACAGGATCATGAAAAGCATCTACAGTGATTTTGTAAGCAGGGAAATAGCCCCCGGTTTTATTGATGCACTGATAAAAAATGAAAGTCATCTCCTGAATATTATCGATCAGTCAATAAATGAGAACTACAATTCAGATTTCATTGGGCCGCTCAATGGTAATGATATTATAATAAGGGATATACTTTTCATTTACATTCAGAAGATCCTCACTACTGACAGGGCAATTGCTCCTTTCACAATTGTTGAACTTGAAAAATCCTTCAATTTTATGGTTCCTTTTCAATTTAAAGGGGAAACTAAAGAAATAAGGACTGGCGGCAACATTGACCGTATCGACAAGCTTGCAGGGAGGACAAGAATAGTTGATTACAAAACAGGTGAAACAGCTCAAAAAATAGCCTCAGTAAGTGATTTATTCGCCGATGACCGGAAAAAGGAGCTCGACGGATGGCTTCAGACATTGTTATACTGTGAGGCCTACCTTACTAAAAATCCTGGCGTCATTGTCCGGCCATCCATATACAAGGTGAAGGAATTGTCAGCAGAAAAATTCTCTGATATTCTTAAAATCAGGGAAGAAAAAAACAGCGAGTTTATTCTGGAGGATTATCAGATATTAAGAGGATCTTTCTTAGAGGGGCTAAAGGGATTGATAACTACAATTTTCAGTGCTGAAGAGCCTTTCAGAATGACACAAACTATCAATAAATGCGGATATTGTCCCTATAGTGGGCTATGTCAGAGGTAAATTTCCGGCAGGATTTCATTCCATTTCAAACTGAAGAGCCGCCATTTTAATGGCTGTCACTGCTGCTTCGTCCCCTTTGTTCCCATGCTTGCCGCCGGCCCTGTCCAGAGCCTGTTCATGATTAAGGGTAGTGAGTACACCAAATATGAAAGGTATGTTATATTCCAGATTAAGCTTGGTTATTCCATAAGTGACACTCTGGCAGATATAGCTGAAATGAGGTGTTTCTCCCTGAATTATACAGCCCAGACAGATAATTGCGTCAAGATCATCATATTCTGCAAGAAACTGGGCGCCCAGGGTAAGCTCGAAACTTCCCGGGACATGTTTTATTACAATGTTGTTGTCAGTTGCGCCGTGCTTTTTAAGAGTCTTCACGGCTCCTTCCAGCAAAGCCAGAGTAATTTCACGGTTCCAGTCAGATACTACTATTCCGAATCTCATTTTCCCGGCATCAGGAACCAATGCCGGATTATAATCGGATAGATTAGATGTGCTCATTTATTTTGAAAGCAGTTTTGCCCGGGCAATATATTTGTCAATAGTAGAACCCTCAGTGCTGGTGGGATATTCTTCCTTGATCTTTTCGTATAATTTCAATGCATCAGGGTATTTGCCATTCATTTCATAAAGCTCAGCTGCCTTCATAAGGAACAATGGAGTATTGAATGAATTACTGGCAAATTCTGCAGCTTCAAGATATTTTGATATGCCTTTATCGAGGTTACCGAGTTCCACGTAAGCATCACCTGTAGCACCGATGGCTATCGATCCGATGACTTTATCCTTTTTGGAGTATTTGTCCAGGAAATCAATAGCTTCCTCGTAATTTCCAAGGTGGAGATTGCAGATCCCGGCACCGTAGCGGGCAAGATCACCTGCCTTTGTAAATTTATATTCCTTAGCTATGTCGAGAAATCCTAGATAATTGCCGTCACCGTTTAATGCAAGGTTTATCGAATCGAGTTCAAGGTATTTCTGTGCCTGGTACATTTGTGACTGAGCTTCATCATTTCTTTTGGTCAGATATAATTTAGCCAGCCAGAATAATCCAACCAGAACAACCACAGCAGCCAGACCGATTAACAAAGGTTTATAGTTCTGTTCCAGGAATTGTTCTGTTTTGGACAATGTTTCCTCAACATTCTTCATTCCCTGCGGATTATCATCTTTCTTACTTTTTGCCATAACAGTTTATGCTTAAAACACTTAAAAAAATAACTCCGCAAAAGTAGCGCTTTTAAAATGATTTTAAAATAATTACTAAAAAAAAAGGATTTTAAGATCTTGTAACATAAAGTATTAAATATCAATTATTTAAAATCACAATGTTGTTAACAGTTTCTTTTTTTATAACTTAGCAGGGTAAATAGTCATTTCATACATCGTACCTCAAACCCCGAACCGCGAACCTAAAAATGTACCTTAAAAAACTCTCTCTCACTAATTTCAAGAACTACGGTCAGGCCGATCTGGAGTTCTCTTCAAAGATCAACTGTATTGTCGGCAATAACGGGGTAGGCAAAACAAATATCCTGGATGCTATTCATTACCTGTCATTGACAAAAAGCTTCTTTAACAATATTGACAGTGTCAGTATCAGGCATGGTGAGGAATTTTTTATAATTCAGGGATTATTTGTCAAAGACGGGGAGGAAGATAATATATTCTGTTCCTTCCACAGGCAGAAGCAAAAAATGCTGAAGCGCAACGGAAAGGAGTATGAAAGGTTGTCGGATCATGTTGGAAGATATCCCGTTGTAATGATTTCCCCTGCTGATAATGCCCTCATAAGTGAAGGAAGTGAAGAAAGAAGGAAATTCATGAATAAGATCATAAGTCAGTATAATGCAGAATACCTTGATTCAGCCCTGAATTATAACAAGGCATTGCAGCAAAGGAATAAGCTGCTTAGGGATTTCAATATGTCAAATAATTATGATGATGAAATGCTTTCTGTATGGGATGCCCAGCTGATAAAATACGGAGTATTTGTTTATTCCGAAAGGGATATGCTTATAAACGAGCTTATTCCTGTATTCAGGGAGTACTATTCAATGGTCTCAAACCAGAAAGAAAAGGTCAGGTTAAAATACAGGTCCCATCTCAGCGAGGGAGATTTTACCGGGATCCTGAAAGAGGCTTTAAGCAAAGACAGATTACTTGAATATACCACTGTCGGAATTCACAAGGATGACCTTCTTTTTGAGATGGATGGTTATTCAGTCAGGTCGCTTGGCTCGCAGGGACAGCAGAAATCGTACCTGGTTGCACTAAAGCTTGCCAAATTTGATTATATAAAAAGGAAAGCAGGATTTTCGCCCATATTGCTGCTGGATGATATTTTTGACAAGTTCGATGCCGACAGGGTTGCGCAGATAATACGGCTTGTAGGCAACCATCGTTTCGGACAGATTTTTATTACTGATACACATCAGGACCGGCTTCATAATATCCTGAGTACCCTTGACACTGATTATAAACTGTTCAGGATCGTAGAAACCGGTATAGATGAGATAATTCAAAATGGCACTAACAACGGATGAGAAGGAGCAGGACCATATCGCTGGCCGAAGCCATGAAAGATTATATTAAGGAGATGAATCTTGAAGGAAAACTTCTTGAGGTGAATCTTATTAACTCATGGGAAGATATTGTCGGGAAAGCAATCTCAACAAGGACTTCCAGGGTCTATATTAAGGATCATGTACTTTACGTTCACCTTAATTCCTCAGTTGCAAGGAACGAACTTATGATGCTTAAAGAAGCGCTTAAGGAGAAACTTGAATGCCAGGTCAGGTCAGGAAGTAATAAAAGATATTGTTTTAAGATAGGTCACTGACAATGTACTTGTTGCCCGAGATGGTTACAGACTTTCTGAATGATTTTGAAGATGAAAAGAGGTAATCTTCTTTTTTGTATTTCAGAATAACTTTTTCATCCACAATTTCAATAACCAGGGATGCATCCGGAAACTTCTGAATTATGAAGTCAGCCAGCAGAAAGGCTTTTTCAATACCATCTCCACGTTTGAAATTCCACACCTCATCAGGAAGAGCCAGCCTTTTCCCGTCATAAATTGATTCATCAGTCAGATTATTGAGGATTCCATAAACTTCCATTACGGATTTGCCATTCAGGTCAGTAAAGCACACCGGATTCCTTTCAATAGATGCCTTGACAAACGGAATCCAGTCAATCCTGTCCATCTGTCTGTAAACGTACATTGTCAATAAAGCAGTTTCTGATTTTTCAGTCAGATCTGTTATTGTATCTGTAATTTTTTCGCGGCTGTCTTCAGGCGATATGGCAGGCACATACGAGTTGATGAATACTTTATTAATACCGGGGATTTTTGGGTCAATACAAATGAAATCATTCAGATCATGAAACATTTCACTTAGAAGGCATTCGTTAATATCACCTGCCGATTTCATGAACTCTTCCCTGAATTCATCGAGGCTTTTCTCTTTTGCCCCGATGAAAATGTTTTCAATATTATTCAGCATTATCTTGCCTTGAATCGGACTCAGATGGAATTCATCCCCTTCGATCTCATTGACCAGCAGAGCCCTGGTTTCCCACGCTACATTGTATTTGCTGGTATGTTCGTATTCGAACATCTTCTCGAGTGATATGTACCGCTTTTTGCCTGAGCATTCGCACATATACTGGAAGAGGGTCTTGTATTTTGACTTGAAGCGAAGAAAATTTATGAATATAAGATCTGTAATTTCAGTGCGAAGGAATTCCCTTAGTTTTAATGAAAAATGGTCGTAGGCATCTCTGTTTATCGTTGCCTCTTCATAAAGGGTATGAATAAATCCTGAAATATGCGAAACAATTGTGACTCGTTCATTTTCAAGCGCCCGTCTTGCTCTTTCAGAGAGTGATGTGCCATTATACCACATATTCCTGGTGACAATTCTCCTGTTATTTGTTATCAGTCCTTCCTTTTCAATTATGAAGTTCTGTGAATGTAGAGGGGTAGCAATAAGAAAAATTTTTTCCAGGGGGATTCTCCCGATAATAAACATTGCCGCAGCGTAAAGCGAAGAAAGCGAAACACATTCACCTGCACCAGTGGAAAAATTATCCTTGAACCTGAAAGCTGTCATGGCTTCGACAGTTTCAGTCTTCCAGTAAGGTATTACATCAGTTGTGTACTTATCAAGCCCAAAGTGTTTCCTTATATCAATGTCAAAATAATATTTATCCCCTTCATAACCGAAAAGCGCATTTGACTGCTTCAGCATCTCCATGTCATAGAAATCGTTGAACCGTGCGATTTCTCTGGTCTTTGTAGTCAGACCCCAGGTCGAAAGATCAAGGTTGAAAACATAATTCTGGATAATGAATTGCTTGATCCTGTTTACCTTATATGTAAAGCTCTTTTTCTCGATATCCTTAAACCAGGGATCATCGCGCCATTTCCAGATGACTGGCGATATAATATTTGCCAGAACAAGAGGATAAAACAGCTCCGGGAAAATAAAAATCTCCATGTCCGAGAGCGTAAAAGCTGAGGAGTATTTTTCCAGTGCTCTTTTTGCCGGCAAGGCCGAAAGTAGTATCGGATGTCATAGAATAATCAGAATCTTTCAATATCAGAAAAGAAGAAATTGGCTTCACGGACTGCATTTTCATCACTGTCAGAACCATGTACGGCATTCATCTTTACCGATACTGCAAAAGTTTTCCTGATTGTGCCTGGATCTGCTTTATTCGGGTCAGTAGCCCCTATGAGTGTACGGAATTCCTCAACCGCGTTTTCGTGCTTAAGAATCAGTACCACCACAGGACCACTGATTATGAACTCGACAAGCCCCTCAAAAAATGTTTTCCCTTTGTGAACTTCATAGAATGATTCAGCCTGCTGTAAAGTCATCTGCACCATTTTGATGGCGGAGATCTCAAATCCTCCCTCATTTATCATGGACAGGATCGGTCCGGTCTTGCCGGTTCTTAAGGCATCAGGTTTAATAATTGAAAATGTATACTTTCCGTTCATAAGCATCGTTTAATGATAATCTGTTATAGAATTATGCCTAAAGGATTATTTTCTATCTTTAACCCCTTGATTTAGCAGTAGTAAAAGTGATTGATCTGGCCAAATATACAAAAGAATTGTCGGAACTTTTAGATTCCTCTGATAATATATTGATCATAAGTCATATCAATCCTGACGGTGACGCAATAGGTTCTCAGTTAGCTCTTTATCATTATCTTACAAGCAAGGGGAAAAAGATCGGAATGATATGTCCGAATAATCTGCAGGAGTTTTTGAATTGGATGGACGGTTCAGATAAGATCAACATATTTATAAGGAAAAGGAAGAAGTGTATCTGTCTTATCGAAGCTGCAGATTTAATATTGATGATGGATTTTAACCAGCCTAACCGGCTTGGCGAAGCAGAGAATTATGTTACCGGTTCAGCTGCCGTGAAAGTAATTATTGATCACCACCTTGAACCTCACGACTTTGCAAAGCTGATTATTTCTGATCCTTCAAGATGTTCCACTTCCGAGATTGTTCACGAGATGGTAACAATAATGAATGGCGGACCATTTCTTAACAAATCTTATTCGGAGGACATTTATGTTGGCATAATAACCGATACCGGAAATTTCGAATACGGCTCATATACAGGCAGGACCTTAAGAATTATTGCTGATCTTCTTGAATCAGGCCTTGATAAAGATCAGTTGCTGAATATTGTATATAATAATTTCTCAGCTGACAGGATGAGACTCCTGGGACTGGCACTGAATCAGCGAATGACTATTATAAGAGAATACAGGACCGCTTATATACATCTGACAAAAAAAGATCTGGCGGATTTTAATCATGTAAAAGGAGATACCGAAGGATTTGTAAATCTTCCACTGTCGATAAAAGGAATCAACTTTTCAGTCCTCTTTATTGAAAAGGATAATTTTGTAAAACTGTCATTCCGTTCAAAGGGGAGATTTCCGGTGAATGAATTTGCGTCAAAGTATTTTACCGGGGGAGGTCATCGTAATGCTTCAGGTGGCGAATACTATGATACTCTTGAGAATACAATAAAGTACTTCCTGAAAGTACTTGAAGAGAATGCCGACCGTCTGAAAAACGTGTTTTGAGATAATGAGGACAAAGCTTTTCATATTTATCATCTTTATGTTTTTGTCTGGCTCATGCAGAAATGAAACGGATAACCGGAAGGCACAGGTGAAACCCGGGAATCGGGAAATGGCCGACCTGAACAGGTACCTTGTACAGAAAGACAGGGAAATAATTCAAAATTATATCGAAAGGAAGGACCTTAAGATGACCGAGTCGCCGACAGGGTTATGGTATTTAATTAAAAATGAGGGTAAGGGTCAATATCTGAAAGACAATGACAGGATAGCTATGAATTATGAATGCGAACTTCTTGATGGGACTGTTTGTTATTCATCTGACGATTTCGGGCCCAAACGAGTTATTCTTGGCAAAACTGACATTGAACCTGGTCTGAATGAAGGGCTAAGATTATTGAGACCAGGGGCCGAAGCGCTCTTTATACTGCCTCCGTTTCTTGCTTTTGGCCTTGTTGGGGACGGGAAAAAAATTCCCCCCAGAACTATAATAGTTTATAGTGTAAGTATCCTTATAGAAAAATAAATGGAATGATTATTGCGGAAAAACTTGTTACTAAATACTGGAATATGACACATAGAAGTTCTTTAAGGCATTTATTAATGCTTTCAGGGTTTTTGATAATGATTTTATTAGCGTCGTGCGTTCCGAATAAAAATCTTGATGACTTCGAAGCACAGGAAAAACTAGACATTCAGAATTTCCTTTCAAACAATGATACCATTGACTTTGAAAAAAAGACAAGCGGATTATATTATTATGACCTTACTTTAGGAACTGGTCCCCAGGCTGAAACTCTTGACACTGCGTATGTTTTTTACGCTATGCAATACCTTTCCACACTAATTTTCGAAACCAATTTGGGAACGACGGATACTCTTAAAGTCGCGGTCAACGGGGGGAAATTTATCCCTGGGTTTGAGGAGGGAATTTCTTACATGAGGGAAGGAGGCACGGCACTTTTCGTGGTACCTTCGAGTCTTGCATTTGGTGCTCAAGGTACCTATTACGTTTCACCTTATACACCCTTTCTTTTCCAGGTTAAACTCGTAAAGCTTAAGAAACATTAAGGGACATACAAGCATCACTGGATAATGAATACTACCAGCCGGTCGTTTAGTGAAGGTTGGTTTTTCTTCCATTCTGAAATTGCCATTGTTCTTATATTTTCATCGGAAAGGGTAATGTCCATGGCAATGCAAAGCAGCGTCTCATTGCTGCATTCGGAAAGTATCGATTCCAGCATCCTCTGGTTGCGGTAGGGCGTTTCCATGAATATCTGGGCATAGCCATCACGCGATTTTTTCTCCAGTTCTCTTAGTCTTGAAGCCCTGTCTGCCGGTTTTACCGGAAGGTAGCCGTTAAAAGTGAAATTCTGACCGTTAAGCCCTGAGGAGATAATTGCCAGTAATATTGATGATGGTCCGGCGAGGGGAATCACTCTGATCTTTTTGCGGTGTGCAATTGAAATAAGCTTCGCACCCGGATCGGCAATGCCCGGAAGTCCTGCCTCACTCATAATCCCCATGTCCGATCCTTTCATCACTGGTTCAAGATATTGTCCGATCTCCGATTCGTTGGTGTGTTCGTTCAGTTCATGGAAAATTGTCTCATCTATCGGAAAATCCTTATCGATGAGCCGAAGGTATCTCCGTGAACTTCTTAAATCTTCGACCGTAAACAATCTTAATGATCTGGTCACTGCCAGCACTTTCTCAGGTATCACCTTGCGGTAATCCTCATCCCCAAGGGTTACAGGAATTAAAAATATCTTTCCGGCTGCCATTATTCTATTCTTGATGTAAAATTAACAATTATGCATGTGTGATAATTAAAAAGCTACAAAATAAGTACCGTATGTTGTCTGTTAAGGAATTTTGATTTAGGTTTGCTCTGAAAATATTCTGCAGTGAAAATAATTTTTCTTGGTACCGGCACCTCTCAGGGTGTACCGGTTATCGCATGCGATTGTGAAACTTGCCGTTCCGGTGATATTCATGACAAGAGGCTCAGGACCTCGATCCTTATTGAAAAGGATGAGACCACACTTGTCATTGATGCCGGTCCGGACTTTCGCCAGCAGATGCTTAGGGAGAATGTAAAGCGCCTGGATGCAATAATCCTGACTCATGAGCATAAGGACCACATTGCTGGTATGGATGATGTGCAGAGCTTTCAACTACAAAAGTCAGGATGCAATCGACATATATGCAGAAGATAGAGTTCAGAAAGCTATTAAAAAGGAGTATTCATATGTATTTGCAGAATACCAGTATCCCGGGAATCCCGAAAATGAGACTGAATCAGATTACAGATTATGGATTTTCCGTAAAAGGGATTGCCCTGACACCGTTAAGAGTATTTCACTACAGGCTTCCTGTTTATGGATTCAGAATAGGGAATTTTGCATATATAACCGATGCAAACTATGTCCCTGAAGAGACAAAAGAGAAATTATTTGGTGTTAAGTATTTAGTTATAAATGCTTTAAGAAAGGAGAAGCATATTTCACATTTCAGCCTCAGGGAAGCAGTTGATCTTATAAGGGAAATCTCACCAAGAAAGGCATATATAACACATATAAGTCACCAGATGGGCTTACATGAAGAGGTATCCGAAACATTGCCGCCCGGAATAATGCTTGCTTACGATGGTCTGAGCTTCTTATGTGATGAGTGACTAATACTGGACCTTCCTTTTATAACTTTTGGCCAGTTTTTTCTGATAATCATTTGAAAAGTAATACCTGTTTCTTCCCAGCTGTTTTGTATTGTTTCTTGAAGCTTTTATCCTTTTTTCATAATAGGGATTCTTTTTTGAGGAGGCACAGCCGGCCATCAAAAATATTGAAAGAAGGAGTAAAAACAGAAGTCTTGATATTTTTTTTAGGAGTGCCATATTTTGCAATATTTCCTTAATACTTTTTAAAACAGTTTTTTTAGTCTCCTGTAAGTTTTAAATTGCATAAAATTTTGATCGCAATTCTAAATATCTCTTAAATGATCTGTCATAAGAATTTTATCCGGATTGCTGTTTTTTTAATTATTCTGATTCCATTTCCCGTAAGTTCACAATCGCTTAACAAAGTTCATATTTCAGCTCAGACCGGACTTGACTACCGACAGTATGACTTTGTCTGACAATACAAGTTATCTAATTAAACGCAAAAAACCGATTTTAAGTTTCCAGCTTGACGAAAAAATATATACAACCAGTGATGTTACCGTCTGATTAAAATCAGGAAATAATTACTTACTTGAATTTGAAAACAAGGTGAGACTTGTTCTTAAAAATGCCGAATCAGAAGCATCGGGCTGGCAATGTGGGTTTGAATTTGAAAATATTTCAGACGATACCATTTCAATAAGCAATGTCATTCCTTTTGATTCAGATAATGAATCAGTTAATATTACCGGGAAAGGACCATGGGACCTGGCGCGCGCCTGGTTATTTCGTCCGGGTTACTGCCTGTTAGAGTAATTCTGCCTGATAATGCATGGGAGATGGGCTATACTTCATTTGATACACAAAACGGATTTTCAGTTTGTGCCATCGCAAGGCGTCAGCAGACTCAGGGAGGGATCAGAAGCAGAGGTATCAGACTATTCTTCCTCCGAAGGCAAAGGTTAATTATAAGGTATATGCCGATATTTTCAAGGGAGAATGGCAGAACGGCTTACGCATGATGTTCAGAGACAGATATTTATACGATCTCGAGAAATTTGATAATTCGCTTTATGAACGGGCTGATCTTGCCTGGATAAAGGAAAGCTATCTTATTATCCTGCAGATGGCCTGGGACAGGGAGTTTTATGACAGAACCACCGGGAAATATACTTTCCCTGATTTGCTCAGGAAAGGAAATGAACTTTTCGGAAATATTGATGTATACGGAATATGGCCGACCTGGCCGCGCCTTGGCCTTGACCAGCGCAATCAGTGGGATCTTTACAGAGACCTTCCGGGCGGAACCATCCAGCTCAGGAATTTCGGCCGTCTGTGCACGACAGAGCAATACGAAATTTTTTATTGCTTATAATCCATGGGATAACAGTACCAGAAAGGAAGATCATTACAAGGGAATGGCCCGGCTGATCAAAGAGACTGAAGCTGATGGTGTTGTGCTGGATACCTTAGGGAAGTTCCAGCTTTGAATTGCAGGCAGCAGCCGACAGTGTCAGGAAAGGTGTTGTCATGTATTCGGAAGGTATGGCAGTTACCCAGGGATATGCCGGGGATCATTTCAGGGCGGGTTCACAATGCTATCTTTTTTAGCCCGGAACTGAACCTTAACAAGCTGATAAAACCTGATTTCTCAATTTTCAGGGTTTGTGATGTTGGCGAGGATCTTATTCACCGGGAGATAGCAATAGCATTCTTCAATGGTTATGGTACAGAATTGAATATGTTCCGTCCTGGTGGCAGGGACGATGATTACAGGGCTGATCTTGAATACCTTGCAAAGACCACTTTCACCCTCAGACAAAACAATGATGCGTTTCTCGACAAAAACTGGACACCCTTTGATTGAGACAGCTGTCGATAATGTCTTTGTAAACAAATGGACATCAGGGGAGAAAACAATTTATACTGTATTGAATATGAGGCCTGAAGGATATTGAAGGAAGATTATTTAAAATTAGACAGCATAGACAGGAAACATTATGTTTCACTTATGGAATCATGAAAACATTGTTCCGGTTACTGATAACGGCATTACTTATGCATCAGCAAGAGCTGATGGCTGGCCTTCTTCTTATTCCGGAACCCGAAGGGAAGGATCGCTTGATTGCATTGCTGAATTACCATTTTTGTTAAAATCTGAAGTGAAAGGCGATTCCATTTATTTAAAGGCCCAGGGAAAGAATAAAATTATGATATGGAAAGGAAATCCTTCATATAAAACAGAATTTAAGGAGTTTAAGGCATTGCAATGATACAATTATAAGGATAAAGGACCTTTTCGGCTATTATGAAGGGAAAATTGTGGTTCAGCTTATTCAAAATAAACATCTTCTCGATGAGAATATTCATTTGTTCAAAGGCGGAAAACCCTGGCTCATAAGCAAGGTGGTTCCTACGGTAAGGGCAACAGGTATTGCACCTGACATGATTCTTGTTCCCGGAACTGAGTTTTCATATGAAGTAACTACAGGTAGAAGACTTTATGCCATATCCGGAAGTCAGCGGAATAACTGTAAAGGTTGACAGTTTTCTGATCGATAAATATCCTGTGACAAATGCCCAGTATTATGAGTTTCTTCAAAGTTCAGGATACAGACCGGCCGATACAACCCGGTATCTGAGGCAACTGGGAGATGGATATATATAGACAGGGTCAGGAAAGATACCCGGTTGTTTATGTGAGCTATGAAGATATGAAAGCTTACGCAAAATGGGCAGGGAAGAGGCTTCCTACTCAGGCTGAATGGCAGCTTGCTGCCCAGGGTACAGACAAACGGAAATGGCCATGGGGTAATGAATTTCATGGCACTTTATGCAATAACGCATTTGGGAAAGCTACTCCGGTAGATGCTTTCTCAAAAGGCAGAGCCCTTATCGGAGTAATGGACCTGGTCGGGAATGTCTGGCAGATGACCAATGATATGTACTTTAACGGATCATACTATTTTACTGTTATCAGGGGAGGAAGTTACTATCAGGCCAGACTCAAGCTGGTGGTACATTCAGGGAGGACCTCAGCCTCTCGACAAAACCCAGATAATGCTTATGGTTTCTCCAGGGATTTGACAGGAATGCAACTGTCGGATTCAGATGTGTTAAGGATATTGACAGAATGCTTTAAAGTAAAAGTAAAAAGTAAAAAGTATTGTAAGGAAAATGAAGAAAAAAATCCCTTCCTGGGAGGGGGAGGGGTGGGTTAATATTCAAACCTTCAGTTTCTTCTCAATTTCGTTGATCTGGTTCCTGAAATGTTTATCGGTGTCAATCAGATTGTTGACAGTTTTGCACGCATGAAGAACAGTAGCATGATCCTTTCCTCCGATATGCGAACCTATACTGGCGAGAGATGCTTTGGTAAGGCTTTTTGAAAAATACATTGAAACCTGCCTTGCCTGAACAATTTCTCTTTTTCTTGTTTTTCCCTGGATCAGCTCAATCGGGATCTTGTAATAGTCGCAGACAATCTTCTGAATGTATTCAATTGTAATTTCACGTCTTGATGTGCTAACCAGTTTTTCAACCATCTGACTGGCCAGGTCAAGGGTGATCTCTTTCCTGTTCAGGGTCGATTGTGCATAGAGTGAGATCAGAACTGCTTCAAGTTCCCTTATATTGTTCGATATATTTGCAGCAAGATATTCGAATATCTCATCAGGCAGTTCAATTCCGTCATTATAGGCTTTCTTCTTAAGAATTGCCAGCCGGGTTTCATAATCAGGTCTCTGAAGATCAGCCTGTAAGCCCCATTTGAACCTCGACAGCAGTCTTTGCTCCATTCCCTGCAGTTCAACCGGAGGCCTGTCGCAGGTCAGTATCAGCTGTTTTCCCGATTGATGAATATGATTGAAAATGTGGAAGAAAGTGTCCTGGGTTTTTTCCTTTCCTGCAAATTCATGAACATCATCAAGAATCAGAACATCAATCATCTGATAGAAATGCAGGAAATCGTTTTTATTATTGTTTCTGACCGATTCAACAAACTGGGTCTGGAATTTGTTTGCATTTACATACAGTACAACTTTATCAGGATGTTTTTCCTTGACCAGAATTCCAATTGCCTGTGCAAGATGTGTTTTTCCAAGTCCTGAATCACCATAGATCATCAGAGGATTGAAGGCAGTGCCACCGGGATTATTTCCGACAGCAATTCCTGCTGATCTGGCAAGCCTGTTGCATTCACCTTCTACATAATTATTGAAATTGTAGTCAGGATTAAGCTTTGGATCAAAATGTACCTTTTTAATTCCGGGAATTACAAAAGGATTTTTTATTGAAGGCTGTGTAACATCAAAAGGAACCTGAACAGGTTTATTATGAAGATCTGTCTTATTCCTGGAGGGATATCTTACAGTATATGGTTTTCCGTCTGAGTAATTTGCATTTTCAAGCACCACATTGTACTCAAGTTTGGCATCTGCACCAATCTCACGCCTAAGTGTTTTTCTTAGGATATCAATATATTGTTCTTCGAGGTATTCATAAAAAAAAGGACTTGGAACCTGAATTGTCAGAACATTGTTTTCAAGCTTTAAAGGAATAATAGGTTCAAACCAGGTCTTAAAACTGACGGAAGGAATAATGTCTTTTATTATCTGAAGACAGTTATTCCAAACATCATTGTGCGATTTGTTCATGAAAATATTTTGTTATTAGTTTTAAGGTTTCCAGTCAAGCTGATTCAGACAGCAATATTTGTAAAAAAAAAACTTAAAAAAAAAATTTTTTTTGCTTGGTTTTTTCAAAAATAGTATATGTTTTTAATCATCAGCAACTTATATAAAAAAATATTTTTATATTATTTTATTTTACTGATTATTCAACTATTTATAAGTATCAAATGTCGGCTTGTCGGTGTAATACAATTTATTATGAATATCCTGATCAAAATTATACAAATAGTAATAAAAATGAGGATTATTTTGCCATCATTTTAGTTATATATTTTAAGATCAAGATAATCTGATTTTTATAAAAATCCTATTCTTCCGGGATATTTTTTTTGCCAAAGAGCGAAAAATGAACATATCGTTTTGGATTAGCCTTCATATCGAGTAAAAGCAGGTTCAAGACTCTCCAGACTGTTTGAAAGATTTCTGATAAAGAGAATCATTTGTCATCAGTTGTCCGGCAGTTCCCTGACCGTTATTTAGGTTCTCCATCAAAACCGATGCTTTTTCGAGGCTCAATTTAAGATTGTTTACTGAATTATAAATATCTGCTGCCGCAAGGGTATCAGCAACTGTCTCCAGACTGCTGAATGTTGAAGTGAGTTTATCTGAATTTTCAGCCAGCATCTGAGTGAACTTATTTACATTTTCCAAGTGTAGCTTTAAGTTCAGCCTCATCAATACTTTTGGCTGTGTTGCTAAGGCTGGCGACTCCCGACCTGAGATTGGCCCTGAACTGAGGATCCATGATTTCATTTATCTGAACCGATCACGGAATCAATTACAGAAATAAGATCAGAAATTTTTTCTTTCAGGGGGACAAGCTCATTCTCAACTTTGGTGATCAGCGATTCTGCCAGCCTTCCGGGAATTGTGTCACCGTTTGAATAGGTTCCTGGTCCTTCACCATAAACAAACTGTATCTTCATTCCGGCAATCAGCGATGCTGTTGTGATTTCTGCAACAGTATTTACCGGAAGCTTGAATCCCTTATCAACTGAGAGGGTCACCAGAAGTCTGCCACTTTCAGGATCAAGGAACCTGACAGACTGGACAACCCCGACTTTGTATCCGTTAACTTCAACAGGACTCGATTCAGCAAGTCCTCCAACTTTATCATAAACAACATAATAATGAGATGTTTTGCTGAAAAGATCCTTTCCCTTAAGAAAATTATATACCCAGATAAATACCAGGATTGTTATTAAAGCTGTGATACCAATCTTGACTTCATTCGAGATTTTTTTCATTTAAGGCAGGTATTATGTTTTATTTTATTTTGAGTTAAGGGCATCCTGTAAAGGTAGTATTTTGTTGTTTTTTACTGCAATCACAAATGCATCGGGATAAATGACCTCTAATTTTTTTCCGGTATTCAGCAGCCTGAGAATAATTTACAAAACTGCCTGTGGCATACCTGAAAAGATCCTGTGAGGAGAGTTCAACCACCTCTTTTATTCCTTTGAAATTCTCAGGTACAAGCGCCTTTTTTTCTGCTGAGGTGGCAATCTGGATCATGAATTTAAGTTCATCATCCACCGGATTGTTTTCCGTGATTAAGGAATCAGGTTCTAAAACCTGTTCCTTTTCAACTGAGGTTGAAATATTGGTTTTTTTATCAATTTCGTTAATGTAATCACGAGTAGCCCTGTAAATTGCTGATGCAATATAATCCTGTCCCTCTTTTGAATATCAGGTATTTTTCTTCTTCAGTATTTGTGATGAATCCTGTTTCGACAAGCACACTTGGCATTGTTGTCATATATAGGACCCAGAATCCGGCCTGTTTAACACCACGATCAATCCTGCCTGCCCGGTTTTTAAACTGACTCTGGATACTTGAAGCAAGCAATGTACTTTGTTCCTGGAATGTATTTTGCATTACCGTGAACATGATATATGATTCAGGTGACTTTGGATCAAATCCTTCATATTTTGTCGAGAAATCATCTTCGAGAAGTATTACTTCATTCTCTTTCATGGCAACCTCAAGGTTCTGTTCATCCTGAGCCGGTCCCATTATCCAGGTTTCAGCACCTTTAATAGCTGTTTTTGCTAATCCAGTTTGAGTGTATGGAAATAAACAAGTCGGCATTGTTTTTATTTGCAAATTCGGGTCTGTCTCTCAATTCCACAAATACATCCGTTTTTCTGGTATAAAGGACTTTAACATTTTTTATGTTCTGCTCAAGATATTCCCCGGTTTTAAGTGCTATGGCCAGATTTATGTTCTTTTCCCTGCTGATCGATCCAATTGCTCCGGGATCTTTTCCTCCATGTCCTGCGTCGATCACTATTACCCAGGTCTTTTCAGATGCAATACTGGTTTGCCAGCCTGAAAGCAGCAAAGACAGAAATACTACAGCAAGCAATTTCAGTACATATATATTATTGGTACGTTCTTTGTCGTTTATAATCTCTGAACCCATATCTAGTTCATGTTTTTTTAATTAGTTTTGCGCCTGACATCCGGACGTCACACAAAAACTGTACAAAAATAGTATTAAAGTTGTATTTTTTTAAACAAAAACGGTTACTTGTAGTGTTCCTTGTGATGGTCCGGTTTATTTCATTGTTCTCCCAGGAAGGCAAATCAGTTCCTGATACAAACCTGGTAAGTCAGGACACCCTGGTATCTGACACACTCCTGAGGAATCTAAAAAAGATCTCTCCCGAAGCCATCGACAAGCAGGTAACATATAAATCGTGCCGGAACCAAAAAAAATGATCTTGTTAATAAAAGGGTCTATATGACTAAGGAAGCTGAAGTTACTTATGGATGATATCGAGATCAAAGCTGATTCAATTGTTTTCGATATGGTGGCAAGTACTGTTTTTGCAACCGGAAGAACTGATACAACAGGTAAAGTAATTGGTACACCGGTATTTAAGCAGGGAACACAGGAAATAGAATCTGACTCTCTGTTTTACAATTTTGTGACACGAAAAGCAGTTGCATATAAAATAGTCACACAAGCAGGAAGAAGGATTGCTGCAGAAGCCAGGTTACAAAGCTTCTCGATGACGGGACCTCAAATATTGCAAAAAGCACCTATTCGACATGTGATGCAGATCCTCCCCATTTTTACATAAACCTGCCAAAAGCAAAGATCTACCCTGGCAAAAAGATCATTTCCGGTCCCGGATATCCTTGTGCTCGAGGGAATTCCCCTGCCGGTGGCGCTTCCCTTTCGGATTTTTCCCTATTCAGACCAAGAAAGCTGCCTCAGGTATTTTGATACCAAGAGTAGGTCAGGAGCAGGAGAGGGGATATAACCTGACTGAAGGTGGTTATTATTTTGCAATCAGCGATTATTTCGACCTTGCCCTGAGAGGGAACATTTATACAAATGGCACATGGATGCTTACCACCCAGTCAAATTATTCCAGGAGGTACAAATTCGACGGTCAGTTTTCTTTCAGCTATGCAAATAATATTTCAGGGCACAAGGGATTAAAGGATTACAGTAAAAACACAAACTATAAGATTGGCTGGACTTATAACCAGAATGCAAAAGCACATCCGGGATCAAGGTTCTCTGCCAATGTAAATATGAGTTCAAGCGGTTATGATAAAACAAACAGCTATAACGTTTCGGAGCATGTCACTACTCAGAGGCAGTCAAGTGTAAGCTATTCAAAAACATGGACCGGAACACCTTTTAACCTTTCTGCAAGCATGAACCACAGCCAGAATGTAAAGAACAAAACTGTCGCCGTGAACCTGCCCAAAATCAGTTTTAATGTCGGAAGGATTTATCCCTTCAAGGGAAAAAACTCCACCGGCTCAAAAAAATGGTACCAGGAGCTCCAGTTTCAGTACTCTGCTTCGCTTGACAATCAGGTTAATACTTACGACAGCCTTTTATTCACGAAGAGAGGTGTGGGATAATATGAGGAATGGCTTTAAGCATGAAGCACCTTTAAGTATACAGTTCCGTCCTTTCAAGAATTTCTCAATTTCACCTCAGGTATCATACAGTGGTGTTCTTTACACCCAGAAGTATGAAAAGAGATGGGATCCTGCATATTTTGATCCGGCAACAAAATGAGATTAGTACCAAGAGTTGTTACCGATACTCTCAGGGGAGTTTATTATGGACATTCCATTAATCCTTCTATCAGTGCAAGCTTCAATCCACAGTTATTCGGGACCTTCAACTTCAAACCCGAATCGAGGGTGCAGTCTATCCGGCATGTTATGAAACCATCAGTCAGTTTCAGCTATATTCCTTACTTCAAAGGACTTAGCAGTGACCTTTACAGAAAGGTTCAGAAAGATACGCTTGGCAATTATACTGAATATTCGATTTTTGAAGGGAATATTTACGGAACACCTTCATTGTCAACGCGAAACGGAACATAGCCTTCAGCCTTACAAATATCCTTGAGGCAAAAGTATTTGAGAAAAATGACACTGCAACCAAACCAAAAAAAGTCAAGCTCATTGATAATTTTGGAATATCAACATCCTATAATATTTTTGCCGATTCAATGAAATGGTCCCCTGTTTCAATGGGCCTAAGAACAACTCTTCTTGACAATATAGGCGTTTCAGCCAACAGCAGTTTTTCGCTTTATGGCCTGAGCAAAACAGGTAACTACGATAGGTACCTTCGCTTTTGCCCAGAATGAAAAAGCTTATGAGGCTGACCAACTTTTCAGTGAGCCTCGATTTTGATCTTGGCCGGCTGATAACAGGGGATAAGGAAAAAAAGGGACAGGGAGCAGCTCAGGAAGGAATCAGGCCAGTTACACCAGCCATGGGCCAGGGGAGGGGATGAGTGGCATTCAGGCGAGAGAAAACCAGACCAGTTCATTGTATGATGAATATGGTTATTATATTTTTGATGTACCCTGGTCAATGAGAGTCAGTTACAATTTTAATTATTCAAAACCATGCTTTTAAGTCCATCCTGACCCAGACCCTTTCAGCAAGCGGAAATGTGACTCTGACAAAGAAAACTGGCAATTACCTACACCAGCGGGTATGACTTTACACAGAAAGAAATCACAATGACACAGATCGGAATCACACGTGACCTTCATTGCTGGACAATGAGCTTTAACTGGATACCAAATGGTACAATGAAAATGTGGAACTTTACAATCAGGGTAAAGGCTGCAGTGCTTTCAGACCTGAAATATCAACGCCGAAAAGATTATCATGACCAGTATTGATAAAAAAATAAGGACATGCCGTGGCATGTCCTTATAACTATCTCTCAAGATCTGCTTATTCTGCAACAATCTCAAATCCAACATCTACTTTTACGTCCCTGTGCAGCTTAATAACAGCTTTGTATTTACCAACCTCCTTGATCTGATCTTCAGGAAGGGTTATATTTTTACGGTCAATTTCGAATCCTTTTTCCTTCAGTGCTTCAGCTATCTGTATCGTATTGACTGATCCAAATATCTTTCCTGATGAACTGGTTTTTGCACCTATTGATAAGAGAGACTTCAGCCAGTTTTGAAGCAGTTTCCTGGGCTGTAGCTTTTATTTTTTCTTCCTTATGAGCTCTCTGTTTAAGATTCTCGGCATGCATTTTCTTTGCTGACGGTGTTGCAGCAACGGCATAGCCATTAGGTATCAGAAAGTTGGTTCCATATCCGTTCTTGACATTGACGATATCGTCCTTTTGTCCCAGTTTGTTTACGTCCTGCAATAATATTACTTCCATAATTTGTCCTCCTTATTTTAACAGGTCAGTAACATAAGGAAGAAGAGCGATATGACGGGCTCTTTTAACGGCTTTAGCCACTTTCCTCTGATATTTAAGTGATGTACCCGTAAGCCTGCGGGGTAATATTTTACCCTGGTCGTTCAGGAATTTCTTAAGGAATTCGGGATCTTTGTAATCTATATACTTGATTCTGTTCTTTTTGAACCGGCAGTATTTCTTTTTCTTGACCTCAACGGTAGGTGGAGTCAAATATCTGATTTCTGATTCGTTCTGTGCCATGTCTTATTCCTCCTTAGATTTACCTGATTCTTTTTGTTTTCTTTTCTTCTCTGCATATTCGATGGCAAATTTTTCCATCCTGAAGGTTAAAAACCTGATAATCCTTTCATCTCTCCGGTATTGAACCTCAAGCTTTTCGATCAGATCTCCGGTTCCTTTGAATTCTATAAGATAATAGAAGCCTGTCGACTTCTTCTGAATGGGATAGGCCAGTTTTTTCAGGCCCCAGTTCTCTTCATGAACGATCTCACCGCCGTTCTCGGTGATGACCTTCTTGAATTTTTGTACCGCTTCCTTCATCTGGTTCTCAGACAAAACGGGAGTTGCAATGAAAACGGTTTCGTACTGATTTAACATAATAATTAACTGTTTTTAAGTTTTAATGTTTTCGGCTCGCAAAAGTACAATATTTTTTTTTAAAGAAAAATTTTTGTATGAAATTAAAACATAATATGATGTATATGACATTATCAGACTTCCACCTGGTTCGGGCAGGTTAAATTGAAGGCAGGATTTTACATGGATTGCTTTTTGATTATATTTGTACTTCAACATAAATTATCAGGGCAGGAGTCATTAGTCTTATGGAGAACTTCATAGTATCAGCAAGAAAGTATCGCCCGGCAACATTCGATATGGTAGTGGGTCAGGATTCAATTACCAATACACTAAAAGCTGCAATAAAAAGCGGACATCTGACACAGGCCTATCTTTTTTGCGGTCCCAGGGGTGTGGGCAAAACTACCTGTGCCAGGATATTTGCCAAAACAATAAACTGCAGTAACCTTAAAGAGAATGGGGAGGCCTGCGATGAGTGCGAATCGTGCCTTTCTTTCAATACACTGAGGTCATTTAACATACATGAACTTGATGCAGCCTCCAACAATAAAGTCGATGATATAAGGAGTCTTACCGATCAGGTAAGGATACCTCCGCAGGTCGGGAAATACAGCATCTATATAATAGATGAGGTACATATGCTTTCTTCATCTGCATTTAACGCATTTTTAAAAACGCTCGAGGAACCTCCGGCTCACGCAATATTCATACTGGCCACCACCGAAAAGCATAAGATAATACCGACAATACTATCAAGGTGCCAGATATTTGATTTTAACAGAATCAGGATAGAGGATATTGTGGGTCGACTTATGTATGTTGCCAGGAATGAGGGTGTTACTGCTGAGGAGGAGGCTCTCCATGTAATTTCGCAGAAAGCCGACGGAGCCCTGAGGGATGCACTCTCAATTTTTGACCAGATAGTAAGCCTCTGCGGCAAGAAAATCACCTATAAGGATGTCATTGAGAATCTCAACGTGCTCGATTATGAATATTATTTCAAGACAGTTGAAGGAGCGCTGAAAGGTGATGTCTCATCAGTTCTAATGACTTTCAATGAGATACTCGAAAAGGGATTTGACGGACATAATTTTGTTTCAGGACTGGGCAGTCATCTTCGCGATCTTCTGGTCTGCAAGGATGAGGTTACCCTGAAGCTTCTGGAAGCCACTCCTGTAATTAAACAAAGATACCTCCAGCAGACAAAAGCATGTCCGGAAGAGTTCATTTTTAAGGCCCTTGAGCTTGGAAGCAATTGTGACATCTCTTATAAAACCAGCAAGAATCCGCGGTTGCATATTGAATTATTCCTGATACGGTTGTGCCGGTTGACGTCTCTTCCGGAGGAAGATGCCGAAAAAAAAAGTATGACCAGAAACTGACAGAAGAAAATAATGAGGATCTTCCCCTTCCCTCAAAATCTGAAATAATCAGGGAAGCTCAGGATTTAACAGGATTAAAAATCAAACAACAAGATTTCTCTTCAGGAAAACATACACCTGTTATTGAAAAACATGCCAAGTCATTTTCAATAAAAGACATAATCTCTGAAGAAAAAAAAGCGACGCAGGAGTATCCGAAGCCTGCCATTGAAGAAACATTCAATAATGAGGTTCAGCCATCGAAGGAGTTTAATTCGCAATCATTTGAGAAAGCCTGGAATGAATTTAAAGATTCTCTCAAAGGTGAAGGCACCCGAGTAATCAGCATGTTCAAATCTGTAACTACAGAGGTCGAAAATGATCAGAATATCAAAATACATCTCAGCAATGCGGCTCAAAAGGACCTTTTTGTACAGAATTATAAGCAAAAACTTGTAACCTTTCTGAAAAAGAGATTTATATCGCAGGAAATTGATATTGAAACAGTTGTTGATCTTTCAGAAACAAACGAGATATTATACTCTGATGAACAGAAATACAATCATCTGGTGTCAAAATATCCCGGACTGAAAGATTTTAAAAAAGCCTTTAATCTTGATATTACTTAAGCCCGGCTTATCAATGTTTCAGGGATTGGATGAAAAATCTGGCATAAGGAATAATAGACCAGGACAAAATATATAAAGATGATATATTTGGCTGTCGGAATTGCGCATGATTTAAATAGTATTCTTGCGACAATTTCCGGCTATGCTGAAATGCTGAAGGAAGACCTTCCAAAGGATTCATCATTGACAGAAAAAACAGGGAAGATAATATCGGCAGTTGCAAGAGCAAGAGCTCTTACTAACCAGTTACTTGTTTCGGGCAGACAGCCCGGAGCAGGATAAAAACGCAGTAAATATAAATGATATCCTCGGGGAGACGTTGAATTCTTCAGATCCTGCACTGCCTGCCGGTATGAAGATAAATTCAGACATACCTGGGAAAAGATTATGGTGCATGCAGATCCGGCGCAGCTATTCAGGATGTTTCTCAATCTTGTTACAAATGCAGTCCAGTCAATGGAAGAAAAAGGGGGAATTATGTCCGTAAGTGCAGGAGTTGTCAGGGGAAACGATATTAAATTGATGACCAGCAAAGATGTTTCAGCTGATGACTATGCACTTGTAACATTCAGAGATACCGGTTCCGGAATGGATGCCTCTATAATGAAAAGGATATTTGAACCATTTTACACTACCAGGGAAGAGGGCAAGGGGGCAGGGCTGGGCTTGTAAGTGGTTAAGGGAATTGTAAATGAACTAGAGGGTGAAATACTTGTTTCAAGCAAGGAAAATGAGGGGTCGGTTTTTGATGTTTACCTTCCCTGGTTAATTAACATGTTGCCATTATCGATCCTGATAGCCTCTTCTCGTATAATTAGAATTAAAGAAGAATTACTAAATTCGACTTGTAGCTAATAAATCAACAACCAGTCGCCAATTCACCAGACCTAAGAATCAGCAATGTCAGTTATACTAATTATTGAGGACGACAGGGAATTGAGGGAAATGCTTAAAACAGCACTCCTCAGGCAAGGTTATACTGTCCTTGAAGCTGAAAATGGCAAAGAAGCACTGATCCATTTTAAACCAGGTTTACTGACCTTATTATCACCGATCTGATTATGCCTGAGGAGGATGGATTAAAGGTAATAATGAAAATCAGGGAGTTGAAACATGGAATAAAGGTTATAGCAATCTCAGGAGGAGGAAAGGCGGGCCCCGGAAGCTACCTTAATCTGGCAAAAGCACTAGGCGCAGATGCAATTTACTCCAAACCATTTTCAGTTAATGACCTGATTTCAAAAATTGAAGAATTACTGAAAGTTGAACATTCAGATTAAAATCATTGTTATAACTGCAAAAACCAAATTATAAAATTATGTTAAAGAAAAAAGTAGAAGATATCTGCAACCGTCAGATAGAAAGAGAAGGATACTCGTCAAACCTGTACCTGGCAATGGCATCATGGGCTGAGACAAACGGTTTCAGCGGAGTCGGCGCCTGGCTTTATGCACAGGCTGACGAAGAAAGAATTCATTTCCTGAAGTTTATAAAGTACATTAATGAAAGAGGAGGTAAGGCCGTTATCCCGGCCCTGAAACAACCAGGAACTGAATATAAAAGCGTTGAAGAACTGTTTAGAGAGGTTCTTAAACATGAAGAATTTATTACTGCAAGCATAAATGAAATTGTCGGCCTTGTCACTCGAAGAAAAAGATTTTAATACACATAATTTTCTTCAGTGGTTTGTAATGGAACAGGTCGAAGAAGAAGCTTCGGTGAGGGCAATCCTGGATAAGGTAAAGCTTGTAGGGAAAAATAATATGTATCAATTTGACAGGGATATAATGACGCTTAGAACCCCGGCAGGAGGTGGTACTGCCACTGCATGAGAAAAATTGGAATTATAATTGCTGTTTTTCTGCTTTTGTTTCCGGTTCCCGGCATCAAGGCTCAGGAGCTTATCTCAAATCGTTCAGTTACAGGTGTTTGTTATGCCGGTAACAAGGTAAAAAGAATTTATATTCCCCCTCCAAAAAGCTTTCTGACAAAATCAGATTCAAAAGGAGGGGGTAAAATAACGGTTGTCTATTCAGGCTTTACAACAGAAGCCAGAACTGCTGTTGAGTATGCGGTGAAAATTCTGGAATCGGTGCTTCCTTCCGATCTTAAAAATGACAATTAAAGCATCATGGACCAGAATATCGACAGCAGGAGTGCTTGGAAATTCATCAATAACAGGTTTTGCAGCCGGATGGGGCATAGATGCACTTGACCCTATGGCTTTTTACCCGGTTACAGTTGCTGAAAAAATAGCAGGGAAAAGCCTGAATGAAGATTATGAAGCTGATGTTGAACTTGTGCTAAACAGTACAGCAAAATGGTACCTTGGGACTGATGGAAATACTCCGGTTTCAAAATATGATCTTGTTACCGTTGTGATACATGAATTGTGTCACGGGCTTGGTTTCTTCGACAGCATGGATGCTGAGAATTCGGCTGGTTCGTATGGAATAGGAACAATACCAATTATATATGATAAATTTGTTGAGAATCTTACTGGAAAAAAACTTACAGATACAACTTATTTCAAACAAAATTCAGTCAGTCTGTATCAGGAGCTGGTCAGCGGACAACTTTATTTTGACGGACCACTTACACGCAGATATTTATCCGGCAACAGGGCAAGGCTCTACTCTCCATCAGAATGGGATCCGGGTTCCAGTGTCTCTCATCTCGATGAGACAAGAACAGCTGCAGGCAGATGCACTTATGACGCCATATATTGATTATGGTGAAGCAATACATAATCCGGGTAAACTTACAATGTCAATACTTGGCGACCTTGGATGGATAAATACAAGGATACTGCAGATTGAGATCAAGGATACTGAAGAACATCTTTCTGAAATTCAAATAAATGCGACAATAAAATCTGATACTACATATAATAAGGAAATGGTCGGACTGGTCTACTCATTCAATGATTTCCTTACTTCAGACACCCTGATGATGACACTCACCTCTGTTGAATGATTCCTATTCAGCGATAATTCCAATCCCTTCATATAATACCAAACTGGATTATTACTTCTTCGTTGCTGACGATTTTTCACGTCTTTATAAATCTCCCTCTCTGGCAGAAAAGGATCCCTTACAGCATCTATATCGGAACAGACACTGTAAAACCTGTTATATCCCATACTCCGGCAGAATACTACTTTGAAAAGATTGATTCAGTTCTTTTTGAAGCCGGTGTTACTGACAATCTCGGGGTTGATACAGTTTATATTGAATACAGAGTAAACAGCGGACCCTCAAAATATTCAGGTTTGACATCAGAAGAACTGAATAAATACACATTAAATCTGAATGTAAAACCGGAATTACTGAACGGAGGTGACACAATTAAATATCGGATTATTGCTATTGACAAGGCTTCGGGCCGGAATACAGTTATTTCTCCTGCAAGCGATTATTATAATATCAGGATTGAGACTCTTCTGCCGGCAGTAACAAGTTATTCCACTGATTTCTCAGATGCATCAGCTGATTTCTTTAATTCCGGATTTGAAATTACACAACCTTCAGACTTCAACAGCTACAGGACTGCATTCGGAACATCCGTATAAAAGCCCTGATGAGGATTATAAGAGTTTGGAATTCAGTTCTGTACTGCGTCATCCGGTGATTTTTGATGCTTCCGGAATGATAATCACTTTCAGGGAACTTGTACTTGTTGAACCTGGAGCTGAAGGTTCAGTTTTCGGATTTTCCGATTTTTACGATTATGTGATAATTGAGGCATCGAAGGATTTTGGCAAAAACTGGTTTCGTCTGGCCGACGGATATGACAGCAGAATTGATACCATCATGGGAAACAGCATATAACAGCGCAACTGATGGACAAAACTCTACTTTTGTCGGCAAAGAATCAATGATGCTGGAACATACCTTTTATCCCAGAATTTCTGACAAGATTTCATAACGGCGACTCTTTGCTGATTAGGTTCAGGTTATTTTCCGATCCCTATGCCCATGGGTGGGGATGGGCAATCGATGATCTGAAAATAAATCCACTTGTCGACAATGTTGAAGAAATAAATACATCCGGATATAAAAATTTTCCCAAATCCGGGGAATGGCCTGGTAAATATCATGTTCGATGACGATGACAACTTTAAACCGGTCAGGATAAGTGTTTATAATTATACAGGAAAGTGCATAATTCAGGAAGCATCATTTGACTGAGAGAAATGATTACTCTGAATATTTCAGGAAATCCTTCAGGATTGTATCTTATTGTAATTAATTATGGTCAAAATACCAAAACAATTAAGTACAATCTTATCAAATGATTATCCTGGAAAATAAGCTTTTCTAATTCCCAATCTGAAAAAAAGCTAATTTTGCGGGATATTTTAAAAATCTGTAAAACAGTATTAAATGGATATTGTAAATAAGATACTTGGTCTGCTTCCTGGGGAATAAGTATGAAAGGGACATCAAGGAAATAACTCCTTATACAATAGAAATACTTAAGGAATATGATAAGCTTAAAAATCTGTCAAATGACCAGTTAAGGGATCTTACTTTTGCAGTTAAAGAGGAGATTCTGGAAGATGGAACCGGATGAGAATGAAATAAAATCGCTGAAAAATAAAGCTGAGGCAGAAGAAGATGTATACCGGAAAGAAGAATATTACAATGAAATAGATAAGATCGAGAAGCTTATTGATGAAAAGCTTGAGAAGAAACTTGATAGCTTGTTCCAAGAGCTTTTGCAATTGTAAAGGAGACTGCCCGAAGGTTTAAGGAGAACAGTGTTCTTGAAGTGACTGCCCGTCAGTACGACAGGGATCTGGCAGCTACAAGGGAAAGCATTACAATTAAAGGTGATAAGGCACTTTGGAGCAACCGGTGGATTGCCGGAGGCAACGAAATTGTTTGGGATATGGTCCACTATGATGTTCAGCTCATCGGAGGAGTTGCTCTTCATAAAGGGAAAATTGCAGAGATGGCAACCGGTGAAGGTAAAACTGTAGTTGCAACACTTCCTGTTTTTCTTAAATGCGCTTGCAGGAAGAGGTGTTCACATTGTAACTGTTAATGATTACCTTTCCAAACGCGACTCGGAATGGATGGGACCGATCTATGAATTTCACGGTCTGACGGTTGATTGCATTGACAAACATCAGCCAAATTCAGCCGACAGGACGGAAAGCCTATAATGCTGATATTACTTTTGGAACCAATAATGAATTTGGTTTCGACTACCTGAGGGATAATATGGCAATCAATCCCGAGGACCTTGTTCAGCGGAAGCATCACTATGCAATTGTTGATGAGGTCGACTCGGTTCTTATTGACGATGCACGTACTCCTCTTATAATTTCAGGTCCAACAGCAAAAAGCGATACACAGCAGTTTGATGAACTTAAACCAAAAGTTGACAAGCTTGTTAATGCTCAAAAACGGCTTGTTACACAAATACTTGCTGATTCAAAGAAGCTAATTTCAGAAGGAAAGAATGAAGAGGGAGGAAAGCTTCTTCTAAGGGCATTCAAAGGTCTTCCTAAAAATAATGCACTTATTAAATATCTGAGTGAAGAGGGTAACAAGACTCTTCTCCAGAAGACAGAGAACTTCTATATGCAGAACAATAGCAAGGAGATGCCCAAGGTAACTGATGAGCTTTATTTTATTATTGATGAAAAAGCAAATTCAATTGAACTTACCGAAAAAGGTCTTGATCTGATTTCTGACTCTGTTGAGGATGCAAGTTTCTTTGTTCTGCCTGATGTGGGTTCCAAAATCGCTGATCTGGAGAAAGCAGGTCTCAGCGAACGGGAAAAGCTTAAAATGAAGGATGAACTGCTTCAGGATTATGCAGTTAAGTCAGAACGTGTCCATACAATGACACAGCTTCTTAAGGCATGGACCCTTTTTGATAAGGATATTGAATATGTGGTAATGGATAACAAGGTCAAAGATTGTTGATGAACAGACCGGCCGTATTCTTGAGGGACGTCGCTATTCTGACGGATTGCATCAGGCTATTGAAGGCAAAGGAAAATGTTAAAGTTGAAGAAGCAACACAGACCTATGCGACAATTACCCTTCAGAATTATTTCAGGATGTACCATAAACTTGCAGGTATGACAGGTACTGCCGAAACAGAAGCGGGTGAATTCTGGAATATATATAAGCTCGATGTTGTTGTTATTCCGACTAACCAGTCCGGTAATAAGAAACGATCGTGAGGATCTGGTGTATAAGACCAAAAGGGAAAAATACAATGCTGTTATCGATGAGATTGTTCAGCTGAACAAAATGGACGTCCTGTTCTTGTCGGTACAACTTCGGTTGAAATATCGGAATTGCTCAGCAGGATGCTGAAGATGAAAGGGCTGAAACATAATGTTCTTAATGCCAAATTGCATCAGCGTGAAGCTGAAATTGTTGCAGAAGCCGGAAAAACAGGGACAATAACAATTGCAACAAACATGGCCGGTAGGGGAACCGATATCAAACTTACGCCTGAGGTTCGTGAAGCCGGTGGACTTGCAATTATCGGTACTGAACGTCATGAATCAAGACGTGTTGACCGCCAGCTTAGGGGCCGTTCAGGCCGTCAGGGCGACCCGGGTTCTTCACAGTTCTTTGTCTCACTCGAAGATGAGCTTATGAGATTATTCGGCTCGGAAAGAATAGCCGGTATTATGGATAAACTTGGATTGAAGGATGGTGAAATGATCCAGCATCCGATGATAACAAAATCAATTGAACGGGCACAGAAAAAGGTTGAAGAAAACAACTTCGGGATCAGGAAGAGGCTTCTGGAATATGATGATGTAATGAATTCACAGAGAGAGGTGATTTATAAGAAGAGAAGACATGCACTTCTTGGTGAAAGGCTCTCTGTTGATGTTGCCAATATGATGTATGATGTCACTGAAAACCTCGTCGACACCTATCATAAAGAAGGTGATTTTGAGAATTTTGATTTTGATCTGATACGCTCATTTTCAATGGATTCTCCTGTACCAAAGCAGGAATTTCTGAAGAATAATTCCGACGAGGTTACAGATGCTGTTTATCCAAAGTACTTGAGACTTACAAAAGGAAAATCGAGACAATCTCCCAGCAGGCATATCCTGTTCTGAAGGATGTTTATGAAAGGATGTCGCATGTTTATGAGAATGTTGTTGTTCCGATCTCTGACGGAGTAAGAGTATTCCAGGTTGTCACCAATCTTAAAGCTACAGCTGAATCAGAGGGCAGGGAACTTGCAAAATCTTATGAAAAGACAGTGGTTCTTGCCACTATTGATGATGCATGGAAAGAGCACCTTCGTGAAATGGATGAACTGAAACAATCGGTTCAGAATGCAACATATGAACAGAAGGATCCGTTGCTTATTTACAAGTTCGAATCATTTGAACTGTTTAAGGCCATGATTACAAAGGTCAATAAAGATGTTGTCAGCACATTGATGAAGGGTCATATTCCAACCCAGGATCCTGAACAGGTGAAAGAAGCACAACGGAGACGGCAGGTTGACATGAGCAAATACAGGGCTTCAAAGAGTGACTTTTCGCAGTACAGCAGTACCGGCGGAGGCGAGGAGTCCGGACAGAAAACCAGAAAGTGGAACCTGTAAGGGTTGAAAAGAAGGTGGGCAGAAATGATCCGTGTCCGTGCGGAAGCGGAAAGAAATATAAACAGTGTCACGGATTGCAGCAATCATCAGCGCCTGTCGATCCGAGAGCTAGCCAGGTGATCAGTTATTTGTGATCTCTTCAACGGCTTTTTGAATTCTTGTCATAGTAGGTCTGCTGACAGGTACCAGCGGAAGCCTCAGGTAATTCTGGCAGATATTCATAACACTCAGCATTGCTTTTATTCCTGCAGGATTACCTTCAGTAAACAACAGTTCAATCATTTCCAGATACCTGAATTGAATCTCCCTGGCTGATTTGAAGTTACTCTTAAGTGCATGATTGACAAGTTCACTGCAGGCTTGCAGGAAATGCATTGCCAAGAACCGAAATGACTCCGATTCCTCCAGCTGCAATTATTGGTAATGTAAGCATATCATCACCTGAAATGACTCCAAAGTTCTCAGGTTTGCCTTTAATAATTTTCATTATCTGGCTCAAGATCGCCTGAAGCCTCCTTTACACCAGCAATATTCTCACAATTATGGGCAAGTTCAAGACATGTATCGGCTGATATATTACATCCGGTCCTTCCAGGGACATTATACATTATAACAGGTACGGGACTCCATGTCGCTATCGATTTAAAATGCTGAAAAATTCCGCGCTGTGTAGGTTTATTATAGTAGGGAGCTACTGACAAGTATGCCATCGATTCCTGTAAGATCAGTCTGCCTGATACTGTTTATCAACCTCCTGAGTATTGTTGCCTCCGATTCCTAGCCATAAGTGGTACCCTGCCATCGATTGTTTCAATTACATATGAAATCACTGCTTGTTTTTCATCTTTTGTCAGAGTTACTGATTCGCCTGTTGTTCCCAGGACAACAATATAATTAACCCCCCCTTTGATAACATGGTTAATAACACGGCCAAGAGCTGAAAAATCAATGCTTGAGTCATTTTTAAATGGCGTTACTATTGCAACACCTGTCCCTTTGAATTTTTTCATTATCTGATAATTAAACTGCTTTTTTAGCTGTTTCGGAATTTATCATTTCAAGGTAATAAAGAACCTGTTCAAGGTAATTTTCAAGATTTACCGGACTTTTCATGGATATCATCAGGTCGAAAGGAGAAGCTATCAGGTTTGTGAATCGGCCAGGCCTACTTTTAGACCCGCCTGAGAAAGGGAAGTGATATAAACAAGCGGAAAATGCTTCTTAAAATTAATGTCAATCAATACATCAAATTTTGTTTTTATAAATGATTCAGATGTCCGGATGTAACCGGGCAGATAAAAGAAATTAACTTCCTTCTTCTTCAGACATGTCAGGAACCTTATTGCAGTATATTGATCTGGAAATCCATTCTCGGGATAGTAACCAAAAATTTTTACCTCTTTATTCATGTTCTGCCATTTTTTGATGGAATCTGGATAATACAATGAAATCTTCAGGGTTAGAGGCATCCCAAACCATGACCAATAGCTTTTGATATGGTAGAAGTTGATAAAATGTGGTTTCCGCGTAATCCTGGCCATCTTTGCCTGACAGCTATCGAACTTCCTGCCCTGACCCGTAGATCTCCTGAACAATTCCATTGTGCAAACCTAACAGTTTTTTATAAATGTAAGCATTATGTAATATTATCTTCACCAATTATCTTAAGAAATTCTTCCTCGTTCAGAATCTGAATTCCGAGCTCTTCTGCCTTCTCTCTTTTTGACAGGACCCATATTGTCGCCTGCAAGGATAAATGAGGTATTACCCGAAATTGATGACGAGTTTTTCCCCCGTTTTTTTCGATAATACTCTTTGTATTCGTCACGGGTATGACTGCTAAAAACTCCTGAAATTACAATAATCTTTCCGTTCAGTGTATTTCCCTGTTCTGATTCTTTGTTTCCGCCTGCAAGTTTTATTCCTGTCGTCTTCAGGCGACGGATAATCTCAGCATTTTCCGGATCGCTGAAGTATGATATGATGCTTGATGCAATTTTCGGACCTATTTCCCTGCACTCCGGTAAGCATTTCCTCATCAGCAGCCATAAGTTCATCAAGCGACATAAATCTTGAAGCAAGGGTTTTTGCAACTGTTTCCCCGACATGTCTGATTCCGAGTGCATAATAGCACCCTGGTGATAAGGGACATTAACTGATTCTTTTATGCTTGAAATGATCTTTCTGCTGATTTTTCACCCATTCTTTCAAGGGGAACCAGCTGTTCAGTCTGCAGTTCATAAAGATCAGCAATATTCTTAATCAGTCCTTTGCTGAATAACAGATCAACTGTCTCTTCTCCCAGTCCTTCAATATCCATTGCCTTGCGGCTTATGAAATGTTCTATCCTCCCTTTTATCTGGGGCGGACAATGCAGATAATTCGGACAAAAATGATTTGCTTCCCCTTCATTTTTAACAAGTAGCTGTACCGCATTCCGGACATGTGTCAATGAATTTAACAGGTTCGCTTACTTCACTCCTGGAAGAATAGTCGACACCAACAATTTTTGGTATGATCTCGCCTCCCTTTTCGACATAAACCATATCATCAAGATGAAGATCCAGAAGAAAGATCTGATCAGCATTATGGAGCGATGCCCTCTTGACAGTAGTACCTGCAAGAAGGACAGGTTCGAGGTTTGCTACCGGAGTTACTGCGCCTGTCCTGCCAACCTGATAGGATATTGATAAGTAATTTGGTCAAGTGCCTGTTCTGCTTTGTACTTGTAGGCAATTGCCCATCTTGGTGATTTGGCTGTAAATCCCAGCTCTTTCTGCTGAGCGAGGGAATTCACTTTAATTACCACACCATCGGTGTCGTAAGGCAGATCGTCCCTTTTATTCTTCCCATAATTCGATAAAACTGATTACCTCTTCAATGCTCCTGCATATCCTTATGCTGTCGGCTACATTAAAGCCCCAGTCTCCGGCAGCCATCAGATTCTTATAATGAGTATCGTGAGGAAGCTCTTCTCCGAGAAGAAAATAAAAAATACAATCCAGGCTTTCTGGATGCAACAACAGAAGAATCCAGCATTTTAAGTGTGCCTGATGCTGCATTACGCGGATTGGCAAACAAATTCAGTCCTTCTTTTGCTCTTTCCTCATTAAACGGTTAAATACAGCTCTGGGCATCAGTATTTCACCTCTGACAATGAATTCATCAGGTATTCCCTTGTCATTGATTCTTGACAGGGATGCTCTTTATTGTCTTAATGTTTGCAGATACATCATCGCCTTTTGTGCCATCACCCCTTGTGACAGCTGTTGACATTTTCCCATTTATATATGTTATGCTTATTGAAGCTCCGTCAAATTTAAGCTCACAAACATACTCAACATGACCTGAAACAGATTTGCTCACACGGGTGTCAAAATCACGAAGCTCTTCGTAATTGTAGGTATTTCCGAGCGAGAGCATCGGATATTTGTGTTCATACTGCCTGAACTCCTTCGTAATATCACTGCCAACATGTTGTGTGGGAGATTCATCAATAATAAACTCAGGAAACTTCTTTTCGAGGGTCTCAAGCTCATTGATCAGGAGATCGTATTCAAAATCTGAAATAACAGGCTGATTCAAAACATAATACCTTCTATTATGCTCTTCGATTTCCTTACGCAGTTTTTCAATCCGTTCCTTTGCTTCAGACTGGTTCATTGGATCATTTTGATTATTTGTTCAGGAAAATTTATTGTTTTTAACTCCAGACTCCGTCAATATTCCTGCTGCATTTATTACATTTGCCACCGTTAATATTGTTGGCAGCTATACTGTATCCCTGACGGACGATCAAAGTGTTTCCGCAGCCCGGACATTTTGTATCTGATACTTCATTTCCCGGCACATTGCCGGTATATATATAAATCAATCCTTCATCAGTGGCTATCTGTACTGCCTTGTTTAGGATATCAACCGGAGTGGGAGGGAGTTGTTCAAGCTTGTAGGTAGGGTAGAACCTGCTGAAATGAACCGGTACTTTTTTAAATCCGTTTTCAGCCAGCCATCTGCACATTTTTCTTATCTGTTCAGGGTCGTCAGTCCATGTCGGAACGATCAGGTTAGTTATTTCAAGCCAGACACCCATATCCCTGTAAATCTTAAGTGAATCAAGAACCGGCTGTAATTTGCCACCCGACAATTTCAGATATGTACTTTCACTGAATGCCTTCAGGTCAATGTTGGCAGCATCAATTACACTGCAAAGCTTTTTTAGGGGATCAGGATAAATGTATCCGTTCGATTTGAAGATATTTTTGATTCCTGCTTTTTTTGCAAGCGACGCTGTATCATATGCATACTCATAGAAAGTTACAGGTTCTGAATAGGTGTATGCAATCGATTTGCAGCTCTTGCTGATGCATTCCGAAACAACTTTATCGGGCATTAAATTGTAGTTCCTTGTTTTGTCCGGGCTTGTCTGGGAAATTGTCCAGTTCTGACAATTAAGACAAACGAGGTTGCAGCCGGCAGTGGCAATAGAATAGGCTCTTGTTCCGGGGAGGAAATGATATAATGGTTTTTTCTCAATCGGATCGACATTTACTGAACATGGATTCCCGTATGCAAGAGTATACAGCTTCGATTTAATGACTTTACGGTTGTTGCATTTGCTTAGTTCACCTTCCTTAAGTACACATTCATTAGGACAGATCCTGCACATTATCCCTCTTGCAGTCTCTTCCTGGAACATTGCTTCTTTTCTGAAAGCGGATTGTTCTTCACGAGTAAGATCTGAAAGGATCTTAGTTCCTGGCAGGCAGAACACCCCGGCAGATAAGGCTGCACATTTCTTAATAAACTTACGTTTGCTGCTGTTATAGCTTTTGCTTTCCATTTATTGGAAAATTGAGATATTCAAAAATAAGAAAAAACTAGCGTTTATTGCTTATTGATGCAAACAGAAAGCCTGCAAAAATCAGAACCGGAAGAATAAACAGTGATTTACTTATTCCAAGAAGCGGAACCGACACCCCTGAGAAAACGATAAATCCGACTGCTGATCCGGCCAGATCAGCACTATAAACTGTTGAAGGATCTGAATTTATGATTTCACCGGAGGTCAGATCGCGGAAAAAGCTGCCTGTTATCACAGCAGGTATAAATCCTGAAATGATCAAGCAATCCGGCAACAGCAAAGTGCTCATTTATTGTCATTACTTTTTTAGTAGACAGGCCTGAAATTACATAGAAAGATATTAACAGAAAAACTTTTATTCCAGCTGGTCTGTTCTCAAAAACAGGCATACTGCTTCCAGAACCAACAGCTAATCCGGTCATAAGTCCTGCTAAAATCAAACCTGTAATCTGGTACATATTTCCTATTGTCAGCTGAAGCATCAGCAGCAAGGATTATTTCATATCCTGCAAGTGCAAATGCACTGAAATACATAATCCATTTTCAGCTCTTAAAGTTTCTTAATGAAAGTGCGAAGAGCACCATGAGGAGAATTATTGCAGGGTATCTTCTCATTAAGGTTCTTGCTGATATTCAACGATTGATAATAAAAACAGGCAATCGGCAGGGTTGATCTGTTTTTTTTGATATCCTGGATCAATAAGGGAAATTATTTCTGCTGATTTTGAACTTAGAAGATCATCCGACAGATAATCGGGACCAACATAAATATTATTGATATTTTTATTCCCGACCAGCTGGCAAATTGAGGTCGAAAGATCCTTATCTGATGCTATAAAATAGAGTTTATTGCCGCTAACCGGAATCAACATTTTTAAATACTGCCTTAAGGCTGTTGAAGATTGAAGAATACAACCTGACTGATTCCTCATTGAAATAGTTAGGATTGATTCCGGGGGAACAGGAGAAAACGCCGTCATTATTCATCCTGCTTTTTACTGATAAAAAGAATTCAAGGGTATAATACCTGTTAAGTGAAAGTGAAGAAGGAGGAGGCAGGAGCATAATTACGGCATCAAACTTTTCATGAGGTCTTCTTTATAAAGCTGAAAGCATCATCATTTTCGATATGCAGTACTGCTGTACCAGTCAGCATTTACCAGATTATCAAATTTCGTCAAGTGCCGGATCACGCTCAACATAAGACTACTTTTCTGTACCTTGTATTTGTTAATTTCCTTCAGGCGCGATCCAATCAGGTCCTGAAATAAGCAGAACATTGTCGGTAGTCTCTGTCTGAAGCATTGCATAGTGTATATCTTCTTCACTCTCAACAGCATCGTTATTATATATCAACAGCCTCTGATTATAATAAGTGCTTGATTTCATTGTGATATTCACCCCTGGTAATATTTCCATAGGGCGTATCAGTAGTTTCCGTTACTCTTCATTCCCCTTAGCAAAAACTGCCGGAAAAAAATGTCAGGAGAAGAAATGATAATAAGAACAGAAATAATCAGCAATGAAGTTTTAAAAACAAGTTTATGATTCTTCCTGACGATATAAAATGTAAGGACAGTATATGAAATCCCCAGAGTTATGATCAGCAAAAGACTCTGATATGTATTTAATATTCCGGCACTTAGTAATGATATTATTATTCCCGCAGCAATGCCTCCGGCAGTTTCAATTGAAAATGATTTTCCGGGAATAAAATTTCTGGCTTTGCCTGCAGAGATCAGCTTTATAAAGGTAAATCCGGAAATCAGACAGAACGGAAGAAGAACCAGGAGCGTAAAAACAATACCTGCCAAGGAAAGAAGGTGTCTCTCCTGGTTTCAGGAAGAGCCTTGAAAACAATAACATCAGGATAATTGAAACCAGAGGACCAATTGAAAAGTAGCAGGTTGATTTTCCTGATATCTGTTAAGGATGATCCGGGAGCTAAACCTGATCCGGCAGCTGAACCTATAAGCCAGGAACAAAGAAAAGCACCTGCAATCAGTTCATAACCCCCTGTAATGTTCATCATCTCCCTTAATAGAAGGAGCTGGACTGACGAACTAATAAATCCGGTAATAAACAGATTTGCTGCAATATCCGGACCTGCTTTCTGCACTGTCGGAGGCATACGGAAGAGATTATTTTTTCCTGTTTCCCTGATATTTTTGAGAAGTAAGAAAAGTGCCGGAAGAAATGAAAAAGCCCGGTCACAGCCATTCCGATTCCCATCTCCACATGCCATTTAAGGATTGTTTTTATAACCGGGATATTCCATTTGTAATTTATCTGAAGAGCAAGGAAAATACCGGCAAGAGCTGTCAGAATGAAGGCAGCTGCAAGGATGAGGTTCCAGAGTTTTCTGTGAAACTGTAAGGAATATAATATTGATGCGGTAGAAAAAGTAACTGATGAAATATAGGACAATTGTTGTTAATCCTGTGCCGATAACATGATACATAGTTACTTTTTCTTTTCTTCAAGTACTATCCCTTCATAGATATAAATATCAGCATTTTTCCAGCCGTCCCAGCCAATTCCGGCTTTATCGCGTGAAGTATATCCCAGAAACTCTTCCACACTCCAGTTATTCTCAATTGCTACCTGGGGCAGCATTGTTCCTGACCGGAAATCTTTCTTAATATAAATGCCATGCCTTCCCAGAACTATCTCTTTGATATTGCTGATCTTTTTCAATGGTCCGAGGACTGTTATCTCGATATCGGTTTTTGGCAGTTCTTCTTTTGTAAGAGGAGAAAACCGTGGATCCTCAAATGCAGAAGACTCTGATGATTCCAGAACAACTTCATAAAGAGGATCAGAAGAGATAAACCTGCCTATACAACCCCTTAGTGATCCATTGATCTTTAATGTTACAAATGCTCCCAGCGGTGTTTTAAAGACTTCCGGCAGGGTCTCTTTATTGACTGTGATTCTCTTCTTTTCATATAACAAGTGATTTTATATTATCACGGGCCATTGAGATCAACTGATCCTTTTCCTTATTGGTGAATGTTATTTCATCCGCAAGGTTTTTTGCTGTTTGGTTCCCTGGATTCTTTTCAAACAGGGCAATTGCATTATAACCAACCACCTCATCCTTGTTGCCATAACGAGAGTCACCTGAATTGCAGTAATCGATCTTTTTAAATTCAAGATTGGTATTACCTTCAGCCAGGTAAAGCAGAAGAAGTCCTGATGTCCATCCGCACATGCTGGTTGATAATCCTGGATCATTTACATATGAGTTTTTCTTCAGCACATGTCCAGGAATTTTTTCGGATCACCTGAGACAATTGCATTGGCAGTAGCATTATCAACTTCATTTGCTGTTTTATATGACGGATAGTGTGAAAAATCACTGCTTATGACAAAAAGATTCTCAGGAGTGAACCATGGTCTTAAGAATTTCAGCAATTTTCTTTATGTTGTTATTGTTGTTTGTTGCAATTATTATTGGAATGACCTGCGGATTATTTTTGAAGTAATACTGGATAAATGGCATCTGGACCTCAAGGCTGTGTTCCTGCAAGTGAGCATTAACCGGAAAATCGAAAAGTTTTTCAGTTTTAAGTTTGTTGGCAATTTCCTTATTTACTGTAACTTTTCCCAGAGGAGTAATAAAATCCCCTGTATTGTAGACCGAAGCTCCTTCAAATGCCATTACATGACTTGATCCGATAACAAATATATTCTTGTAAGCTGTATTCCTGTCGATTGCAGAAAATGCTGAAGCAGCAACCTTTCCTGAATAAACATATCCGGCATGAGGACTGATTATTGCTCTTACTTTAGATGCAGGTGTGGTTTTTACACAAGTCTCAAAAAGCTGTGAGATGTCATTTGTCAGTGTCTCTTTGTCTGCAGAATAGAATCTGCCTGCAGCAACAGGCTGCCTGTCTGATGACCTGGGTTGGGAAAATATATCCATAGCGATAAAAATTGATTAGCAATACAAAACATACTTTGCGCATGACGTAATGCAATTAATTTACCGTAATAAAGTTAGGGCAAAAAAACAAGAAAAACTGTATCAGGGAGGGAGGATAATTAAAGAGCAAAGATCTTAAATAAATATCATGGATTCTTTCAGAACTTTTCCGCTTTCGTCGGTCCCGTAGATCTTCAGTCCGACACTTACAGCCGCACTGCTGATAACATCAATTACAGGACTGAGATCATCTTTAATATCATCTATATCATCGAAATCCTCAATTGGGAAATATATATGAAGGAAGAGAACACACTCAGGTTTACTTATACCTGCAAGAGCTTTAACAATTTTTGCCAGCCAGATTGAAGATGCAGTATTGAAATATTCAAGATTTAATCGTAAATTTGTTGTTTGTTTTGGATTTTTCACATATTCATTTATCCAGTCAAGAATAGGTTCAAAAATCCTTGGAGCATTGATCGGAATTGATTTCCCTGAAAGTATCAGTTCTCCGCTCAGAAAGTTAAGATCAATAAGTGGGGTTTTATCAGTTTGTTCAACGAACATGTTTTTTAGCTCCTTCATAGCAGGCTCAGTTTTTTATTCCTTCTTCTTAATTATAATTGACATACTCAAAAGTATAACATCTTTTTATTTGTTACAGAAATTTTCATCAAAAAGAAATGATCAGTTGTCAAATAAAACTGTTTGTTGATATAAAATCCTGCAATCAGACCTTAAAAACGACACTCATCACATCCCGTATTGACGGATTATACGTCAATGTCATTAAAATGTTATATTTGCAGGCGTAAAATTTTTAAACTGTAATGGAGATTATTTTAAAGGATAAAATAATAGAAGCTGTTAAAGTCCTTTATAATAGCGAGGTGCCTGGAGATCTTATCCAGTTGCAGGAGACCAGAAAAGAGTTCAAGGGCGATTTCACACTTGTAGTATTTCAACTGCTCCGCTTCTCAAAAAACACACCTGAAAAGACTGGAGAAAACATAGGTAATTACCTTCTTGAATCGTTCCCTTTAGTATCGGGATTCAATGTTGTAAAAGGTTTCCTAAACCTTGAAATCTCTGACAAATGGTGGATCGAGTACTTTGCTGATATGTCATCCGGCAAGAATCTTTTTGCGAACTGCCAGACAAAAAATCCGGAAGTGATTCTCGTGGAATACTCTTCTCCCAACACCAATAAACCTTTGCATCTCGGACACATCCGTAATAATCTGCTGGGATATTCTCTCTACAGGATCCTTTCTTCCTGCGGACACAAGGTAATAAAGACTAATATTGTTAACGACAGGGGTATTCATATCTGCAAATCGATGCTTGCATGGCAGAAATATGCAAACGGTGAGACACCTGAGTCAACCGGCATGAAGGGAGATCATCTTGTAGGCAAATACTATGTAAGATTCGAGCAGGAATACAAGAGTCAGATCGAAGCGCTTGTCAGGAATGGGATGAGCGAGCCTGAAGCAAGAAATTCAGCACCGCTCATGGAGGAAGCCAGAGAAATGCTGCTGAAATGGGAAAAGGGCGACAGTGAAGTGGTTGGCCTCTGGAAAACAATGAACTCATGGGTATATGCGGGATTTGATGAGACATATAAAATGCTCGGCGTTGATTTTGATAAGATCTATTACGAGTCAGAGACATATATAAAAGGTAAGGAGATTGTCATGGAGGGTCTGAAAGAAAACATCCTTTACATGCACGATGACAACTCTATATGGGTCGATCTTACTTCGCAGGGACTCGACCATAAGCTTCTTCAGAGGTCTGATGGTACGGCGGTCTATATGACACAGGATCTTGGAACCGCGGTTGCCAGACAAAATGATTTCCATTTCAACAAGACTCTGTATGTGGTTGGAAATGAGCAAAATTATCATTTCCAGGTTCTCAGGGCACTAATGAAAAAAATGGGTTATGTATGGGCCGACGGACTTATTCATTTTTCATATGGCATGGTTGAACTTCCCGAAGGTAAAATGAAATCGCGTGAAGGAACCGTGGTCGATGCAGATGACCTTATAAAGGAAATGAAGGAGACGGCAAAAACTGTTTCACTCGAACTTGGAAAACTTATTGATTTCTCGGAGGAGGAAAAAGAAGAAATATTCAGAAAAATAGGACTCGGTGCTCTTAAGTATTTTATCCTGAAGGTCGATCCACATAAAAACATGACTTTTAATCCTGCAGAATCCATTGATTTCAATGGGAATACAGGCCCCCTCATCCAGTATACCTATGCAAGGATTAAGTCGGTTTTCAGAAAGGCCGGACAAATGGGATTAATACCTGATCAGGGTGCTTTAGTGACAGTAAAACCCGGAGTTAAAGAGATAGAACTCATAAAACTGCTCAGAAAATTCTCTGATACGGTTTCAGAAGCTGCAGCAAATTATTCTCCTGCTCTGATTGCAAATTACTGCTATGACCTTTCAAAGGAATACAATCAGTTTTATCACGACTTCTCAATTCTTGGAGAAGAGGATAATTCCCTGAGGAATTTCCGCCTCTTCCTGTCAAAGGTTACCAGCGAGGTATTATATTCAGGGATGTGGCTTCTCGGAATTGAAATGCCTGAAAGAATGTAATTAATCTTAATCTGTTCCTTATAAATATATGTTTGAAACTCTTAGTGACCGGCTGGAAAAATCCTTTAAGATCCTTAAAGGACAGGGGAGAATATCCGAAATTAATATTGCTGAAACACTTAAGGAAGTAAGAAGAGCCCTGCTTGATGCTGATGTGAACTTTAAAATCGCCAAGCAGTTTACCGATACAGTAAAGACCAAGGCTCTCGGACAGGAAGTGCTGAAGTCGGTGAATCCCTCGCAAATGATGATCAAGATCGTTCATGATGAACTGGTTGATCTAATGGGAGGGGATAAGACCGATATAAATATTAAGATAAACCCCTCTGTAATTCTGATAGCCGGTCTGCAGGGGTCAGGAAAAACAACATTTCAGCGGGAAGCTGGCAAAATGGGTGAAGAGTAAAAAAGGGAAAAATCCCATTCTTGTTGCAGGGGATATTTACAGGCCTGCTGCTATTGAACAGCTTAAAGTTATAGGGTCCCAGATTGAGGTACCTGTTTATACTGAAGAGGGTAACAGGAATCCGGTTCAGATCGTAAAGAACTCTGTTAAAGAGGCGAAACTGAAAAACTACGATGTAGTTATAATTGATACAGCAGGACGCCTCGCGGTCGATGAGGAGATGATGAATGAGATAGCTGCAATAAAGGATGCAGTAAATCCGCATGAGATCCTTTTTGTAGTGGATTCCATGACAGGTCAGGATGCCGTAAATACAGCCAAGGAATTTAACGACAGGCTTAATTTTGATGGTGTTGTCCTGACAAAGCTTGATGGTGATACACGTGGTGGAGCTGCCTTATCGATAAAATCTGTTGTAAACAAGCCTATAAAGTTTGTCAGCTGCCGGTGAGAAAATGGATGCTATCGATATCTTTTATCCCTCACGTATGGCCGACAGGATCCTTGGAATGGGAGATATCGTTTCCCTCGTTGAGAAGGCTCAGGAACAATTTGATTCTGAAGAAGCAAGAAAGCTTCAGAAGAAAATCGCCAGGGACCAGTTTGATTTCAATGATTTCATATCCCAGATCCAGCAGATCAAGAAAATGGGAAATGTTAAGGACCTCGTGTCGATGATCCCGGGTGTTGGCAAAGCAGTCAAGGACCTTGATATAGATGATGACGCCTTCAAAGGGATTGAAGCCATAATCAGAAGCATGACACCTGAAGAGAGAACAAATCCTGTGGTGCTTAACGGAAGTCGTCGTAAAAGGATAGCTATAGGTAGCGGTACTTCAGTGCAGGAGGTTAACAAGCTTCTGAAGCAGTTTGACGAAACCCGGCGGATGATGAAGATGATGACAAAAAATAAGAATGCCGCCAGAATGATGGGCAGAAAATAACTGTGAATATGTATAATCTTATTGACGGGAAAAAAATAGCATCCCTGATAAAGCTTGAAATAGCCGAAGAGGTTGCCAGACGTGCAAAATCAGGCAGAAAGATACCTCATCTTGCTGCAATACTTGTTGGCAGCGACGGTTCAAGCGAAACCTATGTCAATAGTAAGGTAAAGGACTGTGCAGAGGTGGGATTTAAATCAACCCTCATAAGATTAGAGGAGTGAGATATCTGAAGCAGAGCTTATTAACAGGATCAATAACCTGAATGAAGATCCGGATATCGACGGTTTTATTGTTCAGCTGCCGCTTCCTGTTCATATTTGGAGAATAAGATTATTGAAGCCATTGATCCGGAAAAAGATGCAGATGGCTTTCATCCGGTCAACATAGGCAGGATGGTAATTGGTCTTCCCGGATACCTGCCAGCAACACCGTACGGAATTATAGAGCTTTTACATCGTTATAAGATAGAGACATCCGGAAAGGACTGCGTAATTATCGGACGCAGCAACATTGTTGGCCGGCCGCTCAGCATATCTCCTGTCGCAGAAAGGAATGGATGCCACAGTTACAGTGGTTCACAGCAGGACAAAAATATCACTACCCATTTAAAGAAAGCTGATATAATTGTTGCAGCAATGGGCTCCCCTGGTTTTTTCAAAGCTGATATGGTCAAACCCGGGAGCAGTTGTGATTGATGTCGGCACAACCCGGCTTCCGTCATCTGAATCAAAATCGGGGTGGAAGCTGGCAGGTGATGTGGATTTTGAGAATGTTGCCCCTTTATGTTCGTACATTACTCCTGTACCTGGCGGTGTTGGCCCGATGACAAGAGTTGCCCTTCTCAGGAACACTCTTATGGCTGTTCGGAAGAAATAAGAAATGTTGAAGGCTGCTAGTGCTAACAGGCTTCAGGCTTCGGGCCAAAAATAACCATCAACAAGCGACTTAAGTTATTTTGGAATATCAATCCCGGTAAAGTAGAGATCAAATCCCCCTTTTCCTCCGGGTCTGTTCGATGAGAACATCAAAAAGTTATTTGTGAATTCTTCATCACCACCCATTACCGGCCTGTATTCATCTGATGCAGTGTTTATCTCAGGTCCGAAATTGACCGGGGTTCCCCATTTGCCATTGCTGAATTTTGAATAATAAAGATCAAAACCACCGAGACCTCCGGGGCGGTTTGAAGCAAAAACCATTACCTTCCTGAATATAAACGGACACTTGTCATCACCGGTACTGTTAAGGATATCAGCTTTTGAAGAAGCTGAATAAGGAAGATTCAGCCATGTATCCATTAAAGTTTCTGCCGGTTTTTTATGCAGACAGATATCAAAATTGCCGTCAGCATCTGATGAAAAATAAGCTGAATCCTGATTAGTATCGAAGCAGATGTATGCATCATTTGAGCCTGAATTGAGCAGGGTTACTGGATATGGGCCTGAAACTTCAGGCACTGAAGTGCCAAAATATGGAAGATTCCTGGTGTAGTAAAAATCAAGATTGCCATTAATGAACGGATGATAAAATAAGGTATTCATAGCCATCAAGGGGACTATAAAGACGATAGGGGCCAAAGTCATTTCCGGCTGTGTTTACTTTTGTGACGAGCCTGGTCAGGAAAGGATTGTTTGTAATTTCTCCGTTCAGAGAGAAATCACCTGTTTCCTGGTCGAATACGTACGAGAAAGTCCCGTAAACAAGGTCAAACTGGCCTCCGCTGCTGCCCCTGTTGCTTGAAAAAACAAGCGGATTGACGGCTGACAGGACATGAATGTCCAGATTGTAATCGTCATATGCAGAATTGATGTCTGACAGATTTATAATGGAATCAGGGAAAGTCCCTTTGGGAAATTTAATCGGATTCTCTGTCTTTTTACATGACATAGACATGCAAAATCAGAAATGCTGTTAAACCTGCTGAAGAAAAATATGTTAAGAGCTTTTTCATTTTCATAGATGAAGTAGCGGATGCAAATATTAAACGTGTGCGAAATAATAAAATTATGACTTAAAATAATATAAAATGAAAAACCGGGTTTATGCCCGGTTCTTCGAAGGTAGAATTTAGGTTAATTCTAGGGTAAATTAGGTATATGAGGTTTTGAGTTTTGTTTCTAAATCAATAGATGGAAAAAAGGGTCTTCAGGTTGCGTTCAAAAACAAAAAAATAATAAAATACCTCATTGATTATTCATATTATCTTGTATTTCAGGTGTTTAAAAAATATTTAAAATGTTCATAATATAATAATCGTCGAAAATGGATTATTTAAAATGTTATTATTTTTGTACTCAAGAATTTTACGGGGATGGAAGACGACAAGTTCAGTTTTTTTTACGAGGAAGAGTTGAAAAATGCCGTCCAGAAATTTGAACGGATGAAGAAGAATAATGAAAATTATTTCTTTGATGTTATTGAATTTGAGATCTATTATTGATTATTACATTGAGAGCAATAATTCGATAAAAGCATTTGAAGCTGCCACTCTTGCATCTGAACAACACCCTAATTCTGTGTCAATACAGCTTAGAAAAGCCAGGGTTTTGCTTGATAAGGGACGCGCGGTTGAAGCTCTCAGAATATTAAAGAAGCTCGAAAATATTGAGCCCGGAAATCACGAGATTTATGTTGCAAAGGGTACTGCCCTGGGAATTCTTGGCGATATCCAGGGTGCAAAGAAAGATGTTCGATTTTGCTCTTACCCTTGATTCTGATGATACCGGGAATATCCTGTTCTCAATAACTTCAGTGCTTCAGAACCTCAATTACTATGAGTACCTGATCCCATATCTGAAAAAGCTGATAAGCCTTGAACCAGATTTTTATGCTCATCTCTACGATCTGGCCTATGCTTATGAGAAGACCGAGGATTTTGAGAACAGCATCTCGTGTTACCTCAAATATCTTGAAGTTGAACCATTCTCTGACAGTGCCTGGTATAATCTTGGAATTATTTACAATAAGCAGGAGACAATATGAAAAGGCTCTTGAAGCCTACGATTATGCTCTTGCCATAAATTCCCAGAATACATTTGCCATTTTTAATAAGGGTAACATCCTCTGCAATCTCGACAAGTATAATGATGCCATTCCGGTTTATCATGAATATCTAGAAAATGAGCCTGATAGTTTTGAGGCAATGACTTACCTTGCTGAATGTTATGAAAAAACCGAACGATCTGATTCTTGCAAAGAAATATTATCATGAGGCTATTGAGCTTGCACCTGAGTACGCTGACCCATGGTTCGGACTTGGTATAATAGCCCTTGAATCGGGAAGTCCTGATGACAGTCTTATTTTTCTGCGGAAAGCTGTCAGGCTCGACGACGAAAATCCTGAAATATGGTATATGCTCGGGAAAGCGCACTATGCCAGGAACGAGAAGAAAGATACTCTCAGATGCTTCAGGGAAGCTTTGAAGCTTGATGCATATTATAATGAAGTCTGGACCGATCTGGGAAGGATGATTCTTTACGATGGTTTTGTAACGAAAGCATTGCCATATCTTGAGAAAGCCTATAAAATAATCGGAGATGTTCCCGGAATAAACTATCTTCTTGCTTCATATTATCTGCACAGCGGATTGATGGAAAAAGCACACAGGCATTTGTCACTTGCCCTTGATGTTGATAAGGAGATTCTTCAGGGATTTTCATGATATTTTTCCGGTTCAGCTTTTTAACCGAAAGATCAAGAAGCTTCTCGAAAGCTATAATCTTTACTGATTCATATTAAACTTCATACACCCATACCTCATACCTCATACCTCATACCATTTTGTCATATGAAAAATATACTTCCATACATTCCTGAACGTCCGGCCAAACCAAGAAATTACGGCCTTACGATGGTGATGGATAAAGGTCTCAGCATCAGGGAAGCTGAAGATTTTATGTCGGTTGGCAGTGAATATACCGACTATGTGAAGCTGGGATTTGGTACATCACTGATCACTCCGGGTTTTGAGCAAAAACTGAAGGTTTATAAAAAAGCAGGATGCATCCCTTATTTCGGGGGTACTCTTTTTGAAGCTTTTGTTATAAGGAATATGTTCAAGGAGTATGTCGAATTCCTTGATAAACACGAAATTAATCTTGTTGAAATCTCTGATGGATCTTATGATATTGATCATAATAAGAAGCTTGAATATATAAGTATCCTTGCAAAGAGGGGAACTGTTATTTCAGAGGTCGGCTCCAAAAAAAAGGATATTATCTATTCTCCTGATGAATGGGTTGCATATGATGAAATCGGAACTGAATGCAGGTTCTATTAAGGTAATTGCTGAAGCCCGTGAATCAGGAACAATAGGAATCTATAATGACGATGGTTCTGTAAATCTTCCTCTTATCAAAGAGATCTCAGAACATGTCAAGCTTGAGAATGTAATCTGGGAAGCACCTCTTAAATCTCAGCAGGCCTGGTTCATTAAGCATTTTGGTGCAAATGTAAATCTTGGGAATATAGCTCCGAATGAGATAATCCCTCTTGAATCACTGCGTCTGGGGCTCAGGGGAGATACTTTCTTCCAGTTCCTGCCCGATAATCTGAAAGGATACATTACAGTCAGCCATGAGAAAATTCGGGCTCATTGGTTACCCATTGGGACACTCTTTCTCAAAGAAATACTTTACTGAAAAATTTTCAAGGGAACATATTAAGGATTGTTCTTATGAGAATTATCCCCTGACAAACATCAGTCAGATGACTGATCTGATCAGGGATAATGAACTTGAAGGGCTTAATGTGACAATACCTTATAAATCTCTGTTATTAAATTCCTCGATAAGATAGATCCTGAAGCCGAAGCGATCGGAGCAGTAAACGTTATCAAGATCAGAAGAACAACAGGTAAAACTGAACTCAGAGGCTTTAACAGCGATATCACAGGAATCATGGATACATTAATTCCTGTTCTGAGCCCTGAAATAAAGAATGCCCTTGTACTGGGAACCGGGGGAAGTTCAAAAGCAGTATGCTATGTCCTTAAAAAATTAAATGTACACTATACACTTATTTCAAGAGAGAAGAAAGCCATTCTGCCTGACGTATTCAGATATTAATTCAGAGATTCTGAGGAATACCCGGCTGATAATTAACACAACTCCACTGGGAATGTATCCTGAGATAGAAAGTAAACCTGATCTGAATTACGATTTGCTCGGAAGCAGGCATATTCTTTTTGATCTTGTCTATAATCCGGAAATGACAGCATTTCTTAAAATGGGAAAGGAGAGGGGATGTACCGTACTATCCGGCATAAAAATGCTTTATTCCCAGGCTGAAAGATCGTGGGAAATATGGAATAATGATATTTTGTGACGTTGATCCCGGTTATTAAAGCCGGGCATTTGATTTTTCGGTGGCCATCACCATCTTGATATTCAGCCTTACACCAACCTCAAGAACATCGACCAGGTCCTGGATATTCAGACTTTTGGCAAATCTCAGAACGACAGTCGGATTCTCAATACCCCTGACATGTTCCTGAAGCTTCTGCTCCAGTTCGGATAACAGCACTTCCTTCTGGTCAATAAAATATTTTCTGTCGGCCGTAACTGTAAGGTTCACCTGCTGTTTATCGATTTCCTGTGCACTTTTCGACTTTGGCAAAAGAACTTTGATCACATTTGGATTGGCCAGATGTGGAAACGATCAGGAAGAACAGTAGTAGAAAAAACATTATATCATTTAAGGATGAGGTACTTACCTCCGGCTTAAATTGTTTGCTTCTCCTGATATTCATTTTAGATGACCTTTAAAAATTGAATTAGAGACTCCTGAAGTCTTATTATGTACCTGTCGATCCTCATCTGAATATAGTGATATGCTGCATAGGCTAAAACCCCAACTATCAGGCCTGCTCCGCTGCAGATCATTTTCTGATAGAGTCCGCCGGCAATTATTCCGATACTTATATTATCTGCAAGAGAGATGTTATAGAAGATTTTAATAACCCCCGAAATCGTACCGATAAATCCGAGCATTGGAGCGACACTGGCAATAATACCGAGATAACCGGTATTCTTTTCCATCTTAGTTATTTCCAGATTAGTAGTGGTTTCAAGGTTTCTTTCAACCTCACCCAGAGGTTTGCCCAGCTTTTCAATGCCGCTTTCCAGAATTCTTCCGACAGCAGCCTGATTGTTCCTTGCATGAAGCAGGGCATTCTTGGAATTTCCGTTCTTCAGTTCATTTGTAATGCTGCCACAAGTCCCTTTTGGATGGAAGCTGTCCTTCTGATATAGGCGATCCTTTCAATGAATATGTAAAAACTGAAAATTGATAAAAGTACAATTGGAATCATGATGATTCCGCCCTTCATCAGCAGATCGAGAATAGTTGTTGCCTGGTCAGAAGAAGATATAGCGGCCACAGGCTCTGAAAGTGCAGAGATCAGTATCATATGCATATGTTTTATAAATGTTTATCTATTTTAATTTCTATTACAAACGATGAAAAGATTCAAATATTTCTTTTCAGACAAATATCTCTTCAGGATACTCAATAGCAGTCAGAAACAATCCTTTGGCAGGGGCCGACATACCTGCAGATGAACGGTTTTTCGACACAATTATTCTTTCAAATTCTTCATGATTGATTTTACCTCTGCCAACTTCAACCATTGTACCTACAATTGCCCTTACCATGTTCCGCAGGAACCTGTCGGCCCTGATCGTAAAAACCAGCATGTTTCCGGAGATCTCCCATCCTGCATGATATATCTTGCAGAGGTTGGTCTTATTATCGGAATGCAGTCTGCTGAAACTTGTAAAATCTGAATGATTCAACAGAATTGCTGATGCCCTGTTCATTGATTCAATATCCAGATTCCCGTAAATGAACCAGCTTGAATCATCGTTGAACGGATCTTTTGCGCTGTGAAATATAATACTTGTATGTTCTTGAGATTGCACTGAATCTGGCATTTGCATCCGGTAGGACCTTTCTGATGTCTGTAACTGATATATCATTCAGGAAGAAACCTGTTAAGCCGGAATATGAGATTCTTTCTTTTTGCCAGATCCGGATTCAAACTGTCAAAATGAGCGCAGAAAACATGAGCATGTACTCCTGCATCGGTCCTGCCCGCACCTGTTGTTGAAATTTTTTCACCAAGAATCACTGTGAGAGCCTGATCAAGTATCTTCTGCACAGTTACAGATTTTGGCTGTACCTGCCAACCATGATAGGAAGTGCCTTTGAATGAGATAAATATAAAGTACCGGGTCAATACCAAATAAATTTCTGCAAATATAGGCATTCAGCCATATAATTCAGATTTCCTGTGATTTTTAAAAATTCGCATATCCGCTATAGGAAAATCGATCTTTAAATGTAATTTTACTTCCACCTAAAAATGATCTTATAATTTGTTTAACCTAAAACTTTCACTATGACAGAACAGAAAAATACACAAACAGCAGGTATGATGTTTATGGGAATGATATTCTTCCTGTTTGGGTTCGTTACAACTTTTAACATTACGCTTGCAGATAAGTTCAAATCAGTCTTTGAACTGTCAAACTTTCAAGCCCAGCTTGTAAATGGTGCTTTTTTCTTTACCTACTTCGTGCTGTCTTTTGCAGCAGGAGGTATTATTAAAAAAATCGGTTACAAGGGAGGAGTTATTCTTGGTCTTTTACTGGTGGCTGTAGGAAGCTTTCTGTTCTTTCCTGCTGCCAAGGCAATATCCTTTCCATTCTTCCTGTTTGCAATTTTCATTATGGCAGGTGGTGTTGTTTTCCTTCAGACAGCAGCAAATCCATACGTTACTGCACTGGGACCATCAGAGACTGCTTCGGGCAGATTAAACCTTACACAGGCTCTTAACTCAATTGCAACCTATCTTGCACCTATACTTGCTGGTCTGTTTGTTTTTAAGGCTGCTGCAGATGCTGCCCTGAACGCTGCTGAATCAGTTCCAACCACTCCATTTTTAATAATAGCCATTGTTGTTATTATTATTGCAATTGCAATTTATTTTCTGAAGCTTCCTGAAATTTCCACACAGGGTGTTGAAAGAAAAAGCGTATGGAAACATCCGCATGTTGTTCTGGGTGCGGTCGGTATTTTCTGTTATGTCGGTGCCGAAGTTGGATCTGCTGCAATGCTTCAGAGATATTTCCAGGAAGCTTTGCAGATGGCCAGGAATGATGCAGCAATGATGATAGCCCTTTACTGGGGTGGCGCCATGGTCGGCAGATTTTATGGATCATTCATGCTTTCAAATGTTGAAAAATCAAAGAAATACCTGTACACTGTTCTGGTAATAGTACTTGCATTATTTGTTGGCTGGTTTGTAAGAAAAGAAATAACTGATGGTTTGATTTTCGCCGGAATTGCATTTGTAAACTATCTCGCAATGCAGCTTGGCAAAGGTAATGCAAGCAGGTCTCTGGCTGTTTTTGGTATAATTGCCGCTTTGCTTCTGGTAGTTGTTATGTCAGTCAGCGGACCGGTGATATTGTGGGTTGGATTATCTATTGGTTTCTTCAACTCCATAATGTTCCCGAATATTTTTGCACTTGGAGTTGACGGACTTGATAAAGGTGAACTCAGTATGGCCTCGGGCCTTATCAATACCATGATCGTCGGTGGAGCTGTAATCCCGGTTCTTATGGGACTTATAGCAGACGGAATGGGTGTAAGATTTGCATTTATTCTTCCTATATTATGCTATCTGTATATTGTATTCTTTGCTCTTGTCGGAAGCAAACGCAGATAGAGGATTAAGTCACTTAATATACTTCATATAGAGGCCGTCTCAATTATTGTTTTGAGACGGCTTCATTTTTAATTTCCCGACAATTATTATATTTACATTCATTCGTAATTATCAAAATCAAATATCCATGGCAACAACAGAAAATCTTATTCGCAAGATCAATAATGGCGATAACAAAGTATTCCGTGAATTGTACGGCAAGGATCCGGCTGAACTAAAAAGGAATGCAAAAAGATATACTGATCTGCTGAACAGTTCAATGCTGAATTCGGCAAAAAGGATGCTGAGTTTTACACATCTCCGGGCCGGACTGAAATAGGTGGAAACCATACTGACCATAATTACGGACGGGTGCTTGCAGGAGCTGTTAATCTTGACAATGTTTGCATCGCTGCAAAAAACAATACCAACATTATACGCATTCTTTCGGAAGGTTATCCGAAATTTGAAGTTGATTTATCTTCTCTTAAACCTGATAAAAAGTGAAAAGTATTCATCAGCCGCCCTTGTAAGGGGTATATGTTCTCGTTTTAAGGAACTTGGACATTCCATTGGTGGGTTTGATGCCTGTATTGACGGCGGTGTACCCAAGGGCTCCGGATTAAGCTCTTCAGCATCTTTTGAAGTGCTTATCGGTGCAATTCTCAGCCAGACTGTTCAATAAGGGTAAAGTTGATCCTATTCAGAATGCCATTATCGGACAATACTCCGAAAACAATTATTTTGGCAAACCATGCGGATTGATGGACCAGACTGCCTGCGCAATGGGGGGACTGATTACCATTGATTTCAAGGATCCTTCAAAACCAGTTGTTAAGAAAGTGAATTTCGATTTTGTGGCTACCGGATTTTCCCTGGTAATTACCGACACCGGAGGCAATCATGCCGACCTGAATGATGAATATGCATCATTACCTATCGATATGAAAGCTGTAGCTGCTGAACTTGGCGCAAAAGTACTTCGCCAGGTAAGCCTGGAACAGGTAATTGAGATTATTCCAAAAATACGTCAAAAAGTAGGCGATCGCGCCATACTCCGTGCCATTCATTTTCAGGGCGATAACCAGCGTGTGGTGGACCAGGTGGCTGCACTTGAAAGAAATGACTTTAAAGCATTCCTGGGAATGGTAGTCGATTCGGGTTTCAGTTCATATATGTATAACCAGAATATTTATCCGGTAATAATGTAAAGGAGCAGGGTGTATCTCTTGCCCTTGCACTCAGCGAGCTGGTTCTTAAAGGCGAAGGTGCCTGGCGTGTTCATGGAGGTGGATTTGCCGGTACCATACAGGCATTTGTTCCTCAGAAGCTTCTTAACAAATATGTAACCAGCCTTGAACATGTATATGGAAAAGGTTCATGCCATAAACTGTTCATCAGGCATCAGGGAGCAGGGAAAGTCGATTTATAAATGAAATCAAGGTATCATCCAGTTAATTTCCTTATACATAATTAATTATGAATATTATCACGCGAAGAATCATTCAAAGGGGTACACAACGGGAAAGCCTACAGGTCTTTATACTCTTAAGAACAAAAACGGACTTATTGCCCAGATAACAAATTATGGCGCCATTATTGTCAGCATATTTGTTCCTGACCGTAAAGGCAATTTGGCCGATATTGTTCAGGGCTATGACAACATTGCTGACTATATAAACGGTAATGGCCCTTATATGGGAGCAGTATGCGGACGTTGCGCCAATCGTATTGCCAAAGGAAAATTCACACTTCTTGACAAACAGTATACTCTGGCAGTGAATAATGGTCCAAATCACCTGCACGGCGGAATTAAAGGATTTAATAAAGTTGTTTGGGATGTTGTAAATGTCTCAGATTCCAGTATAAAACTGGAGTATTTTTCTGTCGACGGAGAGGAAGGTTATCCTGGAAATCTCAGGGTATCCGTAACATACACTCTGACTGATACAAATGAACTCAGGCTTGACTATTTTGCAACTACCGACAAAGCTACAGTAGTGAATCTTGCCAGTCATTCTTATTTTAACCTGGCCGGAGAAGGATCAGGAAGCGTTTATGACCAGGAATTAATGATCAACGGAGCTTTCTTTACCCCGACTGATGAAACCAATATACCGACCGGTGAAATACTCAGTGTGAAGGGAACACCTATGGATTTTACCAAGCCAAAGAAAATAGGATCAGAAATTGATAAGGATGATGAACAGCTGAAATTTGGAGCAGGATATGATCATAACTGGGTATTGAATCATCGAACCGGAACATTGGGACTTGCTGCTGTTGCACATGATCCGTTTTCAGGACGGGTGATGGAGGTTCATACAACTCAGCCGGGAGTGCAGTTATATACAGCTAACTGGATTGATGGTGAAAAAGGCAAAGGTGGTAAAAAATACGGCAGAAGATGGGCGTTTTGTCTTGAAACACAGCATTTTGCCGATGCAATCAACAAACCCCATTTCCCGTCAACTATTCTGAATCCGGGAGAGGAATACAAGCATAGCTGTATGTATAAATTTTCAGTGAAATAGAGAATATAAAACAAACATCCCCCTGACCCCCCTTCAAAGGGGGCAACTCTTCAAAGGCAATTCAAGTAACCAGCAACTAGTATAACAACCAATCACCAAAACCTATAATAATATGACAAACAAGACCAACAATTACCTGTTTCCTCTGATTGTGATGGCCTCACTCTTTTTTCTGCTTGGCTTTATCACCACCATGAACAACTCGCTTATTGATTACCTGAAGGATGCCTTCAATCTAAACGAGGTCGAAAAACAATTACCAAATACTTTCTTTTATGGGGCTTATATTCTTTCGATACCGGTAGGTTACCTGCTGAACCGCATTGGTTATAAGAATGGTGTGCTTGCCGGACTGGGACTGGTAAGTCTGGGATTCTTCCTTTGCATACCAGGTGTTGCAGCCGGATATTATGGATTTCTGAGTGCTGTATCAGTATTTGCTATTGGTGTTGTAATGCTCCAGGTAGCTGCAAATCCCTATGTGAACGCACTTGGGAGCCCTGAAACTGCTGCCAGCCGTCTGACCCTTACAAATGCACTTAATTCACTGGCAACAGTTATTGCACCGATTATTCGTTTCCATGCTGATTGTTTCGGCCAATACCGCCGGTGCTGCTGATCCCAAGACTGTTCAGGGTCCGTTTGCAGGCATTGGAATTGTTACTCTGGTGATTGTGGTTATCATGTTTTTCCTGAAATTACCGGAAATTAAAGAAGGTGAAACAACGCAGAGGGTGTTGCTAAAAAAATCAAATCAAGTGCTTATAAATATCCTCACTTGTGGCTCGGTTCACTGGCCATTTTCTTCTATATGGGTGTTGAAATCGGGATCCCGAGTTTCTTTGCAGATTATTCAGCCAAGCTGAATTTCAATTTTGATGGTGAAATGCGGACAAAATTGCTGGCTTATTACTGGGCCGGACTTATGGTAGGCCGTGTTGCAGGTATTTTTATTCTGCGGAAGTATTCTGCAAGCAAGATACTGAGCTTCAATGCTGTAATCGGTGCTATAATGGTGCTTCTTTCACTTGTTCTGGGCGGTATGGGAATGAACTGGGTTGCACTGGTTCTGTTCCTTGGAACCGGCTTAATGCACTCAATAATGTGGCCATGCATCTATAACCTGGCACTTGAAGATCTGGGTCCTCATTCCAAGGTTGGTTCAGGAGTTATTGCCACATCAGTTATCGGTGCTGCAATTCTGCCAATAATGATGGGTGGCATTCAGAAAGGAGTTGGTCTGATCGTTGCAATCTGCTGCCTGTTTGTTTATTATGCATATATTACATTCTTTGCTGTAAAAGGATCAAAGATCAGGTAATTAAACTTTATTAAACCGCAAAGTGCGCGAAGATTTCGTTGCAAACTTTGCGGTTTGTTTTTTTAATAAATTTCTAACTATGAATCGCAGAAAATTCATCGAAACATCAGGTGCAGCTGCAGGAGCAGCTGTGCTTGGAAATGTTGCCGTATGCACAAACCATTAGTTCATCTTCTCCAGCAAAAAGATCCCGGAATCCCAGCAGGTAAGATCAAGCTGGGCTTGTATTCCATAACCTATGGCGGTATCTGGTACAAAGGTTCTGCATTATCATTTGATGGAATTGTGCAGAACGAGCAAAGGAATATGGATTTGACGGGGTTGAGCTTGATAATAAACGTCCTATGGGAAATCCTATGGATCTAAACCAGGCATAAAAGGGATGAAATGCGAAATTCACTTGCAAAATACGGACTGGAAATACCCTGTGTTGCTGCCAACAATGACTTCTCAAGCCCGGTCCCCGAACACAGGGAATGTCAGCTTCTGATGGTCAGGGAAACTGCAAGACTTGCAAAGGATCTTGGAGCAAAATTTGTCAGGTTATTTGCGGCCTGGCCAGGTGTTCCTATTCATGAGGGCGATTGGAACATATGATCTGACAAGAGGAAACGAGTTCTACACATTTCAGAGACAGTATCCATTTGCTACGCGACTCGACCGTTATAATTTCGTAAAAGAATGTCTCAGGGAAGCAGCAAAAATGGGAGAGGAGAATGGTGTAATAATGGCCCTTCAGAACCACGCTCCGCTTTTAAGGGGATGGAGGGATACATTTGATCTTGTAAACGAAGTAGACTCGCCATGGCTGAAAATCTGCCTTGATTTGCCCATATTTGAAAACCTCGAAAAGGAATATGTTGCTAATGCTGTGCGTACAGTAGGAAACCTTCAGGTCCATTCCCATTTCGGCGGAGAATATTACCGTGATGCCAGTGGTACCATAAAACCAAGAGTACTCGATTACTATGCAGGTGGCATGATACCTGATTATGCACATTATATCTCTCTTATGAGGGAGATAGGTTACAATGGATATTTCACATTCGAACTCTGTCATCCGGTGCTGAATGAAGATCATACAAATGCCGGGATTGAATATGTGCATGAACAGGTAAAGCTTGCACGTGAATATATGGGCAATATTATCAATGGTAAAGGTTAGATTGCATTATTTAATGAAACAAAGTATTGTTAAAAGAGGATTTGCCAGCGATAATAATGCCGGTGTTCATCCGGAAATACTGAAAGAAATTGAATCTGCAAACGCCGGTCATGTATTGGGATACGGTCATGATCCTTATACTGAAAAGGCAAAAGAGCTTTTTAAGGAACATCTTGGGAACGATACGGAAATTTATTTTGTATTTACCGGAACTGCTGCCAATACTCTTGGCTTGAGCGGAGTAACCCGGCCGTGGAATTCAATAATCACCGCTTTTACTGCACATATAGAGCAGGATGAATGCGGTGCTCCTGAAAAATTCACAGGATGCAAAGTTCTGACGGTTGATACTCCTGACGGGAAAATTAAGGTTGAAATGCTTGCAAAGCATATGCATGGCTTTGATTTTGAGCATCATTCGCAGCCGAAAGTGATTTCAATAACCCAGACAACGGAAATGGGAACCGCATATACTGTGGATGAAATTAAGCTATTGTCTGATTTTGCTCACGAAAGAGGTATGCTTCTTCATATGGACGGTGCAAGAATTGCAAATGCTGCTGTTACTCTCGGTCTCCCTTTTAAAGCATTCACAACTGATGCCGGAGTTGATATTCTTTCTTTTGGCGGAACAAAGAATGGCATGATGTACGGTGAAGCAGTCTGTTTCCTGAAACCTGGCATTTCCAGAGATTTTAAATATATCCGAAAGCAGGGGATGCAGCTGGCTTCCAAAATGCGGTTTATTTCAGCTCAGTATATAGCTTATTTCAAAAATGACCTCTGGAAAAGAAATGCGGCACATTCCAATTCTATGGCGCTCGTTCTTGCCGAAAAGATGAAAGGTCTGAAAAGAATTCATATCACTCAGGTTGTTCAGTCGAACGGAGTATTTGCGATAATTCCGAAAGAGATAGCGGAAAAGGTAAGTAAATCGTACTTTTTCTATCCATGGAATGAGCTTACATCGGAATACAGGCTTATGACAAGCTGGGATACAACCAGGAAGGATATTGATAATTTCGTGGCTCTTCTGAAGGAAGAATTGGGAAAATAAAAGGGTTTTAGTACCACATGTCCAAATAAAAAAAGCCGGATCATTGATCCGGCTTTTGAAATAAATAGGAATCTTATCTATTTAAGAGTAAAGTTTATTGGTACCATGTACCATACAGGAACAGGTTTTCCACCCTGTTTACCTGGTTTAAACGCAGGAAGTGTCTTAACAACTCTGATGGCTTCTTTGTCGAGTTCGGGGTCAACGCTCTTAAGAATCTCAACCTTATCGACGCCACCTTTTGAGGTCACGCAGAATCTTACAATTACTTTTCCCTGGATATTGTTTTCTTTTGCAACTTCCGGGTACTGGGTATGTTCAGCGATGTATGCAGAAGTGCTGCTTCACCGCCAGGGAACATGGGCATTTCCTCAACAACCACGAATGGTTCAGCTTCATCCACATCTTCCTGGACCTCTTCAGCAACAACCTGCTACTTCTTCAACTACTTCTGTCGTTCTGGACTTCAACCTGAGCCTGATCAGCAGTCATAAGCTGTACTAGCTTCTTCAGGCTTGACTGAGTCAACAACCACAGGAGGAACATATCTTGCCTGCTGAACAACATCCTGTGGAGGAGGCGGAGGAGGAGGTGGAGGTGCAACTTGTTCAGCTCGGCTGATCAAGGTTTTCCATCTTGATCTCAACCTGCCTTTCAGCTTTTTTTGCCTTGTTTTCGGCAGCTTTTGCATTAAGGTAAGGAGTAATAATAGCAGTTCCTAATTATTAAAATACCTATTATGAGTGCAATAATTACGTTACGATTATACTTCTTACGCAATGTGTAAGCTCCGTACTCCTTGTTCCTGTTCTCAAAAACAATGTCGTCGAAGGCAGGTGCTGTGATCTTTTCTTTTGCCATTTTTTTAAGGTTTACGGGTTATTTGGCTGAAGCAGTAGCGGTGGGTGCAATTCCAGCTGCTGTTTCCACCATCTTTTCTTCATACCATGCAATTTTCACAAACGTATAACGGGCAATCCCGCAGATATTCATCTCATCGAGGATATCTACAAAATTTCCGTAATTAGCTTTTTTATAAGCTTTTATAAGCACAATAGGGCCGGTATCATCATCTGTTTTCAGTCTGCTGACTGCACTTTTTGCAGAATCCTGTGATATAGGAATCTTACCAGAGATAACCTCCTGGTTAAATTCAGCAATCTTCCTTGCAAGCATTCTGTTCTTGTCAAGGAGTACTTTACGGATACCTTCGGCACTATAATCTGTCTCCTGAAGTGGGGGCAGTATTGGTGGAACTGCACTGTATTCCTCTGGTTTAATATTACCCGGGTAGGTATAAATTTTATTATCCGGACCAAGTATAATATTCAGAGTACGGCTCGCTGCAATTCTCGGAGCCTCTTGTTTGGTTGGATCCTTGATCCTTTCCGGAAGAATAATATCCATGACCTTGGATTTGCTTAAAGCACCCACCAACATAAAGAATGTGATCAGCAGGCACATAAGGTCAACCATAGGTGTCATATCGAGTCGCGGGACAACTTTCTTCGCTTTCTTCTTCCCGCCTTTGCCTTTTTCCTCTACTATTACTTCTGCCATATCACTGTTGTATTTCTTCTAGGTTAATTTTAGCTGCTTCAAGACTTGTGATCAGAGAAAACCTGTTTACATTCTTTTCCTGAAGAATATCAAGGAGTTTCTCGACAGTCTCGAATCCGGTTTTTGTATCTCCCTTGATGCATGCCTGAATATTCGGATTCACCTGGCGTGCATACAGGATCCAGCTTGCCAGCTGATTATCAGTTGAGTCCATAGGAATTCCTGTCTGCAAGCTCTTTTTGAGGTTATTATCATTTGTATCCAGCCATTCTTTCATCTGCATAATCGGAACTCCCATTGAAGATTTTTGTTTCTCAAAATTCCTCAGTTCGGCTTCAGTGAATTCGATACCATACCTTTTCCCCATTTCAGCAAGGATTTTTGGTCTGAACTTAAGAAGTGTATCAGGTCCGTTATCAAAATTCATGAAAACCTTTCCATCAGGAGAAAGCAGGAAAGTCATAGTATTAAAATCAGGAGTAGTTATTTCTGATATTGAAAAAGGAGTATCGACATTAGCCGGTTCCGGTTGTCTCATTGTCGAGGTCAGAAGCAGAAATGTCAGAACCACGCAAAAAGTGTCAACCATCGGCGTCATGTCAATGTGGGGCGATCTATGTGGTAATTTAATCTTTGGCATAATTTTTCTTTATTAAATGATTTTAAACCAAAAGATTCATTATTACTTATCTTTCAGCGAGGCAGCAAAATTCTGTGTCAGACTGAAACCTGCTTCATCAATTTTATATGTATAAGTGTCAATGCTTGATGTGAAATAGTTGAAAGCAAGGATTGACAAGGGTTGAACCTGTGATACCGAATGCTGTATTTACAAGGGCTTCAGATATACCCTGTGAAAGCGCAAGTGCATCAGGAGCGCCTGATTGGGCAAGAGCAGCGAATGCGCGGATCATCCCGAGTACTGTTCCGATAAGACCGATCAGCACTGAAATTGATGCAAGGGTTGAGAAAATTACCATGTTCTTTGAAAGCATCGGCAGCTCAAGGGCTGTTGCTTCTTCAAAAGATTTCTGAATCGACAGGATCTTCTGATCCTTTTCAAGCTCTTTGTCTTTCTGAAGGTCACGATAACGCAAAAGACCGGCTTTCATAACATTGGCAAGTGAACCTTTCTGCTTGTCGCATGACATCCATTGCTTCTTCAATTTTATCTTCGGCAAGAAGAGTCTGAAGGTTATGAACGAATGTGATTTATCCTGCCTTTTCCTTTAGCCCTTGAAAGTGTTATTGCCCTTTCAAAAATAAAGATGATAAGTACAAGCACACAGGTCATAAGGATAGGGACAATAAAACCTCCCCTGTAAATAATACCCAGAAAGTTACCCTCGAGAGCAGCTCCATTTATTGTTACCACCTTCGAAGTTAACAGGGTTTCCCATTACTTGTGTGAACAAAATATAGGAAACCACAAAAGCTATTAAAATAGCGCTTACTGCAAATACATTCTGCAGTGTATCTTTGAACGAACTTCCTTGTTTACTCATTTTTATCGATTTTGGTTAGGTTAAAATTTTGTTGATTTGCAAATATATATTTTCAATTGTTTTTTTCCAATAGCTCAAATAAAATATTGTTATACTTTTAAATAGTTTACAATCTTCCCTAAAGATATGACCTTTATACGAACCATTAACCCTATATAAAAACTTAGTTTTTTTAAGTTATCAGCTGTCAGCTATCAGCTGACCTTCAGCTCGGGCAACAGCTATCAGCATTTCGCCGTAGTCTGCAGCCTTTAGCCTGTAGCCTTTTATTATTGTTCAAGTTTTACGTTATACACTCTTGATTTGGTAATTGCAACTTCCTGTGATTTATAACCTTTTGCACTGATAACAAGGAATTCTGATCCCTGGGGAATTTCAAACTTGTATTCACCCTTGGCATTGGTAAGAGTTTCAGCAGCAGTGTCTTTTATCCTTACTGATGCATAAGCTAGAGGCTGTCCGGCAGCATTTGTGACAACACCTTTTATTTCATTGGGATTGATCCCTTTCTTAACTGAGGCCTGGTAATCCTGTATCCATTTAAGGTTACTTTTTGCGGATGCATTCGCAGGATCAAGTGGCAAGTATCTTCTCATAAGCTTCGGCTGATTTTGCAAGATAGCCCAGTTTCCCCTCAAGGGTCTTTTCCAGTCCTGCGGCTTTTGTCTCAAGACTGCCCAATCCGTTATATCCCCTTATCTTGTTCTCTTTGTCTGAGGATCAAGGTTGATCATCCTGTTATAATAATCCTTTGCTTTGGTATAATTGCCATTTTCCATACTAATATAACCAAGATAGGTAAGAGCTTCCATCATTTCATTTTCATTTTTGACAGAATCCTTTGCGGCAACAATAAGCAGCTTTTCAAATTTTGGTTTTGCAAGTCCAAGTTTGTAGTCAGGATCCATTTTGGAGTATGTACGAGCAATATAAACATAAGCTGGCAGGTAATCAGGTGATTTTTTGAGTACCACATTAAATACTGAATCAGCTGATTTATATTTTTCTCCATTATAATAAGCTCTTCCAATCTGCATATAATCAGCAAGATTGTTTTCCTTGGCAGGATCAATAAGTTTTGACCATGTTTTGGCAGCAGAGTCATATCTTCTGAAAGTATAATAATTGCTGGCCATTTCACTCAGTATTGCTCTTTCCTGTGAGGTCATGGGAGCATTCGGATCGGTACGCTTGAAATTGAATGCTTTATTGTATTCGGCAAATGCCCTGTCGATTTCTTTATTAGCTGTAGCAACACTGTTTTCAAGGTTTCCGATCTTTTTTGTAAGTTCATCAACTGAAGCTTTGTATTTTGGTTTATTGACAGCTGTAGCTGTTGAAAGTCTTGATTTTTCCCTGTCAAGCTGGTTTTTCAGACTGGCGAGTTCATCAACCATTTTAGTATAGTTCTGGTTCTTCTTCAGGAGGATCCTTGCCATATAATGGTGGTCTTTCTGCAAGATAAACTCTTGGTCCACTGTTTTAAAAAGTTTCTCCATATATCCAAGGGCTTTATCATAATCGGGATTATCCTTCTCGAAATATGAATAGCCTGCAAGACGGTTCATATAACCTCTTGATTTATCAACAGCAAGTATTTCTTCGACATTCTTTATAACCTCATCATAATCACCCGCGTAGAAGAGTGAGTTTACATACTTGGTTTTTGCCGGGATATTACCTGCAGTCAGATCAAGGTATTTCTTGAAATTTGTTTTTGATTGCTCAAGACGGCCGGCACGCCAGTAAAGCTGTCCAAGCTCACGATATGCCGGAGCATAGTTGGCATTGAGCTGAATTGCCTCTTCGAAGTTTGGAATAGCCTGCGGCAAAGCACGTCCTTTAACATATACGTAGCCAATTTTCATTGCAGCGGTTGGTGACTGAGGATCTGCAAATTGAGCAAGATTATAGTTCTTGATTGCATTTGATCCGTCATTTGACATTATGTAAAGATCACCTGCTATCAGATAGATTTCTGCATTTTTGGAATCAATTTTAATAGCCTGCCTGATAAGCGGAAGCGCCAGGGATGTATCAACGTTGCCATCATTTGCATATGATTCTGCAATCTTTGCAAGAGCAAATGCATAATCCTTGGCGGGAGGAACTATCTTCTTGATGCTTTTATAAGGCAAAAGGAAACTCTTGGCTTTTGCACGCATCTCATTTGCCTTGGAATCATCACCAAGGTAATTTGCAACTTTTGCCAGGCCAATATAGTTAAGAGGATCATTCGGATTTGCACTGACCCCTTTCTGGTAAATCTCATTTGCAGCCTTGGTTGCAACCGACAGTGAATTGGAAATTGTATCAGCAAAATAATTGAGAAGATAATTTTCACCATAATAGAAATAGTTTTTGCTGTTTCCCGGTTCTTTCTGAATCAATGCTTTGTACATCTCTTCAGCTTTGTCGTATGATTCGCTTTTTGTCAGCTGAATGGCACTGTTCAAATCCTGCGACTGAATGCCGTAAATCATAATAACAGAAAATAATCCTGTCAGCAAAACGACCTTACTAAACATCGAACTTTTCATAGCTTTCAAATTTGAAATCAATTTATTGTTGTTACTTGTTTTTAAATTAAATTGTTTTTCCATTTTTACCCACCCCAAGCCCCTCCCAGGAGGGGATCTAAAGGGCTTATTCTGTTTTTATCTGTACCAGCCTTACTGGCATTGTAGCCGGAACAAGGCCTGACTTTGAGAACAATTGTTTGTCCCTGCTCAGAAGTTACCCACTGTATAAATCCTGATCCCAGTCCTTTGTAGGTCTCTCTGGAAATAAGATAGACTTCTCTGACAAAGGGATATGATCTGTCGGCAATTGAACCCGGATACGGACGGTAAAATGATCCGTCATTAATAAATTGCTGTGAAATTGCCAGCACATTTACCTTTTTAATAAAGCTCCTGCTGACCGGATCATCTTTGTCGCTTATCCAGTTCACGCTGATTATTCCCATCGCATCAGGATTTCTTGATACAAAATCGATAACTTCAGCATTGCTGTTCACTGCGTAAAAGTTACTGCCAAGGCTGTCGTTGATTTCAAAGAGCTCTTTGAAATACCTGATATTCCCTGATTTGTTACTGTCGAAAATAACACTGATCTTGCCAAGCTTCGATTTGGCATCTATTTCTTTCCAGTTCTTCACCTGTCCCTTAAAAATATCCTTTACATTATTATATGTAACAAGTGTATCCTTGTTTTCTTTATTTGTTATAAGAGCCAGCGCATCGTAAGGCAAAAGTTATTGTACGCGCTATAATCAGGTTATCGCGAAGATATTGTAGCTGATTGTCAGACAGTTTTCTGCTTGTCACCATCACTTTGACTGAATCATTCATAAAATCGTTGACAACATCAAATTCAGGCTTATATTCAGCCTTAATATGTGCTCTCTGTACAATGCAGTGAAAGTATAAACCTGAGTATCAATAAGTGGCTGAAATGATTCATCAACAGAAATCTTGATATTGCCGCTGGTAGGAGTATCTAGAATTTCCTTCGGACCGCCTGGATTTGCATGAAATCAAAATAAAAAATATTCCAAGAATCAGCATAGAGGTTCTGATCTCAAAATATTTCGGGAAATAATTCTCACGGTCATTAGAGGTCTTTGGTGAAAAACTCCGGAATGCAATAATAATAAAATTTTGATAAACTTCAGTCATCTTCATGGACTTTAAATTTTATAAGTATTTATGTGTTTATCTTTTTAAATTACTGCAAAGTACATGCCAACACTATTTTATATTCAATATTTGGGCAGTTTATTCATCGGTGTTATCATATTCTGAAAAATGAGCTTGACAATGTTTACATAACTGGTGTAGGCTCTGTATAATCCGTAAAGAATAAGTGCTCCGCCAAACAGTCCAATAACAGCACTGTTCAAAGTGTGATTTTAAAAAAGAAGATCAGAAAAATTCCGGCTCCTAAATAAAACATTACCATAAAAATACTAAAGATGGCACTTATCTTCTGCATCATTTTATTATCGTTCATACCGAATCTTTTAGTTAACAAATTAACAAATAATCATTGTACAATCAAAACATATTTTTACCAAGTTATTATTTATTTACACTAAACTGAGTTTACGTACAATGAGTTGAATAACAGGGAGCTGTCTCCATAGCTTAAAAATCTGAATCCATTTTCAAGCGCATATTTATATATTTTTTGCCAGTTGTCTCCTGTCCAGGCTGAAATCAGAAGGAGCAGAGTGCTTCGCGGCTGGTGAAAATTGGTTATTATTCCTTTATCATTCTGAATTTGTATCCGGGAACAATTATTATCCTTGTCGAAGCATTAATGACGGCGAGATTTTTCTTCACCATAAGACTTCTGCAGGGCAGTCGAGGGAATTCTTTAACAGTAATTCCAGGGTCTTTTGATATGGCTCCCATTGATCAATTGTCATATTATCAATGATCCGCCGATTGAGCCGTTTTTTACTTTTACTCCGAGCCAGTAGAGACTTTCAAGCGTCCTTACCGAAGTGGTGCCGACAGCAATTATTCTGCCATGGTTCTCAATCAATTCATCAATTGTATCATTTGTTACAAAAAAATGTTCACAATGCATTTCATGTTCAGAAACATCTCCGGCTCTTACAGGCTGAAAGGTTCCTGCTCCGACATGAAGTGTGATGTCAGCAAGTTTTACTCCCTTTTCAGTAAGTTTTTTCAGTACATTCTCCGTAAAATGGAGGCCGGCTGTCGGGGCTGCAACCGAGCCTTTGACAGCAGAATATATTGTCTGGTATCTGTCTGAATCTTCTTTTTCATCTTCTCTGGTTATGTACGGCGGAAGAGGTATATGTCCGGAGGCCTCAATAACTTCACTGAAGCTTAAATTTCTGTCATTCCAGCTGAATCTGATCCTCCAGGCCTCTCCTTCAGCACATATCTTTTCAGCTGACAGCTCATGAACTTTACCATCCAGATGAAATTTCAACGACAAAACTCCGCTTTTCCATTTTTTCAGGTTCCCGATTATGCAATTCCATTCAACAGGACTACCTGAAGCGAAGGATATTTCATAGGAAAAAGGAGAAAGAGGCTCCAGGCACAGGATTTCAATTCCCGCACCTGATTTTTTCTGAAATAGCAAACGTGCCCTGATCACACGTGTATTATTAAAAACCAGCAATGAATCATCTGGTATATATTTGTCA
>CAVVBY010000011.1:0-28030 GCA_963746685.1 uncultured Bacteroidales bacterium
TTACTTTTGATACCTGTAGCCTGTGACCTGTAGCCCGTCGCCTTTTTTATTTAATTAAAAGTATCTAATTTTAGATGAAATCAAAATGATGAACCAGGAATTAATTTTATCCTCTTATGCTGAAAATTCAGAAATATGAAGGTCTTGTTGCTGCGCCGTTCACCCCGATGGATAAAGACGGCAGCATTAATTACGATATGATAAAACCTTACTATGACTTTCTTGAAAAGAATGGGGTCGTCGGGGCATTTATAAATGGATCGACCGGTGAAGGAGCTTCATTAACACAAAAAGAAAAACAGCTTCAGGCGGAAAACTGGGCCGGATGTCTCAGATCGGGAGGGAAAGTCCGTATTATAAATCTTGTTGGCGGTACATCTTACACGGAATGTATTGAAAATGCTCTTTTCTCTTTTGAAATCGGGATCTCTGCCATAGCAATAGTAGCACCTTATTACTTCAAGCCTGCTGATGCGGATCATCTTGCCGATTTTTGTACAAGAATAGGTGAATCAGTTCCTCAGATGCCGGTCTATTTCTATCACATCCCTTCTCTTACAGGAGTTAACATGCCAATGATATCATTTCTGGAAAAAATCACATCAGGACTTCAAAATTTTGCCGGGATCAAATACACCCAGGAAGACTTTAGGGATTTCCTTTCATGCCTGAATTTCAGGGAAGGTGCTTACGACCTCCTGTGGGGCAGGGATGAATGCCTTCTCCCGGCACTCTCTCTTGGATGTAAAGGTAGTGTGGGGAGCACATATAATTATGCCGCCCCTCTTTATCACGATCTTATCAGCGCATTCACTAATGGAAATTTGACAGAAGCAAGACGACTTCAGCAAATATCGATAAATATGACAGAAGTGTTTGGAAAATACGGAGGAATGGCAACAGGCAAGGCATATATGAAATACATCGGCTTCGACTGCGGCCGGTTCAGATCACCTGTGAAAAACATGACTGATGAAATGTATGATGATTTTGTAAGTGATGTCAGGGATCTTGAAATAGATCATTGGTTTTCTAAAATATGATGATAACGCACAATGCATTGCATAGAAGAAGTAGAGACACAATGCATTGCGTCTCTACTGTCTGATGTTTAATTAATTCATAATAATTGTCATTCCGCCACTGCCGCTGTTGCCAAAACGCGGATTGACAACATTATTGTAGATCGAACCGAAAGTATAGGATAATCCGAAACTCATGAAATACTCATACTGGGTGGCAAGCTCTTTTCTTTGCAATAATATCTCATCATAGGTAAGATCCTCTTTTACAAGATTCAGTTGATCATGGATCATCGAAGCTCCTCCACCGAAGGTGAGGGACAGCCCCTTAGCAACCCTCAGGCTCAGATATCCATTGAATGAAAGATTGTTCTTTGACCAGTCATGAAGATAGTTGCTGTATTCCAGGCTGAAATCTATCGAACCCCATTTCTGCACAACTTCGTAAGATGCTGAAAGTGAATGGAGCCACAGGTTTTCTTTTATCTTGTTATAAATGGTTGTATCCATGTAATTTACAAGATTAATCCCTGCAGAATAGAGGATCCTTAATTGTCTGCGGGTTGATTCAGAATAAGGAAACAAATCGTATTCTATCCCTGGAGCTAAAGTTAACATAAGTTGTTCATTGCTGTAGCTTGACGAACCAATCCTGGATGATCCTCCGACTGACCAGTGGTCTGAAATACTTTTTACTATCAGGCCAGTGATATATTTTGAATCAGAAATACTCTCAATGGTTTCATCTCCAATTATATATTTTGAAGTGTTTTTGTAATAGCGTGCGTTCAGGTTGATCTTCCAGTCTTTGGTGATCCTGGCTGCCGACAGATTACCTGAGAAATAGCTGTATTTGTAAGTTTTCTGTCCACTCAGGTAACCACTTAAAGAACCTTTGAATACCCAGCTATTCCATTTATCAGTAGACACAGTTTCAGACAATGGTTCACTGAAAGCTATTCTCATGTACTTCGAAAGCGGTGTTCTTGCCACATAACGCATAAGCCCCATTTTAAGGGTGTTTACTTCTTTAACTCTGTAGCCATCAGTAGTTTCATCAGGTGTGGTGACAAATGAAACAGTGTCGCGCATGCCGGCAAAATCGTGCTGTCCAACAAGAAAATAGGTATACTCAACTCCTCCCGAACCTGTCCTTTGGCTTGTTGAAATAATATAAACCCCGGCATCCTTGATATCGCGCACATAATTTACATAAGGTATCTCTCTTCTTAGATAATCGGTGGTTTCCATAAATACATTGAGTGCATCCTTTCTCAAAGTATCAGATTTAGAAGGTGTTTCCTGTGAATACCCCCTGAGAAATGGCAACAAAAGAATAGCAATAAGAATAAATCTTTTCATGGCTTGAAATAAGGTTAGTTAAAAATGACTATGAAATTAAGTAAATAATCGGATCTGTCGATATAAATTCAAATTTTTAACATAACATTAACCATTAAAAAAATCCGGCACCCACTAATGGATACCGGATTGTCATGAAGATATCAGGAATGAAAAACAAGAAGCGGTTTAAATCATGTTGCTGGATGCTGGTTGCTGGTTACTGGGTGTTTTAGTTATCATAATATTTTATCGGACTGGTATAAGCGGGAAACATGCTATCCATTAATCAGTAAATAGCTAGCAACCAGCAACCAGTAACAAGCAACATTTTATTCATCTCTGTCAGACTTTCTTCTAAGGCCATCCTCGGTCATAATCCAATTATTATCTCCGCTATCGGATCTGACCATTTCTTTGTCCTCTCCATCCCATCTCCAGTTCCACTCATTATTATAATAATGCTGTCTGCGGAACATGTTCTCTGTAGTTCCATCAAAATGAATGGTGGTTCCTTCCGGAATGTACAGGTTCACTTTTACATCATCAAACGACCATTTATTGCCTGCAGGGATAGTAAAATATTCATCGATGTAAAGGGTGTCACCAGAGATCTTGTAGTTATATAATAAACCCTCTGCTTTTCTGGTGGCATCAATTCTGCTTCTGCCAGCTGAACGTTTTCTGACGTTTAACCTGACCGATTTATCATCGGAATTATTTATGTTTAACCCGGACCCAATGAATAATCCTTTATTATCGTCAATAAAATAGACATTATAATCTTCCTCATCAAAAGATATCTCTTTGTCATAATGTAAGATCCGCCACTTTATTTTTTGCCACTATGTAAAGATCTGAAGGCGCATTTTCCAGGACCTCTTCCGACACCGCTTTGGCTGTCTCAGCATAACTTATCCCTTCATTGAAAAGAAGGATTGAAAGAGCGGCAACACACATCACCCATATTACCAGTCCGACCAGACTGAAAATCCCGTCTTTTGCCTTAAACCAGAAGATCATTTTTACACCCCAGTAGATAAGTGCCAGAAGAGGCATCAGGATAACAATGAAGGTAAGTACCAGTATCCATGGGGCAATTGCAGGATTAACAATATAGTTCAGGAAATCAGGTAAATAGAAGAGATTTACTCCGAATGAATGTGTTGAGAAATACCCCGGAAAATGGAAGAAGAAAACCATAACAAACGATACCAGGGCAAAGAATCCGCAGAGCACAAAAGTTATACCCACAAGAATCAGGAAGATACGGAGAATTATAAAAAGAACTTTGCCTATAGCCCTGAACACCTCGTTGAAGGCATTTCCGACGCCCGATCCTGTTGGTCCTAAGGCTGTTTGTGCCGGATCTCCTGATGCAAGTGAATAGCCTGGTGTTCCGTTTCTGTCTTGCTGCACGGAAATCATCCCTGCCGTACATCTCTTTTTTCTGAGCGTCTGTTTGAGCTGATGGAAGTGCGATCCAGAGTGCGACATAGACAAAAAATCCTATGCCGAAGAAGCAAGTAAAGATTATGAACAATAATCTTACCCAGACAGCCTCAATATTGAGAAATGCGCCAAGGCCTCCGCAGACTCCGCTTATTATCTTTTCATCGGGATTACGGTATAATTTTTTCTGGCTGGATGAATGCGAATATGATTCCCTGGTCTGCGTTGTTTCGCTGCCCGCATCAAAGTCCTCAGGTTTGCCGATAATGGAAATCATCGCCTCGACATTCTCGCTTGAAATGACTCCTGCAGCTCCACCCTGCGACTGAAATATTTCAGCGATCCTCGATTCAATATCCTCAATAGTTTCAGCGCCCCCGGGCGTATTTTTTAATCTGTCATCAATATCCTGCAAATAGCGGCGCAGTATTTTATAAGCTTCCTCATCGATCTGGAAAAGAGTGCCGCCAAGATTTATTTTGATTGTTTTATCCATTTTATTCTCAATTAAAAAGTTAATAAAGGGTTACTTTGTCCTGATGAGGTTTACGGATTCAACAAGCTCATCCCACGATTTATCCAGATCAGCTAGATATTCTTTCCCCTCGGGGGTAAGTTCATAGTATTTTCTTGGAGGCCCCTGCTGTGATTCTTCCCAGCGGTAGCTCAGCAGGCCGCCATTCTTTTGCCTTGTAAGAAGTGGGTAAAGAGTTCCTTCAACAACAATTACCTTTGCCTCCTTAAGTTCCTTAATGATATCGCTTGCATAGCATGAATTCTTCGATAATACTGATAAAATGCAGTATTCGAGGATTCCCTTGCGCATCTGTGCTTTTGTATTTTCCAGATCCATATTGTTTGATTTTAATTGTTTTTACCTTTCTTATTCCCTCAAATCCACATAGAGTGACTTATTTAACCCCCCTTCAGGGGGTGGGGGGTCTTACAGTTTCATATTCTTTCTCACGGTGTCAAACTCTTTTTTCACCGAATCCTTAATATTATGAATGTTCACGGGATCACCTTTCATCTCGATTTTCTGGGCAGTTGTTTTTGCTTCAGGAAGCACAACATAAAGGATCAGATATATCAGGATACCAAGCCCTCCGGCCATTACCAGTGCAAAGAAGATCACACGGATTATCCAGGGCTCAATATCCCAGTAGGCACCCATACCTGAACATACACCGCCGATTATTCTCTTGTCAGGGTCGCGGTACATGCGGTGAGCTCCGGGTGTCGAGAATTTTTCCTTTGGCGATGGTCCATCATTGTCGGAAAAATCCTCAGGATTTCCCATAATGGAAATAACCTCGCTGACATCAGCAATATTTATTACCTGCTTGTAACCGGTCAGCTTCGAACGGAACAGCTCGGACATCCTGCTCTCAATATCAGACAGGATTTCAGAGGAACTCTCTTCTCCGGCAAAGTGGATCTCAAGATTCTTCAGATACCTTTTAAGTTCTGAATATGCATCTTCGTCGATATTAAAGGAGTAACCCCCCAGATTTACGCTTACTGTTATTTTCATCAGAGTATTATTTTAATTTTAATTGCCTGATGGAATCCACACGGTGTAAACTGCCAATTATTTGGATTTTTCAGACTTTTGGGTTTCATAGAACCTTACAGATTTTACTACTATATAAATTATACAACATTACAATGCAAAGATATATATAAAATAATATACTATGCAATACATAGTACTGAAAATATTATATAACGCCGATAATATATTTTGTAATAAAAAGATAATCAATAATATACAAAATCGACATTTTGTGGTGAGGAAATTTGAAAAGATGGAGTTTTTGTGAAAGAAGAGCACAAAAAGATCTTCCTGCTGGCGCCGATTTTTAATCGGTGCCTAAATAGTCTCGGCACGGATTGCAAATCCGCGCCAGCAATCGATCTATAATTGCATTTGAATCCGATCTTATATTTGAGGATTTTGGCCGGAGTTTTCAAATGAAGGTTTTCCTTATCTTTATCCAAACATTTCCAATATGACTAAACATTATAAATGGGGAATCCTGGCACCAGGCAGAATGGCCGCTAAATTCACAAGCGGACTCACGATCCTTGAAAATGCAGATTTGTATGCCGTTGGTTCACGCGACATTGCAAGAGCAGAGAAATTTGCACATGATCATGGTTTTAAGAAATTCTATGGAAGCTATGAAGAACTTGCAGGTGATCCCGCAGTCGATGTTATATATATTGCCTCGCCTCATTCACACCATCATGACCAGGCAATTCTCTGCCTGAAAAACAAAAAAGCTGTTATCTGCGAAAAGGCCTTTGCCCTTAACAGCCGTGAAGCCGGAGAAATGATCATGGAAGCCCGTAATCAGAATGTTTTCCTGATGGAGGCTTTGTGGCCGCCGTTCCAGCCTTTTTATAAAAAGGCCCTGGAAATTCTCCATTCGGGCGAATTAGGCAAAATAATCCATCTTCATGCATACTTTTCATTTAATCCGCCATTTGATCCTGCCGATCGTAAATTCAACATTGCACTTGGAGGAGGCTCACTTCTTGATATAGGTATATACCCGGTAATTGATGCACTTACATTCATGGGTGTTCCTGATGAGATCAAAGCCACCGCATCATTCTGCGAAACGGGATCCGAAGAATCGCTGAACGCCATCTTTAAGTATAACAACGGTGCCATGGCAACTGTCTACAGCTCGTTCAGGACTAATATCGGCATAGGATGCGATATTCTCTGCGAAAAAGGTAACCTGACTGTTTCACGCGGACGTGATATGAACCAGAGAGTTATACTTGGTTTGCATGGCAGGGAAAAAGAAACATTTGTTTTTAGTCCGCCCGCACTGGGATATCACTGGGAAGCCGAAGAGGTTATGAGATGCCTCGATGAAGGCCTGACTGAGAGTCCGGTGGTGCCCCTCTCATTCAGCATCGATCTTATTAATACTCTCGACAGAATTAGAAAAGCAGCTGGAATTGTTTTTCCCGCAGATAACACAGATTTGAGCAGATAAATCAGTGTTAATTTGCAATCCCGATAGCTATCGGGACAGCTGGGAACATCATATTTTTAAAGCTTTTTTCTTTTATTTCTTCTATTTCTTTTTCAGACTTTAAATGGCTACAGAGGATTTTAAAATCAAGGATGAAAGGGATTTTTTCAGAAAGAAACTGCTTCTCAGCATGTTGCTCCCCGGAGTATTTGTTTTTATAATGTGGCTGGTAAAGATCATTGAAGTTCTTTTTGATCTTGATCTTTCAAACTTTGGCATCTATCCTCTATCGCTGGAAGGTCTGCCCGGAATACTATTTTCTCCTTTTATTCATGCAAATTTCGGGCACCTGTTCAACAATTCTCTTCCTCTATTCTTTCTTGGAACTGCCCTTTTTTATTTCTACTCTGAGATTGCCGTCAAGGTTTCACTGTGGACATACTTTCTTACAGGAATTCTTGTCTGGTTCGCCGGAAGGAATGCATGGCACATCGGTGCAAGCGGATTGATTTACGGATTTGCCTCATTTCTCTTTTTCAGCGGTATCATCAGGAAATACTTCAGACTCGTAGCATTATCCCTGCTGATCGTGTTCCTTTACGGGTCAATGGTATGGGGCATCTTCCCGAATATTTACAGGGAAGTTTCCTGGGAATCGCATATGCTTGGATTCATTTCCGGGATCATCCTTGCTGTCTGGTACAGGAAGGAGGGACCACAGCAACCGGTCTATGAATGGCTTGATGAAGAAGACGAAGAAAATTCCGATAAAGAAATATAAGGGGATTGGATGTGAACATAAGCTGACGAGACGGATTCCCTGGTTTTATTTTTTTGATATTTTTATATATTATGTGATAAAATGCACGAACGCTTCAGATACAAAACCAAAGATGATCTTATTCTGAAGGCAAAGGAACTGGGATTTGACCTTCCTTACTCTGATGATATTACCCCTTTGTTTCAGCCGTATCAGCTGGCAGGATTTTCAATCGCCAACCGTCTTGTGGTCCAGCCGATGGAGGGATATGATTCAGAAAATGACGGTTCCCCCTCTGAGCTTTCAAAAAGACGTTATCTCCGGTATGCATCGGGAGGGAGCGGGATAATCTGGGCTGAAGCTGTTTCGGTTATGCACGAAGGGCGTTCAAATCCGCATCAGCTCTGGATACATAAGAAAAATTCAGATAGTTTTTCACGTTTGAACGATGAGGTCAGAAAACATGCAATAAATCAGGGTATCGATCCTTTTCTTGTTGTTCAGCTGACTCATTCAGGGCGTTACAGCAAACCGGAAGGAATTGCTAAACCGCAGGTTGCTGCTCTTAACCCGCTCCTTGACAGAACACCTCCTCACATACTTACTGATGATGATTTAAAAAGGATCATTGACCAGTTCGTCGAAGCATCAAAACTGGCAGGCAAATCGGGATTTAATGCTGTCGACCTTAAGGCATGTCACGGCTACCTGTTGGTGGAACTTCTGTCGGCAAAGACAAGGATGAACAGCATTTTCGGAGGAGATGAGACATCCGGAAGATTCAGATTCCTGCTTGAAACTATCGACAGGATAAGGGATGAAGTTCCGGGGATCATTGTAACAACCCGTCTTAGTATCTCTGATCTTTACAAGGGCGGATTCGGTGTTGATGAAAACGGGGAACCTGACTTTACAGAACCCCTGCTGCTGGCGGATCAGCTGAAAATGCGAGGTATCAGCCTTATTAATATAACAATGGGAAGTCCTTATTTCAATCCACATGTCAGCCGGCCTTATGATAATCCTCTTCCCGGTCAGGATAAACCAGAAGAGCATCCACTGGAAGGTGTAATGAGAATGATAAACGGAACCTCATTTTTTCAGGACAGATTTCCTGAAATTGCCATGGTTGGTTCAGCGTGGTCTTTCTTAAGGCATTTTGCTCCAAATGTTGGTGCCTCAGTCATTCAGGAACGGACAGGCATGCATTCATGGGTTTCGGCAGAAATTCATTTGCTTATCCGTCAATGCCGCTTGATCTGATGAAAAACGGGAAGGCCGATCCGCGAAAAACCTGCATAACATGCTCTGGCTGTACAAGGCTGATCAAGCAGTCTCAGGCCGGGCGGATGCGTAATTCACGACAGGGAAATTTATGGTAATGAACTAAAAAAACTGATTGCTGATGGAAAATGAATCGATACAAATTGACGGTTTTACGATTAAGTATTTCAGTCTTAATACCCTGATCATCGGCAGCGGTGCCGCATCACTTAATGCAGCTGTCAGCCTCGACTCTCTGGGTCAGAATGATATCATCATTGCGACAACAAAATGGGGATCAGGAACTTCGAACAATGCAGGATCGGATAAACAGACATATTACAAGCTCTCTCTCTGCGGCAGTGATGCCTGATTCAGTAAGGGCAATGGCGCAGGATCTCTTCAACGGCAGATGCATGCATGGAGATATTGCTCTGTGCGAAGCCCAGGGTTCCGTTCAGGCATTTATGAAACTTGTGAATCTTGGTGTTCCTTTTCCTCATGATAAATATGGTTCGTGGGCAGGATATAAAACAGATCATGATCCAAAGGCAAGAGCCACCTCGGCAGGTCCTTATACATCAAAAATGATGTTCATAGCTCTTTCGGAAGAGGTCAGAAAACGGAAAATCAAAGTGCTTGACAACCATCATGTTGTAGAGCTATTGACCGACAGGGATAAAATGAAGGTGATTGGAGCTCTTGCAATTGACACCAAAGCTAAAAATCCCCAAAACGCTTTTGTGCTGTTTAATGCAGTTAATATTATCCTGGGTACCGGAGGTCCCGGTGATATATATGAAGATAGCGTCTATCCTCTGTCACAGACCGGTTCAATAGGAATGGCTTTCAGGGCAGGAGCAACCGGTCAGAATCTTACCGAGTCGCAATTCGGTATGGCATCCCTGAAATTCAGGTGGAACCTGTCGGGAAGCTATCAGCAGGTAATACCACGATACATTTCAACCGACAGCCGGGGAAATGATGAAAAGGAATTTCTGAATGATCATTTCCCTGATTATACAAGTCTTACAAAGGCAATTTTCCTGAAGGGATACCAATGGCCTTTCGATACTTCCAGAATATCAGGTTTTGGATCTTCCCTGATCGACCTGCTGGTCTATAGGGAGAAGGCAGAAAAAGGTCGAAGGGTTTTTATCGATTTCAGGAAAAATGTTTCGTGGAACGGCAAAGATCTGTTTCTTCCCGATGAGCTTGATCCGGAGGTCAGAACACTACCTGGTCAATTCAGGTTCGATGCAAAGTACCCCGATAGAAAGGCTCATTTCTCTTAATTCACCTGCAGTTGAACTTTACAGGGAACATCATATTGATCTTTCATCTGAGCCTCTTGAGATAGGTGTCTGCGCCCAGCATAATAACGGTGGCCTTAAAGGCAATATCTGGTGGGAATCAGATCTCAGGCACCTTTTTCCGGTAGGAGAAGTGAACGGATCTCATGGCGTTTACAGACCAGGAGGATCAGCACTTAATTCGGGCCAGGTCGGAAGCAGCCGGGCCGCTGAATTTATAAGCCGCAGATATAATAAATCTGCACCGGACAGGGTTAAGTTCCTGGATATCTCCAGGAATGACATATCTCGGTCCTTGAACTGGCAGACCACTGGTTATCATCAGGTGAGAAACGTCAGAATAAACAGGTACTTGCGGAAATCCGTCAAAGAATGTCCGGAGCCGGAAGCATAATCCGTAACCGGGAAAAGGTTTCCGGGGCTGCTGCAGAAGCATTTTCTCTTCTCACGAAAATAAAAGAAAAAGTAGGAGCATCATCGACAATGGAACTTGCCGAATGTTTCAGAATATCAGATGCCTGTCTTACTCACCTGATCTGGCTCGAAGCAATCAGATCATATATTGAAAAGAATGGCCGGAGCCGCGGATCATATTTAATAACCAATAATGAAAAACTGGTAATACCTGATATATCATCTCCGGTCTTAAATGTTGACCTGTGCACATACGACAGGGAAGTTGAGAAAGATATTCAGGAACTGAGTTTCAGGAAGGGAAAAATAGTGATATCCGGTGTGAAGGTGCGGGAAATTCCTCTGCAGAACCTTTGGTTTGAGAAGGTCTGGAAAGATTATCTTGAAGATAATTTCATTGAAAGTTGAACGAATCACACAAATTATTACCTTTACCGCCACTAACCAAACCTGAAAAAACTCATTTCTCATGAATGGGAAACCTGTAGCTGTAATTACAGGAGCCTCCAGAGGGATAGGGAGGGCTGTGGCAATTGCGCTGGCAAGTGAAGGTTTTGATATTGCAGCCATAGCAAGGTCAGTCGACAGCGAGGGAATGGAAATCCTTGGTCCCGAAGTTGAAAAGCATGGAGGTCAGTTCTTCCCGGTAGGTCTCGATATTTCCTGTACAAAATGCCAGAAAGAGGTTGTCTCAAACATACTTGAACGGTATGGTCGTATTGATTTCCTTGTGAATAATGCAGGTGTTGCCCCTCTTCAGAGGAGTGATCTGCTCGAGATGAGCGAAGAGAGCTACGACAGGGTAATGAATATTAACCTGAAAGGACCCATCTTTTTCGCCCAGAAAATTGCAAAAGAAATGATCTGGATGAAAAGCCAGATATCTCCCTATAAACCTGTTATTATATTCATCACATCAGTTTCAGCTGTACTTACATCAGTAAACAGAACTGAATATTGTGTCTCGAAAGCCGGACTCAGCATGGCCACAACTGTTTTCGCCGACCGCCTATCAAAAGAGGGAATCCTTGTCTGTGAGGTGCGGCCGGGAATTATTCAGACCGATATGACAATCAAGGTGAAAGAAAAGTACAATAAAATGATCGACGATGGATTTGTACCTCAAAAAAGATGGGGTCTGCCTGAAGATATCGGCAAGGCTGTCGCTTCAATCGCCCGCGGCGACTGGAATTTCTCAACCGGAATGGTTTTCGAGATCAGCGGCGGGCTGAACATTCATAAATTATAAGTTCTTTTTGGCCTCTCCCCCTGCCTGCCGGCAGGCAGGCAACCCCTCCCCCAGGAGGGAGGGGCTTAATCGTTAAGTTATCAGTTAGCTTCCCCCGCTCTCTTGGGAGCGGGGGACGGGAGGGGGTGAGGTAAAAAAACCATAGAGTTTTTTATTTTTCGTCTCATGTATTGGAAAAGTCGTAAATCATGACAATCTTGTATTGACTAAAACAAGTTGTATATGAATAACGGCAATTCAGTTAACGGTAACAAGCAAAACTCTTGTTTACCAGGGATTTCTGGTTCCATTCATCCTGGTAACAAGTCTCTTTTTTCTTTGGGGTTTTGCTCATGGATGCATTGATGTTCTCAACAAGCATTTCCAGGAATTGCTGAGTATGTCGAAAGCCAAATCGGCATTTATTCAATTTGTTTTTTATGGCGGTTATTTTCTTATGGCTCTTCCGGCAGGTTTGCTGATGCAGAAGGTCGGATACAAGAAGGGTATAATTTTCGGACTTCTTCTTTTTGCATGCGGAGCCTTTCTTATGTTCCCGGCTACTTTTATCCAGACCTTCGGAAGTTTCCTGTTCTGCCTTTTTATAATTGCTTGCGGACTGACCTGTCTCGAAACAGCCGCAAATCCATATACAACAGTTCTTGGTCCGCCGGAATTCGCTGCAAGAAGGATTAATTTCTCCCAGTCTTTCAACGGTTTAGGCTGGATTGCAGGTCCTCTGGTAGGAGGGATGCTCATTTTTTCTGCCAGCGAAAATGCCAATAAGTTCTCTTCAATAGCTCTTCCATATATGTTTATTGGCACCCTGGTTCTTATTGTTGCTGTTTTATTCTGGCGGATAAAGTTCCCGGCTGTCAAAGAAGAATCCAGGGAAGCAGAAAATGGATCAGGTGGAAGCCTGAAGGATCTGTTAAAGTACCCTCATTTTATCCTTGCTGTCGTAGCTCAGTTCCTTTATGTAGCAGCCCAGACAGGTATAAACAGCTTTTTCATAAATTATGTTACTGAAGAAATACCTTCACTGACCAACCAGCAGGCATCGCTGATACTTGGGATTAGGGGGAATGGGATTATTCTGGCTCGGTCGGTTCACGGGAAGTACAATTTTCATGCGTATAGTTCGTCCTAACAGACTACTTGCTGTATATGCAATAGCAAATGTTATCACAATGGCCCTTGTTGTGGCCGGACTGGGATGGACATCAGTAGTCGCCCTCTTTTCAACATATTTCTTTATGTCTGTTATGTTCCCGACAATTTTTGCACTCGGCATTAAGGATCTGGGTCCTCTGACAAAGAAAGCCTCTTCATTTCTGGTAATGGCTATTGTAGGAGGTGCAATTATACCTGTTATCATGGGCCGTATTGCTGATGTTTCAACAATGGCTCTGGGATTTATTGTACCTCTGGTTTGCTTTGCCTTTATAGTTTATTACGGAATCAGAGGATACAGGGTCAGGCAGACTGTTTAATAAAGTAATTTCAACCAAAGATCAGATCCAACATCAAGTACGTTGATATAGAAGAATTCCCTGGATCAGGAATCTGGCAATCCGGGCAAGCCCATAAAGCAGATAGAGTCTGAAGGGGTATTTAAACAGACTCACGGCAATTACCACCATTGAAAAGGGAGAGAAGGGAAACAAAGCAGAGATAACAATAAAGGCTCCTCCCCATTTTCTTACCATGCCTATATACTTGCTCAGCACACGCTCGGACCATGCTTTTATTCTTTTCCTTTTTAAAAGCAGGACTCCGATATAATACGCAACTGCTCCACCGGCATAGGAAAGCACTCCAAGTATACTCAGGAACAACAGGGGAGAATTGAATTTTGAACTCCATATAACAAAAAAATCAGGAGGGATCATTCCGAGGAATACCTCTGAAATAAAAAAAACTGTTAAAACTGCCCAGTCCTGGAACCTGGTGGTTATAAATTTAAAAATGGCATCGAAATCCAGAAGGTAGTTGCCGATCAGGAGTGCAGGTATCATAATGGCCAGATAGATCAGGATTATTTTCAGGCCAGTCTTCCACATATAGCCGTAGACTCCCTTTTTAATATTCCGGTCGTGTTTGATCTTCAGCCTGCTCCAGAAGCTTTTCGGAATGGTATTATTCATTTTTCTTCTGATGATTTCCTCAATTTCCTTTTTGATTTCCCTGAACTTTTCCTTATCCATCCTGGCACCGACTATCTCAATTACCTTTCCTGCCATTAATGAACCAAGAATTCCGCACTTTTCAAGATTCAGCCCTCTTGCCAGACCATAAAGGAATCCTGCAGCGTAGAGGTCGCCGGCACCTGTAGTATCAATGCAATTGACAGGGAATGCAGTGACTTTTATCAATTCATTGATGCGTTTCAGCCAGGATCCCTCTGCCCCGGCTTTCAGGATAACGGTTTCAGACATACCGGATAGAACAGTCAGGGCTTCTTCTGGTTCAAGCCCGGTGAATGCTCTTGATTCCTGTTCATTTGCAAAAAGGATATCGACATATCCCTCAACAATTTTTTTAAAGGATTCAAGATTTTCTTCAACCACATTATAGCTTGCCAGGTCAAGGGCAACAATCATTTTGTTTTCTTTGGCAAGTTTGCAGGCCATTTCGATAAGCGGGAAGTTATTTATAAGATAACCTTCAAGATAAAGTATGTCATAACCTTCGAAAAGCATTGGTTTAAGATCATCGGCAGTAAGTTCCACGGCAGCTCCAAGATGGGTTGCAAAAGTCCGTTCGGAATCATGAGTAATGAGAGCTACTGCTGTCCCGGTAACTGAATTTCTGCGAATCAGAAGAGTATTGACCCCGGCTTTTTTCATGTCATTCTCAAAAAAATCACCGGTATCGTCCCTTCCGATTGAACCTATAAATCCGGTATCTGCCCCGAGCATTGCAAGTCCGTGAATAGTATTGGCTGCAGAACCGCCTGATGTCCAGGTCCTGGGAAAAATTTCAGTTGCGGCTTTTATTCCTTCCGATTTCTCCCTGTCGACAAGCTGCATGCTTCCTTTTGGCAGTTTAAATTCCTGAAGAATATAATCGCCCTCAACAAGTGTCATTACATCAACCAGGGCATTGCCGATTCCCAATATCCTTTTCATTTAAAAATTTTCGGCAAAGATATTGCTTAATTCACATAAAGCCCTTATTTTTGGCACGCTAAATTAGAGCATATAAGTTCCTTCCTCAGTAGCTCAGTTGGTTAGAGCAATCCCGATTTTTATCAAAAAGCGGGATTAATCCGTGGGCCAACACAGCGAAAGGGAAGTGAAGGAAAATATTCCTCAGTAGCTCAGTTGGTTAGAGCAACGGACTGTTAATCCGTGGGTCGCCGGTTCGAGTCCAGCCTGGGGAGCAAGATGAACAAGATAAAGCCCTGTAATTTAATTGATTACAGGGCTTCTCTATTTCTTAGCTAAAGAATAGCTAAAACAAATTGATTAAATAGACCTTTGCTGTGGAATTATTTCCAGTCCACCTTGTAAAAAATACCCACCGCATAAAATAAGTCTTTAATTTATCAGTTTTCTGTAATAATGTTGAATATATGTTAATATTTTGTTAATATTACCACTTTATTGTAGGAAATAACATTATTTATCATATTTTTGTATGGTAACTAAAGATCAAGTTGAATTATTTTTAAAGGAAATGCGAGAAAAAATGCAAATCCTTGATATTGCTTTCAGACCAAGAACAAAAAATATAGATTCTCTTGCTGAGATAGATATTGTGCCAATTCAAAGAATAGAATATCTAAAAAAGCTTACCTATAGAAATTATAAAAGTGGACCAAATAAAGACACACATGATCCAAATAAACCAGACTACTATGAGTTCGGAATTGAAATTAATGGGATCGAAGTCTATATTAAAATTAGTATTGGATTACAAGGGAAAAGAGTTGATTGTATGTCATTTCATAAAGCAGATGCACCTATAATTTATCCACTTAAATAGAAGAAATCATGAATCAGATTATAGATTGCGCATTTTGTGATGGTCAAGCAAAAATGCAACAAGCAGAAAAGGAATTAAATTATAGAAAAGAAATCTTTAAAGTTGTTGAGTTATTTTATAAATGTTCAAATTGTCTAGAGGAATTTACAACAACGGAGACAGATACTGTAACATTATTGCAAGCACAAAATCAGTATAGAGAAAAACATTCTATTCCGTTCCCTGATGATATTATTGCTATAAGAGAAAAATTTGAACTTTCTGCCTCAAAGATGAGTGAAGTATTGGGATTAGGTATAAATGGTTACAGCAATTATGAAAAAGGGGAAATCCCATCCCCAGCCATTGGAAACCTTATTTCAACAGCTAGCAAACCAGAAGTCTTTAAAACTATGCTTGAAAGGGCAAAGCAATATTTTACAAATGGTGCTTACTCACGTATTTTAAATAAGGTGAAATGTTTAATAGAAGAAGAAAGGGCATCTCATCCATTCTATGTGAGACTTAATCAATATAGTGAACCTAACAGTTTAAATGGATTTAAAAGACCAAATAAAGATAAAATAGCCAATATCCTGATTTTATTTATTAATGAATGTCAAGTTGAATTTAATGACAAATTAAAACTAAATAAACTCCTTTTCTTTTCTGATTTTGCAAATTATAAACAATCAGGTTATTCAATTACAGGGTTGTCATATCGGGCTATTGATTATGGTCCAGTGCCTACTTTTTATGATAATATATTCACATATTTTGAGAATGAGAATATATTAAAATCCAAATGGATTAAGGACAACAATGGATCTGCAAAAGAAACTTATGAGACTGACCTGGAATTTGATGAAGATTTATTTAGTAAAGGGGAAATACAAGTCTTAAAATCTATAATTGAGAAATTTAAAGAAAAATCATCTTGGGATATTGTTGATTTGAGCCATAAAGAAAAGTGCTGGATTGATCTTCATCTTGAAAAGGGAATAATTAACTACCAGCACTGTGCCTTTTCATTAGAAGGGGTATAAGCAATTTCAATTAATCAAATAACTGGAATCAAAAGATTTTATCCCTTCTTAAAAATTTCCTTTTGAATTACTTTTGGAAGTATTGTCCATCTTTGCCAATCATGATAATTTTTCCTTTCTCTGAGAATCTTGATTCTTTTCCTCAACCTTGTTTCTTTCCCCCTGTAATGGCTTTTCTTACTTCTTTAATAGCATTCATCAAGTTCCTTTTCTAAGGCAAAATATCTTTCAATATGATAATACAATTTACTGCATTGCTGGGAAGGATAATAAATCCTATGCCCATAAGCTTCCCTTGATTTCCATATTTTGCTTCCATAGCATTTATAAAGGATTCTTGCCCTTCTTCCTGTTAGGGGACAAGCAAAATAAATAATTTCCCCCCTTCCCAGATTACTTGGGATTGTTTTAAGCTGAATAGTGTATTCACAATCTTCCCTTTCCCCTGATTCAAATGTGATAGTGTAATTCAGCTTTATATATCTGGCTTCTTTGGTGTATTCTGAAGTAATCCCAATCTTGCTTCCATTTGTCCAGCTTAAAATCCCTTCAATTTTGCAACCCTTCCTGATGAATCCTTGCCTCAACAAATAAGATAATTCAATTCTTAAGGCTTCATTTGCTGTTACTACCCCTGTTGAATGTCTACCCACCTTTTTAGAATTAATTAATACCAGAATAATGTTTAATAAATTCCTTTTTTAGGAATCTCTTAACCAGAAAACCATTTATTTCAATTAAGTTCTCTTTAACCAAATAAATATGGTCATCTCCTAAATCCAGAAATAAAAATTTCCCAGAATAATTCCAGACTATGTGTTGCTTCTTCCAAAATAGTAAGTATATCTCTTCCGGTAATTCTCCTTTGCTTATATAATTATTTAATAGACTTTTGTGTTTGTCACTTTTTATTTTTCTACCAGTGTCACTGATCTCCATTTTATTAATTGTCTCTTTAATTTCATTGTATCCATATGGAGATGAGGCTAATATCCCAAAAGGGCTTTTACTATCTGTATTTCTCCTTTTTCTTCCAGGTATATACTTAATATAAAAATCTACTATATAAATTATTCTTCCTTTTATTTCATCCCTGATTTCTAAAGGAATCTTTTTAAAAAAGTCTTCGAGATCTTTATCACAATTAATCCTGCCTGCATTTTTAAAAATGTATTTTATTAACAATTCTAAAAGTGATTTAATAGTATTATTGTCTTCCCCTAACATGTACAAAGATTTACCCATCTTTTTGGATGCAACCCTTTGAATAGTTATTGGAGAAATTTCCTTTTCTAAGGATATGTTACTTTTATATGCTTGAACATTTATAACCCATAGCATTTCCCCATAAAAAGATTCTCTCTCCCTCATGGTATCAATATCAATTGGTGAATTTTGAAACTCAATTACTAAATCTTTCCTTGGATTATAAACATCAGCTTCATGTTTGACATTGCCCTTTATTATTATATGCTCTTGCCAACTCTCAGGAAAACAATGTTTCCATTCTCTATGCCACAAAGTTTCATTTTCCTTCCAACTGTCACATTTATATCCTGAAAAATGCTTCCAATGCCAAATTCTAAATTTACCGCAATATGACCTTACTGGAGAATTACATCTTCTGCAAATTCCCAGAGCTTTTGGACTAGACTTAGTTTTAATATTATTTACAAAAGCATATTCCATATTTAGTTAAAAGCTATTTTAACAGACTAAATTTATCCAAATTCATCAAGAAAGTCAATTTAAAGCGAAAAGTCTCAGATTTTCTTTCCGTAGTTACTATGTCAGATGTCGTTTTTTTATCTAAGCTTTTAATGGCGGTCGTAAGATACATCCAACCTGAACAAAAACAAAGTCCTTTGCTTTAATAACATTTTGACTTTATTATGGAGATACAAAATACTGCCTTTTAATAGAACTCTTACATTCAAAATTTATTAAGAAATAAATAAAAGAATATATTTGAACTATGAAAGCAAAATTAGTATGGGACATATAAACTGGAAAGGAGAATGGATTTCAGATGAATCTCCATTTGATAAAGCTAGTGAATATTCTTTGAAACAAGATTTAATAAAAGAATTATTAGAAGTAGCTAAAAAATATCAGGGCAGAATTAAAGATAAAACGATTGCAGAAGCAGCAAATGAAGTTGCCAAAAAATATAAATTGTTGAAATGAATAATGAAATTGCAAGCCCTTGGAAATCAGCTGCTGTTACATTCATTATTCGACCTATTCCATTATTAATCCGAATTATCCAAAAAAGATATTATCGTTCAGGCCCTCGGATCAGATCCGGAGGCTTTTTATGTCATAATCACAAGTCCTCGTAATTGGGGCTTTTTCTTCTTATTCTCAATACACCCTTTTTTTCAACTATGAGAAGGAAGTCAACTTTAGCTGTTGGCCCCATAAGTTGGAAAGTTGGCCGAACATTAGGAAGTACCGATATGACTTCTCCATCAAGTGAATTTAAAAACAGTTCCAATTTTTCCTGCATATTGTCCTTATTAACATCTATGCGATGAACAGTGTATTTCATATCCGCTCCTTTCTCTTATTAATCAGTAAAAGTTAGTATTCCGAAATTTCCATTTCTATTTCAAAGTTAGTTTATACCTGAACTGTTGTCAATTTTATTTGACTTGTATCTCTCTCTTTCCTAACTTTATCATAGCGAATATCTTCTCAAATGGCAATCTGGTCAGCAGAAATAATAGAAATTGAAAGACTTTACGAATCCCATATCGTTCATTTTCCTGAACTTGGAAAGGAATTGGGACAACTTCTTAGGACTGATGATGCAAACGTTGTCATGCTCTATTCAAGAAGATGTCTCGAAGTTGATTATAGCTGATCTATGTGAATGCGAACTTAAAAAGACCTCGAAAAACTGAACCGTTAAAAGGTATCATAGACAAACTGAACAAGGAAGAAAAAGTACCTTCGCATATTATCATCTCTATGGATCATGTGAACAGTCTGTCAACCTTTGGAACTCATCCTAAAAAATATGATCCGGAACAAGTGCGGCCAGTATTAATAAATCTGACAACCATTTTAAAATGGTACACGAAATATAAAGGCATTGAAATTCTTCCCTTATTAAAGCCAAGGGAACTTTTAAATGATGAGCAGACTGAGATAAAAAAAATTAAGCCAGAATTAAAGGGAGAGATTGAAAAAAGGGAAACGATAAACAGAAAAAAGTATTGGGGAAGCATTCTATTTATTATAATAACTTCAATCATTTTCATTCTTGGATTTGTTGGCATCAGACTTTTTTTAAACCAAAAGAAACGCAATTATGCCCAATATGAACTTATCCCGGAGATCATTAAAATGATTGAAGATAACTATACACCTCCTTTTCGTGCTTTCGAATTAACAACTGAAGCTGAAAAATATATCCCTAATGATTCATTATTGAAAAATCTGTGGCCGAAAATTTCAGAAAGTATTTCATTACAAACTCAACCAGAAGGTGCCAAGGTATTTTTAAAAGATTATGATCATCCAACAGATAAATGGGAAGAAGCCGGAATAACCCCTTTTGAAAACAAAAGGGTACCTCTCGGCTATAAAAGAATCAAGATCGAAAAGGATGGATTTCAGACTATTTTTATTACCAGCTTTGGCTTACTTGACATAAGAAACCCACTGAAGCTTGATAGCGTTAGTACCTTACCGCAAAATATGGTACGCATTCCTTCTCAGATAGTTCCGATGACTATTATAGGCCTTGAGGGATACGGAGGAAAACATGTTGGGGCGTTTCTTGTAGATCGATTTGAGGTTACTAATAAAGAATATAAGCAATTTATTGATGCTGAGGGATATAGTAATAAGAGCTATTGGAATTTTCCAATTTATCTTGAAGGGAAAGAAATAACATGGGATTCAGCGAGGAAAATATTTGTTGATAAAACCGGGAAACAAGGGCCTGCTAGTTGGGAAGTTGGAAAATATCCTGATGGAGAAGAAGACTACCCTGTAGCTGGTGTATCATGGTATGAAGCCTCTGCCTACGCTGCTTTTGTCGGAAAGAGGCTTCCAACTGTCTACCATTGGAATGTCGTTGCAGAATGTTCTTATGCCATGAATATTATTCCATTTAGCAATTTTAATGAAAAATCAACTGTTCCGGTCGGAAGCATGGACGGAATGAGTTCTTATGGGATTTATGATATTGCAGGTAATGTAAGGGAATGGTGTTATAATGGGAATGGCGTAAATGGAGAATCTTATAATTTAGGTGGAGGATGGAATGATCAAACATACTCTTTTAACTGGTCTGGAATTCAACCTTCCATTGACAGATCATTATCAAACGGATTTCGCTGTATGATGGAGCTGCCTAACGATTCTACAATTAGCTCTTTATCGCAACCTATTAGGTTGGAAGTTCGTGATTATAGAAAAGAGAAACCGGTTGATGATAAAACCTTTAATATTATCATAAGACAATATGCCTATGACAGGTTACCTTTGAATGAACAGGTAATCGCGACTGTAGAGAGAGACAACTGGAATGTCGAAAAAGTTACATTGGATGCAGGTTATAATAATGATAGATTAATTGTGTACCTTTTTATACCAAAGGAGACTCAACCTCCTTATCAACCTGTTATTTTATTCCCTGGCGGTACTGCGTTTCAGATGGATATAGTTAATAGTGATTATTTTAAAAGAATTGATTTTATCATTAAAAGCAGACGAGTCCTGGTCTATCCAATTTTGAAAGGATTTTATGAGCGAAAAGATGAATTAAAGTCAGATAGCCCTGATGAGTCGGTGCTTTATAAGGATCATGTTATAATGTGGCGAAAAGACATTGGCCGCACAATTGACTATCTGGAAACGAGAAATGACATTCAAAGCAATAATATAGGATACTATGGTGTGAGTTCGGGAGGTCGGATGGGAGGTCTCTACCCTGCTGTTGAAAGACGGATCAAAGCAGTAGTTCTTCATGTTGGAGGATTGAGTATGAAAAAAATGCTTCCGGAAGTTGATCCACTGAATTTCCTTCCCAGGATTTATCAACCCACCCTGATGCTTAATGGAAAATACGATCCATATTTCCCGGTTGAGACCTCTCAAAAACCTATGTTATATTTATTGGGCACTCCGGAAAAGGATAAGAAATTAATAATCTATGATACAGGCCATCTGGTGCCACGGACAGAATTAATAAAAGAAACTCTTACCTGGTATGATAAGTATCTTGGACCTGTTAAATAATAAATCAATTTTGGGATTTGGGTAAAATAGCTTCATTTCGAAGAAGTAAAAAGGCTCTTTCCAGTCAAGAGAATAATTAACTTTGCAGTATATGTAAGCAGAGAGGAGTATTTTTCGGGACTCTTCCCCAGCCTGGGGAGCAAATTTGAATTAATGTTCTTTTATGTGGGATTGAAAAAACTTCAAGCTATAAACTAAAACCCCATGCTAAAACTACTCCAGAGAGGAACCTTCATCTCTTCCCATCTCTTCATGGCAGCATATGCAAAATTGTTTGTATAGGTTGTGACATATTGTTTTGCCTCTTCATTTTTTCCTTCTTTTACCAGCTCCACAACCTTTTTTTCAATAACCGGTATCTCCTCAAATGCTTTATCTTCAAGTTCTTTAACGGCTGGTTCGATAAGCATCCGACCATGAGACCAGTTTATTGCTGCAAGCCTGTTGGTTTCTCTGAATGACCATATTGCCGCATCATGCGTGTATCTTTGCTGACCACAAATCTTGAAAGATTCCGGTAAACTAAGAGTGCCTGAAAATATCGGGATCCTTGGACTCAGTGCCGGGTTGTCAAATGAAAACCATGCAACTGCTCCTACTTCATCAGGCAGCCAGCTTCGGCACTGGATAATGTGCGAATAGGAACAAAAGTTCTGTGCGATGGTATATCTGCTTGTGACAACTCCCGGTTTGAGCTCGTTCAGTAATCTTCGCAGATCCTGGCTCATCCAGTTGCTGACTGCAGGTGATTTGATTTTTTCTTCGATTTCATTTCCCTTGTCATCCTTTTTTCTGACAGTGATCATCAGATTTTTTGTCATGTCCAACTGTGTACCCTCGTAAGTCTCCCTGAAGTATTTTATTATATCTTGTGGAGATAATTTCTTTTCCGGCCTGACTGAGAATGGCAGCTCTGTTGTATCAATTGAAAGTTTAAGGGAGGGAGCCAGTGTGCTCAAAATAAAAAATTCACGGGTACCATAAGGTTTTCCGAAAGAACTGATCACCTTCCAGAACTTCATGGGTTCATTGCCGTCCCAGTAGCCCAGGTTCTTAGCTGTCTTTTGTAAATTGGTACTATACATAAAGAGATCAGGGTTTTTGAAGTCAATAGTAGATATCCTTGGCATATTGGCTGATACTCCAACATGATCATCAGGAATCCTTTCTGCACACCAGATAGCTGAAGGTTTTCCTTTGCCTGAGCCGGCAATTTCAAGTTGCCACACCTCTTTAGGATCAGCAATAGTGATACATTCAGCATAGTCTCCATATCCATATTCTTCAGCAAGTTTACCGATTAGTGTTATTGCTTCTCTTGCTGTCGTACACCGTTGCAATGCGATCTTTTCAAGTTCCTCAATATAGAAAATGCCATTTTCGTTCCTGAGTTCCGGCCTTCCGCCAATCGTCGTTTCACCTATTGCCAGCTGCTTCTCATTCATGCATGGATAGGCAGTATTAAGAAAGGCGTAAGTCTCTTCTGCCTCCGGGATCTCTCCGGTCTTTCTGACATTCCTCATATCCCAGGATGTCTCCCTTGGATCAAGCGTGCCTGAATAGACAGAATGAACAGCCCCTTTTTCATACTTAGTGTGCGGGAAAACTTCAAGCCATGTTCTGTAAGGACCATCGCAGGTGTGAGAAGTAATTACCGAACCATCTGTGGTGGCAAGTCTTCCAACCATTATGCTGGTACAGTTGCCGGTATGACTTTTATTTTCTTCATCTGAATTAAGGTTCTGAGCCAGGGTTAAAATTGAAGAATTCAGCAGAAAGATCAAGATTAACCAATAGTTTACGAAATAAGCTTTTTTCATAGATTTCATTTAAGGTTCAATGGTTCAGGAATTACACTCCCTTAATTTTGGCTTCAGGCCTGCGGTGCGCTATTTTTAAACATTCTTCTTCGAAGTCAAATCCGGGTGTTTTGTGAACAGAGTTTTGATGGCATTCTAAACAGTCCGTTTCTTTTGGAATGAAAGTTGTTGGATTATATTCCCTTTTGTGGCAGGATTCACATGTTATTCCATCATCCTTTTTATAGGTAACAGCAAAAAATGTTGAGTCAAGGCCTTCTCCTGTAATGTGGCATTTTAAACAGACTGTATTATCCTGAGGACTTCCTTTCAAACCGGCATTTTTTGCATAACGTATTGCTTTTTTAGAAATGAGGCTTATATAGGATTTTGAATGGGGACTTTCCTTCCATATATTATACTGGAACCCCATCTCTTCGTTATTATGGCATTTTGAAGCACATTTTTCGGAACCGACATAAATGTATTTTGATTTTTCCTGTATAAACCTGGCCTTTACTCCAGACGACAGGAAATCAGATGTTTCAGAAATTGCATAAATTTGCCTGGATTGAACCGGGAAAAAGACTAAAATAAAACCGGAAGCGATTGTCAGTACGAAGACGGCTATTATTTTATGTGTTTTCACATTTAAGAAATCGTTTATCAAATATAATCTTTTTAGCTGAGCGATTTCGTAAAGTAAATTCTCTCCTCAGACATTTGTTAAAAAATTCCTTTCATATTCTTGTATCCCGGAATAATCGTAAATTAGAGTCAGTTTGTATTTTTTCATGATATGTAAAATTTAAGCCTGAGCCATAAAATTGATAAAACCATATTTTGCAGAATTGTCAAAGAGCCAGGAAAATATAGTACAGTGAAGACTATTTTGAAAGTATAGAGCAAATAGTAGCAGCTACGAAAAATGAAGGGGAAAGTAATGATAGAACGCTGGTTACTGAGCCGGTAATCAGAGAATTTATCGGATTCCTGTATCGATATCTATGTCAAGGGTTGTTTTGCTTTGTGAGATAATCTCTACTTCGATTGGCAGATTACTGCTGCCAATTTTGCTCTGACCTGTTTCCAGGATGACCAGATAATTCCCAGGATCCAATTTAAGGTTATACGTACCATCCAATGACGGAGTTATCTGAGTGATTTTATGTTTTCCGTCTGACGAAAATATACCCACAGGGTAAGCTTTGTATGTCTCAGCAGTGGGCAGGCAACCTGGATCAGGTGGATCATGTTCGACTGGACAAAGAGGACCAATGGAAATTTTACCTTCAAGGAAACCAGGCTCCCGGTTATTTTTATCACAAGCTAAAGTAAAGAGAAAACAAATCAGGAAAATAATACCGGGTTTATATGATTATTGAATTTTCCCATAACCAAAGAGATAAAATATATATTAATTTCACAATAATTATGCCAAACAAACATATAATAACTTTGATGGCAGCGGACGAAATTCAATTAATCAACATTCCTGATGAAACTTAAAATTATTGCATTATCCTTATTGATTTTATCGGGGTGCATTAATAGCCCTCATAAAGGCAAATCGCGAATAGAATCTGTCAAAGACTGGGCTTTGCTTGATTTTGTTAAGGCCGATAGTCATAAATCCTGTTTTAAAACCCTCATCCGATCAGGTTTTTTTCTCTGTTCTGAACAGAAAGGAAATAAGGTGGGAAGAGAAAAATGTCCTCAATCCTTCCGCTATTGTTAAAGATGGCAAAGTGTATCTGATATACCGGGCACAGGATAGCTTAATGACTTCAAGGTTAGGATTAGCTGTCAGTGATGACGGATTACATTTTACAAAGCAGCCTTCCCCGGTCCTCTATCCCGATAGCGATAATATGCAGCAATATGAATGGAAGGGAGGAGTTGAAGATCCCAGGATTGTTGAAGGAGAAGACGGCACCTACATTCTTACCTATACTTCTTATGATGGCAGAACAGCAAGGCTCTGCCTGGCAAGCTCAAAGGATTTAAAAACCTGGACGAAACATGGGTTGGTTTTGAGGGAAGGAAAATACAAAGATACCTGGTCAAAATCAGGAGCAATAGTGTCGAGACTGGAGGGAGGAAGAATAGTTGCTGCAAAAATCAAGGTAATTACTGGATGTATTTTGGTGATACGGATCTGTTCATGGCGACTTCTGACGACCTTATCCATTGGGAGGTTGTTGAGAATGAGGAAAGCAGAAAAATGATTTCTGTTTTGCAGCCACGGCCGGGTTATTTCGACAGCCGTCTGGTGGAACCAGGGCCGTATGCTTTGCTTCGCGAAAATGGGATATTGCTAATGATCTATAACAGCAGTAATGCCCTAAATAATAATGATCCGGATCTTCCCGCATTTACTTATGCTGCAGGCCAGGCTCTGTTTGATAAAGAAAATCCCTTTAAGCTTATTGACCGTCTGGACGGCTATTTCATTTATCCTGACAAACCTTATGAAAAAACAGGGGAAGTCAACAATGTCTGCTTTGTGGAAGGATTGGTATATTTCAGAGATCAGTGGTTCCTTTACTACGGAACAGCCGATTCAAAAATTGCAGTTGCAGTAAGAAAATAAGTTCATCCTTCGACGACAATCTTTTATTTTCCATAGTATTTTATGAAAGTATTTTTTTACGATATTTGGTATGGAGAATATAATTACAACTTCCCTGATATTCTGTAAAAGTATTATTCATCTAAATTGTTATCCAAATGAAAAAACTGAATATTCCGGTACTAATCCTTCTTTTTCTGGCAACTGTTCTGTTTGTGATTTCCTGTGCGGTCAACCCGGTGACCGGTAAAAAACAGATAATGCTTATGTCTGAAGCCCAGGAAATCCAGCTCGGGCTTTCGTACGATCCTCAGGTTATGGCAACATTCGGGGCATATCCTGATCAGAACTTGCAGAATTTTGTTCAGACAAAGGGTAATGGAAATTGGGAAAATTTCTCACCGCCCAAATCTTGAATATCATGTTAAGGTTGTTGACTCACCTGTTGTTAACGCATTTGCCGTTCCTGGCGGATATGTATATCTTACCCGGGGAATTCTTGCCCAGCTTAATAATGAAGCTGAGCTGATGGGTGTAATGGCTCACGAAATGGGACATATCGCTGCCCGTCATACTGTGAGCCAGCAAAGCAAACAGCAGATTGGACAGCTTCTTTTGATCGGGGGGATGATCGCCTCCGAGAAATTTGCGCAATATGCCCAGTATGCGCTTCAGGGTATGCAATTGCTCTTTCTGAAGTTCAGCCGCGACGATGAACGGCAGGCTGATGCCCTTGGAGTTGAATATTCATCTAAACTAGGATATGATGCCCATAAAATGGCAGATTTTTTCAAAGTGCTTCAAAAGATGAGTCTCTCAGAAAGTGAAGGCGGGATACCGACCTTCCTGTCAACCCATCCCGATCCGGGCGACAGGTACAACGATGTAAACAAGGAAGCAACGGAATGGCAGACTCAGCTTAATCTTGGTAGTTATAAAGTCAATCAGGACCCCTATCTTCAGATGATTAACGGCATTATTTATGGTGAGGACCCAAAACAGGGATACGTCGAGGGAAATACATTCTATCATCCCGAACTTAAGTTCAAGTTCTCATTTCCTTCAGGATGGAAGCTGGAAAACTCACCTCTCCAGGTCAGTATGACTCCTCAGGATCAGAAAGCTCTCATGCTTTTTACAATGTCCTCCCAGAAGACGCTTGAATCGGCAGTTGACACTACAATTGCCCAGTATGGTCTGACTCTTCAGGGAAGCAAGAGAGTTTCAGTCAACGGACTGCAAGCCATAATGACTCAGTGCAAGCAGGTATCTCAGGACCAGTCAACAGGTGCCACACAGACCAATATGGTGCTTTCATATTTTATAAGCCACGGCGGATTAATATATGTTTTCCATGGAGTATCAACAGAAGCTGATTTCAATACCTATGGCAATACGATGAATTCCTCAATGACAACTTTCTCAGACCTGACAGATGCCTCAAAAATAAATGTGAAGCCCAAAAGGGTTCAGGTTGTGACAGTGCAAAGGACAGGAACTCTATCAGATGCTTTTACCTATTACAGAGTTCAGCAGAAGCAGTATAACGAACTGGCTCTTCTCAACGACCTCGAGCTTACTGACCAGGTTCAGGTTGGGAAACTG
>CAVVBY010000012.1:0-46349 GCA_963746685.1 uncultured Bacteroidales bacterium
GTTAGGGTTAGTTGTTATTTTTTTCTATACTATGTAATCCACTCACAATACTTTGAATCTGATGTAAGTGGGTTTCATCATGCTCTGCCATGTGTTTAAGAGTTTCGTTGACTTCAGGATCTATATTCTTTTCTTCATGAGTCAATAGATGTGCTGCAAAGTCAGCTAATGACCAGTTGTTACAGATGCCGTTGGTTTCGCAGGATTCTTCATTGTGGCAATTACGACAGGCAGGTATTTCTTTGTTAGGACGTTTAAATTCCTCCTCAGAGATTTGATCAAATGCAATCAAGAGATCGTACCTTGACTTTTCGATCCTGCAAATGTACGGTATATCTTCACGTTTAAGGTTATGAAGAATTTTATTAAGATACTTTTCTCTTATTTCTGCAAGTCTTTCCAGATACTCGAGTTTGTTTAAATTTTTGAACTCTGGATCAATACGACCAGGTCCCCAAAGCCATATCTTTTTCATTTTGTTGTTAAAGATTAAGAAAGATGATTATTTCAATAAATTATCTTTTTAAGAAGGAAATTTAACTAAAGTGATTTTACTTTTTCTGTTATGGTTAGTTGCATTAGGAATTGTCTATCGTGTAGAAAACCTGACAATTAACCATAACTTGTTTTTAGAAGTACAAAACTTACTGGTTAACATCATCCTTCGTCAGTTAAAATTATGTCTACTATTGTGCTTAACATATTATATTGTCAATCCAATTTAATCCTGAAAATGCACAGCCCCGTTAGTCACAAAAGCAATATCATTTACCAGAGGAATAGGAATAGTACATTGCATTTGCCTGACTTTCAATATACACAAATCAACACAAGTTAAACAATACTAGGGGAATTGGGAATGGAAAATATCATAATTATTTTAACTGTTTTACTGAGGCATTATTTTAAATAGACTGTTTTGCATGATAAGAACTGACTAAACCTAGGTCCCAAAATCCCTTTCATACTTTATCTTTAACATACAGATATACAATACATTGCAAATGTGGTAAAATTACAATGTGCCTTAATTATTTGATATAAAGCGTTTTAAGCAACATTGCGACCAAAGTAATAGGTAGATACTAGTGAAGGGGAGATCGTGTCTTAAATGGGCTAGAAATGGCCTTAAATGAGATGTTTGAGATAGTGTATGTTGTTGATATACTGAATTATATATTATTCTTCGTATATTGGGAATTTGGGAGGGGAAACGGCAAAAACTGTGACAAGCAAAATATATAAAGGCTTATTAAGATGTAGTTGTCATGGCATCACTGCCCCAGCATTCAGGCGACTTTGAAGCGTGTTGGTATAACTTACAAATATTGGTTTGGCGTCCTTCAGTCCCAGCTTTATAAGTCGGTTCGTCATCGGATGATCACCATCCCCTGCCTGAAGCCGGATTGACCCAGGCAAGCTAATCCTCCCACCCCCCCGGGTATTTACCAGAGTGCGCAAAGTCTTGCCTTGGTGCGATGAATACAATTCCAGGTCCAATAACGGACCCGGCACCCCTATTCCAGCTTTGCCAGACATTGTCAACAGGCTATCGCCAGAATCTGGATTCGCTACCGAACCATTGAAGTATCTTCCATTCAGTTCAAAGCTTATTGGTGAAACAAATTTCGGGTATCCCCAGATTTCTTTGCCAGCAGCGCATGCAGCAGCCGTTGTCACAGGGAGATCGATAATGTATAAACCTGCGCGGATTTTATCAAGATTGTAAAACAGCGAAAGTAGTGGAAACTTCGGTGCAATATTCCCATTGGGCAAGGCAGCTATAACAACACCGACCTCATTGTAAGAGTTGATTGAAGAATTGCGATATTCGTAGAACGCAACACCAGCTAGTGCCTTGCCTCCAGAGAAACGAATCGCTGTAAAGTGATGGGGATCAACTATGGTCTGCGCTGAATTGTAGTCGACTCTAAATATTGCAATCATATTAGAATTGTCAAAATATAATATTGGTAAAGTGACATTCCCCTCGCTCGTGGAGACGATTGATTTTGGATATTGGAAAAAAGGATCATTGTCCCATTTGTTCATATTGTTCTTATCCATGCTGTAGCTGTTTATTAATTTCTTGTTTAGACAAAAATTATCTCTTATTTTAAAGTTCAAGTTGTCTTAAAGCCGATTAATTGTCCCGTAGAGATATATATGTCTCATCTAGCACATGCACTTTATGCAAGTCGTTTATATCTTTAATAATATTACTCATATATACTTTATCTGGAGGAATATTATTAAAATACATCTTCTTAATGATATTTGTTGTCCATCCATTCAACAGAACCAAATTTACAACTATAATAAGAGAAAAACAACAATGTTTTTATCACTTATCTACCAAAGAACCAATACCTTACCTAAAAGACCATATATCATTTGTCTTACAAATGGCATCCCAAATACCCTCAATCAAATTCAATCTGGCGCGAGCCGTCGCGAGTAGCAGACAATTTTCGGCATATGAAGTGGGGTTATTGAATGACTAAAGCAAGGCTTATGCAATAACCCGGAGGGCTTGGCCTTGCTGTGTCATGAAATATTGCTTTATGCAAACCCACGATTGCCGATTAAAATTGGATGCCGCAGGCTAGCACTTATCAATAGTGAGGGTTGCGATTTATGTTGCATACCTATGACCTATGTATTACTGCAATGCAACATAAAGAGAGCAACCCGAACACCTATTTACCTGTACTCGTAACTATTTTAACGATTCTTTTAATCACTCTTAATGCTCATTTCATCATGGGTACAATAGCCCCGATCAAAATCACAATTAATAAACACACCCTTTTCTATATAGATCCGTATAACATAATTAAGAGCTTATGGTGTTTTCAGAATGATATCTGTTTGATCTTCTAAAACCTTCCAAAAGCAAGGGGATAAAATTATAATAGACCATTTTTTAATGCCATAATATGGTAAATAAAATGTTGATAAAAGCGGAAAAAATATTATCGACAAAAAACACACCTGAAGTCGTTCTTAATCCGGAAGGGATCATTATAATAAGAGGTCGATTGATGAATGAAAATGTGGCTGAATTCTATAAACAAATAGAGAACTGGATTGATGCTTACATTTGCAATCCTGCTGATTTCACTTGCGTTGATATTTGTCTGGAATATTTAAACAGTGTCAATTCAATGATCTTCATTTCTCTTTTAAAAAAAATCACCTCTGTTAAACTAAAGAATAAAAAGTTTATTTTCAACTGGAATTACGATGAAGGAGATGAAGATATCCTTGAGCAGGGAGAATATATTTCATCAGTTCTTGATGTCCCCTTTAATTTTATAATGATATCTGAATCAAATGATGATTAAGAGATCAACGCGAACACCATTTACTTAAGATAATCTATTTATCCTGATATTTAAGTCAAGCCTGGGTGTTATAATGACAGCTAACTGGAACCGTGTATAATTCTTTAACTGCATCAGACCTTGCGGATATTACACAATATTTGCTGTCCTTACTAATTTAGTTTACTCCGTTTAAACTATTCAATGTAAAAAATATCGACCCGGTTTTACTGGTTGCAATCAATACACCCCCTGACCAACGCAACCAGCCATGAAATACTGGTTGTCCTCCGGACATATTCACCAAAGCATCGGGTACAAACAAATAACCAATGCCATAGATTATACTTACTATAGCATAGATTAATAAGATAACTTTTAAAAATCCAACATTTTTTTCTTCAGCCATACTTTATCCTCCTTATATATTTACCGGGTCGAAATATTATTTTAAGGTGCTTAACTTTTAATGGTTAAAACATAAAGGTACACCAGCAAAAAGCCAAAGTCGATTTTATTTATAGAAAAGCCCCCGGCTGATCCGAGGGGCTGTTACTTCAAAATAAATAAACATTATTGTACTATCCAATCAGTGTACCTGTCAGTGAAAGTCCCAAGCTTATTCCATTCATCAAGTAAGGTTTTCATCGCATCAAATGCTTTTTGACCTGCCTCAGTATACGTATTATCTGCTTTCCAGAATTTATCTCTGACTGCATCTGAGGGGAAAGTCATGATAAAAGCATAACAGTCAGTGCATTGACCTCTTTTCCCTTTAAGCAAGAAACATTTTGTCCCAGGGAAATTCTTTTCATATCCCGGGAGAAGTTTGTTTTTTACAAAACTTTCATATTGTTCCATAGTAACACCAGTACTAAGAGTTACAGGCGCGTCATGTAAACCAATTACACAACCTTTTGGAAGAGTCTGTGCATATGTCCCGTTTGAACAGAAAATAAGGAACAAAGCAATGGCAATTGTTAGAAAAAATTTCTTCATAATCATTGATGTTGTTAAATGAATACTAAGATGCATATGACAAATCAGAAAAGTGAAATATGTTTCTAAATCAATTCGGATTAATTTAAATAAAAACTCTCCTGGAGAGGACTTGTTATCAGTAGGTTTAATTATGCAGTAATATCATAGTGCAATTTCAAGATTTCTCTATAATCTATTTTATATCACCCCATGCTCTTTTGTAATCATCACCATCTGAAGTTTCCAAAAAATCTTCACAATGAATTACTTTTGATCCTTTTATTTTAATAATGGTAACGCCACTATTAGTAGCATTAATGCCATCTTTATTAGTAAGTTCTAAATCCCATCGGGCAGAGATTGTGTTATCGCCTATCATGTCAAAAATATTTTCAACTCCAATATGGGTCAGGATAAATTTTCTTTGAGGGAATTGCCTGATGAATTCTCCAAACCAATTTTTTATTGCGGTTTTTCCAACAAACCGTCCACCTGATTTAACTTTACCAGGGTAAATCCAGATACTATCTTCACTCCACTTCTTGAGGAAGTTTTCTAAGTCGCCTTTATTTAGCGCATCAAATCCTGATCTGATGGTTTGTTTTGCTATAATTGCTCCTATCATAGTTTGAAAGTTTTTACGTTTATACCAAAGTTACACCAGCAAAAAGCCAAAATCAAATTTATTTAATAAAAAAGCCCCCGGCTGATCCGAGGGCAGATAATAAGTATTGTTATTAATGAATTACTTTGCAACCACCTTTTTGGGTTGTAAAAAAAGTGCAATAAAAACCAATATACCGGCAATAATGTCATTGGCGACACAAATAAACCATGTAATATCTACAAACCGCATATAGGCATAATCTGACATTCCATCCCCTGACGACATAAACCACTTTAACCCGGCAAAAGCACCATCTGATAAAAAAAGCCCTAATATTAACAATCCGATTCCAGGAATGATAAAGACTATTTTTTCTAAACGACCGCCTCTTTTATTGGCAATAATCATCTCCCTGAAAGGATAACAAATTACCAGATGGAGGATTATTGTGACAAGTATTATTTTGACTGACGCTTCGAGTTGGAATCCAGGCGTTTTATTTGCGAAGAAACCCGGAATTATTATAAAAGCCAATATCAAAGTCGTCAAGATGACAAGTCCCGCTCCGATATATGGAATACGATTCCTTACAGTTTCACTTTTCATAATATCTCCCTAAACCCTTTTGTATTTGATAAAAAATAGCATTTTTCTGCTAACTCAAAGTTACACCAGCAAAAAGCCAAAGTCAATTTTATTTAACAGGTGGTTATATCTTTAGGCTAAGCCCAGGAGGACAGTGCTGGTGTGATGTAAACAAAAGCCCCCAGGGCGAGGGCTTTTTAAAGAAATCAGATATTGGGAATATTTTAATAATCTCCTCTTATTTGGGTCTGCCTTTTTTGTATTTGTAGTATTTATTGATTAATTTTTCTCGATATATTAATCATATAATTTCTTCCACATGAAATTAATCCGTTACAAACACAGTCTTCTTATTTATGCTCTGATTGTTATGCAAGTATATTTCTTAACTTCCTGTAATACAAAATCATACAATTCAAAACATCAAGTCGAGAAAATTGGTTTTCTTGGGTTTTATCTTGATATGGACTATTTAAAAGTAAAAAGTATAATGGATTCTTTGCTTAACATTGGTGAATTACATTATTTTGAAACTACAGATGTACTTGGGAATAAACAAAAAAACTTATACTATAATTTTTCAGAAATAAGTCCTTTTCTTTATGCAAAAGTTAATCTTAGAGGGACTCTTATAATTGATGAAAGGTTAACCAGTATTCAATTAACTCTGTGCAACAGGTCAAATACGGAGAACAAAGATTTTCATATAATTGTGACCTGAATGAACTTAAAAGATTATTTGAATTATATACAGAAAAATATGGAAAACCAACCTTACTTGGCCAGGGAGAAAAATATGACTGGTTGTCAAAAAGAATATCAAATGTTTATTTCCCGGGTCCAAAAGGAAGATGGGTAATGGATAAGATATATTTTTGGGAGAAGGGGAAACTATATAATATATTTTGATTTTGGGTATCCGGAAAGTTTGACCAGCTCAGACAATCCAAATACAGAATCTGATGTTCCTGAAATGCCTGATTCAACAAGTGCTCCTATTATATACTATGACTTTACACAAGACTATATAGATAAGCTACTGGATAAAGGAAGTGGGATGAAAGAAGAGGAATTTAAATAAAACAAAACTTCTGGTTCCACTTCAAAGTTTTGAGATATGTAATTACTCCTCGTCATTTGGCAATAAAACGAAGGATCGTAAAATTAATAAAAAGCCATACCAGGCAGATTAGTAAAGCTATCCCGATGCATATAGCGACCCAGAAAGCAACTGTATTTCGCCTGGAGTACTCGTTAAAGATTTTTATTGACATAAATCCGACTTTTTGAATTTGAAAATAGTCCGATAATTCATCTTCTGGCATTAAAGACAAGCTTCCTTCTCTTCAGCTCCTTCCAAAACCTTTCAAAACTTTTGGATTTCTGAGCCATCATGAATAACCTGGTTATTGTACAGGTAAAGTTATACTATCCTGATACCAAAGTCAAGTAAGGGTCAGATTAAAGATCTGCTATCCAAATATCATATCATTTCTCTCCTGAAAAACAGATACCACATTTCTTGAAAATTAATGTAATTTTGAATCAAGGAATTTGAGAAATATCATTTAACAGGTTAAACATGGCTTCCCGTTACATGATTTTTATTGCAGTGCTGTTTTTTCATGGTCCTGTTTCATATGGCCAGTTCGATTCTCCCCTAAATCCCAGGCAAGTTTCTATCAATCCGGATTTGATAATCCAGGTTGGTGCATTCCGCCAGGAAGCCAATTCATTAGTATTGAAAGATAAGCTCTCCGCTATTCTTGACAAGCCTGTTATTTTGGTGACTGAAGATGGATTTTATAAGGTGCGGATAACAGGATTTTCAAACCAGGAAGAGATGGAAAGGTTTTATCCTACGCTTGCTTTTATTGGATTGAAGAACTTCTGGGTATTGCCAGTTAAGAAACAGGAAGAAATCAGACCACAGGCTGATATACAACTTGAAACTACCAGACAACTGATAAGTGAAGATACAGTTTTAACTGTTGTTTCAGAAGAAATACCTGTTGTGTCTCAACCGGTTATTGCCCTGCAGATTGATGTATTCCACAACAAGTCGGAGGCGTTGAATGCGCAAAAAATAATCACAACCAAACTCAATCTGCCAGTGGAAATCGTTCAGGAATGGGAATATTACAAAGTATTTATAACAGGATTCCATACAACTGATGAGGCCAACAAATACTACTCTGCCCTTGCAAAACTCGGATACCCAAAAATATCACTGATTGAGAACTACAAAAAGAAGTGATAACGAAGTTTCTTTTTAAGCCATGTTTATTTCATAATCATTCCATACCGGCATGATTCTGAAACAGTAAGAAGGTAAAATCTGATTATTTAATCCTGGAAAATTTCGGGTCAGTCCATTTTATATCCGATTTGTTATTGGATAACCAAATTACGAGATCACTGAAATGACCAATTAAGGCTGCCATATTATCAAAATCAAAAAGCTCAGCTTCGTCAGTTACATTGTGGAGGTAGTCAGTAGTGGCAGATGTTGCAAAAGTACCGCTTGGAATACCCAGAATAATGCCATCAGAAACGGAAACCCTCGAAAAAGCTATATTGTCTGATGAATTAAACAGCATATTAGCTATTGATATCGTATCAATAAGCTGAAATTCAGTTCCTTTGTTTTGTTCTGCAATAAGATCATCAAGATTTGAAACCAGGCATCCGGTCATATAGTATTTATTCTTTCCCAGGTATTCGGAATGACCCGTCATTTCAAAATTCAGGTCAGCATAGATATTCTTTAGAAGAACCGGCGGATTGGAAACAAAATATCGGGAACCCCTCATTCCGTATTCTTCCCCGCTGAATGCCGCCAGCACTATTGTTCTTCCGGGTTTGAGCTTTGATAAACTTATTGTTTTTGCAATTCCTAAAATCGTACAGATACCGGCTGCATTATCATCAGCGCCATTGTTAATAGAATCGGGTTTGAGTCCATGTCTTATTCCGATATGATCAAAGTGGGCGCTTAGAACAATATATTGATCTTTTAAAGAGGGATCACTGCCTTCAATAATACCGATCACATTTCTCTCTGCTATTGTCTGCTGACGTGAAGTAAAAGTATAATCCTGGATAAAATCACTATCCTGAATGATTGGTTTAACGCTATTTTCCCTGAATTTCCCGGCAATCCAGTAAGCAGCGGTTTTCATCTCAGGCGAACCATTTGCACGACCTTTCATTTCATCAGAAGCAAGATATGTGATCCATTCTTTTAATTCCGGCGCAGTTACTATAAGATTCTTTTTTTCCTGTGCGCAAATGTCTGTTGTTGACAAAATGGTCAGAATTAAAATGAAAACCTTTTTCATGATGTTGAAATATATTGTTGACGTAAAATGAGCAAAATTTTCTTAATTTTAACACGGATGGTCATATTATTCTGGCTTAATATTACAAAATGGCCGGCGACCCGGGTAATTATCAGAAAGAGAAACAGCAGATCAAGAAGAAAGAACTTATAGGACAGCTTTAAGATTAAGTTTTCCTGAAGCTGTAAAAAAAAGGAATAATGATTAAGTCATGAATGAGCCAATTATTGATATTAAGGATCTTACTAAATTCTACGGGAAAGCCAGGGGAATTGAAAATGTAAATCTTGAGATTGGCAGGGGGGAGGTTTTTGGATTTATCGGTCCGAACGGTGCCGGAAAATCAACGACAATCCGGATATTGATGAACCTTATATTTCCTACAGGAGGAAGTGCCAGGATAATGGGTCTGGATGTTGTCAGACAAACCAAAGAGATAAAGCGGAAAGTCGGGTACATTCCATCCGATGCAAATGCATATTCCTATATGGTTGTGGAAGATTTCCTGAACTATTTTGCCAGGTTCTACGATGTGCCGGATGCCGGAAGCAGAATCACAGAACTTTCAAACTTGTTTGAGCTTGATCTGAAACGCAAAATCTCTGACCTGTCATCGGGAAACAGAAAAAAGGTATCAATTGTTCAGAGCCTGGTTCACAGACCGGAATTGCTGATAATGGATGAGCCGACAACCGGACTTGACCCTTTGATGCAGTCAATATTTTTTGACATTTTGCGTTCTGAGAACCAGAGAGGTATGACGATATTCTTTTCATCTCACATTCTCAGTGAGGTTCAGATATTCTGCAGGAGAGTGGCAATCATAAAGGAGGGAAAAATCATCCAGATTGAAGATATTGATACCCTGAGAAAAAAACAGCTGAAAAAGGTTACAATTGAATTTAATGAACAGGTTAATCCGGGAAACTTAAGCTTTCCGGGAGTAGTCAGCCTGGTCTCAGGTCCGGGTAATGCATTATCCTTCATGTTTTCCGGGAATATCAATGAACTTACAGGTTTTTTGTCAGGTAAAAGGATAAATAACCTGATGATCGAAGAACCGTCGCTCGACGAAATTTTCATGCACTATTACCAGATTTAAACTATGAGGCAAATGAATCATAACCTTTTTGCCAGGGAATTGAGACGGAATGCACTCAGCCTGATCATATGGACGACAATTCTGACTGTACTGATAGCAGTTACCATGTCTGTCTACCCGGTTTTTCTGGGAAACCAGTCCAAAATCATGGGGATGCTAAGTATAATTCCAAAAGAAGCTCTTGAATTCAAGGGTATTTCAAATTTTGGCGACCTGCTTTCTGTAATGGGATTTTATGCGGTAAACAATATTATTTATATGCTGGTTCTCGGGAGTGTTTACGCCATCGTGCTATCATCCAATATCCTGCTTAAGGAGGAATACAATAAAACGGCAGAATATCTTCTGACACGGCCTCTTACCCGTAGCGAGATCTTCCTGAGCAAGCTGGCTGTTATTTCAATCAACGTATTTATACTGAACCTCGTAACTTCCATGGTTGGTTTTATTTTCATAGAACTGGTCAGGAAAGGATCCTTCAGTGTAAATGCATTTTTGATTTTATCACTGTACACCCTGCTGTTGAATTTATTGTTTGCTGCAGCCGGACTCTTTCTGTCAACTGTTGTTAAAAGACCAAAGCCGATCACTACCTTTTGCATCGGACTTGTTATAATCCTCTATTTTGTCTTTACTCTCTCAAAGATCACCGCGAGCGTGGCAAAAATCGGATACCTGACCCCTTTTAAATACGTTGACACAAATGTCATAGATCCGGCCTATAAGCTCAATCCAGTAAGTTTGATGTATTTTATCGGGATATCTATGCTGCTCCTGGTCCTGTCTTACAGGTTGTATCTTCGGAAGGATATATACACCTGACGGGAACCTCCTGATTTTTCAGAATTTATCAATCATTAAGCAGTGGGACATGTTCGTTGATCTGTTCGAAATTAGCCATCGCAACCGCAGCTGCACTAATATAAGAATGCCTTATAACCCATCTTACTGCTTCCGGGTAGCTTGGCTCGGTATCGGGTGACGGAGAATATTTGCCGCCTGAACAGGTTTTCATAGCTATGATACCTATTCCTTTGCTGCCGGCTTCGGTAAGGATTGAGATCAGCTTGTTCTGATCCCATTCTGAGAAATTTCCTGTAACAGAATGGACAAACGAACCCTTGTGATTGAACGGTACCATAATGACATCATAGAAAAGCTCCCTGTTATTCCTTTCATGCAGATTCATCAAATCATTATGTGACGAGAATCCACATGCTTTAATCACTCCCGAGCTTTTTAATCCATCAAAGAATTTCATCACTTCTGGATGAAAAAGCAGATTTTCCAATGAAGCATCGTGATACAGGAGGATATCAATGTAATCCGAATTAAGAGCTTTAAGACTGGCTTCCAGCCTGGAATTCAGTGCACTTTTAATTTCTTCGGCGCCCTTTTTGCCTTTTCCCTCCGATGGCAGTTCATTGGGATCAAGTCTGATCTTTGACTGGATCACTACATTATTCCTTATCCCTGAAACTGCCCTGCCAACAAGTTTCTCATTATTCCCGTTGGCATAAGAATGACCCGTATCGATAAAATTAAATCCTTTGTCAATGGCATATTTTATCAATGATTCATCGTTTGTCCGGGTTGCCCCAAAGCAAACCGGGGTTACCATGATCCCCGTTTTTCCTACGGAACGCTTGTTGGCAATCTCAGTCAGATTGCCGCTTCGGAGATGCGGCATCATTCTGATTCCTGCCAGACCGGCAACAGCTGTTGAAATAAATTTTTTCCGGGTAATTATTTTTTTCACCATCTTTTTAATTCTGTCTCAAAAGGATAAAGGATTATCCTTTTGAGACAAAAATACTGCTTTATATTTGTGATTTTGTCCTGACCGGAAAACGGCATTTGCATGTCACCAGTCCGGTCAGTAAACATTTTTTTACAGGAGTTAAGATATTCATAAAAACTTTATATTTTTTATCGAAGATAGTGAAAAGGAGCATCAGTTAAATAAAAAGGAAGCGTCTAAAAAGACGGGGAAGGTCTTTTCAAACAGCTCCAGACAAAATTTTATTCAAAAACCAGGTTTTGGAATTTCTATTTCAGCCTTACGTATTTTTCAATCCAGTGTTTTGGATTTGGTACTCCTGCATCGTTGACAGGAAAGATGTGGAGAAGAGTATCCTTTTTAATTTCCAGCCAGATCTTATTCTTCTGACCTTCATAAGATTTGTCGAAATGATATAGAATATTTTCTTCATAAATATTCCCCTTAATAGTCCAGGTTCCTACACCATACCGGTAAGTGGTTGTAGTATCGACCTGGTATTTTCCGACAAAAATAAAATGATTTCCATCCCACATTTTTGTCTGGTTAACAACATAGCGATCAGAAAAGTAATTAGTTACCTTTCCATTGTCGATCATTTGCATCTGAACCATCTGCCAGGCGCCCTGGGGAGAGTTGCTATCTTGCTTTGCACAGGCTGCTGTCATCAGCAAGATGATAAGGCACAAAAAAATAACTTTTTTCATAATTACAGGCTTTGGTTAATGATTAAGAAATGGTTTATGAAAGTTTACAAAAATTAAAATGGCATAACCTGCGAAAAAAATCACGACATATAAATTTATGAAATTCTGTTGACAGGAGCACCTGTTTTATAAGAACAATACTTAGTCCGGATTGTTAATACATAAACTCTGGTTTGAAACTCAATAATATCAACAGGATGAATCTCAATGAAACAGGAGCAGGAAATATAGATCTGGAGCATGGACAGACCGGTAAAAACTCCGATAAAACTGCAGCATCTTTTCAAAATGAAAAATCTTTCAGACAGGCAATTGAAAACTCCATTCCAAGTGGTATTGCTGTGATTGATGAAACAGGGAAACAGGTATTTGTTAATCAGTCTTTCTGTAAAATGGTTGGCTGGGATGAAGAAGAGCTTCTTGGAAAAGGTCCTCCTTATGCGTATTGGCCGCAGCAGGATATTCAAAATTTAAACAATGCTTTTGAACAGACCCTGAAGAGAAATGTCCCCAGAGAAGGATTTGACCTTGTGTATCAGCATAAAAACGGGAATCAGATCCCTGTAAATATTATTGTTTCGCCTTTCTTCCAGGAAAATGACCAGACCTTTTTCCTGGCAAATGTAATTGATATCACCGAACGCAAGAAGACAGAGGAAGCGCTTATAAAATCGAAGTTACTTCTTATGTCCAGTATAGAAAGCCAGAAGGAAACGATAATTTTTTCCACAGACCAGGATTATCATTATATGTATTTCAATAAAGCCCACTGGGATTCAATGAAATTTGCATATAGCAAGGACATTAAAACAGGTATGAATATCCTGGATTGCATTACGTCAGACAATGACAGAAAAGTGATTAAGGAGAATCTTGATCATGCTCTAAGAGGTGAATCCAGTTCGCAAATACAGACTTTTGGCAATGTGAACCGTGCATATTATGAAAGCTTTTACAATCCTATCCTTGATGAAAAGAATGAAATTATCGGGTGTACCGTTTTAGCAAGAAATATTACAGACCGTATACAAGCTGAGCAGGCGCTAAAAGACAATGAAATAAAATTCAAGGAAATAATTAATCAGATCAATGATATGATTATTGTCTTTGATAAACAGGGTAAAATAATTATCTGGAACAGTGGCGCTGAGCTGATGTGCGGATTAAAAGCCGAAGAAGTCTTAAACAAAAGTATTGTTGATATTCAGATCCAGCTAACGCCGCCCCCATATAATGACAGAGACTTAATTGAAAAAGTAATAAATGGTATTATAACACAGGAAACTCCGGAAGCTTTCAATCAGATCATTGAAAGTGAAATTATGATTCCCGATTCTAAGAAAATACGGAACATCCAGAGCATGGTATTTCCAATTAAACTTGACGGAGAACACCTGTTTTGTACAGTTATAAGAGATACGACTGAGATCAGGCGATATGAAAAAGAATTACTGCGGGTGAGTGCAGAAAAGGACAAATTCTACTCAATCATTGCCCAATACCTGTACACTCCGTTCAATGTATTCAATAACTTTTCAAAGCTTATGGCCGAGGAACTTGATAATCTGCCAATTAAAGAGATTCAGAAAATGGCTGGAATGATGAGCAAATCAGCCACTAATCTTTATAGTATTCTTGATAATCTGCTTCAATGGACAAGAATGAATCAGGGTAAGATTCCTTTTGAACCACAAAAACTTAATTTCAAAAAAATCAGCCTGGATGCTGTTTCAATCTTTAAACCTAATTTGGATTCAAAAAACATCAGAATCAATCAGACTGCAGAAGAAGGAATTTATGTTTCAGCTGATAGCTTTATGTTGAAAACGGTACTAAGAAACCTTATTTCCTATGCAATGAATTTTACAGGCAATGACGGACAAATTGATATAAATGCGCTGGAAGCAGCTTCAAATGTGACTATTTCAGTCTGGTTCAGCGGACCCGGGTTGGTCTCTGCCCACCTGACAAGACTTTTTGATATTTCGCAGATTGATTCATCATTTGGGGCAGCTGATGAAAAAGGAACAACTTTAGGGTTGTTACTCTGCAAAGAATTTGTCGAAAAACATGGCGGAAAAATCTGGGCAGAGAATAAGAATGGCAAATGCGATGAATTTAAATTCACATTGCCGGCTTTTATTTGATATAACCCGGATGTTTTTGCTACGCCAGTCCCCTGTTTATAAGCCTTTCATGTTCCCATGTGGCAAAATCTTTTGGCGGATTGATAATCTCCTCCTCGGCTTTCTTCTCAAGCCGTGCTACATTGGCAGGGCATCCTGATGCACATAAGCCGCATCCGATGCATTTAGTCCGGTCTACGACCGAGATCTCGTCCTTAGCAGAAATTGCATGCATATGGCAACGCTTGATACAGGTCCCGCATCCCACGCATCTGGCTGGATCAATAACGGAATAATAATTGGCTGCTGCGACGGATTTTTCAATTCCGAACTCGGTTATTCCCCTTAAAATTCCGCAGCAGCATCCACAACAATTGCAAACGTAAAAGACGCCATCGGCAACATTGCTGACTGTATGGACAAGTCCGATTTTTTCCGTTTTTTCGAGCACTGCCAGGGCTTCTTCCTTTGTTACATACGGCGGAACAGGAGGATCAGCAGGTGCAGGTCCGGTATAGAAAATCAACTCGACATGGAGAGGGAAAGTACATTTCCTGGTACCCTCCAGATCCTGCTGCTTCCTGCAGATACAATCCCTTACCCTGAAAGTATTGCATGAGATAAGAAGCTCACGAAGTTTATCATACGGAAGGATCCATTCGGTTTTTACAGCGCTCTGGGCCGGGATCACCCTGTGGATTGCAGGCTGGGGTTTCATTATTTCAATGCCTCCCTGTTCGAGATATTCCTCGAACAAATGTGCAAGTTCGTGATCCATCTTATCCATCTGGCTTTCATAAATACCCACAACGAAAGGAGAGAGCCTGAACATTCCCACGGCAGCATTTCCCCTCACGAAATCGCGGGCCATCATTGCTTTCAGGCGACTTGCAGTATCTTCTTCAGAGAGTCCGGTCCTTTGAGCTATGACGCTTACCGGCTCCGGTGTTCCTGTCAGCTGACCCGCAAGAAATGCTTCTTCCGGAAGGAAGATCTTTTTCAGAAGAGTGATCTCGATATTCGATTTTGTCCTTGGGAATGAATTGGGAAGTGCATTCAAAGCATTCGCCAGCCTTTCGTACCAGCTATTTATGGTTTCCTGATCTTGTTTGAAAAGGTTTTTTCCCGGGATTGCTACTGCAACGCCTGCAATAGAAGCAGTCTTCAGAAAATCACGTCTCCCGACATGGATTTTACTGTGGTCTTTTTTAAGCATACCATCCTCCTTTGCTTTTATAAAAAATGAATATCAAAGTTACGCATGGAATCAATCCAAGTCAAATTTATTTAGTGGCAATAGCAGAATAAAATTTTAAAAGCAAATCAATAATCAGTTCCGTCCAATAATCATAAATTTGATTAATAAAAAATTGACTTTTAAAATGTTGAGTGAAGATAATGAAAGCTGAAAATATCATATCAGGACTATTATCCGGAGCAGAGATCAATATTAATGGAAAAATGCCATGGGACATGAAGGTACACAATGATCAGCTTTACCGGCGATTGCTTCATGAGGCAGATTTGGGCCTGGGAGAATCTTATATGGATGGATGGTGGGATTGCGAAGCTTTGGACGAATTTATCAACAGAATTCTCAGAGCAAAACTCGACAAAAAAATAAAAGGAAACTGGAAGATTGCATTATATATACTTCAGACAAAACTTTTGAACCGGCAGAAAAAGTCCAGGGCTTTTCAGGTTGGTGAACAACACTATGATCTGGGGAATGATCTGTATCAGGCTATGCTCGACTCCAGATTAAATTATACATGTGCATATTGGAAAGATGCTAAAAACCTTGATGAAGCTCAGGAGAAAAAGTTAGACCTGGTTTGCAGGAAAATCAATCTCAAACCAGGGATGACCGTTCTTGAACTTGGCTGCGGCTGGGGCAGTTTTGCGAAATATGCAGCTGAAAAATATGGTGCGAAAGTCGTGGCGGTAAACATATCTAAAGAACAGGTTAAATTCGGCCGGAAACTGTGCCAGGGATTGCCGGTTGAGATACGTCTTCAGGATTACCGTGAAGTTGATGGGAAATACGATGCCGTAATTTCTATTGGTATTCTTGAACATGTGGGTTATAAAAATTACAATACTTATATGAAGGTAGTAAATCGTTGTCTGAAGGATGATGGAATTGCTTTTATCCACACTATTGGTGACAATAAAAGCTCAACTCATACAACCAAATTTAGCGATAAATACATCTTTCCCAATGGGATGCTGCCTTCAATCGCTCAGATAGGTAAATCCATAGAAGGTTTATTTGTAATGGAGGACTGGCACAATTTCGGGCCGGATTATGATAAAACACTGATGGCCTGGTATCAGAATTTTAATAATGCCTGGCCCGTACTCAGAGGTAAATATGGTGACAGGTTTTACCGCATGTGGCGTTATTATCTGCTCAGCAGTGCGGGAGGATTCAGATCGCGGAGTAATCAATTATGGCAAATTGTAATGACAAAAACCGGCAGGGAAAAACCAGATTGCCGGATAAGCTGATGGTTAGCTTCACGATGATATTGATCACACACAGAGTCAAAATTGTATATAATATCACTGGTAATTCATGATTTATTATAAAGTCATTATCGTTGGTGGTGGACCTGCAGGCTCCAGTTGTGCTTGGAAATTAAAAGAATACGGGATCGATTGCCTTATTCTCGACAAACAGAAATTTCCTAGAACAAAATTATGTGCTGGCTGGATAACACCCTGGGTCATTATTGATTTAAAAATCAAGGTAAATGATTATCCGTACGGCATCAGGGAATTTAACAGATTTAATATTCACATTTTCAATAAAGAGGTTGCATTAAAAGTTCATCAATATGCTATTCGAAGGTTTGAGTTTGACAGCTGGCTTTTACAACGATCCGGCGCTGCAATAAACACACATGAAGTTGAGGACATAAGAAAAGATGGTGATTATTATGTTATAGATGATCAATATAGATGCGAATATTTAGTAGGAGCCGGTGGCACGCATTGTCCTGTATATCGGACATTTTTTAAGCAAATTAATCCCCGGGCTAAAGATAGGTTGGTGATGACTCTTGAGGAAGAATTTTCTTATGATTATCAGGATGTGAACTGCCATCTGTGGTTTCTTTATAACAAGCTCCCCGGATACTCATGGTATGTACCTAAAAGTGAGGGATATTTAAATATCGGCATTGGCGGTTTCCTTGAAAAATTAAAAGCCAATAATGATGACATTAAAAATCAATGGCAATCTTTTACTAAAGAATTAGAACGACTTTCACTTGTTAAAGACCATCATTTCGATGCAAAGGGATATTCCTATTATATCAGAAACGCTGTGGATTCAGTACAAATCGATAATATATTTCTCATTGGAGATGCCGTGGGACTGGCAACCAAAGATATGGGAGAAGGAATTGGTCCCGCGGTTAAAAGCGGAATTTTAGCTGCCGAAGCAATCACTTCCGGGAAAAAACTCTCTTTGAATTCAGTTAAGAAAAACAGCTTTCCCAGGTATAGTACTTTTGGCAAATTATTGATTAAATATTTGTTCAATCTCAAAATGTAAGTGGACAGATTATTTCCCGTATATGCAATAAACCGTCCGTCACTTGACTTTGGTTTCAGGATAGTTTAAATTTACAAATACGAATACCATTAATCTCTTGCAACTACCCAGTAACAAGCAACCAGCAACAAGCAACTGTAGTTAATTGAAATCAAAAATCTTCAAAATCACCTATAAATGGCAACCTGGACCGCTGAAATAAAAGAACTTGAAAAACTCCTTGAATCTTTCAAGGGTAAGATTCCGGAATTGGAAAAGGAATTGGGTCAACTAATCAAGAGTGAAGATCCGAATGTGCTAATGCTCTATTCCAGAAGATGCCTTGAAGTAATAATAACTGATTTATGCGAATGCGAATTAAAAAGGCCACGCAAAACTGAACCTCTTAAAGGGATCATCGATAAACTGAACAAGGAAGAAAAAATCCCTTCATACATTATAACCTCGATGCACAGCCTGAACAGTTTGTCGACTTATGGTGCACATCCCAAGGATTTTGATCCTGAACAGGTAAAGCCGGTTCTGAATAATCTGGCAATAATTCTCAAGTGGTATCTGAAATATAGAGAATCACAAACTCTCGGCACTGAAAAAACAGAAGCAGGAAAATCAGGGAGTAAGCTCACTGAAGTTACTGCGAAGCCTGTCCGCAAAAAGAACAAAAGCCTTGTGTTATGGTTTGGCGTTTTTTTAATCGTGGTTGCAACTGTTGTGGCTTTGATGAAATTCAACATCATCAGCATCGGAAGGCAAGCAACAAGCCTTGCGAATCTTGAAAAGTCAATAGCAATCCTTCCATTTAAAAATGACAGCCCTGATTCAACAAATACCTATTTCATAAATGGCCTAATGGAAGATATTTTAAATAATCTTCAAAGAATTAAAGATATGAGGGTCATTTCCCGTACATCTGTCGAACAATACAGAAACCAAACCAAATCTATTCCTGAAATTGCAAAAGAACTAGGTGTAAATTACATAGTGGAAGGCAGCGGACAGAAATTTGGCAATACGATCCATCTGAGTATACAATTACTAAGAGCGGCTAAAGAAGGCCATCTTTGGGGTAACTCTTATGAAAAGGAAATACGTAATGTGAAAGAAATATTCGATATACAAAAGCAGATTTCAGAGGCAATAGCTGCAGAATTAAAAGCTGTAATAACTCCGCAGGAAAAACATTTGATTGAGAAAGTACCTACTGAAAATCTGGAAGCTTATGATGCTTATCAAAAAGGCAGGTTTTACTTATATAAGTTAACTCCAAATGATTTGGAAGCTGCAATGAAATACTTTGAGCTGGCAAAAGAGAAAGATCTGAATTTTGCCCTCGCATATTCAGGTATTTCTTATGTATGGGCTGTACAAATGCAAATGGGTTATCTGCCGCCTGCTGAGGCCGGGCCTAAATCTATGGAAGCCCTTATGAAAGCCGTTGAATTGGATAGCAACAATGCAGAAATAGTATACTCTCAGGCTGGAATAAAGACATGGGTCATGTGGGACTGGGTAGGAGGTGAAGCTGCTTTTAGAAAAGCTCTGGAACTCAATCCAAACCATACAGAGGCACATGCATATTATTCTCATTTTCTAAATATGCTGGGGCGTCCGGAAGAAGCTATTAAACAGATTGAAATGGCACTTAAGTTAGATCCTTATAATCCGTTAATAAAAAGTCTTTATAGTGTGGATCTTGTTTTCTTACATCGATATGATGAGGCTATAACAGCCAGTCGAGAAGCTCTTAAAACAGATAATACTTCTCCAGTGGCTCTGAGTGGATTAGCGTATGCCTTGCATTTGAATAGAAAGTATGATGAAGCGCTGTCCGTATTGAAGTCCCTTTATTCTATTCTCTATAAAAATAATATCCACGCGTTTGATCAGGGCTATCCTAAGGAAGGATATTTCAGTGCATTGATCTGTGAAGCCGATACCCTCTCAGCAGGTTACAAAACTTTATATGTCAATCCTTCAGATATAGCTGTTCTGTATGCTTTTGGTGGGAGAAAGGAACAGGCTTTATATTGGCTTGAGCAAGGTTATGAAGTGCGTGATCCAAATATGCCATATCTACTTTTGCCAATATATGACAGTCTTCGTAACGAGCCTCGCTTTCAGGAGCTAATCAGGAAGATGAACCTGCCACAAGTAGTTTGAAGTTCGAAGTGCCTAAAGTGCCAAATGATAAGCGACTGGTGACAGGCATCAGGCGTCAGGCAAAGCCTGTCTTGCATTCCTGATTCTTGGAATTTTCGGATAAGAAAATATTTAATTAAAACAAAGAATATGTAAATAGAATGCATAATATGTGTTTTATTTGTTAATTTTACACCATGATTAACAGGATTTCAGAAAATATTATAAAAGATCTGCTAAATGGATTTCCATGCGTTGCAATTGTAGGTCCCCGGCAGGTTGGTAAAACAACACTGGCAAAAAAGATTCAGAAAGGATTCAGAGAATCCATTTACCTCGACCTTGAATTTCAGAAAGACTTTAACAAACTTGACGATGCTGAAACTTATTTGCAACAATTTCAGGACCAGCTTGTAATCATTGATGAGGTACAGCGCAAGAGGGATTTATTTCCAGTACTACGGGCACTTATTGATCGGAATCGAAAACCGGGACGCTATCTTTTGCTTGGATCTGCTGGTCCCGACCTGCTCCGTAATAGTTCAGAGACACTTGCCGGAAGGATAGCTTATCATGAGATTACCCCTTTCCTGGTATCTGAACTCCCCGGCAAATATAGTACAGAAGATACTCTGGATGCATGGCGGTTTTCCTGATGCCTTCCTGAAACAAAATTACTGGCTTCAATGGATGAACAATTTTGTGAAGACATATTTTGAAAGGGACCTTCCAAATCTTGGATTTCCAGCTGACAGCATGACAGGAGAAAAACTATGGACTATGCTTGCCCACTATCACGGAAACCTTATTAATTATGCAGAACTGGGCAGGAGTCTTGAATTAAATATAAATACTATTAAATCATATATCAGTTTTCTTCGTAATGCATTTCTTATCCGTATAATTGAACCATTTTAAACAAATACAAAAAAACGCCTGGTTAAATCACCGAAGGTCTATATACGTGATTCGGGAATAATGCACTATCTATCAGGTATCGAAAACTACAAACAACTGATGGGGCACCCTCAGAAAGGAGCTTCCTGGGAAGGTTTTGCCATTGAGCAAATAATTCCCTTATTGCCGGCAAACAGGCAGATCTATTTCTATCGCACACAGGATGGGGCAGAATTAGATCTCATAATTACAAGGGGAAATAAACCAGTTGCCTCAGTTGAGATCAAGTTTGGATCTGATGCCAGAGCAACAAGGGGAAATACAGAAGCGGTCAATACTCTTAAAACTGCTCAGAATTACATCATTATAAAAGACGAAGAAGACTATATGTTATCAAATGGATTCAGAGTTTGCGGATTAAGATTGTTTTTATCAAAATATATTGGTAAATGTTAACCTTCAAGTAAAGATCTTCTTATTTTTTTACTTCCAGGATATGCAATGCATCCTTTGCAATTCCCTCGACGGTAATCACTTCCGGTTTTGGAAGGCTTGGATCAAGGTTCAGGTACTGCATTTTTACTTTTATCGGGGTGTCGATTTTATATGGCTTGCATGAGGAAATGACACTCATTGCTTTTTTGGCTCCTTCATACAATGCCTTACGGGTTTCCTCAAAAGGATAAAGAATTGCAGCTTCTCTGGCTAATCCCTTTTTTACAGGAACTGTAACAATACTATTTCCAAAAAATTTCCTTGCCTCCCTGGTAGTGGCTTCATCACCGGTAACCATTATTACTGGGACTCCGTAGTATCCTGCTATCAGTGCATTCTGAGCCAGCTCACCAGATTCCACTCCGTTGTACCAGTAACGATTCTCCGTCTTTGAGCTCTGTGTATGATTCAATACACCGTCGGGTGTTCCCATCATTGCATGGAAACCCTACCATCACCATTCCTGCAAACGAACTATCGAGGAGTGACAGGTTTCCGGCACCAGGTCTTGGACGCCCGGTGATATACTTTGCACCGGGTTCCATCAGATGAGGTAATCACAGCCTGAGATCCATGACCGTCAAGAACAACAATCTCGGTTGCTCCGCCGTCCCTCAGACCACGCACCACTGCAGCAACATCTCCCATAAAATATTCACATGCCTGGATATTTAAGGGAGTATCCTTTTCCCTTGTCTGGTCAAATTTGAACACTCCGCTGATCCCTTCCAGGTCAGTGTTGACATAGATCTTAATCTGGGCTGATACAGGAGAGGGGAATAGAAGAAGTGCAATGTAAAATACCACAGAAACACTCTTAAGAATGCTTTTAATAACTATTATTTGCTTTTTCATATTATTAGGTAGTTAAGTTCTTTACACTGAACCATTTATTTCAAATAATCAAAGATACATAATTTATGGTTTTGAGAATTAATACAGATCGCTCCCAGGAGCTCAGATCCCATGAATTGAAATTCTGCTATAAACAGGTCGTCCCTGACCAGACTGCCATGTGGTAGCAGCCTGCTTTATTTTTTTGTCCTGAATCTCAAACTTTCATAATTTTATAACAATCAAAATGTAACTGAGATTATTTTATATCTTTATTGATAATTATCATCCATAAAAGAAAGGAGTAATCCATGAGTGCAAATAACCCTAAGAAAAACAAGCCAACAAAAGAACTTTCCAGAAGGAAATTTTTGGGTACGGTGAGCGCTGCGACTGCAGGGTTTACTATAATTCCCCGTCATGTAATGCCAGGGAAAGGGTATCAACAGCCAAGTGATACCGTAAATGTTGCAGGTATAGGTATCGGAGCCCGCGGGGCAGCTGATATAAGAGGTTTGTGCGATCCGGATGTGCCGATCGTAACTCCTCAGCGTACGAGTACAGGCCAGCCACTCAGCAAGGAGGAACTTGCTGCCAGGGAAGCCAGGATGGGAAACCGGCCGGCTCAGGGCGGTCAGCAACCACCACAGGGGGTCAGCAACCTCCCACAGGGAGCTCAGCAGAACAGAGCACCTGTAAAGCTGGCAAATATTTATGCACTCTGTGACGTGGATACTGATTTTGCGGCTCATATATTCAAAGGTTATCCAAAGGCAAAGGTTTATACGGACTGGCGCCAGATGCTTGATAAGGAAAAATCGATCGATGCCGTTGTGATTGGTACGCCTGATCATAACCATGCACCGATTGCAGCTGCATTTATGAGGCAAAAAAAGCATGTTTATGTTGAAAAACCGATGTGCAAGACAATTTATGAATGCCGCAAGCTTGCAGAAATAGCAAAAGAATATAATGTTGTGACCCAGATGGGTAACCAGGGACATGCAAGTGAAGGCGCACGATTAATTAACGAATGGATACAAAGCGGTGCCATAGGACTTGTCCGCGAAGTTCACCTTTCGACCAACAGGCCTATATGGCCGCAGGGAAACATTACACGGCCGGCAGGCATTCCTGTACCCAAAATCATTGGACTGGGATGTATGGCTCGGTCCGGCTCCAAAGAAAGATTATCATCCTGATATCTGCCATTTCAACTGGCGTGGACTGCGCGATTATGGAACAGGTGCCCTGGGCGACATGGGAGCTCATATCTATGACCACCCGTTCTGGTCGCTGAATCTTGGAATACCGACCAGAGTGCAGGCAAGCTCATCAGTTTATAATAATGAATTCTGGCCTCTTGCTGAAATGATAACCTATGAATTCCCGGCCCGCGGATATATGCCGCCTGTTACGATTACATGGGTTGATGGCGGATTACGTGCACCGCGTCCGATTGAAATTGATCCCGGAACCCGCGTAAATTCAGCACTGTATATCGGGGATAAAGGAGTGCTGATGCATGGAGATTATGGAAGCAATCCTCAGCTTCTGCCCAAAAAGGTCATGGATCAGTTTGTACCGCCAAAACCATGGTTGCCGAGGTCACCCGGGTATTTATGCAGAATGGATTGATGCAATTAAGAATAATACAAAATCATCAACAGACTTTTCATATGCAAGCAAGCTTGTTGAGACAATGATGCTGGGTAATATTGCAGTGCTTATGGCAAACAGGAATATAACCCTGGAATATAATCCCGATAAAATGGAGTTCACAAATCTTCCTGAGGCCAACGAACTGCTTCAGTACAAATACAGGGAAGGGTGGACATTATAATATTTTATTTATTAATCAATTTATTCATAAATCAATGAAAAAATCAAACACTTTAAAATTCAGAAATCTATCTGGTTATTGCAGTTTTTTGCATGACAACATCAGGTCTTTTTGCCCAGACAAATTTTGCAGGTACGTGGGCTTTCAATGACTCAAAAAGCAACTTCGGCGACAGCCAGTTCCGCTTTGCGGCCACATCGATGGTTGTCACTCAGGATGCAAACACTCTTTCTGTTGAAAGCACCATGCCGGGCCGTGATGGCGAAGAAATGAAAACTTCAGCCAAATACACCCTCGATGGTAAAGTCAGCGAGAATCCCATGTTCAATACAACACGGAAATCAACAGTAACCTGGTCGGCCGACAAATCATCACTGATAATAGCTTCGACAATGACTTTCGACATGGGTGGCGAAACAAGGGAAATGAAATCGACCGAGACATGGAAGCTTTCTGAAGGAGGCAAATTGTTATCGATAGAATCTGTGAGACCAGGTCGTGACGGTGGGGAAATGAAGACAACGGCTGCCTACGATAAGAAGTAAAACCTGCATGCAGTTCCTGAAAAAACTGATACCTCCCGACAGGTGGAAGCTTGCGGTTCTTCTGGCTGGGGGTATCTTTACAGGACTTGGTATATTCTCATTTTATATTTCAAACGCTCCGGCATACCTCGGAAATAAACCAGAGACCTGCGTTAACTGCCATATAATGGCGCCGCAGTATACAACATGGTATCACAGTTCCCACCGCGAAAAGACAACCTGCAACGATTGTCATGTGCCTCATAATAATTTTGTCAATAAATACTTCTTTAAGGCAAAAGACGGACTCAGGCATGCAACAATTTTCACTCTGCGGAAAGAGCCGCAGGTTATTTTCATAAAAGAAGCGGGAAGAAAAGTTGTTCACCGGAACTGCATAAGGTGTCATAAAGAGCTTCTTACAGACAGCAGACTTCTTGCCTATAACAGTGAAACACATAAATTCAGAATGGACCGTGAATGCCTGGATTGCCATCGGGAGACCCCGCATGGAAGAGTGAACAGTCTTTCAAGCGTGCCATATGCCCGAGTGCCACTGCCAGGGCCTGTTGCACCTGCATGGTTGAATGAAGCTATAAAAAAGAAAAATAAATAACTCTCTTAATATGAAATCAATTCAGGAGGCACTTAAAATAAGACCATGGCTCGGATGGGTAATTTTTGCAGCTACGGTGGCAGTAGTATTTCTTTTGGGGATGCTTGCATCAGCGATAATCCAGAGAAGAGCGGAAGCTGTTTTTGCGTATTCACCGGAAATAACCTTTTCTGAGTTTGAGCCAAGGAATGAAAAATGGGGTGAGATATTCCCGAGGGAGTATAATACATATATGAAAACTGCGGATACAACCTTCAGGAGCAAGTACAACGGAAATGCTATGATCGACATGCTTGAGGAATCTCCGCGTATGGTAGTTCTGTGGGCAGGGTATATGTTTTCGAGGGAATATAATCAGGGCAGGGGGCACTATTATGCCGTGAATGATATACAAAAAGTCCTCCGGACAGGTGCTCCTTCAGCAAATGTTCCAAGTCCTCAGCCCAATACATGCTGGACTTGCAAAAGCCCTGATGTGCCGAGGCTTATGAATAAAATGGGTGCAGCTGAATTCTATAAAGGAACATGGGATACAAAAGGATCAGAGATCATCAATCATATTGGCTGTGCCGATTGTCACGATTCCAAAACCATGAACCTGAGGATCTCACGTCCGGCGCTTCTTGAGGCATTTGAGGCCAGGGGGCTCGATATTAGCAAGGTGTCGCATCAGGAGATGAGGAGCCTTGTCTGTGCCCAGTGCCATGTCGAATATTATTTCAACAAGAAAAAGATAGAAGGCGTTCAGTATCTTGTTTTTCCCTGGAAGTACGGAACCACTGCCGAGGATATTGAAAAATACTATGATGAAACCGGGTTTTCCGACTGGACGCATGCCCTTAGCCGGGCCCCGATGCTTAAGGCCCAGCATCCCGATTATGAGGTTTATCTGACTGGTACGCACGCATCAAGGGGAGTTTCATGTGCCGATTGCCATATGCCTTTTATAAGCGAAGGCGGACTGAAATTCACAGATCACCACATTCAGAGCCCGCTGAATAATATTTCCAACTCATGCCAGGTTTGCCACCGGGAAGAGACTGCTGACCTGATAAAGGATGTCTATACGCGCCAGGACAAGATCATTGAGAACAGGAACATTCTTGAGACACTGCTTGTCAGGTGCCATGTGGAGGCAAAATCTGCCTGGGATAAAGGAGCCACCGAGGAGCAGATGAAAGAAATACTGAACAATATAAGGCGCGCTCAGTGGAGATGGGATTTCTCAGCTGCAGGGCATGGTAATTCATTTCATTCTCCGGTTGAGCTGGGCAGGATTATTTCAGGAGGTATTGCCCAGGCGCAGGAAGCAAGAATAAAGCTTGCCAGGCTTCTGGCCTCACTGGGTTATAATCAGGAGATCCCATATCCTGATATCAGCACAAAAGCCAAAGCACAGGAGTATATCGGGCTTGATATGAAAAAACTCATTGAGGAAAAGAAGGTCTTTATTGAAACTATACTTCCCGAATGGATCAAGGAGGGAAAGGAGAGGGAGAACGGGTATGATAAGAAGTGAGCCGTAAAAATTAAAACCGGAAACCAGGATCCCATAACCAGGAATAATTCAATAAGCCTGTGCAGATTTTATGTCAAATTGATTTGTTTAATTTTAGGCTATCAATTTTGCCGGTTTCCTTACATTCTGCGAGCAGAAATATGTAAGCCCGTTCATTTCGGTCATATTGATTATTTTAAAGCCATATGATTCAAGGATTTCCGAGACTTTGTTTTTATTCATAGTCTTTTTACCCGGGAAATCGAGTCTGTTTACTTTTTGTTTTAAAAGTTTTATCGGATGAAACAGTGATGCACTATTGTTCCCTGTAGCATTGCAGTCGCTGAAGCATCCCAGAAACTTTGTATCCGGAGGCAATACCTGGACAAGGGTGAATAAAAACTCATCAAGATATTTTATCAGATTGAGTTTTCTCAGATTGATCAATGTTCTTACGTTCTTCAGCTCATCTTCATCATAGAAATAATGATGTCTTGAAGAGAGGACAACCAGGTTATTTTCCCTGGAAAGGCCAAGATCTTTTAAATAATGAAAGAAGCTCTCTCCGTCTTCTGCGATCATATTTACAATTGCAGGAAAGAAACCGGAAATTCCATGGGTGCTTTTGTCCCTGTCCGGATGATTCATTACGGATGTCACTAATTGTCTGTTCGTTGCCGGGGTTTGAATTGTTTGCCATTATTTGAATAATTTAATAATGAAATAAAAGTAATGTGGATAGCATCTTCCCTGCAAGTAGCTAAAGCCCAATTAATGGGGAAATGCGAATGATCGTGGAGATGTTTGTCAACTGATTTCCGGGTATTGTTTATTATTGCCGGCTCCTTATATAAGGATTGAGGTCATTCGTCAAAACGGGATTTATATTTACAGGAAAACAGCGTGTTTTACTTAATTAAACATCAACCTGAACCACATAGGTTTGATGGTCAGTGAAATATAAAATCAGAGTCGTGTTGGATGATTTTTCATATTTTTTGACGAACAATATATTTCTTTTGATCAGAATTCCAGAATTTTACACCATTTAAAGGGGAAGTACATAAAAAGTAACCGGTTTATTTCCATATATTTATATTTCTGATCAGATTTCTTCATAATGATTACAAATCAGGTATGCTTTAAGGCGGGTAAATAATTACAGGATGAAAAAGCTGGGATTTTTATTGATGATGCTTCTCGGGATATCCTGTGCATCTTCAAAAAAATCGGGTTTGTTTCCGGAAGATGAGCTTTTCGTCACGCGTAAATTTGTCGGTAATTTTGTCGAATGCGAAATAGCTCCTCCTTCATATTTCGGGAATCCGCATGTCCTGTCAATCACAACGACGCTTGACACTCTTTATGGAAAGATAACGGCTTATTCGAAAAAGTGTGATTTTCATCCGGGAGACAGACTCTATGTCAGACGGGTTTATCAGACAACCGGGGTTTTTGGTTCCTGGATATATCAGATTGAAAATGAAAATCCGGTTAAAGTTACGTATCAGATCAGCGAATTCCAGAGCGGCAAAAAAATGCTCGCACAAAGTTGGTTTTGACATAGCTCTCATAAGTTTAATGGTGAGGAAAATACTTAGGAAAGGTATTAACGGGATATGTTAATAATTAATAAAAGGAGATAAATTATGGGAATCATATCGTGGATCGTCATGGGTTTGATCGTCGGATTACTCGCAAAATTCATTATGCCTGGCAAAGATCCCGGGGGGAATTATTATTACAATTCTGCTGGGTATTGGAGGAGGATTTCTGGGTGGTTATCTTGGAACTTTACTTGGACTGGGATCAGTAACAGGGTTTGATGTAAGGAGCATTCTTATTGCCACCGGCGGGGCTGTATTAATTCTGTTCCTGTACAGATTGATAAAAAAGAAATAAACTTAAGATTAGCGCACTTATCCCTCAGCGGGATTACTTTTTAATGAGCTTAATTGATTTCCGCATAGTGTCATTATAAACAGTAATTATGTATATTCCCGAAGGAATATCACTGATGTTCATTATCGTCAGGTACCGGCAATTCTCTTTTTTCTTTAAAAGCCTTCCGATAGTATTGTGACAGAAGGATTGTATAGTTTTTATCATTGCTCAGGGCGATCCTGAATTCTCCGGTTACCATTGTTGGCCATACAAAGACCTCAGGATCACCTGAATAGTCTTCTTTTTTTACATAAACATATACCTTATCGCTTTTTACAGTTCCGCATGTTCCGGTTACGGTTGTCTGATAAAGTCCTATATCATTTGCATCAACATTTTGCAGGTACCAGATTTGAAGAGTTGCCCTGATCAAGAGGATTATTATCCTTTTGCCACTGATATGTAAGGTTATGGCCCTCCGTGGTTACGTCGAGGGTCAGATCATCTCCAAATGAGACTTCGGTATCGGGCGTGATACTGTTTATTCTTGTAACCGGCAAAACTGTCAGGTTGCTGGTCCTGGAAACAACATTGCCACACGACCCTTTTATTTCGCAAAAATACTGACCGGAATCGTCGACCAGAGCACTCAGAATGCTTACAACACCTGATGGGCCGGAACGCAAAAGATTCCTGTTTCTGTACCAGGAGTAATTCAGGTTATATCCTTCAGCTTCGACTTTCAGGGCAATAGGCCTTTCAGCACACATAACGGAATCTGCAGGGTTCACTGATAAGCCTTGTAAGTTTCGCAACATTAACCACAAGGTCTGACTTTTCAGACAATTCCCCGTTGCGGGAAACCTGAAGTTTAACGTCAGCTGAGCCAGTAAAGCCGGAATTCCATGAAACAATTGCAGTTTCGGCATTGCCATAGATTGTTCCGGCGCTTTGAGGCGTCAGAGACCAGTTGTAAGCAGAGGCACCGGCTACGGCGGCTGCCTGATATTCGCTGTTTGATGTCCCGGAGCATACTATAGAATCTCCCTGAGGTACAGGAGCAATAAATGTGATTTCTATTCCGGTTTTTTGGGTGATCCACGATTCAAACAAGGATAAACGTGTATAAGCCCCGTAAGTATTGCAATCGGTACTTCCCCAGCTTACCAGACCGGCAAGTTTGTAATCTCCTGCGACTGGTACCACCAGCGGTCCCCCGCTATCGCCGCTGCAGGCATCCTTGTTTCCGTCACGGTAGCCGGCCATTATATCTGTAACAGGTATATCTCTCCAGACTAAAGAGGCCTGTGAGTTTGAGACTATTGGAAGCTGAACTTTTTGCAGAGCTGAAGGGTAAATCACCGGAGCGACGCTGGTGATGCCGTAACCGGTAACCCACGACATTACACCTGGATCAGTGGCTCCTGCAACTGCATCCTTTGCCGATACCAGCTTTATTGGCGTGGCATTCGGATAATCGATCGGCTCCTTTAATTTCAGCAAGGCAATATCATTCTCTAATGTTGAGATGTCAAAGGATTCATGAGAGATTACATCACTTACATAATACTTTTTACCCTGAGATGAATTTCTTGGATTGCTGGCGCCTACAATCACATCCATGGAAGATGCAGGTATTTTTACATTATAATCGTCCCTTGTACAATGGGCTGCAGTAATTATCCACTGATTGCTGATGATTGATCCGCCGCATGTAAAATTCTCTGCTTCAAGAAATACCTGCCAGGGGAAGTCAGAGATGGCAGCGTTCGATCCTCCAGTGATCTTTGCCTCAGTATCAGCTTTTACCCCGGTAAAGAACGGAAAGAAATGATCGCCGGTTCCGGTATCTGAATTAATTAATATAATAAATTCATTATTAAGCCAGAGTGAATAGAGACAAGTATCGGTATAATTAATCCTGGAGATGGAAATCAGTAAGAAATATCTTTTATTGGCCTCAAGAGAAAAAGTGATGGTGTCATCAGCCGGGTATTCATTTCCGGACAATACCTGCATATATTTATCATCGAGGATCTGCCATTCTGAAATTGAAGCATCTCTTGTCCTGGTTAACTGTATAGCTGTTTTCTGCGACAGAACGGATAAAGGAATAATACATATCATAAAGACAAGAAGACTTCTTTTCATGGATGCAGATAAAATCCAAAGTTAATACAAAATAGGCATGTCATTACCCTACCATATACCGTCCCTATTTTATGGATTCTATATGCCGAAGGAATTCATTTATAAAAGCGATAGCTCTTTTGTCTGTAAGCTCTTTATCGGAAGGCACTCCATTTTCATTGAACGAGTTCCTGATATTTGGCAGACGCATTGTGGCAGACAGAGTTAATGCTCCGAGTTTCCAAAGAGTAAACTGAAGCGGGATGACAGCCTGCGTCCCGGCATAATTCCCGTCGGAGACAGTTACAAACGCCACAGGCTTCCGTCTCCATTCATCAGTCAGCAGATCGACAGCGTTTTTTAAGCTCGCCGGAATACCGCCATTGTATTCGGGCGATATAATTATCACTCCGCCGGCCGATTTTATTTTGTTTGAAAAACTGATCATCCCCTGTGTTGGTGATTCCTGATATTTGAGCCTTTCGTTGAAAAGCGGGAAATTGTATTCCAGGAGATCAAGAATTTCATGATCAGTGATATCCATTTCTTTCAGAAGGTTACTGAAATACAAGGCTATTTTGTGACTGTTCCGGCCTTTTCTAACGCTTGGAGAGATGATAACAATTTTCGGCATGGGTCGTTGTTTAATAGCTGCATCTTAAGAATTATCTGAGCCGGAATTATTTCTGCCTTTTATAGTTCGGAATGAGGGTGATACCCGGATAGCCTATTCCTGCAAGTTCAGGATAATATTTAAACGTCTCTTCACGTGTATAGAATCCCGTGACGATTACATGGTAATAATCATATTGTTTAACAATTTCGACGGGCAGGTTCAGTTTCGACATTATTCTTTTTTGGGCACGCAATGCCTGTGATTCCTTAACAAATATGGCGACCTGCAGGGCTATTGATGGTTCAAGTATCTCGGGTTTTTCTTCCATGATAAGTACCGCAGGCTTCTCTTCAGTTACCCTGATTGATGCATCTGGCCTTACGGAAGCCTTTTGTATTATCACCGGCTCCCTTTCAACAGGTTCTTCAACCGGCTCTGTTTTAACAATTTCTTTTTTAACGGGTATTACCCATTTATCTGCTATTCCAAGACGGCCAAATGCAGGTATGAGATTTTTAATTGCTTCAAGAACTGTCGGGTCAAGAATTGGCTGTTCAGGAGTTTCAAGCCTGTAATATATTACCCTTGTTGTCAATTGTTACCTTTTCATCGAGCGGAGCTGAAAGCTGTTTCCTTAGTCCTATTGCATCGGATCTCAGACGGAAGGCGTCTAATTGGAGTTCAGCTCTTTCAGCAGGAGATAACGGAGCTTCTCTTTCAATAAGGGTCTCTTTAATTCTTGCCAGTGAATCTTCTCTGGTGATCAGCATCCTTTGCTGTTGTCTGGCCAACAGATGGATTATCCAGAGTTCCTTAAATCCGAGTTTATTAAGTTTTACTATATTTTCATCGACCTCTTCACGGGTTGGCAGGTCAAGAATGCGAACCCGGTAATATTCACCCTCGATAGTTATCTGAACATCCTTGCCAAGCTCTCTTTCAAGCATCTTCTGGAAGCCTTCAGCATACGATCTGCTCTTGAATGCACCGATCTGAATGGCCCAGCTGTCCTCAGTGATTGTATAGACCTCCTCGGATAATTCATGAAGGATCATATAGGTGGTATCCTTTTTAACAACCGGTATTTCCGGAATAACAGGTTTGACAACTGTTGTATCTCCCGGAACCATTTTCAATATGAAATCAAGTCCGTCAGCAATATCACCGTCAAGACCTCCGGCAATAGTGAACTGCAGAGTCTCAGGATCTGAAGTCATATTTAGTTTCCGCAACTGGGAAGTATCGATGCGGACTCTATATTTCCCGGAAGTGAGCCCGAAATAGCTGTAATATCCGTCATCTTCAGTAATAGTCTTACCTGCAGGTTTAAGGTTGCTGTCAAAGAAACTTACAACGATACGTCCCTGACCTTTCTTTTCCCCTTCGCTTTCAAGAAAGACATAGCCTGTTGCTTCACCTGCAATAATTACCGGTATTTCAATATTCTTCAGTATATCGGGATCAACTGCAACACTGTAAGTCTCTTTGGTTAATCTCCAGGAGATATTATCAAAACTGTTGGGATCAAGATCTATGAAACAATTGGTATAGGGTTCCAGTCCAAGTATCCTGATGGTGGTATCACGGTCGTTCTTAACGATTCGTCCTCCATTGGAATGCAGATTCAGTCCCTGAGCCTTTGGCTCACCCGGATCTTTTTTCCCGTTAGCATTCAGATCAAGGAACGGAATTACAGAAATTCCTCCCCTGCCTACATTGGGACGGTTATCGGTTCCAAGGTATTTTGTTTTTCTGTCATGGATAAGGCTTCCCCTTGCATACTCGATAAAGCTTGTCTTATCATTGTACTGCCTGACTGAAGCACCTGCCTGTGCGAATGAGAAGTCATATCGGAATCCTGCTTCAGCCAGCTTCAGGTTATTCCTGAAATTCTGTTCATACGACAGATTCAGGTAACCATTTTTCAGAACATGTTTTTCGAGCCTGGCTTTTACTGAAAACAATTTGTTTTCGGTATATCCGTACTGAGCCTGAGGCATGAGGATAAATCCTGCAGGAAGCCTGAATGCCAGGGCCAGATTACTGTAGAGGTAAGGTTTTACATTTTCCACGAACAGTGCATATGTTGTAAGGTTTGTGCTTACACCGAAAAGAGATCCGGAGATCAGCCATTCACCTGTTGTGTATTTTGATAAAGGAAGAACGATCTGATATACCGACAATCGCTGGAATGAGGAGAATTTGCCAATTTTAAGAGGCATTGACAATGTCGCTTTACGCTCTTCCCGGTAATTGTAAAAAATAGCTTTCTGATCTTTATCGTACCAGGTATAGTTTAAATCCAGCTGAAGGTTTGACGGGAGCCTGTAGGACAGAGTTCCCTTTGCCCTTACCCCTAATGCATATTCACCGTGAAAGAAGAAGGTTGTTTGTTACTCTGTAGAGATGCATTAAGATAAGGCATGAATGGCTGGGATGTCACTGAAGAAAGATATTCAGCACCGCCACCGACAGTCAGGCTTTTGGTTGCACCATAATTAACGCTTGTCTTCGAGAACCTGCTTCCAAGAGTGTCTTCAACAATACCTGCACTGAGGGTATACTCAAGTGTTTTTTCGGGGAGAAAATTATATGGAATGGATATGTTCTGCTCGCGTGTTCGTTCCTCACCCCATGGACCGAAGAATTTTAGTTTAACAAGAGAGTTGCCGTATACAAGCGGGACCTCAAAATTAAAAAAACCTGAAGCATCGGCTTTTACATAATCGACCAGAACATTGTTTACATATAGCTCAACGATCCAGCCGGGTTCTGTTTTATCGCTCAGGGTATAGGTGCCGAATGATCTTCTGTAGGTTGTGGGGGTATTGGTGAGCTGAACTCCTATAACTGGATTATAGATTGAAGAGATTGCATTTGTCTGTATTTTCCCTGCCATAACCTGCCGCAGAGGGGCAAAATCGTTATTGACATAGCGCCACAGGTAATATTGCTGTTTTTCGGTAAAGGGATCGGAGCTGTTATAGTACAATGAAGCAGTAGTTTCTCCTCCGGCTATCATTGAGCCAAGAGCAAGGTTAAGCCTTGTGTCGGACTTTCCGTTTATCTCCTGCGATGAAACAGCTGACCAGTCGGCCATGCCGAATCTGAAAAAGGGATAAGTTCGTCCAATGGTTGTATCAGCCTTAACATCACCTTTGAGACGGGCGATATTACGCCTCATCTCCTCCTGCTTCATTTCACGGATCAATGGCAATTCAAGCTTACTCGTAACTGTAACTGAAAGAGTCCGGAAGCTGAATTTGCAATCAAGGCCAAACACTTTTCCGTAATAAGATGATTTCAGGTAAAGGTTTGATTCAGTCCTGATCAGATCACCTGCTTCAAGATTGAATGTTTTATCCTGGTAAACTATCTGATTTTTTGTCCTGTCGATAACGTATGTTGCATCAGGATTTACAAAAAATCCGGAAATAGTCTCCAGTCCGGTTGAAGGAACATTTCTTATTTTAAGAAAATCAAACAGGTCAGTGACAGGCAGATATAGTTCTTCATCTTTTATAAGGGCATCAATCTCTGACCCACCCATACCGGGAATATCAAGAAAAACTGAAATTTCATCATATTCGGGAAGATCCTGGGAATAGAGTCTGTCCATGCCGGAAAAGAACAAAAGAAATAGAAACAGGCCGGCGTAACGATTCATAATGAAGCGCATACATCCTGAATGAAGAATTTTGGAGTATGCTTTTATGACCGTCATTTTATTTTTTCACTTATTAATAAAACTTCTTATTCCCTTACAAGAGTTATGTCAAATGTTCCTGTGTAGCTACCAGGCGGGTTGGCGCCCGAATTGCCTACTGTAAGAGTCCCTCCGATATATAGTGGTATTCCGATATTGAAATTGACATTCGAGACAAATGGCGACGACGGACTGGAACTCCCGATATGAAGGGTCATTGTTCCTGACGGGATTCCTGTAAGTACAGCATCGGGACCATTAAGAATTGATATTACTGTCCCGGGGTGTGCATGTACCTGAAATAATGCAGCTGAAAAAGGATATCCGAGACCAAGAAGAACAACATCACCGGTTGCAGAACGTGAACCTGAAGGAAGAATTACTACAGTACCTCCAATAGCACCGTGATAAAATGCACCGAAGCTGAGGCCCTGGGCGGTCACATCTATCCGGATTGGACGCGGTGGTGGTTCCTGGGCTTTTATCACCGCTGATCCTGCAAATATCAGAATGAAAAGCATCGATAAAAAAAACCGCAAATAATTGTGCCCTTTATTTATAACATATTTCATCTGTTCTGTATAAATATCTTTTTTGAATCCTGATATATTCCCGATACAAAGCTGACAATATAGATGCCAGCTTTAAAACCGGGATTAAACTCATAATAACCCGAATCTGAAATTCTTGTATTAAATAAAACCTGACCTGTCAGATTGTAAATTGACAGCAACCCGGAACCAATCCTGTCAGTATTAACATAAGCTTTTATAATTCCATGCGAGCTGTAAACTGAAAACAGATTATTATTTGTACTTGTATCCGGAATTTCAGTTATTTTATCCGAAACATTGAGGAAGAACCTGTTCTTGTATTCACCCGCTTCCAGATAGACCTTATATTCTTTATTATTAAGAAGGTCATTTTCAGTACCTGACACCAGGTCAGATATAAAAATTTTCTTCCCGGAAAGCTCCTCCTCTATATCAATTATCCTGAAAACAATATAATTATCTAATATTGGTCTTCAGACCAAGTGGGATTCTGCAAAGAGAATCCTGATATTCCGGCAGAGCGTCAATGGATAATTTTGTTCCGTCAGAACCGATACCATAAAGATTTGGGACGGATATAATCGGTATTCATAAGTTTAAGGGCATCGAGATCAGAATCGAATCCCGTTTGTGCTTTTTCATCAAAATATATTACCATGCGATCGGTTGAAGTCGTGTCGTCAGCATAAGCTGCTCCAATCCTCAGGAGTGGCAGAGAACTCTTTTCTCCGGATTTTAGAAATGGATGTGTGAGATCAGTAATCCTTACACTGTTGTTAAGTCCAAATGTCCCTGTCACAGGATACGAACCGTCAGAAACATGGATAAAGAATCCCTGCATTGAAGGTATTATGGCTGTTGCAAGACCATCGCTTGAGATTCCGTTAATATAAGTACTGTACGTCCCCCCATATTCGTCGGTTGCACTGGCTTTGAAGTAATAGAGGGCATTGTCAACGTTTGTCTTGGTCCATCCGACAGGAGCATCCCAGTTAAGAGGGGAAGGGTATGGATTGCCGACAAGATTAAATCCTTTGGTATATGTATTGTTATGATTGTAAAGGGTGACTGAAAGAGCCCCATTATTAACCACTCCGGTAATATCAGCTGTTAGAGGAACTGCAGAGGAACCGAAATTGGCTGTATATCCTTCAAGAGGATTCAGCGGACTGGTGGTTGTAACATAGGTAACCCAGCCGGAAGTTGTACTGCCTTCATTGTACCTGTAAAAAGTGGGGAAGAGATGCTGCAAGATCCAAATCATCGCCAAATTCATTTACTGTTGCAGACTGGAATGGAGAGCTGACATATTTATAACCAAATGCAGAAGGAAGGTAGCGTTGCATGGTTACATTTCCGGTAACTGTTCCAGCACCTGATCCATCTATCAAAGCTGTCTGTGAAGCTGAAGAGGCCAGAGTTAAAAATCCGGCTGACACAAGAGTTCCGTTTTGGATATTGACGATTCCGGTAACATTAAGCGGCCCCAGGAGGCTGACACCGGCAGCATTGCTGATGGTCAGGTTCCTGATAGTATTGCTGCTGAAAACTGATGCACCGATGGTCTGAGCTGATGATCCGTTCATTAAAATTGTACCGTTCGAAGCATTAAAAGTTCCATTATTTGTAATTGTTCCGGAAATCTGTAATGTATTTCCTGAAATAAATAAAGATGATCCTGTTTCTATTGTTAAATTATTAACAGTACCTGTCGCTCCGGTGCTGAGAACTGGTTTATTTGGCACATTTGGTATTTGAACAACTGTCGTCAAAAAAGGTATAAATCCGCATGACCAGTTTCCGGGGACATTCCAGTCGATACCCGACGCTCCGGTCCAGATCAGACCGGAAATGGTAATTGGGCTTGTCGCGGTTACAACACCACAGCCACCCGATGCAGCTATTGTATTTGTTACTATATAACTGCCTGATATGCTTGCAGCTAAATCAACCTGGCCGGTTGCAGTATTTACAAAAACTAAACCGGGTGTTGATGAAAATATTCCGGCTCTGCCACCGCCACTGAAAGTTGGCAGAGGATTTGCAGCATTCTGGCAATATGGAGTTCCAATATAGCTAAAGGTTGCAACCGGAAAAGGAGTAACAGTTATGGCCACGGTCCTTGGTGCACTTGTTCCGCAGGCATTTGTTGCAGTTACACTTAAGGTACCGCTTGTGGCAGTTGCATTGAAATCGATAGTTACTGAATTACCTGTTCCATTAATAGTGTGACCTGTCCCGCTATATGACCAGCTATAGGTATTTCCTGAAACATTCGGAACTGTATAGACATTTCCTGAAGAACCCTGACAAACAGCTGTTGGTGCTGAGATGAAATTTGAAGGACGTGCAGCAACCACAGGAAATGATATAACCACCTCATCTGAAGATGAACAGGCAACATTACTGATTGTCCATCGCAGAGTATAGGTTAATCCCAATACTCCGGTAAAAACAGATGTATTAAGAGCACTATTAATCAATGTACCACCTGCGCCACTGACAATTGTCCATAAACCTGAATAAGGAGCAGGGTTATTTCCAGCCAGAGTTGTTCCTGAAAGTCCGCACAAAGATTGATCCGGGCCTGCATCTGAAATTGTAGGATTGGCATATACATTTACTATACCATCGTCAACTACACCCGTATTGAGTCCATTATTATATTTAAACCCCGTTAATTTGTAAACTCCCGGAACAGGAGTTGGTAAACTATATGGCAAAGATGTCACATTTACGGTTGCCTGGGGAACACCATTTATTGTATAATCAAGGGTATAATTTAAATTGATAGGAAAATATGAAGTGAAAGTTACCGGGATTCCTGATGTCCGCATACCGGGCCGGTCGGAGCTAATAAAGCCATCGCAATGGTCGTTGAGATGCTGGCTGTAGTATAGTTCTTAGGAGTGGCAGAGACACTGACATTATTTGTGCTGGCTACATCTCCTACATTATTATTCCCTGAAGCAGTCGATGCCAGTTCATTCCATGAACCAGCGTTATATTCAGCAACCCGCATATCAGACAAGCCATTTACTGTCATCAGTGGTGTCAGATCACTCATAGTGATCCCATCCGATTTTGACTTTGCCTGTGGTTCCTACGGTAGTACTGACACTCCAGTATTCCATAGTATTGGCTACTATTAAAGGTGAAGTTAATGAAGTTGCAGTTGGATTAGGTGTAAAGTATTCAGCTGTCCAGAAAAGAGTGGTTCCGGCAGTTGAAGTGAGAGTAAAATAATGTCCCTTGGTTGTTCCCTTTCCGATAGGATAAAGGAAGCTGCTTCCATTAACTATCTGTTTAATCAACGGGCCATTTATAAAAGAAGTTGTACTTCCTCCTGCAGGTGTGATGACTGATGAAGATGTACTTAATAATGTAAGTTTATTGGCAGAGGTTGTATTTATGATACCATTTGTGAGCAGTAGCTCATTGTTAACATCCACTGATCCATTGACCCCTATGTTCAATCCGGATGGATTATTAATCTCAAGATTATTTAACCTGTTAGCTCCTGCAAAGTCTCCGGTTGGTCCTCCCAGAGTCTGGACTGATGTGCCGGCAAAAGTGACAGTTGAGGCTGGGGATACTCCGGAACCGCTTATAAAAGTTCCGGAATTATAACGCTCCATTGTACCTCCGATTATAAGTTTGCTGTTGTTTACACTATTATCGAGTGCGGGCCCATCAATTACGAGTCTTTTACAAATTGTTAAATCCTTATTCGGAAGTACTCTGGTACCCGTCCCTGTAACAAACATATTAGGCAGGTTGCTGAACTGTGATGCAATTATTGTATAATTACCGGTTCCGCCATATTCTATTGTTCCGTTTCCCGAACAATCAATAAAGGAGGAATAATTGCCGCCCGGGAGGTTTCCTTTTTCCAAATAAATTTTCCCATTACCAATCACATTTCCAAGGTTATGGCCGAAGGTTGATGAGACTACTCTTAGTTCATTGTTAACTGTTGTGCTTATTACAGAAATGTTGTTAATATCTGTCGTTACAACGTGGTCAATGATGACATTGCTACCACTTGGGCCACCAAAAGGGACAGGGAGGTGAAGAACCGACAGGTGTCCAGATTGTTTCGTCTGACCAATCCCCATCCTTATTTGATCTGTAATCGGCTAATTCATCAGGGATCGCACTATCGTTGCCAGCCGTATAATCTCCGCTGAGGTTGCTGCTTCCACTATAATTGAATGTTATCTGATGGGTGGTTTCGTTTACATTATCTGTAGCTGGCCCTACAGGTGCTTTGTACCAGTAACTACCAGGTAGTTCGAGTCTTGCTGCAACATAATCACTTTCAACTCCAGAAACATCACCGGGCAGATATTGGAGCAACAGGCTCCCGTTAAAACCTGAAATACCGGAGCTTTCAATCTGCCAGTAGTATTTCAAAACATTCATCGGATCCAAAACACTCGGATGAGAATTGTCAACTGGATTAATATTGATGTAACCAACAGTGGTGTTGGCTGTAATGGTAAAAATGGCAGGTGTATATTTACCGGCAATTCCAACTGGAAATGTAAATAAATGAGGACCTGCAGGAAAGTACTTCCTGACACCCAAGCTACTGGTAACTCCATCGGACATAATCATATTTGTAATACCAGGCACTCCAATGATGCTGCTGTTCTGACTAAGCGTAAGAAGATTTGAGTTAATATTGAAAATACCATGAGTAAGCACAAGGTCGTTTTGGAGCATGATACCATTGCTAAGTTTAGCTCCTGAACTGTTGTTGATCTCCAGCTTCCCGTATGCTCCTGTTCCGGATATCTGTTGCTGGATTGTACCTGATAAACTTATACCTCCGGTAGTATTGTCGTCTGTATAAGAACCGTTATTTGCCAGGTTCCCTGAAAGTATTACTTTCTTGTTTCCAAGTATCAGATTACCACTTCCAATAAACAAATCCTGGTTTACGGAAAAATTATTATTTACAGTAAGAGAGTTGGTTGATAATACATTTAGATTATTAAAATTAGTTACTGAACTTCCGGTAATTACCTGAACTCCACCGTTAAATGTTGTTGTATTTGTGCCAAAATTATAGGTACCGCTGTTATCTAAGTTTCCTTTAAGTGAAACATTGATATTATTAGAGCTGAATATGCTTTGTGAATTGCTCAGTGTTAATGTTCCATTAAGTACCAATGGGCTTACAAGAAGCCCAAGATTAGCATTCAAACCTGCTCCTGCAGGGCCTGTAATGGTCAGGTTGTTTAATGGGATATTAGCATCTATTAAGTAGTTTTGAAGAGTATTTGGAATTACGTTGGTAAATACGATTGTCCCACCGGTTACAGAAGAACTTGCAGGTCTTAAATACAAATCGCCATAAGTAGTACCTCCTCCACGAACAATAGTCAGGGTGCCAGCCGACATATTAAACCCACTACCTGCATTTAACACTTCCAGCTTAGCATAACCTGCATTAGAGCCATTCCCATTTATAATAACAGCGCCCCCGCTCTGCGTATAATTTAGAATCCCGTTTGTTGTTGAAGTATTTCTTCGAATCTGGCCATTTACCACAAGATTTCCACCCTGTATTTCAATAGAGGAAGCCCCGCCGCCGGAATATTCTATATCGTTATTGTTAGCAGGTGCAGCAATTTGTCCAATATAAACACTTCCACGGATCAAAGTGAGTTTACCGCTCAATATCAGATCACCACTATTGTTTGCGGCATTACCAATAAGTATATTCCTGTTATTAGCATTGGCATAATCAATATACAATCCGGCGGTTGAAGGAACTGCAAAAGGTGTTGTTGTTGATACAGTAAAATCGGTGCCAGGGTCGGTTCGCATATATCTGAATGTTCCGTTTTGCAAGGTTAACCAGTTATCAGCCGGACTAGATAGTGTTCCTCCAATGTTACAGGTAAGTGTTGTTGTCTGTGATGTTCCTTTATTAATTATTACCTGACCAAATGTTGTGGATGGAGTACCTGTCGTATTTGTTATGTTTGTGGAAGTTGAACCAAAAAAAGTAACCGGAATATTTGTAAAACGGCACCATGCCCTTGTACCTGCAGGTGCGTTTATAAGTCCGTTTGCATTGTTAATAAGACTGCCCCCTATAGACAACATTTGATTGCTTGCGCCACCCCAATCATCAATGCCAGAAAGGGGTGCCACAATTACATTACCATTTACAACAATATTCTGGGCGATTGCACCATTCTGATACCAGCCAAATGAACCTCCCTGAATATCAAGGTTCCCGTTTACCGTTACCGTTTTCGGTATAGCAGCTATCGGACCAGGATAAGTAGTACCCCATGACATGGCAAACCAGGAATCAGCATTTTGTCCACGGGTAATTAAATTCCCGTAAATTGTAAGATCTCTGTTGGGGAAAATAATATTTGATCCCCCTAAAGGCGATATTATAAGATTTCCATAAGAGGAAACATTTTCAGGTAAATAATATGTAGAACCAGGGGCAGGATTGGTTGTATATAATTCTGTTGTTCCCATATTCACATTAAAATCGGAAAAATCGCCGGATGGGAAAACATAGGTAACCGGGTAATCGAAATCTGTTGTCACCCTGAAAATTCCGTTCCCGTTTGGATGGGACACTACCATACTGAATACACAACCAGGATTAAATCCAATATCCAGAGTCGAACCATTTTCTATTTTAAGACTTGCACAATTCTGAACCCCTTGATCGGGATTAGCAGGAACTGTTGCCAGAGTTACAATATCATTATCACCAATGATTACAATATCTGAGGCTCCGGGTACAACCGCCGGAGGGTTATCAACAGTATGACTTGTCAGTGACCAGGTGTTTACATTGCTCCATTGGCCGCTTTGTCTGCTGTAGAAGATAGTCGGGACTCCAAAAGGACTGGTGGGATTATCGTCTCCGGCAGTATAGTCGCCGTCGATAAAAGCAACATTTTCAAGAAAACTGCCAGTACCAGGTTCTCCAATAATATTGGCGGTTTCATCCACATCATTTGCAGTACCTTTTGTCCAGGTGCTGGTCGTACTATTAAAACGTGCCGCTACATATTCATCCTCGCTTACGTCACCACCTGTTACCACATTACTCTGATCATAGGTATATCCATGTACAACAGTGGCTGCACCCAGTGTGAAACCTGAAGATTTGACACGCCAGAAATAAGTAAGACTTCTGCCTGTAACAGTTACGTTCGGATGGGCGTAGTTAACAGGGATTACTGTTATTGAACCATAAACTGTCGGAGCCGCACTAAAACCAATAGAACCAGGAGTATAATTAACAACACCAACAGGGAAGCTGAGAGCTGCCGGAGAGGCATATACTCTTGTAAGTCCGCCATCACCTGCATTCCCGGCAGATTTGAAATACCTTAATGCACCCTCATTTACAACAGATGCAGTTGCATTAAGTTTTAAATTATAAGTACCAATATTAAAAAGGTTATTCTGAGAAAAGGTAAGTGCACCGTTAACTGTACAATTTGCAACCAGGGAAACAGGTGCAGGTGCAGCATTGGTATTATTCAGCTCAAGATTGTTAAAAACACCATTACCATCAATACTCTGCAGTAGAGTTCCATTCAATACTATTTTACCTGTACCGTTATGTATTCCTGAGTTATATACATTTTTTGCAATATTAATTGTATTGCCATTATCATTCAGTGTTGCTAAAACCAACCTGAAGTTATCGGCAACATTTATAATGGATTGAGTTCCGGCCAAGCTTAAAGCAGTACCGGCTGGTTTGTCAATTGTTAGCTTGTTTAATGAAAGTGGAGGTAGCAACGTTAACAGTAAATGTCTGGCCTCCTGTTCCATTAAATATAGTTGTGTTGGTTCCAGGTGTATAGGAAGTTCCAGCTGCAATTGAAAAATTTCTGCCGATAGTAACATTGAGATTATTTGCTGAAAAAACTCCCGAAGCAAGAGTAAGGTCATTCAGAACAACGAGAGGAGAAATATTTAACTGAACAACTGAAGCACTGCTTGCCCGATCAATAAGCAAATTGAACAAAGGTGCAGTTGTATTTATATAATAATTAACTGCATCAGCTAAAACCAGACCTGTATATGGCCTGATTTCCAGGGTACCACCAGTAACATTAATATTAGATGTGGATGATTTCACATCAAACGCTTCCTGGTCGATTATACTACAAACATCGTAAATACGTATTGTTCCCCCGGACATAGCAAAGATATTGGTCGCTTCTCGAGGTTGAAAGACCCATTGGCAATAGTGATACCATTAGTTGCTCTTGATGTATTTAAAGTAGCAACTGAAACATCTGTAAGGTCAGCAATAGTTGCATAAGCTAACGGTGTACGCTGAAAACGACCCCGGAGAATAAATATTCCACCTGTCTGTGTATATGATGCCGAACCAGTTGAGGAAAGAAACTGCTTGGCATCAACAATCCCCCCATTGATAATTAATTGTCCGGAAGCAATATTTGAAGTGATTAATCCCCCTGACTCACGTGTTGAAAGATAACCATTGTTTATTTGAAGTCTGCCAAAAATATCCACAGCACTGAATCCACCCTTTGTAACTCCTATTGTTGCATTGTCAGGAGCTGTAACCGTATATGCAGTATTTATTTCTCTGTAATCATCGGCACTGGAAAGGACAACCACATCAACACCGTCAACAATTAAAGCTCCATTCGAAGGGATAAAATAATCTGAATTAGCGGCAATACCTTCAGAAAGTGAAGGGATAATCACCGAGCCTTTTAACACAAGAGTCCCTGTGCGGATCCACAATGCTTTTCGAAGGTTTGGATTGCTTGAAGGAGCAGCTTCAGTGGCTAATATATTTGCTCCAAATAACCTGAAGTTTGCATAGTTAGTCGAATTAATGGTCAGTTTAAACGTCGGGTCAATTCCCTTATCAAGAACAAGGTTATAGAAATTAGTAATCCCGTTACAATCCAAAGTATTATCGCTTGCTCCCTGGAAATATACCGAAGCTGCGCCAGAAGTTGGACCTGCTACTGTGGGCGGAAAAGCATTATAAATCGGATAAGGAAGATTAGTGAATTTAACGCTGCCATTATTTGTAAAATTACCTTTTATAATTACAGTATGGAAGTAGGTATAGTAGTTTATGAAAGGTGCAACACCACCAACAGTTACGGCACCAATGGCGGGGTTAGTGACGCCATTTCCAACTGTAATAGAACCTGAATTATCAACGGTTACGTTCCCATTGATTGCGAGCGTGAGCTTAGCTACGGAAATGTTGTTATTGATCTGAAATGTTCCGCTTTTAACATATAAATTACCATTTAAAGTTATGTTGCTTAATTGTGTGGCAATAAAGCCTGAGGTATTAATAGTTAAATTATTGTATGTAGTTTGTGCAGCAGGTAATGTAAAATTAGCAGCATTGTTGTATTCGGTAGTCCCTCCCCCGGCATTAATAAATGTATTGATTACAGAAGCAGGGAAATTAACAGATGCCAGCTTAATTGTTCCCTGTCCACGAAAGGCATATATTGAATTGGTAAACCTGTAGACATTCTGATCTAGGAAACCGCTTGCTTCAATTGTAATGTCAAGAGTCTGGGTAGTTATATCAGCTGGCAAAGAGACGGTACGACCAGAAAGAATTATTACCTTATCATTATCCCCGGGTACCGTATTCCCAAACTGTAACGTTCCACTCGGATCCGATGTCCAGGTAGTTGGTGTGTTCCAGTCACCTGTCTGGTAGGAATAATAGGTATCAAGTATGCTTGCACCGATACAGAAATAAGGGCCGGGATTAAGTACAGTGGGTGATATTATTGAAGAAGTATTACTTGAGCCGCCGATTGCAGTATAATTTCCTGCAACAGCGGATGACATACCGATAGTCTTTGAAAAGTCCAGGCCACTTTCATATAGTTCTACCTTTGCGCTTATTAAATTTCCGCTGTTTAAATTTGTCAGAGACCAATAGCGTGGGTCAACAGGACCAATAGTTGTACCATCACCTGTTAAGGCACCTGTTGCGCTTACTGTGGCTTTTAAAACGGGACCGGTAACTCCGGTATTTACATCCCTGAGATTAATCCCCTTAAAAGCTCCTCCATCTCCTATGGGGAACAAATAATTATTACCATTTCCAACCAAATTTGCTGTTAATGTTCTTTCCAGGGAACCAGTAGTAACATTTACGAAAGAGCCAAGTGTCCAGACAATGGCTGTCGCAGGATTTGTGTTAGTAATTTTCAGGGTATTCGTTCCTGCCTGAATAATCCCGCTTGTCAGAGTTAAAACTCCACCAGCAGCAAGGGTAATGTTACTATTCATAGTAACCCCATTTGCATTATTTATTGCAAGATTGGCCAGATTTGTTACACTTGCAGGAATAAAAACTCCGGAAGATGACCCGCCAAAAGATAACCCAGATGTTGCAATAGCTATTAAATTACCAGGCGTTCCGGCAATCGCAGGTCCATTCAGCGTTAGTGTTCTTGGGCCTAAAGTGAAAGTAC
>CAVVBY010000013.1:0-67544 GCA_963746685.1 uncultured Bacteroidales bacterium
TACTCAAAATAATTCAATGATTAATACAAAATGGACTGACGTTTTAACATCAGTCCATCTTCTACCATTTACCCACACAACCTAAAACTAAATAAACTTTCTTTTCAGACAGTACTTTTATATATCTGTCAATTCATGATTACATATAGAATTCTTTATCCAATTATATATGTTATATGTCGTGTTCTTATCAAATTTAAACAATATTCCTAATATTTCCTAACGCTATTAGTCATTTTTGACTATAATGTTAATAATTATTTTAGATAATAATTTAAGGGTAAAATGATAACTTTACAAAAAAACAATGGCAGAAGAAATTGAACGTAAATTTCTGGTCAGAGGCGAGTTCAAACATCTTGCCGTCAATCAGTTAGAAATTTCGCAGGGTTATCTTTCTGTCGATCCTGCCAGAATTATAAGGTTACGCATTAGCAATGGCAGGGCGATCTTTTCGGTAAAGGCTCCTGCCAAAAACACCGGATTTTCGCGACATGAATGGGAATTTGAGATTCCCATTTCAGAGGCCTCGGGAATTATGAAAGTCTGTATTCCTGAGATAATTTTTAAAACAAGATATCTGGTCCCGTTCAGCAATCACATCTTTGAAGTTGACATATTCCATGGCAAGAACGAAGGACTGACCATAGCTGAACTGGAATTAACTAACGAAGATGAAGTATTTGAAAAACCTGAATGGTTAGGTGAGGAGGTGACAGGAAAACCTGAGTATTATAACTCCAATCTAATCTAAAGGACTTTGGAATATATTTGTTTAGGATCGTCCGGTCCGTAGAAATCCTTAAGACTAGCCTGAAGCTGATAACCATTTTTGCGGTAAAAGCCTTCAGTTGAAGCATATAATGGTCTGCCGGAAGTCTCTATCCAGAGTATCTTGCCACCCAGTTTTCTTACATCGTCTTCGATTGCTTTAAGCATCACAGTGCCAAGCTTCTTATTTCTGGAATTCTGATGTACTGCAATCCAGTAAAGATCCCAGGAATGAGTTGAGAAAGCATTCTTTCCATAATTTGCAAATGCGATCACCCCATCTTCATCTGTGACCTTGATCCAGTAATAACCGCTTTCCTCAGATCCCATTGCCAGGGTTTCATCTGCGATTTCTAGAGCTGTCTCTATTTCAAACTCATAAAAAAAACCTGAGGAACGTAAAACTTCCTCAATGCTTTTCCTGTCTTCTGACTTTATTCCTTTGGAAACCAATCCCATATGATATCAATAATTTAGATCACCAATAATACGCTGAAGGACCTCTGTGATCGGCAGGCCGGCTTCAGTTGTTGCAGCCACCAGACCGCTGTCAGGTGACATGCACGGATTTGCATTGACCTCTATTACATAAGGATTTTCATCCTTATCAATTCTCATATCAACCCTGGCATACCCTTTCAATCCGAAAACATGCCAGCATTTCAATGCCATCTCTCTTATCTTCTCAGACAAAACCGGGTTAAGCCTGTTGCGAGGAAATTCCCTGATAGTATTCTCATATTCAAAGCTTTCGGCAACCCACTTTGCTTTGAAATCAACTATTTTGGGCATATCATCACTAAAATTATGGAAGACCATTTCAGCGGGAGGCATCACCTCCGGTCCATTTTTATCAGGAAGAACACTAATATTGAATTCCCGGCCATCGATGTATTCCTGAATTATCCAGTGAGAGTCATCAAATTCTTTCAGCTTCGACTCATGATCAGCCGATAGGTGAATACCGAATCTCCCGTTATCCCAAGAGATCCATCTTCCCATACAGGTTTGATTATATATTTGTTCCCAGGCTTTAGCATTTTGTATTGCGACGGGAAATATGCCTTAGGGGTAGCTATTTGCTGTTCGAGTAATATTCTGTTTGTTAATGCCTTGCTTGTAGTTATAAACAACGCTTCCAGCGGATTGCCTGAATAGGGAATCGAATACATGTTCAGCAGTGCAGGAACGAAATAGCAGAGTTCACCTTTGTTATTGATCGATTCAACCAGGTTGAAAACAAAATCAGGTTTCTCCCCGGCAAGTACGGCTACTTCATTCATGAAATCTGAAGTAATACCTTTCCTGTATGTTTCTATTCCTATTTTTCTGAGATTTTCCTCAATGTAAGCTACCTGTTCAAGTACATCAAGTTCATCAGGAAGCGCCCCTTCCCGGGGTTGATTGAACAGAATGCAGCATCTTTTCTTAATCATACGGCTAAATGATGTCGTTTTATTGCTGAGCGCATTATCATTTCGATAAGAGTCTGGTATTTAATTCCTGTCATGTTCGAAAGTATAGGAAGATCTGAATGGACAGGGTGAAGTCCGGCCAGAGGATTTACTTCCATAAAACATAACCGGCCATTGCGGTCAGCTTTTACATCAACTCTGCCTGCATCGACTGCTCCAAGAGCTTTCCACACCTTCAGGGCAACTGTCTTGCATTCATCAGAAAACTCGCTTGTCAAAGGTTTATACTTGCAGAATATCTGATAGTTTTCCTTATATTCAACCGAATAGGGAAGGTTATCCTTGCATTCAATTTCCATACCTCCGATAGCTGTTGCATCATCACCTGATCCTAAAACACCCACCGTAAACTCCCTGCCCGGAAGATATTCTTCAACCAGTGCAGGCTGATTGAATCTTGTCAGCAGAAATTCGACCATCTGCCTCAGTTCTGATTCAGAAGTAACAAGACTCTTTTCAGTAATTCCCTTGCCAGTACCCTCTGATACCGGTTTGATAAAAAGCGGATAATTCAGATTGCACCTGTCAACATCCTTCATTTCTGAAATAAGAATCCCCGGACTTACAGGAACACCTGCAGCAGAGACAATTAGTCTTGTAAGGTGCTTGTTGAGTGAAATACCCATTATGACCGGGCCGCTGAATACATAAGGAATTTTGTACTGGTCAAGGATAGCCGGTACTACTGATTCCCTGCCGTCGCCGTACAATCCTTCGGCGATATTGAACACAAGGTCCCATTTTTTGCCGGCGGACAGAGCGTTGATAAGCTGAAAGCAATTACCAATTGGTTCCGTTTCGAAGCCCATATTTTTCAAGGCATCGTTGATGGCATCTACAGTATCCTGCTTGTCAAATTCAGCAGTATCTTCCATAGAATAACCCCGGTCAAGATACCACGACCGCAAGTCATAAGTCAATCCGATTTTCATCTGTATTCAGACCTATTTTTCAGGATATTCGCAAAGAACACCTTTGTAATTGCGCAGAACTATATGTTCATCGTTATGCTCCACAACATAATTGGGAAGAAGAGGTATCTTGCCTCCGCCGCCAGGAGCATCGACAACAAATGTAGGAACAGCATAACCGCTTGTAAAGCCACGGAGTCCTTTAATGATTTCAAGACCCTTGGCAACAGTGGTTCTGAAATGACCCGAACCGGGTATCAGATCACACTGATATAAATAATAAGGTCTGACCCTTACCTTTAATAACCTGTGCATAAGTTCTTTCATGACAGGCACGTTGTCATTTATGCCCTTCAGAAGAACCGTCTGGCTTCCAAGAGGAAATCCACCGTCTGCAAGCTTATTGCAAGCCCTGGCACATTCTTCAGTGATCTCAAGAGGATGTGAAAAATGAAGGCTAATAAAAAGAGGGTGATATTTTCTGAGAACATTGATCAAACCATCTGTAATACGCTGGGGTAAGACCACAGGCGTCCTGGTTCCAATACGGATTATCTCAACGTGCTCTATTCTGCGGATATTCGAAAGTATGTAATCGAGCGTCTCATCAGTAAGAGTAAGGGGATCACCTCCGCTTATAAGGACGTCTCTGACTTCCTTATGAGCTGATATATAATTAAAAGCTTTTTCAAAATCCTGTCTTCCCAGTTTGTCAAGCCGTCCGACAGAATGGGAACGGGTACAATACCTGCAATAGTTTGAACATACCTGGGTGACAGTGAATAAAACCCTGTCGGGATACCTGTGAACAATACCTTTGACCGGTGAGAAAGATTTCTCATGTAAAGGATCGGACTGTTCACTGCTGGTCTCAAGCAATTCTTCAACTACAGGCACAACGTTGCGCCGAAGCGGATGAGAGGGTTTGGTGTCATAAATCAATGAAGCAAAATAGGGAGTGATCCGTAAAGGAAGCCGGCCTTTAAGGTTATTAATAGCCATGATCTCCTTTTCGGTCAACTTCATGATCCTCTTCAGATCGTCGATGCTTGTGAAAGCATTCCGAAGCTGCCATTTCCAATCATTCCAGGATTCGATAGTTGTCAGGGGGAAGTAGCGGTGCATGAATTCCGAACTCCGGGTGCTAACTGACAGGTTTGGGATTACGTTTTGCGAAAAAAACATGGTTTTCGCGCCAGGCTCTTCATCAGAAGAGCAACCCACGAGGCGGTCCTCACAGCGGAGGGCTGCAACCTCATTATTGTTAGCGTTCATGTTTGTCGATGAAAGATTTCATCAATTGCTTTAAATTTTCTTGTTTTAAACAGTTTTAGTTATAAATAAATTGGGCCAAAAATATATATTCCACTAATACAATGTACCATTCGACCTATATAAATATTAACATGAATTGTGTTTTATTAACAATGCTAATTCCTGTTACTGCTGACCAATATGATAAATACATGTTTATCAGTAAATTATACCATTCGGATTTATGCAATAAATCAGAAAATAAACCTGCATTTTTTTGGCTGGTTCCTTTTCTGATTCCTGTCGTTTTTCTAGTAAAATACTTCATTAAAACTTACAATAACCTCCTGTTAATTTTTAAGAATGCTCATTAACAATTATTATGCCAGAACTTCATATGTCATAAATATTTGTAATGTTTGCATTTCAAATACTTATTTCAAATTAAAAAAGACATGCTTTATAACGCATTAATGTTGTTTTAATTATTTCAGTCATAAAAAAAACTGTCAATGCGGATCCTGAAGAGAACCGAAAAAGCTGTAATGGTCAAAGAACTGAATGGCAAGTGAAGGGCTATTACGGGAATACGAATTTCCCAACTCTCAGAATTACGGAATTCGATAATACGATAATATAAATCCCAGGCTTTAAGCCAGAGGCATCAAATGTACATATAGTGTCTTTCGCAGGCTTGGAGCTTATCAGGGTGCCGTTTAAATCAAGCAGGCTTACTTTTGATCCTGAATAAATGCCATCCAGTGGAATTCTGATTTCATTCCCTATAATGATTGCATAAAGAGGTTCGTTCTTTTTGCTTTTAATTGCAATTTCGATAGTTCCATTCACTCCTGTACCGTCAGTGGCTGTAGCGGTTGCGGCAACTGTTCCTTCATCGATTGCGGTAACCAGTCCGGTAGGACTGATGGTAGCCTGACCAGTTATATTTACAATTGACCATGAAATATTTTTATTTGTAGCAATTTCTGGTGATATCTGAGTTGTGAGCTGAAGTGATCCTTTGTCCGAAGTTATAATATTTAATCCGCCTTCGACCATAACAGTAATACCGGAGACAGGAATTAGTTGATTGGAAATTGTTATTTCAATGATTCCGCTTATGGCACTGCCATCAGAAGAAGTTGCCACAGCTGTAACTGTTCCGTCCGTAATGTGCAGTGACAAGTCCGGTCATGCTTACCGAAGCCTGGCCGGTGCCTTCGGCAATTGACCAGGTAACTGATTTGTTTGTAGCGTTGGATGGAATAACCAGAGCATTTAGCTGCAAGCGTACCGTCATCAGAAGTGATGGATGAGATACCTCCGGCTCCGGTAACAGTAATTCCGGTTACGGGTATTAATTGGTTGGAGATTGTTAAAGTTATGGTCCCGGAAATCCCTGATCCGTCATCAGCAGTTGCCATTGCAGTAACTGTACCGCTGGAAACCGCCGTCACAAGTCCTGCAGAGCTTATTGTTGCCTGACCTGTGCCATTGGAATTGACCATTAACTGCCTGATTGGTGGCATTGGAAGGAAGATTGAAGCATTCAGCTGAAGAGTTCCTTTATTTGTCGTGATCGGTGAATGCACCATCAGTGCCGGTAATAGCAATTCCCGAAACCGGTATTGTCAGAGAAGGGCCTGTCCAACCGGCCAGTCTTGCAAACAACCACCAGGCTGCATAGGCTTTCCTGTTGGCGTTAAGAGGCTGAGAATGTGCGGAAGAACAATTATACCAGTCAACATTTAAAGTATGACTGTTCTGCCAGACTGTCGCCCAGTTTCTGTCGGGACGAACCGTCGTCGTTACTGTCATAATCGCAGTTATCGTTGGCACGTTTATCCAGATAATAGCTGCCATCAGGATCGTATGATTCAATATCTGCAAAATCGTAAAGTGTTTTATTGTTGTTCCTGCAATAGTTCCTGATCTGTTGATTACGGATATTAAGCGTACCGTTAACTCCTGTTCCGTCAAGATGGCCTGTCATATAAACGAATTTGACTTTTGGAAATTCACTTTCCAGGGAGGTCATCAGATTCAGATAGGTATTTATATTGCTTTCAGTAGCGGAACTGACCTGTCCGCACCATGCCCACATAACAACATTTATATCGCTGTTGGAGGAGTTTCTGAGATAGCTCCGGGTTGAAGCAGCCCACGATGTCCAGTCAGGTGCACCCAGATCAGAACCGCCTGTAATTCCGTGATCATGAATATCGAGCGCCACCATTCAAACCGCCATTATTCCATTTATAAGTATTGCCTTTCCAGTTATAAGAGCCCTGTCATTCCGTCAATTATCTGGCTTCCGTGCGAGGTATGCTCATAGGCAATATGAAGAGAAGCTCTTGCCTGATCTATATAAGAAACCGGTATACCCTGAAGGTTTGTACAATTATGATCAATTATTATCTGACCATAATGAATTATGGAAATCTGTATCAGACAGAGTAATGCAATTGTTTTTTTCATGGATGATCTTCAGTTCATAAAAAAACCACCATAATGGCATCGTAGTAATTAAGTACAAATCTTACAGATTCAAATCGTCTTTTTCCTGTAATCCCCTTAGCACAATAATTTTAAGGGGGTATCAAATATAAAGAATTCCATTGAGAAATCACAGGAATTTCATTTTTTTATTTTCAAATATCATCATAGTCTTTAATGTCATCTGCACGCAATCTTTTTATTTTTCCTCTTTTCTTCTTTTCATCCAGCCGTTCGGCTTTGGATTTCTTAGATGGTGCAGTGGGTTTGCGTTCAGGTTTTTCAATAAGTCCGGCAGATATCAGCATAAGCAACTTTTCGAAAGCTTTCTTCCTGTTACTCAGCTGAGTACGTTCAGACTGAGATCTGACAACAAGTTCTCCTGCTGAGTTTATCCTGTTCTTCAGGTTTTTACTGATCAGTTCCTTTTCAGATGCTGAAAGACGCGGCTGAAAGCTGAACATTGAAATGTATTTCAACCTTTGTATTTACCTTGTTTACATTCTGGCCTCCCGGTCCGCTGCTTCTTGAGGTGAAGAAGATAAACTCGCTCTCAGGAATGCGATCTTTTAATTCTTCAATTGTCACAATACTTTATTCAATAATTTCAAAAACATACTTTCCTGAACCTGCATCAATTAATAGATCTTTTCCGGCTACACGGATATTATTCAGGTTCTTGTTTCGAGAAAGAGGGAGGCCACTTCTCTTTCACTTTTTCAGCTGAATCAGCCGGAAGAACAATTGTAGCATCTGCATTTGCCGGTATTTCTACTGTGAAATACACTTTGCCATCTTTTCTTTCCCAGCCGGAAACAACTTTTCCGTATGAACTTTCAAATGAGTCGCTTTGGATAAGTTCAGCTTTCCTGAAACATGTGGCTGGATCAGCAGGTTCCTGTACCCGGGAGTTTTAGTATCTATACCTGCTGAAACCCTGTACATCCAGTCTCCAATTGCACCATAGGCATAATGGTTAAATGAGTTCATCCCCGGATCCTGGAATGTACTGTCGGTTTTCTGCCCGTCCCAGCGTTCCCAGATTGTTGTAGCTCCCATTTTGACAGGATAAAGCCACGAAGGATATGTTTCCTGAAGGAGAAGATCATATGCCACATCAGTATACCCGTTCTGCGTCAGCACATGACAAAGGAAAGGAGTACCCAGAAATCCGGTTGAAAGATGATTCCTCCTGCTTTTTATATCATCAACAAGGAATTTAGCTGCGTTCGGGCGAAGCTCCTCGGGCAAGCAGGTCAAACATCAAAGCAAGCACATAGGATGTCTGTGAGTTTGTCCCAACCCGACCTGCCGGAGTGACATATTCTTTGATAAACACATTTTTGATCTTATTGAAGAGGTCAGAATAGACTTTTTCATCATCTGTTTTACCAAGCTCCTTCGCTGACTTTGCAAGAAGGTCTGCTGAATATGCAAAGAATGCTGTGGAAATAAAATCGTGTTCAGTGAATCCGTCAGGTTCAGAATGGTTGTTCACCGGCGGATGATAAAACAACCAGTCACCGTATTTGCTTCCGCCCTTCCAGATATAAGTATCCCCGGCTTTTTTCCTGATATATTCAACCCATGCTTTCATACTCGGATACTGATTTGCAAGAAATTCCTTGTCACCATATACCTGGTACATTGTCCAGGGAACAATTACTGCAACATCGCCCCATCCGGCTGAAGGAGCAGCTGTTTTAGCATCCTGCCTGTTAAGTACATCAGGAATTACGTCAGGTACCGCACCATCCATGTTTCTGATCGAGTGCAACATCTTTCAGCCACTTCGCAAAAAATGCAGCTACATCAAAATTGAAGGCTGCCGTACGGCTGAAAGCCTGGGCATCACCCGTCCATCCAAGACGCTCATCCCTCTGCGGACAATCGGTGGGTACATCAACAAAGTTTCCTTTCTGTCCCCACTGTATATTATGCTGAAGCTGGTTCAGAAGTGGATTGGAACTTTCATATGTTCCGGTTACAGGCATATCGGAATGGACTACAACACCGGTTATATTATCTGTTGTCAGGTTACCCGGGAAACCGTCAACTTCAAGATAGCGGAATCCCATAAACGTAAACCTTGGTTCATACACTTCTTCTCCGTTTCCCGCCAGAGTATAATTCAGCTGACATTTTGCAACGCGCAGGTTTTCAGTATAGAATTCCCCGTACTTATCCAGTACCTCGGCATGACTGATTCTGACCACTGTTCCTTTAGTACCGGTAACCTTAAGCCTGATCCAGCCGACCATGTTCTGGCCCATATCTACCAGCAGACTTCCTTTTGGCGAGAGGAAAACTCTGACAGGCTTAATTTCCTGGATCTTTTTGATCATTGCACCCTCCGAAGCTATTATATTATTGTTGTAGTTCCCGGTCTTCACTGCTCCCCATTTAGAATCATCATACCCTGGCAGATTCCAGCCTGTCAGCTTCTTTGTTGCATTATAAGTTTCACCATTATATATATCATTCATTCTTATTGCACCATCGTTATTGCTTTTCCACGATTCATCGGTCATTATAAGAGACTCTGTTCCATCGGAGTATGTTATTTTCATCTGCATCAGAAGGCCAAGCCTTTTGCCGTAGATTGCCCAGTTATTACCCCAGGCAAGTGTACCACGGTACCATCCGTCACCCAGAACTGCCCCGATTGCATTTTTCCCTTTGACAACCTGACCTGTTACATCATAAACCTGGTACTGAAGCCTTTTTCCATATGATGTCCAGCCCGGAGTCAGAACCTGGTCACCGACTTTCTTCCCGTTAAGGTGGAGTTCATAGAAACCATGCGATGTAACATATACTACTGCTTTTGCAATGTTTTTATCAACCTGGAAACTCCTTTCTGAAATGAGGAGACGGGGAATATCGGTTTGTATCGCTTTCCATTTCAATCCATTTGGCTTTCCAGTTCCCCTGAGATAACAAATCCGGTTTCCCAGTATGCAGTCTCACTCCATTTTGATTCTCTTCCATTATTATCCCATACTTTAACCTGCCAATAATATCTCTGACAGGCTTTGAGATCCGGTCCCTTATAACTTACAAGAACAGACTCGTCAGATGCTACCTTACCCGATTGCCATATAGTTTTTGATGCAGAAAACTTAGGATCAACCGCTACCCTGAGAGAATAAGCTGTCTGCATGATATTGTTGCCGGTGCCTTTCAGTTTCCATGATAATCTGGGCTGTAAAACATCTGTTCCGACCGGATTTTTCTTATGCCCGCATGTCAGGTCATAAGTTGAAAGATCCTGCGAAAATGAGAGAGCCGGAATGAAAAAGGAGGTACAGTAATAATCTTAATGATTTCATAATATGTGATTTAGGTTGTAAAATTCCATTTTTGAAATTTATCTATTTTTATCGGATTTGAGAAAGGTAAAATGATTATTTTTATACTCTTCATAATATATTATCTGAAACTAACTAATTATAATAAATGAATCCAATTGCAGGAATACTATTGATAGCTCTGGGCAGTATTGGTGCTGCAAGCTTTTATGTTCCGTTTAAAGAAAGTGAAGGAATGGGCCTGGGAATCTTCATGGATAGTCCAGGGAGTTGCAGCATGGCTGATTGCCCCATGGTTGTTTGCTTTGATTTTTGTTCCCCATGGTGAACTGATCCCTATTATCAACGAGTCACCATCCTCGGCCAAGCTTATGGCTATGTTATTCGGCATCTTATGGGGATTCGGCGGACTTACATTCGGATTGAGCATGCGTTACCTTGGCGTGGCTCTTGGGTCAGAGCATTGCTCTGGGATTATGTGCTGCATTCGGTACAATCATCCCGGCAGATTGTTTCAGGACAGAATCTGTTTTCCATCAAGAGCAGGGATACTGACAGTCATCGGAGTGGCAATTACAGTTGCCGGGATTGCAATAATCGGTTATGCCGGGGCTCTGAAAAGCAAGGAGATGACTGAAGAAGAGAAGAGAGCATCGGTTAAGGAATTCGCCTTGAAAAAGGGTATCCTGATTGCAATATTTGCAGGTATAATGAGTGCCTGTTTCAATTTCGGATTTGAAGCAGGAAAACCAATAGAAAGAATTGCACTTGCTCATGGCACAAATCCGTTATTCCAGAAAAATCCGACACTTATCTTCATTCTTTTTGGCGGATTTATTACCAACCTTGTCTATTGCGGATATCTGAATATTAAAAACAAAACTTACAAGGATTATCTGTCTTCGTCAGGTAATGTACTTTTAAATAATCTTGCTTTTACATTCCTGGCCGGATTCCTCTGGTTTCTGCAGTTCCATTTCTTTGGAATGGGAGTCAGCAAATTACCGCAGGGGATGGCCGTTTTCGGATGGAGCATTCTGATGGCGCTGAATATTGCAATCAGCAATATATGGGGCATTATTCTAAATGAATGGAAAGGTGTTAAAAAAAAAACAATAGTTGTTCTGATCATCGGAATAGTTGTTCTCATTCTTTCAACTTTTGTTGTCAAATTAAGTTAATTTATTGATTATGAAAAGATTTGGTTTTAAAATGAAATTGTTTCCCGGATTTAAAGAGGAATACAGAAAAAGGCACAGCGAAATCTGGCCGGAACTTGTCACAATGTTGAAAAATGAAGGAATAGGAAATTATTCAATATTCTATGATGAAGAGACAAATATCCTGTTTGCATACCAGGAACAATCAGGAGAGAGTTCCTCCCAGGATCTTGGTACAACGGAAATTGTAAAGAAATGGTGGAAATATATGGCTGATATTATGGAAACAAATCCTGATAATTCGCCTGTAACAGTCCCTCTTGAACAGGTCTTTTTTCTGGAATAATGATAAGAGAAAAATGAAATTGTGATCTAAAGAAATAGTTAATTAGTGAAATAAATCATAACAACATAAATTTATTAAAATGAATAAGGAGCTCATTAAGAAATCATATCAGCTTGCGAAAGAGCAATATGCAGAACTCGGAGTTGACACGGATAAAGTCCTCAAACAGATGGACGATGTTGTAATAAGCCTTCACTGCTGGCAGACCGATGATGTCGGCGGTTTTGAAAAAGAGGGAGCAGAACTTGGCGGCGGAGGGATCCAGGCTACCGGTAATTTTCCGGGAAAAGCAAAAACGCTTACGCAGATGCGGGATGATCTCGACAAGGTAATGTCGTTGCTGCCCGGAAAGCAGAGACTGAATCTTCATGCCATATATGGTGAATTCGGCGGTAAGACGATTGATCGTGATCAGATTGAGGTCAAACACTTTCAGGGATGGATAGACTGGGCAAAAAAGAGGAAAATAGGTCTTGATTTCAATTGCACCTGCTTTTCACATCCGCTTGCAGACGATGGTTTCACACTTTCGAGCAAAAATCCGAAGATCAGGAAATTCTGGGTTGAGCATACAAAAAGATGCCGTGCCATTGCTGCTGAAATGGGAAAACAGCTGGGAACACCCTCGGTCCATAATATCTGGATCCCTGATGGTTCAAAAGATACTCCGGTCGACAGGTTTGGATTACGCAAACTCCTTAAAAAATCACTTGATGAAATTTTTTCAGTAAAATATCCAAAGAAATATCTGAAAGATTCAATTGAAAGCAAACTGTTTGGCATTGGATCGGAATCGATGGTTGTAGGATCGCATGATTTCTACCTTGGATATGCTGTTCAGAATAATACAATGATCACTCTCGACAATGGTCATTTCCACCCGACAGAACAGGTAGGAGATAAGATCTCATCGATCCTTCTGTATATTGATGAACTGCTTTTGCATCTGACCAGGGGCGTCAGATGGGACAGCGACCACGTGCTTACATTCAATGATGAATTATTGCTCATTGCCCAGGAAATTGTTCGTGCAAAAGCCCTTGGCAGAGTGAACATCGGTCTTGATTTCTTCGATGCAAGTCTCAACAGAATAGGTGCCTATGTCATTGGAACACGATCAGCTCAGATGGCATTCATGTACGCCATGCTTGAGCCATATCAGACACTATTAAAATTTGAAGAGGAAGGAAAGACCTTTGAAAGGTTATCATATCTGGAACTTATGAAGTCCAAACCTTTCGGAGCTGTATGGGACTACTATTGCATGTATGAACAAAGTACCTGCAGGACAGGATTATATCGAAGAGATCAGAAAATATGAAAAAGAAGTATTGTCAAAAAGATAGGAATACTTGCAGATCTGTTTGAGGAAAAAGCAGCCAAGATAGAAATATGAAGGAGAAAGTTATTGCAGTTTTTGACGTTGGCAAAACCAACAAAAAACTGCTTCTGTTTGATTATAATCTCAAGCTTGTGTTAGAGCAGGAGATAAGGGTTGCTGAAAAACGCGATGATGACGGATTCGAATGTGATAATATTGAACTGATCGAGAAATGGATCAAGGAATCAATAAACAAGCTGGTCCATTCAGAAAAATATGATCTTACTGCTTTGAATTTTGCTACCTATGGAGCTACAATTGTTTATCTGGATGCAAACGGACAAAGAATAACACCTGTTTATAATTACCTTAAACCGATAGATGAAAGAATCCCGAAAGGCTCTACAGGAGATATGGCGGACAGGATGAATTTTGCCGGAGGACTGCTTCTCCGGCACTGGGGATGCTGAATTCAGGAATTCAGATTCTCTGGCTTAAAACTGTCAAACCTGAGGTATTTTCAAAAGTGCGATATATCCTTCATTTCCCACAGTATCTCTCATACCTGATCTCCGGAAAGATTTGCTCAGAACATACTTCCATTGGCTGTCATACCGGACTATGGGATTTTGACAATATGAAATACCACCCATGGGTCAGCTGATCAGGGACTGGATCTTCCCGAGACCGGTTCCTGTTGGAACATTTACAGAAGTTGTAATTGACGGGAAAAAAATAAAGGCAGGAATTGGCATTCATGACAGTTCATCATCACTGGCTCCTTATTTTACAGGTAACAAGGGAAAATTCCTGCTTATTTCAACCGGCACCTGGTGTATTAATATGAATCCGTTCAATAATGAAAAGCTTTCCGTGGAACAGCTCGACAATGACTGCCTGTGCTATATGAGTATTGCCAGGCAGCCTGTCAAATCATCCAGGTTGTTCCTTGGTAATATGCATGAAACAGGTGTGAAAATGTTGAATGATCATTTCAGGACAACTGAAGATTTTTATAAAAATGTAAAATATGACCAGGATCTTCTTAAAATGCTAAAAAGCAGGTACAGCGGGGACAGGAGAGCATTTTTCAACAGCGGACCGGGATCGAGGGAATTTAAGGAAAGAATTGATCTGTTTGATTTTAAATCATTTGATGAAGGCTATCATCAGCTGATGAGCGAGCTCAGTGACCTTACCTGTGAAGCGATAAGTCTTATTCTTCCGGATAAGGATGACACTGAAAATTTATATATAACAGGAGGATTTGCAAAAAACAAGATATTTCTGAAACTGATTGCAAAGTCTTTCCCGTCAAAAAAAGTATACACTTCTGTAATTAACAATGCCACAGCTCTGGGAGCAGCTCTTGTTATTTATCAATCCATAAGCGACAAGCAGCCTGAACTAAACCTTGGGCTTACCGAATACCATGCTTAGACCGGTAAGGCAATCTAAGTGTGGCAGAGACTTTCCGATAAATTTCAGGGGTCAGCAGGGACCAGAAAGGTCTTCCTGTAGTAAGGGAAAGAGAACAAAACGTTTAAGTTTTAAGAAAAGTCTCAGGAAGAAAATTGGTAATATTATGATTATACTGGTTTAAGCAATTTAGATGCCGGGATTTCGTTGAAGCTAGAAATCAATTATTTTAGCAGCTGAAACGAATCATAAAACTAAACACTAAAATCCAAAAAAATGAAAACAGCCAGAGGTATTTTGCTCACTGACTCTGATAATCAGTCTGAATGCAACATTAAATGCACAGCACAAGGAACCTGATAAAAAGATCAAAAGCATTATAGTCTATCAGGAAAAGTACGATATGCTGGTATCACGTAAATACAAGGACACCGAGCAGTATTTTGATTCCCGCGGCAATCTCATTGAAGATATTACCTATAAACAGGGAAAAGTCACCAAGCATTTCAAATACCAGTACGATTCCGATAACAATAAAATAAAGGAAGAAGAATTTGATCCTTCCGGAAGACTTATGGAATCATCGGAATACAAATTTGAGAATGGACTGAGGACCGAGAAGTATGTTTACGATTCAAATAAGAAATTAAAGTCGAAGAAGATTTACCAGTATACAACATTTTAATTGGCAATGATTTCTGAGATAATAAATATTCTGGATTCTTTCAATTCCGTCAGGCTTGAGGAGATGGAAAAGGTAAAGCTTATGGACAGGGTTGACACCAAGTATCTTCTGCCGCTCAATCGTGTGCCTGATCTGCTTAAAATGATGCAGGGAAGGTACAGGATTCTTGAAATCAATAACAACAGGATCTCATCATATGAAACAGTTTATCTGGATACTCCCGACTACTATTTTTTCAATCAGCATGTTACCGGCAGAACAGGACGTATTAAGGTAAGGTTCAGAAATTATAAATCAACCGGAATTACGTTTCTGGAAATAAAAAAGAAAACAAAAAAGAACAGAACAGTCAAATGGCGCATTGAAAATTCTCTTTCGGACAGTATCTGCAATGACAAAGCAATTGAATTTATAAATTCACATGTACAATTAAGCAGTGAGTTATTAAAACCAGTTCTTACAAATAGTTTTGAAAGAATAACATTTGTTGGTTTTGATACACCTGAACGTATAACAATCGACCTGGATCTGTCTTTCTCCCCGACGCGAAGGAAATAGTATCGAATTGCCATTAATTGCAATAGTAGAGCTTAAAAGTGAAGGACTTGCCGTCACGGTCACCTTTTTCAAGACTTATTAAACAGTTGTCCAGTTATCCGACAGGATTCAGCAAGTATTGCATCGGATGTGCAATGCTTTACGATCTGCCTCTGAAAAACATTCTTAAACCAAACATTTTATTAATAAACAGGATCGAAAATGAATACAATGGATCTCTTAGTGCCTGAAGCAGTCAACATTGCAGGAGTTCATATAATTGATCTCCCGGGTTTTCTCGAGTTTGTCCTGCGATTTATCCTTAATATCACAGTAATTATGATACTGGTGAGATGGCTGTACTATTCCAAAACAAGACGAAAAGATTACCTTTTCACCTATATTCTGATTTCAAGCATCGTTTTCCTCCTGTGCTTTCTGCTTGCGAAAGTGTCAAGCTCCAGATAGGATTTGCTCTTGGCATGTTTGCAATTTTCGGCATTATCCGTTACCGGACCGATGCCCTGCCAATAAAAGAAATGACATATCTCTTTCTGATAATAGGGGTCTCTGTAATCAATGCCCTGACAAATACAGAAACAAGTCTTGTTGATCTTCTGTTTTCAAATTTTGTGATCATCTTTATTACTTACGGACTTGAAAAGCTCTGGCTTATAAAACATGAATCTTCAAAACTTATCATATACGAAAAGATCAATCTTATCAGGGAGGATAAGTATGATGAACTGGTGAAAGACCTCCAGGAAAGGACAGGCATAAAAAAAATTAACAGGGTGGAAGTCGGAAAGATAAATTTCCTCCGGGACATATGTGACCTTACAATATATTATTATTCTGACAACGTCAATCAAGGTCACACTTCAGATAAAAATTCAAATAATGATGAGGATGACGACTAAAAAACTTCTTCTGTGTTGGTTCTCTTGATCTGCGCCGCATCAATCACTTTTTCACAGAGATGATTTTGGAATATGGTATAGTGTCACAGCAGAAAAAAAACTGATTAAAAAACTTGAGCTGGATTTTGATGCGAATTTCAGGACTTACGATAATGCTTCTAAAATTGATGAGGCATTTTTTGATATCGGACTAACCTATAAATTCAATAAGTATCTTTCGGCTGCTGCCTCTTACAGATTTACTGAATTCAGGGAAAATGATGATTTATTTCATCCAAGGCATAAATGGTTTGCTGATCTGAAGGGTAAATTACCACTTGGAGATTTTGATATATCTGCCCGGTTCAGATTCCAGCAGCGGTATAAAACATTATTTCGAGGATGAAAATGATAAAGAGTCGAAAGAAACGTGCGTTTCAGAATTAAGTCAGGTACTTGTATAATATCCCCTCATTCCCGGTGAATCCATATATTGCTGCTGAATTCTTTTTTCCCGATGTTTACTGAAGCAGAAAGATATGTTGAGAAGAACAGATTTATGGCTGGAGTGGAATATAATATTTCGAAAAAACATTCAATTGGAGCTTGAATATATGTTCCAGCGGGATTTTCTCCCTCATATTTCGGATATAAATGTTATTTCTTCGGATTACAATTTAAAATTCTAAAAACTGCTTATTTAATTGAAAATGATGTCATGATTTTCTATTTTTAGATCCTTCAAGTTTAAAAAAGAATCTGAAATCATGAAAATCAGACACTTTCTTACTCACAGTTTTACTTGCTTCATCCTGTTTTGCACCTGTGATGTACGGACAATTATTACCTGAACGCCAGTGGCCTGGATACCGTGGATATATGGCTTCGGGAGTACTTGGATAATGCAAATCTTCCTGAAACATTTGATTTCGACAAAAATGGAAAATATCAGATGGAAGATTGAAATCCCGGGCATGGGCATATCAAGTCCTGCAATCTGGGGCAACAAATTATTCATTACCACCGCAGTCAGCACTGCAGATAAAGCAGGTTTTAAGCCAGGTCTTATATGGAGATGTTACTCCTGTAAAGGATTCATCGGTACATGAATGGAAAGTCTATTGCATCGATAAAAATAATGGCAAGATACATCTGGGAAAGAACATCATATAAGGGAGTTCCCAAAGTCAAGCGTCATCCGAAATCAACACATGCCAATACAACAATTGCAACCGACGGAAAGCATGTTGTGGCATTTTTTGGATCGGAAGGCCTTTATTGTTATGACATCGATGGCAAACTTCTGTGGCAGAAAAACTTCGGTGTTCTCAGATCAGCTTTCTTTGTCATGAAGAATGCTGAATGGGAATTCGCCAGTTCCCCGATAATACATAAAGGTGTTCTGATAATTCAATGCGATGTGCTTGAAAATTCATTTGTAGCTGCTTATGATGTCAAAACAGGCAAGGAACTCTGGAAATCACAAAGGGATGAGTACCCGGGATGGTGTACACCCAATATTTATACAAATGCCGGTAAGACTTTTGTGGCTGTCAATGGATTTAAGCACCGGGGAGGATATGACTTTGCTACCGGAAAAGAGGTCTGGAAGATGTCGGGCGGGGGCGATATCCAGATTCCCGACGCCTGTAATCGGAAATGACCTTATCTATTTCAACAGCGCACATGGGCAACGTTCACCTATAATTGCTGTAAAAACGAGCTGCGACCGGTGATATCACACTGAAAAGCAGGTGAGACTTCAAATGCAGGCGTCCAGTGGAGCTTACCACAGGGGCGGCTCATATATACACACAATGCTTCTTTACAGGAATCTCCTTTACAATGTGAACTGGAATGGAACCATTAATTGTCTTGATCCTTCTACAGGGAAGGAGATCTATAATGCCAAACTTGGAAAATCAAAGAGCTTTATAGCATCACCTGTTGCATCTGACGGCAGGATCTATATTGTTGATGAAGAAGGAACTAGTTTATATAATCAAGGATGGAGATACTTTTGAATCTGCTGGCTGAAATACCGATGAATGAAATCTGTATGACTGCACCTGCAATAACTGATGGAATGATCTTTTTCAGGACCCAGCACAATCTTTTTGCGGTCGGTAAAAAGTAGTACGGCTTACAGTTACTCCTTCCTGATCCTGTTTATAAGAGTATCCTTTTTAATTGATTTTACTGAAGCTGCCAGGGCCGTTAGTCCGGTTATCAGAACCAGCAGGATCATTACAGCAATAGTCTTCCAGGGAAGATCAGAATCGTTCATTATTGAAGGTCTGGTTGCCACAAGGGCTGAAACAACACCTGTAAAGATACCGGCAAGCAGTATCATTGTATGTTCCCCAAAAACAATTTTCCGGATGCTTTTCACGAGAGAAACCTTCTGCCAGCATTAAACCAAAGTCTCTCTTCCTCTGGTTGAAATTCCTTATGAGTATCAATCCTAATCCGGCTACTCCTAAAATCATTCCAATACCACCAAGAATTGTAAATACTGACAAATAGGTATTTGTGACAACAAAAAATGAAGCCAGTCTTTCACCGGCAGGTTCAAAATGCGCACCATATTCTGATAACCGTTCGGTAAGGGTGTTTTTATATAATTCTGCTAATTCAGGATTTCCGTCAGCCAGAAAAATCTGACTTCCCGGAACTGAAGGAAAAAACCTGCCGAAATTTTCACTTCCAATAATAACGTATCCCTGAAATACGGAGGATTTTAATCCTGCAGAAATAATTACATTAAGAACCTGTCCGCTTTCAGTTCTTATTTTCAGTGTATCTCCGGCTTTGATTTTCAGTCCGTACTGGAGCACAGTCTGGTCAGCAATTCCATAAATAGTGCCATTCGCAGGAGCATAATCAAGTGTCAGCCAGGGATTTGATTCTTCAATTCCTTTCATTTTAACAGCAAATGAAAATGATCCTTTTCTTATAAATTCTGAGGGATCAATTCCAAGAAGCGGGGGAGAGGCAATATGATTCAGGTTCAGACAGCTGGCATCATTGCCGGAGGTTTTCCTTGCCTGTACCAGTGAAAGTTCTTTTAATTCAGGCTCATCAAGTCCGTACTCTTTCCTGCCTGCTTCATTTGTCAGACTGCCTCTTACCGGAACCGATGATTCGCCCCACAGAAGGTATCCGCCTGTCCCGCCTGAAGGCTTCAGCATATTGTCGCTGAGATTCATTCTGTTAACTCCTGTGATTATAACTGCGAAGAGCCCTGCCGCAAGAAAAAGAACAGGGGCAATAGCCTGTGAAGGATTAAATGAATAATAAGAATCTGAGATCTGACTTTTCTTTCTGAAACTGTAAATCCCTGTTTTTTGTTTTCCAAGGTAATACTGACGGATTATCAGGATCAAAGTGGCAAATACCATAACTCCGGCTGAAAAGGAGAGTGGTGTGGAATAATCATCAAGGATAAATGACAAAACAATTAACACAATTGTTATTGTTAAAAATATAACAGTGATCAATAAGTTCTTTCTTGCTGAAGGCTTGTTTGTTTTTCCGGTTTCAGGCTTGCTGAGATATTTCAGAAACCTTGATGATTTTATCTTAAGGATCACAAGAATGAGAACGACTGTAACCGCAAATCCAATAACAAGGGACAGCGGATCAAAACTGGAAATTAAAGTATTTGTCTGAACAGCACCCTTGCCAGACAGAATTCAGAGCTTTTATAATAATAAGGTTGAAAAGCCCTCCGGCTAATGCTCCCAGAACAGCTCCTGTAACTGCAGTTACACCTGATTCAAGAAACAGGAGCTTTTCAATCTCACGGTTTGTAAATCCAATTGAAAAAAGTGTTGTAACCTCATCCTTCTTTGATTCATAGAAAGTTGAAACAACAAGAATCAGCAGAATAATTGCTGAAAGTATTATGAAGAATCCAAGACTCAGAAACAGAGTGCTGAAATCGACGCCTTCATTTGCAGCTTTGATTGATTCCTGCGGAAGATCAGCAATTATAAAACCGGATTTATATGGGATCGATTAAACCTTTTAACTTGTCTCTGATCTCATTTTCAGTGACATCTTTATTAAATCGAATTGATGTGGCAGGACCAAAATTACCTGCCCAGAGTTCCTTCCCTTTTTCGTAGTTTATAAATGCTTTGGGAGTCCCTCCGAATTTGTTCCAGTACTCCTCATCTTTCTTGCGGATAAGGTCCATATTGATCTCCACGCCTGCATCCCAGTCAGTACATGATTCACTTCCTGCAATCCCCGGAAATTCAGGCATCAATAAAGAATCGGACCAGATACCCTTCATTTCAACAACCTGACTTACAATAAAATCCATCTTCTCTTCTGCAAGACGATTCATCGGATCAGGTGAATACCATGTTACCTCCAGAGTATCTCCTTCCTCTGCATTAAGGTCTTCTGCCAGCCAGTTATTGATTACAATTCCGTTACCTTCAGGAACTCCCTTATATAATGAAGGATCAAGAGCTGAAATAAATGAATAAGGTGTGGATTTGTTCCCATTGACTATGCTGTTGGCCAGGTAAGTTATAACCGGGAAAGATGAAATCGACAGTTTACTTATTTCATCAACCTGAGACTGATCAATAAATATCCTGTCAGATATCATTTCATATCCTCCGGTTTTTGGGATCAGCCTCAGTGATAGTCCTGTATCTTCCGGTTTCAATCACTTATGAAGAGTGCTGTAAATACCCTGTACAGAGATATTTTTCTGATTGTTAAATAAGAGCCTGTTGATTTTAGGGATTTTTCCCTTGGTATCGGTCAGGTCAGAACGGTTAATAAAGATATTCAACGGTGTTATCTGGCTGATACCCAATGAGAAATTACCCGAATTGTCTGGTCGCAGAATATTGCCTGTTTTAAGGACTACTGATGCCGTTACATCATTACCAGGAGAAAAAGGTGCATCTGACGGGATATCGCTTATAGTATTGAAACGAATTATCAGTTCGTCCCCTTCTTTTAAGTCCCAGGTAACTGGCCAAGTTGTTCATTTACTGCCACTTCACCTTTTTCGATTTTGATTTCTTCATTTCCCTGAAATGAAAAGAAATCATTTTCAACTGCATATATCTTGACACGTGGAGCAGTCTGCCCTGTTGTAAAATGCTGGCAGTATCCGTCAATCTCAAGCAGACCGGTACATTTCACTCCTGTTTCAGAAGTCATTCTGTCGACCAGTGACGGATCAAAATATCGTATCCCTGAACTGATCAGGATCCCTGTATTGCCAAGCTTTTCAAATGAAGTTTGCTTCAGACTGTTTCTGACTGATTTTCCTGTCATTAACGAACCGGTAATTACAGCTGTAAGCAATATTATTATAACAACCTGGTAAACAGCACCTTTCAGATTATAGGAAATTGACCTTCTGACAATATGGAAAAGACTCAGTTCCATCCGGGCTTTTATTAATACATTTTCCCCGAAATCAGTTTTCCCTCAGAAAGAGCTGTACTGGAATCTTCATCTTTTCAGCCAGCTCCTGTGAATGGGTGGCAAGTATCAGGGTGATGCCGAAATCCATGTTCATCCGAATAAGAAGATCGCCCAGATTTCCGGCATTTCTTCTTATCAAGCGATCCTGTCGGTTCATCTGCCAGCAAGAAGAGAAGGTTTGTTGACAAGGGCCCTGACAAGAGTGGCTCTTTGTGCTTCTCCTCCTGAGATCTGAAATGGATATTTGTCGGCAAGATCCGATATGCCGGTTCTTTCCATCATTTTCAGGGATTCGTCAACCTTTTGCCTGTATTCAGATTCCTCTGTTTTTGAGGCAAGAAGCGGTAACAGAATGTTTTCCTTTACGGTAAGATACGGAAGAAGCAGATGATCCTGGAATACAAAGCCAATGTTCCTGTTCCTGTAAACTGCTGATTCTTCCTGATCGTAATTCAGGATTGACATACCTCTGAAAATGACTTCACCGCTATCGGGTCTGTCAAGCAATCCGATAATATTCAGCAGGGTTGTTTTTCCTGATCCTGACGGACCGGAAATCGAAACAGAATCGCCCTCATTTGCGGTGAGGTCAAGTTCATTCAGTACAATTCCCCTCTGGTGAAATGATTTCGATACTCTTATTTACACGGAGCATCAGTCATTGTTTTTGTGTATACTTCCGAAAGTCCGGCAGACATCCTTTCGAGCGAGAGTTCCTGTCTGACCATTTTCCTGCCTGCTTCTCCCAGATCTGGATATCAATTGCCTGTTCTTTAACAGCTTGTGCAGGTTTGAAGCAAGCTCCGATACTGTATCAGGGGAATATATTATCCCACCCTTGGTCCTTTCAATGATTTCAGGGAATGCACCTGTTGCAGGCTGTACAACCGGGATACCTGCTGCATTGGCTTCGAGAATATATAATCCATAACCGTCATACTTATTGACAGGAACACTGATAACATCGACATCTCTGAAGAACTCCATTTTCTTGTCACCCATGAATTCAGGATAGATCTTTACTGATTTCTCAAGTTTGTTTTCTCTTATCTTCTTTATTTGCTGAGAGATGAAACTGCTTATCACTGCCAGTATAACCACCGCATATCTTAAGGGTCAGACCGGGTATCAGGTCCCTCTTTTTCAAGTTCAATGAAAGCATCCACGAGCTTATCGAATCCATTGTAATAATTTACACGGCTGAAGTATCCTATGGCTGACGGTTCTCGCTCAGGTCTTTCCACGGAATCCTTTTCGGGATCAAATCCGAGGGGAACAACCATGACATTATCACACTTCAGTCTTGTTTTATCTTCTAAACAGATCCTTATAATAATTGCTCGGGGTTACAAATACATCTACATGGACTGCTTCTTTTGCGATCATTTTCCATGCCCTTGAACGGAATGGTTCAGCCATATCGTCGATCCAGTCATCTTCATTCAGAAGAGAGCAGACAACTTTTACATCCATTCTTTTTTTCAGCTGCCTGGCAATACCCAGAATCAGGGCATTCGAAAGATGAATGATATCCGGTTTGCCATCCTTCATTAGGTACCTGACCAGCCTGTCAACCTCTGCCTTCCGGAATGCATTATCTCCCTCTATCATGCTGATCGTAAGCTCTTCATATCCTTCAGTGCTGGTTGTTCCGGCCTGCTTTGCCGCAAACCTCAGAAACAGGCTGGAATCGAAGAATTTATCAAGGATGGCAGGCATATTTTTCAGGAATCTTACCTTTTCCCTCAGATACATCGATATAGCACCAAAGAACACATTCTTATCAAAACCACTTTCTTCACTAGTGGTTTTATCGGGAGGAAGATAAAGGGGGATTGCTCTTGCTGTAATGCCGGGAACTTTCCGGATAGCACTGACGTAGAGCATATCGCGGTAACAGTTCCCGCAATAAAATGATCCTCCGGATCCGGTAATCAAATAACTATTTTCATATGGACCTCTGTTATTCTTGTTTTTCTTTAACCAGAGAACACAAGAGTCACAGAGAGCCACAGAGATTTATTTACCAAATGCCGTAATCTTCCGTCTTCAGTAAGAAAATAAAACCTGTCCTTGATTACTGCCGGGGAGCTGCTGACAGGAGCTCCGGCATTAAAACTCCACAATTTCTTCCCATCCTTTAAGCTGACTATGTATAAATTTCCGTCATTGCTGCCGAAAAGAACCCTGGCAGGACTTATTACAGCAGAACCAGTAACCCGACCATTTGTTCGGTATTTCCAGATTTGTTTTCCTGTCAAAACATCGTAGCAATAAAGATATTTATCTTCATTCCCGATAACAACCCTGTCGCTACCTGCTGCAGGTGTTGCCAGGAATGCACCTGAACCTTCATTTGCTGGTATTTCCCATAAAATTTTACCCTTAATAATATCGACTGAATAAAAATTACCGTCATAGTCTCCTATGTAGGCTTTCCCGTTCGAAAAGGCAGGTGAGGCTGCCATGTAGACACCTATTTCAATTGTATCCTTTTCTCTTCCTGTAAGCGGATCAGTCAACCTTATTATCCCATCGCATCCACCGAATAATATTGTATTGTCGGAAATTGCAGGTGTACCGTTAACGTAATTGCCTGTTTCAAGCTTCCAGAGCAGTTTACCCGTCACAGGATTAACGCAATGAAGATAGTAGTCATAGCTGCCAAATACCAGGCCTGCACGTTTACCCGAGGTCCAGATGTTGGCGGATCCGATAATCTGATTATCTGTTTTGTATGACCAGATAAGCTTGCCTGTTAATTTATTTACAGCTCGGAGGACTCCGTCGGATGAACCTATGATTACTTTGTCAGTATAAATAAGAGGAGAAGCTTCTGTTGCACTGCCTGTTTCAAATCTTCCATTTGATTTTGCCGTTTTCAGAAACTGCAAAAAGAGTTCCTTTGTCATTCCCGAAATAGATCAAACCTTCACTCACCACAGGTGATGATTTGGTCTTTGCCCCGGTTGGAAGCATCCATAAAAGCTCCGGTGAAGCAGGAAACTCAAATGAGGATTTTCCCGTCAGATCAGGTGTTCCCCGGAACAATGGCCATTCTTTCTCATTTAACTGAGCTTCAGCAGGCTGAAAGACCACAGAAGCAAAGATTATATATAATAAATGTCTTTTCAATTATTTGAAATACAATAAAGATTCTCTTTTGTTCGGATAAATATTGTTTTTTCTGAGAAAGCCGGTGTACAGTCTGTCCTTTCTCCTATAGGCGATTCGGCAATCAAGCTGAAATTCACTGCCAGCTTTTACAATATGCATAACTCCGGCCCTGTCAAGAAGATAGACATTATCATCTGCTATAATCGGAGAAGCATAAAAAGGTTCTTCAAAATAGTGGGACCACAAAGTATCACCTTTCTCCGAATCATAACAAGCCACATCTCCGCTTCCGGTTGCTATGAAAAGAAATTTATCATTTGCAACAGGACTTGAAGCATCCGGTGTAAAAGTATTGTCCTGCCATACAGTCGAACCTGCTTTACCGGGCTTTAAAGCAATGACATTAAAATAATCCTGAGCTGCAAAAACCATTTTACTGTTCACTGCAAGTGATGGAGCAACATCACCTGAAACTCCGGGAAGACTCCACAGCTCTTTTCCGGTAACCGGATCAAATGCTGATATATTAGGATTTCCGTTTATCAGCAACTGTGGTTGCCCATCAAAATTTGCCAGCACGGGTGATGAATTTACAGGACGCCCCGATCTGATTGTTTCCCATTTCAGGTCACCTGTATCCAACATCATATCCGGACAGTGTGATTTTGTCCTGACTGTCATACTGGACAAGTAATAATTTATCATAAATCACAAGAGATGAAGAAAATCCATAAGTTCCTTTAGGGACACCAACATTTTTCCCCCATTTAAGCTTCCCGTTATGGTCGAAACAGACAAGGTTGCCATTGCCAAAAACAGCACAGACTTCATTTTCGCTCACAGCAGCTGTCGGAACAGCCATGCCAGCTTCGGCATCTGACTCAGGTACTTCTGAAGAAGCTCCGGGGAATCCTGAACCTGAACCGGTCCAAATAGTTTCACCAGTTTTCTTATTAATGCAGTATATTTCGCAGTCGGCATTTTCAGCTCCGGTAAGGAATAACTTATCACCCCAGATAACCGGTGAATTTTTCCCGGGTTTTGGTACAGCAGTTTTCCATTTGATATTGTTTCCCTCTGTTCCGTTCCATTCAGTTGGATAACCCGTTCCACCTGCAATTCCACGGCTTCCTTCTCCCCTGAAAAACGGATAGTTGACATCACCGGGCTGGTTTGCTTCGATAGAACTACTGCTGGTTCAGTCTTTTCTGATAACTGGTGACGATCTTCCCGGCGCAGGAAGCTCTTTTCTCAGCACAAAAGATGAAATAACTGGCAAGAACTGTGACTACACCCGCTGAAATGACAAGATACCGTGCTGTTTCTAATTCTTTCCAGATCAATATCAGGTTTATCGGGACGCAAGGAACGGGCAGGCTTTTCACTTCCTGCAATCAATCCGCTGGAACAACACAAAAACAATGGCACCGGCAAGAAGCAGGTAGGAACCTGTTTCAACCTGCCATCTTGAGGAAAAATAGGCTTTCCTGGCCATCAGGTCGATTGCCCTTACCTGTTCAGCTTTGTCCTTGTTATCAGGATCCCTGTCAAACTGTTCTTTCACTGATTGCAGTGAAGGACTGTTTATAGGATCTATTATTTTGAGCTGTATCAGGCTGAATAGCATCGTAATGGCAATTACAAGCGTGAATACTCCTGATACCAGGCTGATTCCCTTAAAAATTCTGATCATCTTTTTCCGAAAACTTCATTTTTCAATTTTTTATCTTAACAGGACAAAATTTAAAGCATTTCGCGCAACTGTAGCATCTGCCCCGGTCAGGTTCATATTCCGTCCTTATTTTTCTTATTGTTAGTCCTGAAGAAACCAATCCCAAGAGACAATCCAAGGAATATTCCAACCCATGGTGCTCCTTTTCTGAATCTGCCGATAATCTGCTGTTCTTCTTCAAATAATTCATTTTCAGTCTTCCCCGATTCAAAGAAAGCAACTGCAGCCTTTGAAACAGCTTTAATACCTTTTTCCTTTTCAAGCCTTATCTCCCTTGCCAGCTTGACATTATTGTTTACAACTGAAAGGGAAGGAGCAAGGTTATAAAGGATAACGGCAAACGCTGCTGCTAAAACCGGTATCATCAGAAATAAATAAGCGAATCCTTTCAATGATCTTTTCGGTTTTTCTTCACAATGTGTTCAGGATCTGATCTGAAGAATTGCATCATATGGACAACCTGATTCGCATAACCGGCAATTCCGGCATTCTGCCGGTGATATTGTAACGATGCTTTACGGAAAAACGGGAGAAAATATTCTGAAGTACACCATAAGGACAAAGATACCTGCAATATGGACGGTTGACAAATATCCCGACAATAAGAAGCAGTGAACCAAAAATTATCATTGTATACGGAGCATCAATCCTGAAAATACCAACAAACGGATCATAGCGGCAAATAAGGAACTGGCTTTCTGTTGCAGCAAAAAGAACTGCAAGACCAAGGTAAACAAACGGAATTGTTGCAAGAACCTTTTCAACACTTTTAGGCACCCTTGACCTGTTTGAATCCGGTCAGTTCCTGGATAGCTCCAAGAGGACATACTCCGGCACAAAATACCCGTCCGAAAAGCAATGCAAAGATCAACGGGATAATAAAAAAGAGAAGTGCTGATAAAGGTATTGCATAGTTGTTCATTAAAAAGGGCCAGCGAAATATTCTGGACAGAACCGATAGCACATATGCATCCCTGCCTGTAAAAGCCAAAATATGCAAGAGAAAATACAGAGATCCAGACCAATCCCTGCCTTGATCTTTTTATCAAAACCATCCATGCAGTTACAAGTAATGCGCCAACAAGAACAGCAACATCCATATATTCCCACATCGGTCCCCGCTGATTAAGAAACTGATGGGTAGGGAAAGTGTAGCCTGCTTCAAATTCAGGCCGTGGAAACCTCTGCTGCTGGGCATAGAGGACTGAGTGCCAGATAAAAAGCACAGCCAGAATCACATAGGGAAAATATTTCTTAAACTTCTTTCAACTTCACTATTCAACTTTTCTTCAACCTCTGTACTTTTACTCTTTCCTGTACAATATGGATTCCGATTGGCCTGGTACCCTTATAACTGCATCTGACGGACATATTACGTGCAATTCGGCACTGGTTGCAATTAACACATAGATTATGCATTATCTGCAGATATAGTGAGCCGTTGCCGAAATCAGCGCATCCTTTAACACATTTTGAACATCCGTCGCAGAGTTTTTCATCAATAGTGTATTCAAAATATGGTTCCTCAACAAACTTTCGTTTAATGGCACCTGTCGGACATAACTGATTTTCGGCCGCAGTATTGAATGTTTTTGCTCCCTGCCGCAGAAATCCCGGACAAAAATCACAATAACCGCACATTGGGAATGCATTTGTGCATTTTACTGCTGAAGGAGTCATTACACAAGCTGGTTTTGCATAGCTCACAGCTTGTGCATTTGTATGGATCTATTTGCCACACATATCCTTTGACATCAGTTTTTCTGGATAGAATGACAGGCAGAGCCAAGCACAGGAGCCGCCAACAATAAGCTTACCAGCAGTTTTCACAAAATCCCGTCTTGATCCTGGTTTATTTTTCTGTTCTTCCATTTTCATTCAGATAAAAATGTTGAACAATCTGTTTCACCTCTGCAAATCCCTTTACCGGGACAGGATGAACAGTCAGAACCGGTCACAACCTTTCTGCCCCGATCAAGCAATACCGGCCAGCAGCCCGAAAAGCAGATACCGAATTACTTTTTTTATAAATTCAATTCTGTTAATTAACATACTATTAAACTATTAAGTTTTCCACCTCTTGCTCATATCCTTAATCTTTTTTTCCGATATCCAGACACAGCATATTATGTGCATCTCTCATTATCAGGAATCTTCCGGCAATAGCCATCGGACTCCATGCTTCGATGGCATCCATTACTTTATGACTTGCAAACAAGTGTAGCTTTATTGTTTTCAATCCTGAACAGAGTACAGTGTTCCTTCATCATCAAGGAGGATAGAGTTTGTTACCGCTCATTATATAGGGTCCCATACCTTTGCCAAATCTGTTTTCCTTTCCGCTTGACCAGACAGGTGTAATCAGGTTGGATTTCTTGTAGCAGGCAAGCTGTTTTTTAAGAACACCGGCATTTTCCGGCAGTACAGTCCACAGATAATCACCTTTGACAATAGGAGTATGCTGTTCGCTGGCGATTCCATCAGATGATTTATGCTGCTCAATAACCACTGCTGAAAAACCTGAATCATCCTTATTTATTTTAATCCTTGCTGCACCTGCTCCATAGCTGCCAAAAGCAGCAACTTCACCATTTCCCAGGTAAACAGGGAAGCAACTGTAATTGAAGGATTCCAGTCAGTGGTTCTCCATAATAGTTTTCCTCGTGTCATCACCTTCGGCCGACACACCGCATACTCCTCCCAGCGCTGCATAGACATACATTTTCTTACCATAAATGGTCATTGGCATTATTGACGTATGAGACATTCTCAGTGAATCAGGATTCGGCGTTTTCCAGATTACTTTTCCGGTGGCACAGTCAACTCCGATCATAAGGGCTTTACCTCCCGGAGCAATAATTGCCATATCATTGTCAATCAAGGGACACTGGCCACTGTAAAATTCAGGTGTTATTTTTCCCTTCACCGTTCCAGGAATGCCATATTCTTTCTCAAGATCAATGGTCCAGAGAAGATTGCCATTCAAAGGATCCACACACATAACATGTGATCTGGGTCCTATGGTAACAACATACTTGTCGGTAACTGACGGGATTGTCCTTGAATATCCGTGATTACGCTTGAATTCGACATTATACCATCTTCTCCACAGCTCATTTCCGGATTTAAGGGAGAAGCACCTGAGCATATCAGCTTTTCTTTTTTCATTGTAATCGAGAACATACACCCGTCCGTTCAGAACAGCCGGACCGGCATATCCTTCACCAAGGGTTGTCTGCCAGACAACTGGAGGACCAGATGTATCCCATGATTCAGCAAGAGGTGTAGGATCTTTGCTTATATTGTCAAAATCAGCTCCCCTGAAGCGGGGCCAGCTTCCCGGGACAATCTCATCCAGCGTGCCAAGCGTATCAATGAATTCTCCAATTATTATTGAATCCGATATTTGCTTCTGAGGAGGTCTGTTGTCCAATCCCGGGAACACGTTCAACAACATTATATGACGGAGTGGCAAAAATCCACCAGGAAAAAGCTGCAATAAAAATTGCAGACTGTAGATCCAATAATAATAGTATTTCTACTTAATAATGACATATAATGTCTTCCAGTCAATCTATCTGTTCTCTATTCGCACCTCTATGTCCCCCTGTGAAACGAGGTTAATATATTCTTGTATTTATGATGTTTACAGAGCTCACTAGCTACGAGGTCCAGAGTAAACCCACCTTTAGAGCTCGTAAAGGGGAATTTATTATTTTGCTTTAATATTATAGACAGCCAAGATAATCCCCATGTCTGAGGAATAGTCTTCCTTTATCTATCACCGGATGAGCCCAGTATGGACCTGTACCTTTAGTTACTCTGAAGGTACTGATTATATCAAGTTTTTCACGGATTTGGTCTGACAAGCGCTACATTGCCAGTTTTTTCCTCATAAATATAAAGCAATCCTTCAGCAGATATTACTGATCCTTTATTGTTCCATTCTGTTATCCACATGGTCTTACCTGTTGTCCAGTCAACACAAATCCATCTTCCCATTGAGTTATTATCGTGGGTTGAACTATAGATATAATTACCAATCAGAACCATTCCTCCAACATGAGGATTGATATCCGGATTCTTCCATACCAGTTCAGGATCTTTCCCGTCAAAGCTTATTTTGATTTTTGCGGAGGTCTGTCCGTAACCGTTTGCCATAAACAGATAACCATCCCTGTAAATTGGAGTATGGATATAATTCTTTGCCACCTCTTCCGTCAGCATTGACAGCACCAAAATTGAATTTCCACAGGAGTTTTCCATCAGCTGCATTTACTCCAATAATATATGTGGGAGTTACAGTGACAATTACTTTCATCCCTTTTTCTTCAATAAGCAGAGGATTTACATACTGGGAACCTTCATTTAAAGATGCTGTTTCCCAAACTACATTTCCGTTGTCAACATTGAAAGCAGCCATTGCTGCAATGTTTCCGCCAGGAGTTACAATAACCTTGTTATCAACAACAAGAGGTGATTCTGATATTCCGAAACGCGGAACCGTCAGATTTATACTTTGTATAATAATCAACTGACCATAGTATCTTACCATCTGCCGAGACACATGAAAGCTCACCTGAACCGCTTACAACATAAATTTTACCATTGTAGAAAGTCGGTGTGCACCGGCTTTCAGGAGAACTTTGAACCTTTGACATGGTTCCGTATTCAACATCCCATTTTTTCTTTCCATCCTGCGTAAAAGCAGTAAGAACATCCTTATCACCCCTTATACCTGTAATGTAGATCGCATCATTGGTTACTGTTGCACTGGAATAACCCATTCCGATGCCTTCTGCTTCCCATATAAGTGAAGGTCCTGATGCAGGCCAGGACTTTTAAAAGGCCGGTCTCATTATATATACCTGTTCTGCCCGGTCCGCGCCATCCAAATTGCTGTCCATAAAAGTTTGCCGGTAATTAATATCAGGACAACAGTCAATGTAATTCTTAGATAATCTTCTTTTCATAATATTCTTTTTTAGTTTAAGTTTCGCAATATAGGAAAATGTACTATAAAAACTCCTAAAAATAATATCTGCAATATCATCATATTAAAGAATAACAATATTTTAACAATATTTAATAATTCTTAACCTCAGACATGTTCATGATCAGAGTCAGTAAAACATAGCTGCTTTTTTAATCAGATGATTAAAAGTATCACTTAGCAATTTTGACACACATTAACCAGCTTTGATCCCGGATCAGAAGCTTGCCGTTGGCAAGTGCAAGCGGTGCCCAGTTTTGAGTTGCACCACCTACTTTTGAAGCCATTGGATCATTAGCTGATCCTGTTCCTCCTTCTTTAAGCAATTCTGCTGTTGCTATTGGCTTAAATGCTGATGGATCAGGCTCAATAAGATATAATTTTGTTGTGCCATCTGTAGCCGAGGAGCAAACCATCGGCGAGAATCAGGCCACCCTTATCAAATACAGGAGATCTCTCGGTTTTCCATTTAGTCTTACCGTCAATACTCATACAAACCAAACCGTTCTTTTTCTCGTTAGTGGAACAATCGGCATAAAAATTCCCGTTAACCAGAACAGGTGGTTGCGTGTGTGATCCAAAATCTGGATTTTTAAAAAGTTCTGTGACACCATAGGTACCATCTGTTTTCTTCTCAACTTTAAACATAGCTGCACCGGCATTATATCCGCCTGTAACCAGCACTCTGCCTTCACCAGCATCAATAGCACTGGATACTGGAATCCCGCAGGAAAAGTTATTATATTGCCATAGGATTTTCCCGGTAACGGGGTCAATCCCGGCCACTACACCAGGCTTGGCGCCTTCTCCTCGACCAGCTGAAGCGGTTATCATAACAATATGGTTATCCCCGCTGACTTTTACGATAGCCGGGCTGACATAACCTACAGTTCCAAGAGATGGTGTTGTCCATTTAACCTTACCAGTGAGCTTTTCATAAGCCACAACTCCTGCCTGAGGCGCCTGTGAAGCCAAAATAAGCAGATCACCGTAAACCATAGGACATTGAGTAATTGCCCATCTAGGAATGTCACCACCTCCAAAATCCTTCCAGACGTTTTTATTCCAGACTGGCTTGTGTGTATTGATGTCTACGCAATACAGGTTTCCATAAGGACCACAGGTATAAACATATTTACCGTCTAAGGCTGGTACACTTCGTGAGCCGGGGAACATAACAGATCCTGGAGCATCATAGCTAAAGCTCCAGAGTTCTTTTCCATTAGAAAAGTCAAAACACCTTAGTTTATCACCAACCTTATCATCCCTGTCAAGTAAATAGACCTTCCCGTCTTTAACAACAGGCCCGCCAAAACCGATGCCAACATTAACAGTCCAAAGGACTTCCGGACCTTTCTGGGGCCAGGAGCGTAAAATGCCTTTTTGAGCTGATGTACTATTTCTGTTTGGTCCAAGATACTGCGGCCAGTCTTGAGCGCGTACATTTGCTACGCTGACAAATAAGACTACCAGCGGAATTAAAATCTTACTTTGTTTCATTTTAGTTGCTCCTTTCATTTTTGTTAAGTAAAATATATTCAATTAATTAAATTTCCACGTTTCTTTTAATAAAGTTAGCCAAAATATAAACGATCAGGGCTTGTTCACTGAGTTTTTGCGTCAATAATTTTATACTTTTTACTATGGTGCAAAGATCAATTACATTTGGTCCAAAAAAAAACCTAAACCAAACAATAGATTACGAAAATCAAACATTTTCGAATTTTAAAGGGTTTAACTGAACATGTTTTTAAAGAGAAATAGCAGCAGGGTTTTTCGATTCCATCACCTGCTATCGAATTAATACATTAAAGAATAATGCAATATTGATTAATAATTTATACTAAAAACATCATTTCTCTATCATTCATTCTATATTTTATTATATTCATTTTATATTTATTACTTTCATATATAAATTTAATTATTAGTTTTGCATTCTGATTTTCCGGAAAAACAGATGAAAATCGATTTAACCAGCAACTTGCAACATTAAAAATTATGTGCGGAATAGTAGGAGTTTTTGATTTGAAGGTAAATCATATGGAATTAAGGACAACAGTCCTTAAAATGTCAAAAAAGGTCAGACATCGCGGTCCCGACTGGTCGGGAATCTTTTATTGTGAAAAAGCAATACTGGCTCACGAAAGATTATCAATTGTGGATCCACAATCGGGAAGACAGCCCCTTTACAGCAAGGACAGAAACCTTATACTGGCAGTAAATGGTGAAATATATAATCATCAGGAGATAAGAAAACGTTATGAAAGCACTTATGAATTCCAGACTCATTCTGATTGCGAAGTTATCCTGCCGCTTTACCGCGATAAGGGTCCCGAATTTCTCGAAGAAATGAATGGAATATTCGCATTTGCTTTATATGACAGGGAAAAGGACTGCTATTTCATTGCACGTGACCATATTGGGATCATCCCTCTCTATATGGGATGGGATCAGTATGGTAATTTCTATGTTGCCTCTGAGCTTAAAGCCCTTGAAGGTATTTGCAAAAAGATTGAGGAATTCCTTCCCGGACATTATCTCTACAGCAAGGACGGTGTAATGAAGAAATGGTACACCCGCGACTGGATGGATTATAGTGCAGTTGAGAATAATACGACTTCAATTGATGATCTGAGATCAGCGCTGGAGGCTTCTGTTCACCGGCAGCTGATGTCTGATGTTCCTTACGGAGTACTTCTTTCAGGAGGACTCGATTCCTCAGTGGTTTCAGCAGTTGCAAAGAAGTTCGCTCCAAAAAGAATAGAAACGGACGACATGTCTGAAGCATGGTGGCCCCAGCTGCACTCATTTGCCGTCGGACTTACCGGATCACCCGATCTGGCAGCTGCACGAAAGGTAGCTGATCATATCGGGACAGTTCATCATGAAATAAACTTTACAGTCGAAGAGGGACTTGACGCTATCCGCGATGTAATCTATCATATTGAAACATACGATGTAACAACTGTCAGGGCATCAACACCCATGTATCTGCTGGCCAGGGTTATTAAATCGATGGGAGTGAAGATGGTTCTTTCAGGAGAAGGAGCCGATGAGATCTTTCGGAGGATATCTCTATTTTCATAAAGCTCCAAATCCTAAAGCATTGCATGAGGAAACTGTCAGAAAACTCAGTAAACTACATCTTTATGATTGTCTGCGGGCAAATAAATCTCTCTGCGCCTGGGGTGTTGAAGGACGGGTTCCGTTTCTTGATAAAGAGTTCATGGATGTTGCAATGCGTCTGAATCCCAGGGATAAAATGACCTCAAAAGATCGTATCGAAAAATGGGTTCTCAGAAAAGCTTTTGAGGACTACCTTCCCGCAAGTGTGGCATGGAGACAAAAGGAACAGTTTTCGGATGGTGTTGGCTACAACTGGATTGATTCACTGAAAGCCCTGACTTCAAAGGAGGTTTCCGATGAGCAGCTGGCAAATGCAAAATACCGTTTCCCGATCAATCCTCCAATGTCGAAAGAAGAATATTTTTACAGATCGATATTTTCTGAGCATTTCCCGTCCGATTCTGCAGCATCCTGTGTGCCCTCGGTACCTTCAGTTGCCTGCAGCACTGCTGAAGCTCTTGCATGGGATGCATCATTTAAAAACAATGATCGATCCCTCAGGCAGGGCAGTAAAAAACGTACACGTCGATTCGTATAAATAATTACCCAAATGGATTTTATTGTAGTAGAGACAGGTCTGCGACCTGTCTCTACTACATTTTTCATAAAATTGTTTTAATTTTATTGCCATTGAAACCTGATAATTCTTCTTTCAATGGAAAAAGACGATTTTGATGATCTTAAGATAATTCTGTGGCTTATACTCTTTCTGGTTTTCGGGATAATAATTATTACCTGCAAACCAGCTCCCCGCGAATACATTATGACTGTCAACGGACCGGAATCGCCAGGCAAAATGGGAATTACTCTCGAACATGAACATATCCTGGTCGACTTCATTGGTGCAGACAGCACCGGATATTTCAGGTGGAACCAGCGATTCGGTAATTGAAAAAGCATTACCATTTGTCCTTGAAGCAAAGGGAAAAGGAGTAAGAACAATTGTCGAATGTACTCCTGCATGTCTCGGACGCGATCCGTTACTGCTAAGATCTATTTCACGCATGACAGGGCGTCAATTTTATAACAAATACCGGATACTATGGTGCAGATAATAATAAGTATATTCCAAAAAGCTTTTACAAGCTGAATGCACAGGAACTTGCCGGATCTATGGATAAGTGAATTTAAAAACGGGATTGAAGATACAGGAATAAAACCAGGATTCATCAAAATAGCGGTTAACCCTGATGATACATTGTCTGATGAACACATGAAGATCATCACTGCTGCTGCCATGACTCATCTTAAAACCGGTCTTGTAATTGCTTCTCATACAGGACCTGATAATCCTGCTTTTGCCCAGATTGATATTCTTAAAGGAAAATGGGGTCGATCCTTCAGCTTTTATCTGGGTTCATGCCCAGGGCGGAACCCTGGAAGGAAATATCAGGGCTGCAAAGGAGGGAGCCTGGATCTCACTTGACAATATACGCGACAGAAGAAATATTGAACCTGGAGCTCCAAACAGCATTGAATGGTATGCCGACAGGATTGTTAAACTGAAAAAGCAGGGTTTTCTTTCCGGGTTCTTATTTCCCACGATTCAGGCTGGTATGATCCTGCTAAACCGGGAGGCGGAACATTTAACGGATATACTGATATATTTGATTTCTTTATTCCGGTCCTGAAAGAAAAAGGATTGACCGATGATGAAATTGATCAGATACTGGTTAAAAATCCGCAGGAGGCATTTAAGATTAAGATAAGGAAGCTATAAGTTAGATTTACATCAGCCCTCAGCCGTCAGCTGTCAAGGCGGAATTGGCAAGCCTAAACCAAAGAATAACCAGCAACAAGCACCAGTAACCAATCACAATAATGAAATCCAAATTCCTGTCACTCTATGTGCTTCCCTTGCACTTGTATCATGCTCCCAGACAAACAAGGAAAAGCCATTGCCAAACATTGTTTATCATCCTTGCTGATGACCTCGGTTATGGGGATCTGAGCTGTTATGGCCAGCAGAAATTCTCCACTCCGAATATTGACCGTCTGGCTCAGCAGGGAATGCTTTTCAGACAACATTATACCGGGTGTACTGTCAGCGCTCCGTCGCGCTCATGCCTGATGACAGGACTTCATACCGGACATACGCCGATAAGGGGAAACAAAGGCTGGGAGCCGGAAGGACAATGGCCTCTGCCGGCAAAATCCTTTACGGTGGCTGAAATGCTTAAAGCAAAAGGCTATACTACAGGCGCCTATGGTAAATGGGGACTTGGTTATATCGATACTGAAGGTGACCCAAATTCCCAGGGATTTGATGAATTCTATGGCTACAACTGCCAGAGCCTGGCTCATAATTATTATCCTGACCATCTCTGGCATAATCATGAAAAGATACTGATCCATGAAAATGACAGCAGTAAAACCGGAGCCTACAGTGCTGACCTGATACACAAAGAGGCGCTGGAATTTATTGAACAGAATAAGGATAAACCCTTCTTTCTTTTTTATCCGACAACTATTCCGCATGCAGAACTATTTGCAAAAGAAGAATATATGAAGATGTTCAGGGGAAAATTTGATCCTGAAAAATCATTCAAGGGAACTGATGAAGGACCAGATTTCAGGCTTGGACCTTATGGCTCACAACCTGAAGCACATGCAGCTTTTGCAGCAATGGTAACACAGCTTGATGATTATGTGGGTGAGATAATTTCAAAACTGACAGAACTGGGACTTGAAAAGAATACGATCGTAATTTTTGCATCCGATAACGGACCTCACCTTGAAGGAGGTGCTGATCCTGATTATTTCAACAGCAATGGCCCTCTTAAAGGATATAAGCGCGATATGTATGAAGGAGGAATCAGAACCCCGATGATAGTTAAATGGCCCGGAAAAGTCAGGGCAGGATCTGTTTCTGACCATGTATCTGCTTTCTGGGATGTAATGCCGACACTTGCCGAAATTACCGGTTCAACAGTTCCGGAAGGAATCGACGGTATTTCCTTTCTGTCTGAATTGCTGGGTAAAAAGCAGAAAAAGCATGAATATCTCTACTGGGAATTCCATGAGCAGGGTGGTAAAACTGCTGTAAGAATGGGTGACTGGAAAGCAGTCAGGCTGAATGTCGACAAGGTTCCACAGGGTGCAACTGAATTATATGATCTTTCAAAAGATGAAGGAGAGACAACCGATCTGTCAGCATCGAATCCGGAAATTGTAAAGAAGATGGAAGAACTTATGAAACAGGCACATACTACCTTCAGAAGTGTTTCCATTTGCATATGAAAAATAAATGTTAGATCCTCTGATAGCTTCATGATGACCTCTCAGTGAACCTTCGTGGGAGTTTCTTGTAACGACAAAGGACACAAAGTAATGCCCAAAGGAGCACAAAGGAATTAAAAAATAAGTCTATGAAGACAAAAAAGATTATTCCTGGTTTGCTTGGATTAATATCTGCTGCAACTCCTTTTTCAAATGCACAGTCACCTGAAAAACCCAATATTATCATCATCTATGCCGACGATCTTGGTTATGGTGATGTCAGCTGCTATGGTGCAACAAGCCTGAAAACCCCAAATATTGACAGGCTTGCAAATCAGGGACTTCGGTTTACGAATGCCCACTGCACATCTGCAACCAGCACTCCTTCGCGTTACTCATTGCTTACGGGTGAGTATGCCTGGAGAAGAAAAGGAACAGGTGTTTTGCCGGGTGACGCATCAGCCATAATTCTTCCTGGACCGGATTACACTTCCCTCAATAATGAAAAATGCAGGTTACACAACAGGTGTTGTCGGAAAATGGCATCTTGGTCTTGGTCCGGCCGGAGGACCAGACTGGAATGGGGAAATTAAACCCGGCCCGCTGGATATAGGATTTGATTACAGCTTCATCATACCGGCCACAGGCGACAGGGTACCATGCGTTTTTGTCGAGAACAGAAGAGTTGCCGGACTTGATCCTGCCGATCCGATAACTGTAAATTACAAAGAGAAGACAGGAAACTGGCCAACCGGGAAGGAGAATCCTGAGCTTCTGAAAATGCACCCAAGCCATGGACATGATATGACAATCGTAAACGGGATAAGCCGTATCGGTTATATGACTGGCGGTAAATCAGCTTTATGGATCGATGAGGATATTGCTGATGTGATAACCGGAAAGGCTGTTAAATTCATTGAAGACAATAAAGAGAATCCATTCTTTCTGTATTTCGCAACACACGATATTCATGTTCCCAGGGTGCCAAATCAGCGTTTTGCAGGAAAGAGCGGAATGGGACCAAGGGGAGATGCCATTCTTGAATTTGACTGGTCAGTAGGGGAGATTGTAAAAACTGTTGCCAGATTAAAGCTTACCAAAAACACACTTATAATAGTAACAAGCGACAATGGACCTGTCGTTGATGACGGATACAAGGACCAGGCTGTTGAACTTCTCGGGTCGCACAAACCTGCCGGACCACTTCGCGGAGGAAAATACAGTGCCTTCGATGGTGGAACAAGGGTTATATTTGTTGCCAGTTGGAAAGGCACAATAAAGAAAGGGGTTTCCGATGCACTTTTCAGCCAGATTGATCTTATGGCATCATTTGCTGAGCTTACCGGAACATCAATGCCGGAAGGAGCCGGACCTGACAGCCACAACCACCTCAATACACTGCTTGGAAAAGCAGAGATCAGGACGGGAATGGCTGGTAGAACATTCTTCAAACGGGAGATTATCAATTATTAAAGGCGACTGGAAATTTATCGAACCGGGTCCGGGAGTAAAGGTTCAGGTAAATACAAATACTGAAACAGGAAATGATCCGATGCCCCAGCTTTATAATCTCAAAACCGATATTGGAGAAAAAAATAATTTAGCACCTGAAAATCAGGCTATTGTTAAAGAATTAACAGAACTCCTGCAAAAAATTAAGGATAGTTAATAATTTTTGCGTATAACCAAATTAAGAATTAACCTCATACTTTTTTTATGCATTTCGACCTTAAATTCACGGCTTTATTGGGAATAAGTACTGTTTTCAGTCAGAATGCAGCTGCTCAGAAAGCTGTCTGCCAGCGTCCCAATATAGTCTATATTATGAGCGACGATCATGCTTATCAGGCAATCAGCGCTTATGGAGGAGCATTGAAGGATCATGCACCTACACCAAATATCGACCGGATCGCAAGGGACGGTATGCGTTTTGACAGGTGTCTGGTAACCAACTCAATATCCGGGCCATGCCGGGCTGTTATACTGACCGGAAAATACAGCCATCTTAATGGATTTATTAACAATGAAGGACAGAAACCATTTGACGGTTCCCAGCAGACATTTCCAAAACTTCTTCAGAAAGCAGGTATACTACTGCAATGATCGGTAAATGGCATCTCGGATCAGATCCGACAGGCTTTGATCACTGGGAAATACTTCCGGGACAGGGCAGTTATTATAATCCTGATTTTATAAACAAAGATGGCAATCATATTGAAAACGGATATGTAACTGAAATAATTACAGAAAAGTGCATTAAATGGCTGAAGGAGGCTAAAAATTCCGGAAAGCCATTTATGCTTATGATGCACCACAAAGCACCACACCGGGAATGGCAGCCCGGACCAAATGAACTTACTCTTTATAAGAATGTCACTTTTCCTGAACCAGCAACCCTATTCGATGATTATTCGAACAGGGGAACTGCTGAGAAAACCCAGGATATGACAATCTCCAAAACAATGAGGATTGAAGAGGATCTTAAACTGTACAGGGATAAATCAAAAATGAAAAGCACCGGACTGACCCGTATGGATTCATCCAGACTGGCAGCCTGGGATGAAGTATATGATCCAATTATTAAAAAATTTTATGAATCGGATCTTACAGGGAATGAACTTATACGATTTAAATATCAGCGTTACCTGCAGGATTATCTTGCCTGTATTGCTGCTGTTGATAAAAGTGTTGGAGAAGTACTTGATTTCCTGAAAGAAAACGGACTGGATAAGAATACAATTGTAATTTATGCATCCGATCAGGGATTTTATCTTGGTGAACATGGCTGGTTCGATAAACGGTGGATGTTTGAGGAATCATACCGTACACCACTTCTGATTCAATGGCCGGGGGTAACAAAACCCGGAAGCGTAAATAATGATATGGTTTCAAATATCGATCTGGCGGAGACATTTCTTGATATGGCCGGAGTTAAAGTACCGTCAGATATGCAGGGGAGGAGCATGGTTCCGGTTCTGAAAGGCAAAACTCCTTCAAACTGGAGAAAAGAACACTACTATCATTATTATGAATATCCCGGATCTCATATGGTCAAACGACATTATGGAATGAGCACGGAACGATATAAACTCATCCACTATTATTATGATATAGATGAATGGGAACTTTATGACCTTAAAACAGATCCTCAGGAAATGAAGAATGTATATAACGATCCGGCTTATGCTTCAGTCAGGAAAAATCTTCATAAGACGACTGACAAAGCTTATGAAGAAATATGGCGACAGTGAGGAACTGGCAAAATCATTTTTACCGAATTAGCTGCTGAAAGAATTATTTTTAAGACCGAAAATACTGGCTGTCATACTTATTAAGGAGTTTTCAATCCGACAAACCTTGACACGTAATCAGTTATTGCGTATTTTTACTTATGTATATTTAAAATACTATTCTGCAGAGGATGCGCGACAAAATATAACTGGATAAATTTCCTCTTAAAAATTGAAAAATGACTATCTGGTCTGCCGAAATTAAGGATCTGGTTAAACTCTGCGATTCTTATAAAGGTCAAAATCCCAGGCTTGACAAAGAACTGGAACGGTTGATCAAAACGGATGACGAGAATATCGTGCTGTTATACGCCAGAAGATGCCTTGAAATAATCATTACAGAACTGAGCGAACGTGAACTGAAAAGACCACGGGGAAGCGAGCCGCTTAAAGGCATTATCGATAAACTGCACAAGGAGGAAAAGGTGCCTCACAATATTGTGGTCTCCATGCAGAACCTTAACAGTCTTTCGACATTTGGCACCCATCCCAAGGATTTTGATCCACGGCAGGTAAAACCTGTACTGCTCGATCTGGCTACTGTCCTGGAGTGGTACATGAAACATATAGTGGCTCAAAAAACCGTTGTAACAGCGCCCGATTTACCGCAAGCAAAAAGGAAAGAACCGGTCGCTTTCAGAAAAACAATGCCTAAAGCATGGAAACGGATCATCATAGCGGCAAGTATTATCCTGGCTGGAGCTATTATAACTGTGTCCCTTGATATTGTTTAACCTCATCGGCGGGGGGAAGCAGACCCTGACCAAATCAATTAAATCACTTGTTGTTCTGCCGTTTAGCAATTATACTGGTGATGCCGGGCTTGAGTACTTTAATTTCAGGAATGCAATCCTGCCTGATATCGGATATCCAAGCGTCTCAGCGGATTGAGGGTTATCTGCAAAACGTCATCCAATGCATATAAAAATACTGACAAGCAGGTGCATGAAATTGCATCTGAGCTAAATGTTGATGCTGCAATTGAGGTATCAGTATTTGGTTATATCGACAGTTTGGATATCCAGGTGAGCCTGATCAGTGCATTTCCGCAGGAAGAAATAGTCTGGATGAGTGATTATAAGGAAGAGAAGAGCCAGATACTAAACCTTTATAACCGTATCACTAAGAAGATAGCGGATGAGGTGAAGATCAAACTGACTCCAGGTGAAGAACGTTTGTTAGCGGCATCCCGAACAGAAAATCCTGAAGCCCTGGTTGCTTATATGAAAGGACAGTTTCACTGGGAACGGCTTGGTACCGAAGATATGGATAGCGCACTGCACTATTTCCAGATTGCCATTGATAAAGCTCCGGATTGGGCAGATCCGTATGCAGGCATGGCAATGACCTGGAATGCGATTGGAGGCTTAGCTTACGGGCCGCTGACTGAAACATATAAAAAGACAACCGAATATATGAACAAAGCCCTTGACTTAGATCCCAATTCAGCTAATTCACACTTTATTAAAGCAGTATTAACAGTATGGCCAGGATGGGACTGGGAGGCTGGTGAAAAGGAATTCTTAAAAACACTTGAACTAAATCCGAATGATGCATTAGCCAGAGTCTATTATGCCCATCTGCTGATGACACTGAGAAGAAGGGATGAAGCAATATACCAGGCTAACCTGGCTCTGGCACTGGATCCACTGAGACCTCTGGTACTGGGATTATACGGACAAATAATGATATATGCCGGCGACTTCGAGGCTGCTCTTAAACAATCCGAAAAAGCACTTTCCATTGATCCTGATAACTAATTTTGCACTTGATGTCGTGACACATGCAAATTTAGCCATTGGTGATACTTTGAAATGGTATGAAACTTATAGAAGAAGAATATACTGGACAAATGAAAAATATCTTGCACACACTTGACAGTCTGTTTCACAAAAAGGGCTATATTGCAGTCATAAAAGACAGAATAAAAGTAAATGAAGAAGTATATAGCAAAGGAGGGAGCATTTCATTTACCGGACAGGCAAATAGATACCTGATCATGAAAGAATATGATAAAGCCATGGATTATTATGAAAAAGCCTACGAAGAAAAACTCGGGACATCTGGCTTATATTTCATTAGCTGTTATTAACCATCCTGAATTGAAAGATAATCCGCGGTATGTTGCACTCTTGAAGAAAATGAACCTTCCGCTGAAGTAGGTTTTTTCAGTTACGGACCGTTATGCTGTTATGCGTTATGCCGTTATGCTGTTATGCAGTAGTATCAGCTGAGGGAGCAGAACATCAGATTCACCCATGGCACTTTTTTCATCCGGGCGGATGAAATCAAATCCGGGTTAGCCTGTCTTACAGCAAAAGCTTTCCTCTTCATCTCATTATCCTCTTTTGAGCAGAAGGGACAGTTGTCCGCTCTTCCGAAATAATTTCTCCCTTCCTTAACTGCCTCTCGCGATGATTGGAAAACTCCAAGAGAGATCCTTCTTCGGGGCTCCGGTAAAAACGGACACCCCTGCCTGTGAACAGTATGACTACCACTTATACGTGGACTTGTGCTAATAAAATATTTTTCAGTCATCTTCTGAATTAGAATTAGTATTCAGTTAAGTTAAAAAATCACGTTCATCCCGGATTAAACAAACATTAAAAGAGCTTTCACGGTGAGTTGTTTTATAGGAATAATTCCTTTATTGTTACCCTCCGGTTTTAATTTTCATGATTTAAGAATTGACCGGCCGGCTCTCCTGAAACGGTTTCTCTTTTAAAATAGCTTCATTTCAACTTTTATAATCATTTGATCTGGTAATGTTTAATCTTTCTTTAAGAATTTTTAACAGTAATATGTATGAATATAAGGGTAACAATATGGCTCTTATTAAAATAAAACTTCAGAACTTAATCTTAAAATTTAAAAACATGAAAAAAGTAGACACAACAGCAACAACAAAAAGAGATTTTGATGAGTTGATTTCAAAATTCTCAAAAGATGAAATACTTGATCTGCATGCAATGAACCGTGTTAGGGGCGGTGATGGTGATGGTGGCGGTGACCTTGTTATTATTCCCAAAAAAGAGGGATAGTTAGTGAAATTTCCCGGTGAGAAAGGGGCTCTCAAAAAAGCCCCTTTTTTTTCCGGTTTTTTATGATTATTCTTGATCTTTTTTCTGAAATTGTTACCTGATTCTTTCGGTATAAATGACCAGATTGAAAAAGGTTTTTATACTCTTCATTTTCCTGTCGGGTTGTCTTTCAGTCAGCCATATAATCGCCCAGCAGGACGATATGTATAGCATGTTTGTTAAATTTAATGACTTATACAGTTCGGGAGATTTTATCGGCGCTGAAAGATACATGCTGACGGTTCTTGATTCCAAAAATAAGTTACCCGAAAGTTATTTAGCTGCAGCCTTTAATAATCTTGGCTTAATTAAGATGAAACTTGGTTTATACACGGAAGCCCTTGACTATTTTAATAAGGCTGAAAACCTCACACCAAATAAAAAAGAGAATCTATAAGGACCTGGCTTCTATTTATAATAATAAATCCAGGATCTATACTTTCCGGAGATCATATTCCACTGCGATCGAATTCCTTGAAAAGGCAATAAGGATATTTCAAAACCTTGAAAATCAGGACAAATCAGTTTTGCAAAGTCTTTCGACTGCATATTTAAATCTTGGAATAATATATTATGAGATGCGGGATTATAGTTCAGCACTGGAAAACCTGGAAAAAAGTGCCCGTTTAAAGCTGAATAATAATTTGCCAGAAACTGAACTGACATTTCTGAACCTGGCCAAAACTTATGCACAAACCGGCAGTTTAGACAAAGCCGAAGAATATTTTACCAGATCTTTAAACACAATCAATAGTAAATTTGGCGGGAATTATTACAGAATGGCTGAGGTCTACTTTGATTATGGTCTCTTTTTGCGTTCTGAGGGAAGAAATACCGAAGCGCTTGAAGCTCACAGTAAAGCATTATCCATCTGTCTGAAGAACTATGGAGAAAAACATTCTCTTGTTGCATTATCCTGGAGGCATCTGGGTGATGATTATCTGGCTCAGGCGGATTACAGGAGAGCATTGGAGTATTATCAGAAATCCCTTATAGCAGTAGTAAATGATTTTAATAATCCGGATATCTTTTCAAACCCGCATGTCGATTCTTCTCTTTTCGATATCCGGCTTCTCGAAAACCTTAAAAGCAAAGCCCGTGCTCTTGAACTCTATGCAAATGAACAGAATGACAATGCTTTAAAACTCAAAACAATAAATAAAAGTCTCGAAACAATTGAACTTGCCCTGCACCTGATCGACAACATCAGAAATAATTATCTTACTGAAGACAGCCGCATATATCTTTCTGATAACGAAAAAGAAACCTATCTGTTTGCTGTTCACATTGCCAGTAAATTATATTCACTGACCGGTGACAGTGCGGTGAAAGACGAAAATATACAACATTGCCCAGAAAGCCAAATCAGCCGTGCTCCGGAATGAGATCACTGAAAATAATTTTCTGTTATTCGGCCGCGATCCATGACACTACAAGGGAAAAGCAGAACACGCTCTCCGGCAATATTGCAGCCTATAACAATCTGATAATTGAGGAATCCCGAAAAACCAGTCCCGACAGCACCAGGATCTCTCTCTGGAAGGATGCTGTTTTTGACATGAACCGTGAAAAGGAAAAAATAACAGATAAGATAAACAGGGAATTCCCGCAGTATAGCAGATCTCATTCAGAAAATCGAACCTGTCCCGCTGGCCGGAATACAAAAACACCTTCACCGTAATGAAACAATAGTTGATTACCTGCTTTCAAATCAGTACAAAGAGGGAAAGAGGGAACTTTATACCCTTGTGATTACAAGGGATGATTTTGAATTCCGGGAGACCAGTCTTGATTCCATTTTTTCAAAAAATGCCGGGATAATCAGAAATTTCATTCCAGCATCCTGCGGATAATAACTTCGCTGAGTTTACCGGCGCTCTGGCTTATATGTATGGAAGCCTGCTGTAAGCCGGTCCGGGAGATTATTACCGGTAATAAGCTCATTATAATTCCTGATGAAGAGATAGCCTGGCTGCCATTTGATGCATTCCTTGTGAAAGAGCCGGAACCGGATCAGTCAGATTATGAAGGACTTCAATACCTTCTTTATGATTATTCAATCTCATACTGCTTACTTTTCATCACTGATTTTCAATAACAGCTTCCCGAGGCAGGAAGGGGAGGAGGTATTGTCCTTTGCACCTGATTATGGTTTAACTAGCCGATCACGGTCTCTGTTCCTGATTCGCTCCTCGGGAACAGTTAACGAACTAGAATCAGTTTACAGGTGGTTCAGGGGAAAGAGATTTACCGGAGAATCTGCAACAGAGACCAACTTCAGACTGTCGATGCAGGAACCTGCTATATTTCATCTTGCAATGCACTCCGTATCTGATTCCACAGATTCGAGATACTCTTACCTGTTGTTCGATACTCACAATGATACCCTTGAAGACGGCAGACTCTATAATTATGAGATCAGCCTTTCAAGGATGAAATCACCAATGGTTGTTCTGAGCGCCTGTAACTCTGGTACAGGCACTTTGTATCATGGCGAGGGACTGATGAGTCTTGCCCGAGGATTCATTCTTGCCGGTGCTTCTTCAGTGATCATGACTGCCTGGGAAGTTAATGATGAAATAAGCGCGGAAATAATTCAGATTTTTATTATAATCGCTTTCGAAAGGGCAAACACAAGGATGATGCCCTGCGTCATGCAAAACTGAAATACCTGAAGAGATCTCCGCCTGCTTATTGCGAGCCCTATTACTGGGCAGCATATGAAGTGCTGGGAAACACATTCACCAGTAGAAACGAGCTATCTTGCGCTCCGGTATTAATTATTTGTGCCATTAAGTGTAATAATTATTGGTGTGAATTCTGATCCTCTATCTGAGGCGGCGCAGGATCTTTTCAGAACGGTCGCTGTAAAAGCCTGGTGACCGGGCAAGAAGCTCAAAACATTCCGAAGCTTTAATCTTGATTACCTGATTTAATATAAGCAAGTCCGAGATACCAGGTTGCCTCTTTTGCATACGTCACTCTTCTGGTTTGCAACTCCATTAAGCAGATCAATGGCTTTGTTATAATTTCCAAGTTCTAACTCAGTGATGCCCAGGTAAAAAACTGGCAGAAATAAGATTCTGTCCCGTTAAGCATTGCTTCAGAAAATCCGGCAGCTGCAGCCTGGTAATCGCCTGATTTATAGCTTGCGATAGCTTTGTAAAGACTTTCACTCTCATTGGCGCCTGTGCTCCGGGTTACTAGAAGAAACTGCCTTGAATGGTTCATAATATTTACTGAATATCTTTTGAGGATCGTCAGATGGGAGAAGCGATCTGATCAGGAAAACAGCGCCGATGACAGCGGCAGCTGCCAATGAAGTGTACCGGGTTATCAGAGATTTGCTCAATCCACTCTTCTTCCATTCATCTGATCTTATTTCAGCGCCGATCTCCTCCTGCTTCAGTGAGCCGGTAATAAAATTACGGATTTCCTCAGTTTTCGAATCTTTGTTGCTGTTCCTCTGTCTCTTTTCGTGCCACTCTTTAACCCACTCCGAGGAAATATCATTTAGGTTGCTACTGGCTTATCTCATCTTTTATCTGACTGATCTCATTTTTTAACTTCTCTTCCGGTGTTTCTTCGTCAAGGCTGTCACGGATGAATTTTTCATTATCCTTATTCAGTATAGTGTTTTTCTGATAATCTGAAATCATCACTTTAACTTCATCGTTTGTAACGGAGTAAGCAGGATCGCTTTTTACATCCTCAATATCGGATAACCCTTTCATAATAATCACTTATTTTTCCAAACAGGGCAGAATCCCCGGGAGACAGAAGCATCTCAAAACCAGGATCATCCCATGAATTTCTCACCGGATCTGGTCCCCTGTTTTTCTCCTTCATATCTGTTCTTCCCGTTCATTTGTTTCTTGTTTCTCGTTTCTCGATTCTGTGATGCCTTGCGTCTTGAGTCGTGCATCTGTGCGTCCTGTAATCTCTTACCCTGTACCCTAACACACTACCTTTTTGGCCACAATTCCCGGATTTAACAATCTTCTGGTAATCGGGATGTTTTTTCACCTTTCTCGGTCAGCTCCGCCTGTGCCTCGCATTTTTTCTTCCTGACATAACCATAGGAATATCCGAGCCTGTCGGCGATCTCCTGAGGTGATACCTCTTCCCAGTAGAGCTTCAGGATATTTTTACTGACAGGGTCAAGTGTATCAAATACACTTAAGAATATTTCCCTGCACAAGTTATTATCCATCACTTCGGTGAAATCCTTTTCGTCTTCAGGTTCCGTCCTTCTGGCAAAGTAATTTACTGCTGCCTGCCGTTTCGCAATAATTGATTTCCAGAGGTTTTCGCATACACAATAAAGGAATGTCTTGAATTTACATGTAAGTGCAAACTCCTTGTTATCAATCTTTTCAAGCATTATCATAAGACCTTCCTGGAAAATATCCTTTGCATCTTCCGGAGTACCGCCAAGCTGAGTGACCATAAGCCGTATCATGGGCAGGTATCTGTCCGACAGATAATGCACCACATAACTCTGGCGGTTACGCAGACACTCAATGATCTCAATATCAGTGTATTCTTTCACAGTAAATGTAACTCTCTCCCGGAGCAATAATATTGTTCAAATGTAATTTTTTTTTTAAGTCAGTTGAAAAAAGTTATTCACAGTAAGGTAACAATTTTCAGCCTGTTACTATTAAACTATGTTTTTGATGAAAGGCAAAAACGACTTGTTTATAATCAGATTGATTTAATGCACTTTATTGATCCCTCTGAAATGGGACCGGTGAAGTGATAATTATTTTGGGATAACGGCGTTAAGGCGTTAAGGCATAACGTGAAGGAGATTAGAAAATAGACAAAAAATATCTATTATGAGATTTGACAAGTTGCAATACAATTCCGGGTATCAGGCCGGCGATAATGAGGTGAGATCACAGGATCCGGGTGAGTTTCTTTACCGGGTTATTGAAAATGCCGGCCTGGTACCTTTCCGGTTAATTTTCGGAGAGCAGCCCGGAGAGGGATCTTATTCCTGATGTTGGGGCCGGGATAACAGAGCTTCTGGGTGTTGCGCCCGGAGATTTCACTGAAAAGGTATTTGAAGGCATGATCGAAAAAATAGTTCCTCTGTCTGAGGATACTCCTGCGGATATGTCAGAGGTGCACCTGAAATTCCGGAACGGGGAGATAGAGAGCTATAATGCGGAAATCCTGGTAAAAACAGCAGGAAACGAAAGAAAATGGATCCGCTATTCTTCGCTTCCTTTGATCGATGAGGAAACAGGAAAAGCAGCCGGTGCTTTCGGTATACTTTACGATATCACCGGCAGCAAGCTGTACCTTGAGAGAATAAAAGAGAAAGAAGATGAGTATGACCTCCTTAAAACTGATCTGCTTCAGAATATATCGCATGAAATAAGGACCCCGCTGAATGCTATTGTGGGTTTTTCAGCTCTTCTCGGGGAGCATATTGATTTCCCGGCGCGCCGGAAGGAGTATCTTGATATAATTACACGTAATTCTGATCATCTGCTCGAGATCATTGACGACATTATGGAGATATCGAAGATCGATGCAAAAATGATTAAAATAAGGAAAGATAAAGTGAACCTTAAATTCGGTACTCCTGAAGATATATGACCAGTTCCGGGGAAAGGCATCCGCAAAAGGGGTCCTGTTAAGCTTTGAGCCTGAGCATGATACCGGCGAGGCTGATGTTTATACTGACTGGTATAAGCTGACAGAGGTGCTTAGGAAATCTTGTTGAGAACGCTTTGAAGTTCACATTTGAAGGCAGGGTTGAATTCGGTTATTCAGTTAAAGAGGGGAAGATCGAGTTTTACGTTTCCGACACAGGATCAGGTATTCCTTTTGAGCAGCAGGCAAGGATCTTCAGCAGGTTTTTCCAGGGCGACAGCAGCTCTTCGCGCAGCTATGGCGGTACCGGTATGGGTTTGCCGATCACCAAAGGCCTATGTTGAACTGCTGGGCGGGGAGATATGGTTTATTTCGCAGCCCGGAGAAGGATCGGTATTCCGGTTTACTGTGCCATACGAGAGGGTGGGGGATGATGGTATTCGCAGCAGGATGGTGATTTAGATGAGCGGCAGGAAGAGATAAAGTTATGTTTGGTATGGATATAAACAAGTTAGGTTTAAGGAAAAATGCGATACATATTTAGAATTATAGAAATAGATAAAACTAGAAAATTGAGTTTATATATGATGAATTCATCTTTTTAAATGACACTAAAAATGGAAAATCAAATTGAGAAGGAAAAACTAGCCAAATGGCTAAATGAAAAATGGGTAGGCGGTATAGCCTGTCCGGTATGTAAAAAAAATGACTGGGGACTCTATGATCAACTTTGGGAATTAAGACAATTTCACAAAGGCGGAACATTAGTGGTTGGGGGTCCCATTATACCGTTGGCAGTTATCACGTGCAATAACTGTGGTCACACAATGCACTTCAATGCTTTAAAAATTGGACTTACAACGCAAGAAGATACCGAGCAACCACAAAAAGATAAATAAGATGGACGGAAATGCATTTAATTACAAGAAAGAAGAAACCGTCTATATTGCTTCCGATGACGGTAGTTATTCCATAAGAAAATTTGACTGGAATAGGATTAAGAGACTAGTAACAAAAGAGCCAAAGACACAAGTAAATCTTACCATTATTTACTCAATATTATTTGGAATTGCAGGGTCTTCAGGAGTTTCAATTCTACCTATTTGCTATGCTGACAACCTTCCAAATTGGGTAACTCCACTATATGTACTCGGTACTATTTTCTGTTTAGGAGGAGCCATTCTCCTCGCAAAAATGGACAAAAAGTCAACTCATAATAAAGACTTAGATTACAATGAGTTAAAAGCGGAAATGGATGAGATTGAAAAGCTATATATTGTAAGGCAAGAACAGATTAAATCAGCCGAACCGAAAATATTGGTGGCAGATCTGCCATTAAATAAATCATGGCAGTTAAATCATTGGCAAAGCAATTGCGCAAGGCTAGCCGAAAACAAAATGATATTTGAAGGAAATATAGCACCAAAAGGAGAGGATGGCTCTAACATTAATGTAAATGACTTTTTGGAAATTGGAAAAAACTATGAAATATCTTGTTTTGTAAAATCAACTGCCAACACCAATGGGATGTTCAGGTTATGGTGTCACGATCAAACTGGAGAAATACAATCTAGAGTAAATGAAACATCGGAGTTTACAACACCTTCATTGCAAGGTGATATAGTTACAGTACCTTTTAAAGCAAGCTATAATCGAAATATCAGAATCCATTTGCAGTATAAACCTGGACTCGGGCAAATTGAGGTTAGTTCAGTTAAGATATTTCAACTTAAATAATTGAATTTAAAAACAGCCCTAAACCTAACACGGACGGTATAATTAATAAGCTCGTCACAGTTTTTGCTTTTGCTCCTGCACCCAAGACAGCTTTGTAATGGTATATGCACCCGGACACGCGCATCAGCTCGCAATTAAAATCCTACACCTTGACAAATTTCTGGCTCCGAGATAGTCTGTACAGCGACACTGCGCTGGTGCCCGCAACAAAAATCCTGTATCGTGATAGTTTACCGGCGCCGATCAAACTTGTACCGCGACACGCGTAATGCTCAATAAAATTTGTACCCGGACGGCAAAAACGGCGCCGTACTCTCCTTGCACCGTGACAGCTTACCAGCTAAAGAATCAGGACCCTACCCGGATGCTTCGTCGAGTAACGCTTACATAATTATACCGCCGGGCCGTTAGCGGTCATTCCCCCCACGATTTTAAGATCGTTAAATTCGCAGGAAAACGGCAAAAATTGATTTGGTGATGAGAAAAACAGGACAATTGATAATTTTATAACATCTTGATTATTAACACTAATTTTTGTCGTTAGTCAAGATTGAAGATGACGAGCCAACTAATCCTAATAGTCTCAAAATTCTGAATTTTGTCATCAGTTCGATAAGACAAAGACATTTATTTTATTTCAATTATTTCTATAATATAATAAATATTTATTGTTTATCAATAATTATTTATTATATTTGCGACATAATCTAAAATTCATAAATCATTATGAAAAGAATTTCAACAATATTTCTTCAGGCAGTCATCGTGCTTATCGGCATTGTGGCACTTGCCATTATGATTCGGTTTCCCTTGACCGAGGGAAGAGCCGCAAACTTAGACTTGTTCAGCATTTACTCTGACCCGTTCATCTTGTATGGATATGCAGCATCAATCGCTTTTTTTGTTGCGCTGTATAAGGCGTTCAAATTACTTGGATATATCGGACAAAATAAAGTATTCTCATCAAACTCTGTTAGGACTTTAAAGAGTATAAAGTATTGCGCAATCGTACTAAGCATTTTAATTGTGATGGCAGGACTGTACATAAGGATATTTCATAATAAAGATGACGACCCTGCGGGTTTTCTTGCCATGTGTATCGTAACTACTTTTGTTTCTATCGTAGTTGCAACTGCTGCGGCAGTGTTTGAAAAAATCTTGCAAAATGCCGTAGATATGAAATCTGAAAATGACTTAACAGTTTAAGCTATGCCAATCATTGTAAACTTAGACGTGATGATGGCAAAACGAAAAATTTCTCTGAATGAACTTTCTGAAAGAGTTGATTTGACATTATCTAACCTTTCTATCTTAAAGACAGGAAAGGCAAAAGCAATTCGTTTTAGTACCTTAGACGCAATTTGTAAAGCCTTAGACTGTCAACCAGGTGACATTTTGGAATATGTAAATGACGAAAAAAAAACAACGAACCGCTAACACGGACAAGTGCTATGGGTAAGTTGTTTGTCACACTTTTTGCTTTCCTGCCTGCCGGCAGGCAGGTGCTCCTGCACTCAAAACAAATTTGTAATGGTTGTTGCACCCGGACACGCGCATCTGCACGCAATTAAAATATTTGTACCATGACGGCAAAAAGCGGGAACACAATCTCCCCATATTTCCGGGCCGTTAGCTTGCATTCAACGAAAATTCCTAATCGAGTGTTAAATTTTCGATATTCCTTGGAAGTTAATATTAAGTACGTATCTTTGTACTTATATAAATACTTAAAAATATTACAAATATGATTGCTGCAAACTATTCGGAATTCAGAAATGAATTAAAAAATTATCTTGACAATGTCGAGTTTAACAACGAAACTCTCATCATTAAAAGAGGATCCGGTAAGGGGACTGTCCTCATTTCACTTAACGAGTACAATTCGATAATGGAGACTCTACATCTTTTAAGTTCAAAGAAAAATGCTAAAAGACTCTTTGAATCAATTGAGCAAATGAAGACTGGTAAAAGGGCTCAACATAAATTGATTGAAGAGAAATGAGAATTGTATTTTCTAAAAATGCCTGGGAAGATTATGTTTCCTGGCAAACTGAGGACAAAAAGACTCTCAAGAAAATCAATAACCTCATTAAAGATATCCAAAGATCTCCATATGAGGGTATTGGAAAACCCGAACCTCTCAAATTTGATCTTGCTGGACTTTGGTCAAGAAGAATTGATCTGGAACATAGGTTAGTATATAAAATTGAAGGGGCTGATCTCTTAATCTATGCTTGCAGATATCACTATGACAAAAAATAACAACGCAAGCTAACACGGACAATAAAGGTAATAAGTTCGTCACGGTTTTTGCATTACTCTAACTCCCATGACAGATTTGCAACTGGTGATAAACCCGGACCCCCGTCACTCGATTTGCTCGAACCGGCCAGACACGCTACTACTGTTAAAAAATTAACCGGATTTTCTGAAGTTAAATTATCATATATTCTTTCGTCCATGAGTGCCGGAGGATATCATTTTAAAAAAGGGGAAACTATAATTCCCTTTGGCACCGGATTAGAATTAACCTGTAATTTGAGTAAAAGGTTTTCTTCTGATTTTGGGATTGAGTTCAGAACTACCGGAAAACGAATCATAGATTCTTTCATTATAAGTGAATTTGGTTATTCCGGTCCCGTTCATAATGAATCGAGGGATATTTATTTGGACATCCCGGTTCATATTAAATTCATACTTTTAAATACCAATCCATTTAAAATATTTGTTGCTTCGGGACCCAAAGGAACCATAACTCATGTCAACTATTATTCTAATCCGGGCTACAATGGCCAGGAACAAAGATATAAAGGGACTACTTTCTCTGCAGGAATTGATTTTGGAATAAGTGAGAGTCTGAAGATTAACAATAAAACAGGAATATTTACTTCACAGTTTTACGGATATTACTTAACCGGCGATTTAAGTGAGCTGGAATCTATTGACCTTAAGATAGGGCTGACATATAATTTTAAATAATAAAAAAACAAGCTAAATTCATAAAAATGACTGTTGATAATTACATTGAATCATTTCCGGAGAGCGTTCAGATACTTTTAGAGCAGGTCAGAGCGACAATTAAAGAAAATGCACCTGATGCAGTTGAAAGCATTGCCTATCAAATGCCTGCATATAAGACAAATGGAAAACCTCTGGTTTATTTTGCTGCCTTCAAAAATCATATTGGATTTTATGCGACCCCGACTGGACATTCAGAATTTGCAAAAGAACTTTCAAAGTATCAAACAGGGAAAGGGTCAGTTCAGTTTCCGTTCGATAAACCAATTCCGTTTGATCTTATCGGTCGAATTGTAAAATTCAGAGTAAAAGAAAACTTGTCGAAGAAACATAAGTGAAACTGCTCACGGTTTTACCCTGTGTCGTGCAGTGCCGAGTGCCGTGTGCCTTTTTACAACAGATGGGATGATATCTTAAAAGTAACAAGCTCTTTAACTTCTATATGAAACTTAATATATTTATCTGAAGTACAGATATACAAAATGTCAGAATCAATATTCAAACGTTAAACCGGAAACAATAAATTATCGATTATGAGGTTTTATTATAAAATACTTAAAACAAGCGCTTTAAGTCTCATGATTAATTATCCTTTCGACATTTTATGTTACAGGACAAATTTCCAGACTTATTGTAATAGATCCTCTTGTAGAAAAAGAGATCAGGAATATTGCCGGCACTTATCCGGGGCAGAAAGTAGTTATTTTGCCCGATGAGGGTAATCCATTAAAGTTTATTGCCAGTGAATTGAAGAAGTCCATGTATGATGAGATTCATCTCTATTTGCTCACAAAACCGGGATCGATAATATTTGATGAAATAAATATTATTCCTGAAAACATCCAGGATTATGCCGGAGAGTTCGGTGAATGGAAGAGTATAACTAAACCGGAATTTAAAATAGTAATACACTCTGAGGATCTTGCGTCAGGGCAGGAAGGATTATTCCTTGTCAAAAAAATCACTGAGTTTACAGGCAGAGAGGTGATAGTTAAAAAATAACAGGGAATATTTGCAGAAATGAAATACGGATATGTAATATTGTTTTTTCTGTTTCTTTCAAGCTATGCCGCTAAAGGTCAGCCTCCTGAAACAACTTATCCCGGAACAATCGTATATGAAGGTTATTATGATGACCGTTCCTGGGGTCCCCTCAATATCGGATTTAATTTTACTTTTTATGGTAATACATACAACCGTTTTTATGTTACTTCAAACGGACTTGTTATGTTCGTGTCGGGTTCCAACGATTACACAGAAGATCCTATACCTTCGCCATCATCGCCAAATAACTTTATTGCTGCTTTCTGGGATGATATAGTTATAAATTCTTCAGGAAAAATACTTTATACAACAATAGGGGCATCACCAAACAGAAAATGTATTATCCAGTGGACCAATATGGGTTTCTATGCCAGCACTGTGCTTATGGGTACTTTCTCTGTCATCTTATATGAGGGTTCAAATAATATCCGGATCCAGTACAGGAGCATTATCGATAATACATCAGAAAGGTCTCATGGAAGTTCTGCTTCGATCGGGATTGAAAACTCAAACGGAACTTCAGGAATCAGATATGCATATCATAATTCCAGTGCAATATCATCTGAACAATCCATATTGTTCACCTCTTCGGGTTCTACCTATACCATGAATTCCTCTGCTTTATATGATGGGGTTTATCTGACAAAGAACATCAGTCTTCCTGAGCCCGGAATATCAAAGCTTATCAGCCCGGCAAATAATAGTATAGTCGGACCATCAGAGAAGTTTGAATGGACAGGTTCCAGCAATGCCAGTTATTATACTTTGAAAATATCGACCCACTCTGATATCAGCGGGTCGACTGATTATAATACAGGAACAAATACAACGTACGATATTTCAGGCCTTACCGTTAATATGACCTATTACTGGGCAGTTTTTGCAACAAATTCAACGGGGACCACATGGTCAGAAATTTACCGGTTTACAATTAGTGCAAATCCTCCTCTTGCAGCAGTTCCCCAGACAATCTGGACGGAACAGAATGAAGAGAGAACAATCAGGCTTCAATATAACGGAGGTGATGCAAGCACAAAGAGTGCAAGAATAAGCACCCTGCCTTCGCAAGGGTCTCTTTATCAATATAATGCAGGGATGATAGGCAGTCAGATAACATCTGTCCCTGGCACGCTTACTGACCCGGATTTGAATTTAATATATTCAGCTGACGGGGGAGCAGGTAATGGTGTCGGAAACTTTAACTTTATTATTCATGACGATACAGGCGATTCTCCTGCAGGTACAATTACAATAAATGTAAATCCACCGGGGATCCCTAATTTTCTGCTTGCTGCCAAAAGCGGTAACATAGAGATACAATTCGATAAACCCATGGCTGATCCAACAGGAAAAGAGGGTCAGTTTATTGTTACAGTTAACGGGACACAGGTAATTATCAGTGCTGTTTCATTAAAACCAGGTGACCCTTATACAATTGTTGTTACACTTGAAACCCCGCTTACAGGAGGTGAAACCGTTCTCATTTCATATACACAGGGTGACGTGGCTGCAGAATCGGGAGGATTACTGCCAACATTTTATGATCAGCCGGTAAATTTCACCATACAGACAATCTCATTTCCTGCGCTTCCTGTGATGACTTATGGCGATCTCCCGGTCACTCTCACTGCTACTGCTTCAAGCGGATTACCGGTGACCTTTACAAGTTCTAATACAACAGTAGCGACTCTCAGTGGTAACGTACTCACAGCTAATTCGACAGGAACAGCTGATATCACTGCCTTACAGACCGGTAACGGGACATATGCTCCTGCAAGATATATCAGAATTCTGACTGTGAATAAAGCTGATCAGGCAATCACATTTCCGGTGCCAGTTACAAAAACATACGGAGATCCTGATTTCAATCTGGGTGCAACAGCCTCTTCAGGATTATTGGTCTCTTATTCAAGTGATAATCCGGCAGTCGCAACAATTACAGAATCAACTGTACATATAACAGGCGCAGGAACAGCAATTATCACGGCTTCACAGGGAGGCAATAATCTTTACTATTCAGCAATCGACATCAATACCACTCTTACAGTAAATAAAGCGGTTCAGACAATTACTTTCGGATTACTCGCTCCAAGGATATACGGTGACCCGGATTTTAATGCAGGTGCGACGGCAAGTTCTTCACTTACCGTAACACTTACCTCTGATAATACCAATGTTGCAACAATAACAGAAGGTCTTATACACATCGTAAATGCCGGCACTGCAATAATAACAGCATCACAGGAAGGCGACGACCTCTATAATCCCGCACCTGATAAGCAGCAAACCCTGACAGTAAATAAAGCCACACAGATCATAACATTTGGAGCGCTTTCTCCCTTTACATTCGGACATCCTGATTTTGATCCCCTGGCAACTACATCATCAGGTTTGACAGTCAGTTATTCCAGCAGTAATCCTGATGTTGCAATCGTTTCAGGTAATATGATTCATATAACCGGCGCCGGAATTACTTCAGTAACTGCCTCACAAACCGGAGATACAAATTATCTGGCCGCTGCTGATGTACAGCAAAATCTCACTATAAACAGAGCCGTCCAGACAATAACATTTTCTATGCTCCCTTCTTCAAAATTCGGAGATTCCGATATTGATCCGATGGCGGTTTCTTCATCAGGTCTTGTTGTTTCTTATTCCAGCAGGAATCCGTCTGTAGCAATTATTACCGGGAATATGATCCACATTACAGGCACAGGATCTACCAACATCACAGCATCACAACCGGGAGATGATGATTATTTGCCTGCTTCTGATGTTCAGCAGCTCCTTATTGTCGATAAGGCCAACCAGACAATAAGCTTCGGGTCTCTGGCAGATGTCACTTATGGAAGTTCTGATATTAATCCCGGAGCAACATCTACAGCAGGATTGGAAGTGACATATTCCACAAATAATCCGGCTGTAGCTTCCATTGAATCAGGATTAATAGTGATCAACGGAGCGGGAAATGTAGTTATCACTGCTAGTCAGACCGGGAATGCTGACTATTATCCTGCATCTGACGTTGAGCAGGCCCTCGTTGTTTTAAAAGCAGAACAAACAATTACTTTTCCTCCATTACCGGAAGTTAAATTGGGAGATGAACCTATTTCTGCTGGAGCTATCGCAAGTTCGGGCCTCGACATTACTTATAGCAGTAATAATCTTTCTGTAGCTGTTATCACCAATGGATTGATAGGGATCACAGGAGCAGGAACTGCTATAATAACGGCATCTCAACCAGGCGATCAAAACTATAATCCTGCCTCAGGTATTACACAAATACTCACTGTAATAAAAGCAGACCAGGTGATTACATTCCCGCCAATTGCCCCGGTTATTTACGGTGTATCGGAATTCAATGGGGGTGCCTCGTCATCATCAGGTCTCGCAATAACTTACAGTAGTGAAAATTCCTTAGTTGCTGAAGTCATAAACGATTATATTTATATCAGGGGCGTCGGTAATACCAATATAATTGCCAGCCAGTCAGGTGATAATAATTTCAATCCGGCAGAAGATAAAATGGTAAGTCTGATTGTAACAAAAGCTCATCTGACTATAACGGCCGACAATAAATCGAAGTCTTTCCTTTCTGCAAATCCACCACTTACTTATACATGTTCAGGATTTGTCTACAACGAAAATGCAGTAGTACTGAATGTACCACCAACACTCAGCACTGACGCAGGTCAGGATTCTCCGGTCGGGGATTATGTGATAACAGTTACCGGGGGTAATGATGATTGCTATGATTACAGTTATGCGACAGGAATCCTGACAATAACAAAGGCTGCTCAAACCATAACATTTACAGCCTATCCTGATAAATTGCTGCTCAATGAGACCTTTGACCTGAAAGCAGTTGCTACATCCGGGCTCCCGGTCTCCTTTGAAAGTAAAGATATACAGATAGCCCGGGTAACCGGTTCAACACTTACAGGGATATCACGCGGAAATGCAGAAATAAGAGCCTATCAGCAGGGCAACCAGAATTATTATGCTGGTGAGACTGAAGTTTCTGTTGAGATAATATCGACGCATAAAAACATTTTGTATCTATTTACTCCAAATAATGACGGATTCAATGATTACTGGGAGATACCTGATCTGGAATCATACGGGAAATGTGATGTCAGGGTTTATAACCGATGGGGAAAACTCGTTTTTTCGTCCCCGGATTACCATAATGAATGGGATGGAACCTCGAATGGTATCAATTTGCCCTCAGCAGCTTATTATTTCTTTATAAAATCAGAAGCAGCGGGAACTATTACCGGAACTGTAAATATTGTAAGATAGGAATGTGAGATTACCATCATGAAAAAAATAATAATAACATTAGTCGCTATTCTTTTTCAGGAGGTAATTATTGCCCAGCAAATGCCTTTTTCAGAGAACTACTTTATTGATAAATATGCACTCTCCTCTTCTTATGCGGGGCATTTCAATCCGGGCAGCTTCTTTACAAGCTTCAGGTCTGACTGGAGCGGGATAAGCGGTGGACCTAAAACCCTCAGATTATCGTACAGTGATTTGATCATGAAAAATGCCGGCTATGGTGGTAAGATCATTTATGACAAGGCAGGAATCTTTGATCAGCTCTATATCATGGGCACATATTCCTACAGCCTCAAAATAGCTGACGAACATAAAGTACTGCTGGCTCTTTCGGTTGGTATTTATCATAACAGGATCAATTTCAGTGATTATTATAACGACCCGAAGTATAATATTGATCCTGTAATGATCCAGCAGGACGTGTCTTCAAAACTTAAATTTATGTCCGACTTTTCCGCACTTTACTTGTTTAAAGGCATTGAAGCTGGTATAATGTTCGCTAATATTAATTTCGGTGATGTAAAATACAATGAAGTTGATGTGACATACAAGCCTCTTGCTAATTATCAGGTACATATTGCATATTCTTATCCGGTAAATGATCGCTGGGATATCGATCCTCTTATCTATTTAAGAGGAGGGAAATTCATTAAAAGTCAGATTGGAATAGCTTCAATGGTTAAGTATCAGGACAACATCTGGGGTAGTCTCTCGTTCAGAGATCCCGGAATATGGGGTTTTGGATTTGGTGCAAATATTGCAAAAGGCATAAGATTCTCATACAATTTCAATTGTGCCTCATCGGTGGCGCTTAATATTTACAATAGCCATGAGATTGCGATAGGAGTAAATATAAAAGATCTGATTAAAAAAACTCAATTATCCGAAGCTGTTCAATAATTAATGAATACCTTTTTTGAGCACCTCTTTGTTCCTGAAAGGAAACTGATAATATAAACTCCATTTTTTAGACCCGGACTGAGTTCATAATATCCGGGCTCATAATATTTTTTAATGAGGGGCATCTGTCCGGTGAGATTCGATATAATTAAGGTCCCTTCCGCTGCGGGAAGAGCATTGATTTTTAATTTTAGAATTCCATGGGTACAGTAAACACCGAAAAGATCATCACCGGCCGTATAATCAGGAATTCCGGTTCCGATGTTCCTGAAGTTGAGGAAAAACCTGTTCTCATATTGCCCCGTTTTCAGGTCGAGCCTGTAATCTTTATCTGAAAGCAGATCCTGGTCTATTTTTGCCACAATATCTGAAATATAAATTTCCATATCTGCCAGATTTCCCTCTAAAGCACGGATCTTAAAAATAATTCTTCCGTCTCTGTTAATCTTAAGACCAAGAGGAACCTTGTAAAGAGTATCTGAAATTAAGGGCAGAGCACTAATTGAAAGTTTTACTCCATCAGATCCGACGGTATAAAGATTTGGCACCATATAATCGGTATTCATAAGTTTAAGTGCATCAAGCTGACCATCGAATTTATCAGTAGCTTTCTCATCAAAGTATATAACTACCGGATCAACTGAAACCGTGTCATCTGAAAATTCAGCAGTAAGCCGGATTAATGACCTTGAATTAATATCTGATTTTGTTAAAGGTTGTGTTAAATCTATTACCCTGACGTTATTATTCATGGCCAGATTTCCTGTTACAGGCCATATACCATCTGTTACATGAACAAAAAAACCCTGCATCGACGGAATTAGGTTTGTGGCCAGACCATTGCTTGAAACTCCGTCTGCGTAAGTAACATAAGTACCGCCATACTGATCGGTGGTACTCGTCTCAAAGTAATAAATAGCGTTATCTATATTGATTCTTGTCCATCCCGATGAAGCATCCCAGTCGATAGGAGATGGGTATGGATTCCCGACAAGATTAAATCCTAGACTATATGTATTATCGTGATTATAAAGAGTCGTGGAGAGGTCTCCGTTATTTACAACTCCCGTAACATCAAAAATAAGAGGAGGGGCCGAAGAACCAAAGTTGACAGCATACCCCTGTACTGGATTTAGAACTAAGGACGAATCTATGTAGCTGACCCATCCTGATGTTGAGAGGCTTTCATCATACCGGTAAAATGCGGGAAAAGGGTCCGCAAGTTTCATGTTATCACTAAACTCGCTGACAGTAGCCGCCTGGAAGGGCGAACTGAGATATTTATACCCGAAACCTGAAGAAAGATATCGTTGAAGAGTAACATTGCCGTTGACCTGTCCGGTCCCGCTGCCATCAATAAGAGCTGTCTGATATTCCGTGGAAAGAAGAGTAATATTCCCATTTGCATTAAATGTACCATTGCATAACAGGATCCCGGTTAATGCCTGACCAGGGGTAGTTATTGTAGTTGTACTGCCCGGATCGACATTGATATTATTGAAAGAAATTGGAGTTGTTCCGCTTATTACCTGGGTATTTCCGGTAAAGACAACAGTACTGTTGTTATTAATAAAGGAGCCATTATTTATAACATTTCCCTGAAGAACCATTTTACCTCCGTTTGTTGTTAAAATTGTCCCGGCAGAGATTGTCAAACCCTGACCTGATCCGGAATTATTCAACATGAGAAACATGGCAATAATCATAATACTTCTTCCCGGATTCATATTTTTGAAAGTTATTATCATATTAAGATAAATGGTCTGAGTACTCTTTCTTATCTGACAGGTAACATTCTTATTGCGCACTGACATAACAGTTGATGTCCCGGAAAACAAGCACATCATTATTGTTATCTGTAGAACAATACAATTCAAGATAGTCGCCTTTGGCCACGTCCTCCAGATAAATAACTGTCGAAAACTGGAATGGCTGGTTTGCTGTTGTAATTCGCAATGCTGTTTCTCCGTAACGGGTAGTCGTTAAATCATTTTTTACTATTGCAATCGTTGTGACCCCGTTATTATTGGTATTTGTCAAATCCCCTGAAATAACCAGATAAACATCTCTGGGTTTAACAGGTTGATATGTGATTCTGTTGTTGTTCTATTGTAAAGTTGGTAGTAACAGAAGAAGTATTTATCCAGCTTGCTTTATACCAGGAGTTTGCTAAAGCACACGTCGTTGTTAATGAATTGTTTACCACATTGATATTACAATGTGGCTTCTCGTCTTCAATTCCGGCATTGTTTTCAATAAATGCATTGGCATCCCGGCCATCCGGACGGGAAAAATCAAATCCGGAAATTCCGGTTCCGACAAAATTCCATGAATTACCGTTAATAATTAAATCTGAAAAAGAAAAGGTAGACGGATTGTAAAGAATTGCAATATCTGTTTCATTCTGATTGGAATAAAATCCTGAGTTTAATGTGACTGTTGTATTGGAACCTGCTAAAAGGTTTACTCCAACAATGTTATCAGTAAAATCTGTTTCAGAGACCTTGACCACAGCCTCTGGTACAGAGCTATTTATTAGTAACCCATTATTTTGGGAATTTGTTATGTCACATTCAAACAACCAGAGTTCGGCATCAGATAAATCAGCTATTGCATTATAGAATCCATCGAAAGAACAATCCTTGATCTCATGATAAGTGCCGTTACCTGTCAGATGAATGGCATCTTCACCTGCACCTGATCCATATCCGCTTAACGTACCGGCATCGAATATGATCATTTTAAAATAGCACTCCGTATTACAGTTGAACAGGGGTGTGCCGGCCAGGCCTGATGCCGGACCAATAGTCACACTGCCGAATGACAGTGCTTCAAATGTTACCGGATAAGGCAAATCAATCACCTGGGTTTCCGAAACCGTATTTAGCTCACTAGCAAGTACAACAACAGCAGGTGCGGTCATATGTAACGAAAGAAATGCAAGTACTTCAGCGATAGAAGTAAAGCTTCCATGCTCAGAAACCACAATCCGGTTATCTGTCCGGGGTTCATTGTTTTTTGTGATCCAGTTGCCATCCCAGGCAATATAAGTTTGTCCGCACCATCGGGTTAATGAGGTATTTGCATATCCGTCGATAGTTGCCCCTGAATTTCCGGCGATAGTTATTAGATTAAGGAAGGAACCAATATTTTTAATAGTAATTGCCAGACCATTGTCTGCACTAGTTACCAAAGGTAAAGTAAGTGTTATATCACCGGAAGCAAGAACAAATGTTTCGGTTTTTAATAAGGTGGTTGTAGCCGATTTGGTTAAAGGAGTTTCTGAAACAACAAAGAATATCCACATGCTCCCATTCCAATAGTAAAAACCGTCCGGAACCGTTCCTCCTGTACTATTTACAAGCATTCCTGTTGGTACAGGCGCTGTTAACGGATCAGTTTGATTCAGATTAACAAGGGCAACCCGTGGTATTAATAATCCTTTATTGATGCTTTCAAGCTCAAGCAGTGAATTTTCATTCATTGTCATATCAACCCCGTCAGTGATCTTTACCTGAGCAAGGGATGTGACGGATAGTCCAGATAACAAGAAAGTTATAAGGACCAGCAACATCTTGTTTGAGTTCATACTTTATAAACAATATTTAATATTAATTATCCTGACTTTCACTATAGATAATTTCACATCAAAAAAAAAGACCTGCCAGCAACTCTGACAGTATAAAATTTCAACTATTTAGCAGTTTAATATGATTGATATACTTTTTGTTACCTGCACAAATTTTCTATGACGGGATAATGGTTACCTGTAAGATAGAATGGTTACATTAAAACCCAGGAAAAATTTCTTCTTGCACAGCTTTGCCACGAAAGATCTTTTACAGTGCCGTTTTTGATATTCATAAAACCTATTTGTATTTTCTCAACAATTACTATTTACATTGACGTATAATTTGTCATAAATTTGTTACTGTGTATCTATTGAAGTAGCTTTCATATTATGTTGATTCCTGTTAAAAGTCGATTACATGATAAAAGAGATCTTAAAGAAAAACTTAGTCCCTTCTGAAGAATTCATTTTTGGTTTTGCAGATTTACGCGGATTAGTTGATAAAAAATATGATGGATTTCATTATGGCATTTCAATCGGGAAACGATTGGATGATAGAATAATAGATGATATCGTAAATGGTCCAACAATAGAATATTATAATTATTATAACAGGATTAATGATGAACTTGCAAAGTTGACCAGGGAAATTCATACTGATTTACAGAAGATCGGGATGGATTCAATAATAATAAAACCAACAATTTCAGAAGGATCAGAAGAATATAATAAAGAGTACCTGAGAACTTTAACTGTTGATATTTCTCACAAAATGGTAGCTACGAGGGCCGGACTTGGCTGGATCGGAAAAACTGACCTGTTTATATCAAGGGCATTTGGACCACGGTTAAGACTGGTCAGTATTTTACTTAATCAAAGACCGGAATCCGACTTATTTCCTGTAGAAGAAAGTGAATGTGGAAAATGCAATATTTGCGTAGTGAAATGCCCGGCAAAAGCGGCAAATGGCAAATTGTGGAATACTAAAATTAAAAGGGATGAATTTTTTGATGCTCAAAAATGCCGGGAAATGTGTGGTGAGCTGGCCAGGAAGAAGTTCAATATAGATGTCAGAATATGTGGAATATGCGTATCTGTTTGCCCTTATGGTTCTGCGGCTCTTCCATAAATGTTCCTTTACACCCCGTTATATAAGGATTTCCCTGCACAGCAATTCTTGAATTTTTTTCCGGATCCGCACGGACAAGGATCATTGCGTTCAGGTAAACTGGGTTTCACAACCTGGTTTTCCTTATTCCTGATCCAGTTCATTACATTTGCCGGAGAACGCTTATTTTTGAGCTCTTCAGCCATGAATTTCATGTACGGCTCAACATGCTTGAAAAACATCTTGTATCCTGCACAGAGGTAATTCAATCCAGACTTTCCATCAGGGGTCAGTAGAAACCTGTGTTTAGGACATTCCCCGTGGCATGCATACCGCACATCACAGTGAAGACAGTACCGTGGCAGTGTATTCCTCTTGTCGACTCCAAAATCGAATTGCTTCTGGGATTTTACCAGATCGATAAGCGGTGTTTCGGTTATATTGCCAAGGTAGTATTCGGGATATACAAAATGATCACATGAAAAAAGGTCCCCGTTATGTTCCATAACCAGTGCATCCCCGCAGGTGTCATTAAAGACGCACAATCCGGGATTCTCCCCGACATAATTGGCAAGGGTTGCGTCAAATATCTGTACATAGTATTTCGCCACATCATTTCTTACCCATTCATCAAAAATTGTCATGAGAAACTTTCCATAGTCTGAGGCGCCAACTGACCATTGTGTAACTTTCACATTTTTAGAGTGCATGGGAGCTATCAACTGAAGTTCCTGTTCAGGTCTATTATTATCTACATATTCTACTACCGGAAGGAATTGTATAAAGCCGCTGCCGATCTTTTTAAGGAACCGGTAGGTCTCAGATGCAAAATGAGCATTATAGCTGTTTACGGTGCTGAGCGTATTGAATTCAACATTATGTTTATGTAAAAGTTCAATACCTTTCATGACCGTCTTGAATGTAGTGCGACCTGATAATGTCCTCCTGTAATAGTCATGATTATGTTCTGCACCATCGATTGAGATACCTACAAGTATATTATTGTCCGTAAAGAATTTACACCAGTTATCATTCAGCCTTGTTCCATTGGTTTGAAAAGCATTTTCAATCTTTTTAGCGCCAGAATATTTTTTCTGGAGTTCAATTGCTCTCCTGAAAAAATCAAGTCCCATCAGTGTAGGTTCACCGCCCTGCCAGGTAAAAGTCACTACGGGTACCTGATGAGCTTCAATAAACTGCTTTGTAAAATTCTCAAGCAATTCATGCGACATCCTGAAATCATTAGCTGAAGGGTAAAGCTTTTTCTTCTCAAGGTAATAGCAGTAAGTGCAATTAAGGTTACATGATGATCCGGCCGGCTTCAGCATAACATGAAAGGCATTTGGTCTTTTCAGCTTAAGGGCGTCGGTAAAAAGAAGATTCGGCTTCATCTGACATTAATAGGCAGTAAAAATACTAAAAAAGGTTTTACGGCATAATGGAACGACGGCTTAACGGCAAATTGGTAAAGGGTTAAAGGTTTAATAGTTTAAAGGTTGAAGAGGTTGAAAATAATCCTTCCATGTCACTACCTGGAACTTCGTGCAGGTCGTTGGTTATAAATGTTTTTATTTTTAAACTACTTGTCTATAAAAATAATTGACTTTTAATTA
>CAVVBY010000014.1:0-13862 GCA_963746685.1 uncultured Bacteroidales bacterium
CAGATAAGAGTGATAAGAGAAGCGTCAGGGTCGCTATAACCCAATCCGGAAGAGAGGAGATACTCAGGATACTTCCGCTTATGAGCAAAGTGACGAAAATTGTTGTAGGAAATCTCAGTAGCTGAAGAGATCAACACGCTTTCATACCTGCTGAAAAAACTCGACTATTTTCACGAAACGGTATTTACCTGAATAAAAGAGATCAATCTTTGAGTGAAATTTTCAGTGGAATTACAAAAAGAAAAGACTTATTCAAAAAAGAATAGTACTCGGTTGAAGGGGATAGATATTATATTTATGATATTGTAAAAATCTTATTGACAATTTCATAATCCTTTTCTTAAACAACTGGATAGAAGCCAATGTCATAACAATACCGATGCTCATTAATATGAGTATTTTTGGAAGAATCGCTTCTAATGGCAGGGTCCTCCAGAACACGTCATAAAACCCCTGAATTCCCCAGTAATTTACACTAAGAAGAGCAATTTTTTGCAGTATTGATGGCATTATAAACAGAGGGATCATACTTCCGCCAATAGCCGACATGATCAAGAATAATAATTGTGCTGAGGTTTTGGGCTTGTTGTCGTGTCTTTGCTATCGCGGCCAGGAAAATACCCAGACTTGATACAGCAAAAGCTGTAGCTATTATCATTAAGATTAATGCCGGAATATTGACGCTCAGATCCATGTTAAATATGAGCCAGGCAAACAGGAACATGGCTGTAAGCTGTAGTATTGAGATAAAAAAAGCAAACAACATTTTGCCATATAGTATTGTACTGCCCTTCAATGGTGAATAAAGCAATCTGTTTATTGTTCCGTTTTCCTTTTCTTCCAATATGCTTGTCCCCACTCCGGCAACACTGAAGAGTAACATAAGTATGGCAGTGCCCGCAACGGCTTGTATGAGACCAAGTTTCGTATCATTCTTCTCTCCAACAATAGAAGTCCACTTTATTGCTGGTGTGTTATTGTCTTTTTTTATTGCAGTTCTGAGTATATTATCACTTATACTTTTGTCGATAGCGGGAAACTGGTCTTGCAGATAGTTTTCAATACTTTTTTTAACAATTATTTTACCTGTTGAAGACATTAAAGTGCTGATCAGGTTCTGTTGAAGAATTCCAATTTCCATTTCCCGTGACCTGTCATACACCAGTTCTATGGGAGTTGCATTTCCAGCTTCCAGAGAATCCTGAAAACCTTTATAAATTATTAAAGCACATGCATATTTCCCTTTAATTACCAGTTCTTTAGACTTTATAGCATCTGAAATAATAATTCTCATATCTTCAAGAGAATCAATCTTATTAACAATCTCTTTTGAAGACCTGGTTTGATCCAGATCGGCAACCAGCAAGTTTAACAGGTTCAGAACGGCCATCGAATACTCCAATACCACCATAAGCGAATGCAAAAAGGCTTATTAAAATTACCGGAAGCAGAAATGTGAGAATTACAGAGCGCTGATCATGAAAAAAAAGTATTCAGATCTTTTTTGAATAGCTTAAGCATAATTTAATCTCTTAATTCTTTCCCTGTTAATTTCAAAAAAATAGATTCCAGATTCGTCCCCCGGGTATAAATTCTTTCGATTACACCACCCGAGTTTTGGATATGGTTTATAATTATCGAAATATCATTACTGATATTTACACACTCTACTTCTAAGGTGTTAGAGGTACTGTCAAACCTGAATAATGGATTTGCTGACGTAATTCTGGATATTGTTTCATTATTCAAATCTGCCAGTTTAATTGTCAATAGATCTTTGGCATCACTTATTTTCCTTAACTCTTTCAGTGTCCCCTGAGCAATAATACGGCCAACATCTATAATAGCAATTTTGTCACAAAACCGTTCAGCTTCTTCCATGTAGTGAGTTGTGTAGATTATTGTCATCCCTTCATTATTCAATCTCTCTATGACCTCAAAAATATGATTCCTGTTTTGAGGATCAACACCAACTGTAGGTTCATCCAGACACCAATATCTTAGGATTATGCAATAATGAGCAGGCAATATTGATCCTTCGCTTCATTCCCCCTGAAAAGGTTTTAATCCTGTCATTTTTCCTGTATGATAAATCAACTATCTCCAGAGTCTTATTGACATTTGCCCTAAGCTCCGATTTTGGAATATTATACAATCCGCCCCAGAACATCAGGTTTTCATAAGCTGTCAGCTCTTCATATAAGGCAATTTCCTGGGGAACCACCCCCATGATCAACTTAATGGTATCTCCATCGTCCTTAATATTGACCCCGTCAATAATAACATCACCCTTGTCGGGTTTAACTAAAGTGTTTAATATGTTTACAATTGTTGATTTTCCCGCACCGTTTGGCCCCAGAATACCAAAGATCTCTCCTTTTTTAATATTGAAGCTCACATTTTTTACAGCTTCAATATTTCCAAAGGATTTCGAAATAGATCTTACTTTTATCATTTTCAAAATGTTGGGAATAACTATTTTGATATTAATACGTTCAGGACATTATCTGTTTTTGAACTTCCTCATTTGTTTTAATGCCCTGTCAGCAGCAAGTTTACCTGTTAAAATTGACATTGGCACACCTGCAGGACTGTAAGCCCATTGTCCTGCCTGATAAATTGAAGGTACTGGTGTCAGAACTGAACGATCCGCGATCTGAATTTTGTTTATAACCGGCATAGATTTTTGAAATGACCATCCTGTAATAGCTCCTTCAGAACTGCCTACTCTGTTTTCAATGCTTAAGGGTGTAAAAGAAAAGCGTGCAATAATTTTATCTTTTAACATCGGGTAGACAGAATCAGATATTACGCTCAAAACACGATTCTCAAGTTCCGGAATAAACTCATCAAGCCAGCCTGCTTTTTGAATTTTGTTAAACAAATCATATTCAGCAAGGAAACTAATAATTATGCCGGTTTTGCCCGGAGGAACCAATTCGGGATCTTTAAGTCCGGGAATAGAAATTTCGTAAGTGTTTAATCTGGTAAATTTGTCCAGCCAGGTCAAAATTTGTTCTTTTTCAACTTTTTCAAAATTACTTAGCAGATAATTAAGCTCCTCCCTATGAGTTTCACCTAAACCCAGTTTTGAGGGGGTATAAAAGAAATGTCCATGTGCAATTTTCCTGAAACTTTCAAGCGGCTCATCTACTTCCAGGAATAAAGAAAACACAGAATCTCCGCCCCGGTTTTTCAGCATATTGTTTTTTGTATCCTCAAATTTTGTTTTGATTTTGGGCAATAAACCTTCTGTTTCTGTAATTTTATAGAGTGTTTTTAAATCAGCAGCCCAGATAAGATTGTCATATTTATAAGTGATATTTTTTTGGTCTTTTACAAGACATTTATCAGCAATTACTTCAATAATTTTTGTCTCTGTCTTTATTTCTCCTCCACATTCTAATATTTTGTTTTTCAAGGCTTCCGACAGTTTTCCTACTCCTCCTTTGGGATAGAAATAATCGAGATATAAGGAAAAATAGCTCAATGCAAAAAAAGCAGGCGTATTTTTGAAGAAATGCTGTGAGATAATGTCCCGGAGTGAAGAATTTTTTACAAATGTTTTTAAATATTCCTCAACCGGCATGTTCATTCGGTTTATTTTTCCAATGGTAAAAATAAATTTCGGCAGCCAGGGTAAAAGTTTTTTGAAGACGAAGGCTCTGTCACGCTTTAAATCTTTAAACACAGGATTCTCTAGACCATAGAGCACATCCATGTATTTCATTATTTTCCGTATGATTTTTACAAGCTCATCAATCTCTCCTTCACAATCCGGGAATAATTTTATCAGAAGTTCCCGGTATTTTGACAAGCTATCCAGATTTTCTATATGTAAAATTTCGTTTTCTATACCCAGCGAAACCGGACTTTTAACAACTTCGAGCTGAATGCCTAAGTCCTTTAACATAGGGAAAATAATACCTGCATCTTCCAGGGCTCTTACTCCGGCATCAAAATGAAAGCCGTCACGGGTAAATGAATTAACCAGTCCTCCGCATTCCTTGTTTTTTTCAATAAGCAATACTCTTTGCCCTTCACGTGAGAGGTAAGCTGCTGAAGTCAATCCTGCAATACCTCCTCCAACAACGATAGTATTGTATGTGTTTTCAGACATATTCTTTTAATTCAGAAATTTCAATAAAATAATTCCGCAATAACATTTACTATTTTGAACCATGCAATCCTCCTAATTCCAGACTTTTCTTCCAAAGTTCGTAAGCTACTTCTTTGTCCAGAGCTGGCGGTGCAGGTTCTTCTTCGGTAGTCAAATTAAAGAATTTTCCGCTAACAGCTTCCATCTCTTTTGATACTCCAAGATAATACAATGCTTCCGCAGATATTTCAGGGGATTTTAATGTTTTATCAATAAAATTTCTTTTAAGCCACCGGTAAACCGGTCCGTTTTCCTGGCCTGTATCAGTTTTAACAGCTCCCGGATGCATTGCATTTATCGATACCCCCGTCTTTTGGAAATGTTCATCAAAAACGATCATTGATAAAAGCTGAGCTGTTTTGGCAGAACCATAACTTTTTAAACCTGAATATCTGCGCTTTTCCCAATTCAAATCATCAATTCTTAATCCCCAGGCAGCAAAACGATGACCTTCGGAATTAACCATAATAATTCTGGCGTTTTCCTGTGATTTCAGCTTATCCGTTAGAATGAAATTTAGTAATAAAGGAAGAAAGATATTGAATCACAAAAACCTTTTCAAGTCCATCGGGAGTCAATTCTCTTTTTGTCAGGTAAATACCTGCATTATGTATCAGTACATCAATCGGGGTATTAAGCTTTAAAAGTTCTTCTGCCACTTGATGAATATCCTGCAAATTACTCAAGTCAGCTATTTTGTAGTCGCATTTGACACCAAATTCATTTTCAATCTCACGGCATAAAGCTTCTGATTTTTGCAAATTGCGATTTATACATAGTAAGTTTGCTCCATGAGAAGCATACTTCCTGGCTGTATAGTAGCCTATGCCTGACGTAGCTCCGGTTATAACAACCAGCTTTTTCTTAAAATCTTCAGTGCAAATTTTGGGGTCTAACCGGTTGTTTCTAATCATTGCAAATATGTTAGACCATTGATATTCTTTATAATATTGAAAGAATTTTATATTTTTTTTCATAATCGCTCCTTACCCAAACTTTCTTTTCATAAATTTCCTGTAAGCTTTGCCGAACCTTGGAATATTGTCAAAAATATCTCCCCATAAATCATAATAATCTCTTTGTTCTATAATTTCCCCTTCATTATTTAAAGTCAACCGGCTTGAGCCATATAATACGGAACTCGGATTTTTTTTAAACCTAATGGTCATTTCCCATTCGATAAAAATAATATTCTCCTCCATAACAGCCTTGACAATATTCATTTTCAGATCTTTTGAGCGTTTTGTCAGGCGTTCCGTCATTGCTGTAAATTCTTCGATTCCACGTATTTCCTGAATGGAATCCCTGAAATATATATTATTATCGTAATAGGGAAGAATGTGTGACCAATCGGGTTTGCCTTCGGTGTTATATGTTTTGCTCCATAAGTCCAGTACCAAATCTTTTGTCAGCATAGAATGTCAGGTTAAATCGTGGGATTTCAAATAATAAAGACACTGGCTTTTCCAGCATGGCGGCAATGGAATCACTGGAACTAATTGGTAAAATAACTATTTGTTCATTAAGGCATTCAGGATGGGTTCGACCCAGCATTCCTTATCAATGTTATAGACAATAAAATCGCTGTCGAATTGCCAATAGGCCCAGCAAAAACCAAGTTTTTCCGCAGTGCGGGCCACAAAGGAAGTGTAACGCACCCTTGAATCCATGTCGCCCTTTGTCATAGGCGCCAAATTCACCCAGAAATATTGGCCTGTCGTTTTTCAAGGACCAGTCAGCGGCAACTTTGAACCTTGATTCTATCTCCTCTTTTTCATCCGGAGTCCCCGTCCATTTTATGCCAGTCAGGTTCTTATATTCGGTGGCCCATGCTGCTCCCTGATGTGTAAACCGCATAGGATGATAAAAGTGCACTGTTACAATAATGTTCCGGTCATTCTCCGGTAGTTTCAGTGTGTTCAGACTTTCTATACCGTTCCAGTTACCTGGTCCAATGATCAGGGTACGATCGGGATTAGACTCCCTGATGATTTTCACAGCTTCCGCCAGGAATGTGTTCCACATTTCCACAGTGAGCTTCTGGTTGGGCTCATTCAATATTTCAAATATTACATTACCGGATTTGTCCTTGTACCTGGGAGCAACCTGTTCCCAGAACGAAAGAAACATCGCTTTCTTTGCCTCCGGATTATCGGCCATAGCTGTGAATTCGTGCAAGTCGAGAATGATCATGAGATTTGCTTCAAGGCTTTTATTAACCACCCAGTCGAGTGTTTCCAGCCAATTGGAATTGATTTTATTCTGACTATCCATTTGTTTGAACGGATTCAGGTTTATACGGACTGAAGAAAAACCTGCGTCTTTGATCATTTTAAAGTACGATTCCTTGAACCGTCCTTTTTCATGATCTTGCCAGAATGCTTTATCATATCCAAGGATGTTAACCCCTCTGCCTATTTTAAGACATTGACCCGCGGCAGAAACGGTTTGTGCCAAAGACATATTGTTAATGGACAAAATGGCTGTAAATAGGGTGAAGAAGAAAATAAGTCTTTTCATTGAGTTATTTTTATAGGTTATCCGGATTTGCATAATGAATAAAAAGTTGTGAAAACAAATTTAGTCATTTATATAGAAAAGCCAGTGACCCTGACCACCTTTAGCCGGAATAAATTGACCCTCACTGCCTGAAAATCATGTATGTGACAGTTGGTCTATTGATAATTAATGTATTTTCGGAGATGAAATTAAAACAAAAATATGGCAGTACAGCTTTGGTAGCTGGCGCTTCAGAAGGAATTGGAGCTGCATTTGCAACCTGTCTGGCAGCAGAAGGCATGGATCTTGTTCTCATTGCCCGTCGTCTTGAGCCTTTACAGCAATTAGCTGATTTATTGGAAAATAAATACAAAGTAGATGTAATGTGTATACAATGCGACCTGTGGAAGCATTGATGCTACCCAGGCAAATACAGGAAGAATTGAATGGCCGGGAAATAAGTTTGCTGGTATACAATGCTGCGCTATCATATATTGGTCCGTTTATTAAAAATTCATTGGAGAACCATTCTCAGGCAGTTCAGGTAAATATGATAACTCCTCTGAACATGATCCATTTGTTTGGAGAAAAGATGCTCACAAAAGGGAAAGGGGCTATTATTTTAATGACCTCATTAGCCGGTTTTCAGGGAAGTGGATATTTATCTGTTTATGCAGCAACAAAAGCTTTTAACCGGATACTGGCAGAAAGTCTCTGGTATGAGTGGAAAAACAGTGGTGTTGATGTCATAGCATGTTGTGCAGGTGCTACGGCAACACCCGGTTTTAAAAATACAAATCCTGAAAAGACCAGGCTTTTTTGCTCCCCGGGTTCTGGCTCCGGAAGAAGTGGCGGATGAATGTCTTAAGAAGTTAGGCAAACAACCCTCTTACATCACAGGCAGAGGAAACAGAATAGCATCATTTATTATGCAAAAGATCCTGTCCCGAAAAATGGCTATTAATATTATGGGAGATAATACCCGGAAAATGTACCGGTTATAAATTCTGCATCTCTTTCAAGCAAAATTCATGGTTTAATAGATATAAGGAATTATCCGGTAGGGAACTTTTTTAACATAGGTTTTCCATAGTTCTCCGTATTTGAGTGAACATCTTTTATCGTCATCTCTCTGACGGAAAAATAACAGAACAACATAGTATAACGGATATAACCAGGGCCAGATTAATGCAGGATATCCAGTACAAAGGATGATACCTGTAGCCATTAATATTTCACCCAAATAATTTATATGCCTGCTGATTCCCCAGAATCCATTTACCAGCAAGGTTTTATTGCCATCCGTAATCGTTTCAGGAACTATCCCCAGAAATGCTCTCCCGGGATTTCTTTTGAAAAAATACTTCTGCATATTGGCACCCGGGCTAAAATCCATCCGGCAAAGAAAATAAGAACATATATTACTAATAACCAGACAGGAGTATGAGGATCAGGCAAATCTACAGTAGACCATAAAAAGACAGAATAAAAGTATGGATAAAAGACAATACATCCCCAGCCTAACTTGAATCCGACTCTTTCTGCAAATAAATCATAAGTATAAAGATGGACTTCTTCGAAGATGAGATAATCAATAACAAAGTAAGTAATTAATACAGTGGACAGAAAGATTCCTGTTGAAGCCTGATCTCCATACAAAATCCAATGGTGAGCTGTAAAACTCAGTGCATTAAGTCCAACATGGTTGCTCCTGTCAGATACAACCACATTTTTGCATCTACTCTTCCACCCCAAAGCTGAAGATTTTCTATTCTGCCCAGAAAAAGATCTGCCAGAAATGACTTTCTTACAGGAGGATAAGGCAGTACAACAGTCAGGGAAAAAACGATACCAAGTATAAATGCTCCTGCCAGCCCATACCATCTGTGATTGTACAGCCAGTCAAAGGGGACTATGTCAAAATATCCCAATAAAAACCATATTAAGAACAAAATAAAAAACACGGTAATACCATTAAGATGGTATCTCATTTTTTCTGCAGAATCTGGTTTCGTTATATATCCGGTTACCCATCTGCCGGGCAATAAAGCATTTAAAGCAAATATTATTGCATAAATCAAAATTGGTGTGAAAAATCCCGCAATGTTATCCATAGTAAAATGTTATGGAATAAAACTAATATAAAACCTAATTGATCAGTAAACTTTGCATCAATAAACCTGGCTTTTATGGTTCATCAAACAGATGATGACTATTTCTTTGGCTCAGACATATCCATTCCTGCCATGCTTGTATCATTACCAGGTTTGGAATCGCCAGGCATAACCATTCCCGGCATTGAAGAAGTTTTTCCACCCCTTGGATTCATCATACTGGGTTTGCCTTCAAGTTGTGCTGCTGCATCAACACTGAAAGTTCCGCTTGTTACAATCTCTTCACCTTCAGACAGACCATCAGTAATTATATAACTTTCTCCAAGCATCGGTCCCAGAACAACTTCACGCATTTTAAAAACTGGTTCATCAGTACCTGGCTGTTTAACATAGACAATGGAACGCTTGCCTGTCCACAAAACTGCTGATCGGGGAATAATTATATTATTTTGGAATCCATCAGGTCTGGAAGAGACAATACCTGTCGCAAACATTTCAGGTTTTAGCTTCCCCGATTGATTTCCTGTTTCAACTCTGACCTTTGCAACCCTTGTAACGGGATCAATTACAGGGTCAATAAATGCTATAGTCCCGGAATAATCTGTTCCGGGTAAGGCCTGAAGAGTAAATGAGATTTTTTCTCCTCTGCGCAAAAACTGGAGATCACTTTCGTAGGCATCAAATAAAACCCATACTCTGGAAAGGTCGGCAATTCTAAATAACGGCGTTCCCTGCGAGATATAATCACCGGTGTTTACAAGGCGTGATGTGACAATGCCACTGGTACTTGAAACAACATCAATAGTTGTTTGAACTGTTCCGGAACCTTCAATTGATTCAATCTGATTATCCGTGAGTTTCCATTGGTGAAGTTTTTCCTTTACCGCTTCGTAAATTGCAGGTTGAGTCTGTTTGGTTTTGGCCGCCTCAAGTAACTCCTGCTGCGCATTAATCAGTTCGGGAGAATATATTTGAGCAAGCACCTGTCCTTTTGCAACGGATTCACCGGTAAAGTTAACGGCCAATCGTTCTATCCGGCCAGGTACATGGGAAACCTGACTCTGCAACAATCTTTCATCAGCCTGTACTTTACCATAGAGACGCACCTCTCTGAAAGGTTTTTGCTTACTTACGACAGTTGTAAGAACATTCGCCAGTTGAGCAGCCTCTTTGGTCAGATGAATTGCTTCAGGATCTATTGAAGAAGTTCCAATTTGTGCAAGCGGAATTAAGTCCATTCCGCATATTGGACACTTTCCTGGTTGCTCCATCCTTATCTGAGGATGCATTGAACATGTCCAGATCGTGCTTATCCTCATTTCTGTAAGTTGATCAGACTTCTTCTCTGCTTTTCGGGAGGAATGAAAGAACAACCAGCCAATAAAAATTCCCAGTATCAGCAAAAGACTATAATTCACATATTTATTGGAGAATATTTTTAATTTTCTAACTTTTTTCATTGAACTTCTGTTTTATTTTTATTGTGAAAATGCCATTAATCTATTCAACCATGCTATTGCAGTGTTGAAATCAGCAACAGCTTCTACCTGTTTGAGTTCATAGTCGAGGGTTTGCTGTTGTACACGCAGAACATCCGTTAGTCCTGATGAAGATGTTGAGAAGCTTTTTATTATAAGATCAAGCGATTTTGAAGCAAGCTGATACTGATTTTCATATAGTTTTACCCGACGCTGTGCATCCTGGTACAATTGAACTGCCTGGTAATACTCTGTCTGCAATGAATTGGCAGTAGCCTGGTAATTCATGAGAGGTAGCTGTCTTCAGAAGATCAGCTTCTTTAACCATTGCATTGTATTTTTTTCTGTAAACCGGCAGCGTAACGGTAACCATTGGCATAACCATGTCCCTGCCGTTCATAGATGGCATTCCCATGGGGTATTGAGTTTTGCTGATAAGAGAATAATTTAAACCTATCCCCACCATCGGATATCCCATGAGGGTAACCATTTTTTTACGGGATTCAATTGATTGCTTTTCAAATTCCAGCATGCCAAGCATTGGATTCTTTGCCAGTATACTGTCGGAAACAGCTATCAGTGATAATCCCAGTGAATCAGCGGCTAAAACTTCACTTGTGAATACTGAAACTAAAGGCGGCCTGTTGAGGTAACTGTTAAACAGAGCAATTACAGTTTGCTCCTGATTCTTAAGTAAGGCAATGTTGTTTTCCAGTTCACCCATTTCCATCTGGATCCTGTATAATTCAGCAAGTCCCTGGCTGTCGGATATTGTTGTTCCTGGGCTTTCTGATGGGGCTGATTTTAACCTTTCCAGGGCAAGACGTTCGATTATTTTCAGAATTTCAATATTTTTTTCTGAAATAGTGATATCCTTCTGAATCTTATATAAATCGTACCAGGTTCGCTGAACATCATAAAAAACCTGCAACTTTGCATCGCGAAAGAGTTCAAATTTTGCATTTGCCATCAGGCTCATTTCATCTTTGGCATTCTTAAGTACACCAAACCACGGAAACATCTGCATTAACCTTATAGTCTGCCACCTGGTTCCCGCTTACCAGTTCCATCGGTTTCAGAAATACTCCAAGACTTAACTCGGGATCGGACAAACTTCCTGCCTGGGGGATCTTTTGCAGGGCAGCCTGGTACTCGCTGAATTTTTGAAGTACTGTCGGATTGTTTTTCGCGGCAATTTCGAGATATTTAAAAAGTGAATCAGGATATTGCTGGCTGTGACCGGCAAGCCAGCTACTCAGTGCAATAATCGTAATCAGTAATTTCCTATATGCTGTTGTTTTCATCTTCCAATTGATTATTAATAGTTTGAACAGCTATTTTATTTTTATGACTTACTGCTCCTTCCCTCCACATAGCCTGGAACAGTGGTACAACAAAAATTGTCATTACCTGTATTATCATTCCTCCAAACATCGGGATTGCCATCGGAACCATTATATCTGCTCCTTTTCCAGTGGAAGAAAGCACAGGAAGTAAGGCAATTACGGCCACAGCAGTTGTCATCATGGCCGGTCGTACACGTTTTTTCCCTGCCATGACAACTGCTTCCCGTACATCGTGAACAGTAGACGGTTTCTTCTCTTCAAACACCTGGTGAATATATGTACCCATTATTACACCATCGTTCGTAGCAATGCCGAAGAGGGCAATAAATCCAACCCAGACCGCCACGCTCAGGTTAATCGTGTGCATCTGGAACATGTCCCGAAGGTTTAATCCTGCAACGGAAAAATTCATGAACCAATCCTGCCCATATAACCAGAACATAATAAAACCTCCGGAAAAAGCAACGAAAACACCTGAGAAGTGAATGAATGATGCAGTAATAGTCCGGAACTGGAAAAACAATAAAAGAAGAATCATTAATAAGCTTATTGGGATAACAACCATCAGCCTTTTTGTAGCTCTTATCTGATTTTCATAATTACCTGCAAATTTGTAAGTAACTCCGGGAGGGAGAATTATTTCTCCCGAATCAATTTTACCTTTTACAATCTTAGTGGCTTCTTCTACCACATTAACTTCGGCTTTCCCTTCCAGTTTATCAAAAATGACATAACCGACAAGGAAAGTGTTTTCGCTCCTGATCATCTGGGCACCGCGGGTATAATCAATATCAGCAATTTCTCCAAGTGGAATCTGTACACCATTCATTGCAGGGACAAGAATCCGTTTTAAATCCTCAGGATTATCGCGCAGTTCACGGGCATACCTTACCCTTAACGGGAAGCGTTCCCGGCCTTCAACCGAGGTTGAAAGTGTCATCCCTCCGACAGCAACCTGTAATATTTCCTGTACATCGCTTACTGTCATTCCGTAACGGGCCATTGCTTCACGGTTAAGTTTTATCTCAAGATAGGGAGCGCCGACAGCACGGTCGTAGAAAACCGCTGAAGCTTTAATTGAAGGTACCTCCTTTAAAGCTTTCTCAAACATCATCCCGGCCTCTTCAATTGTATTGAGGTCAGGACCATACACTTTAAGTCCCATCGGTGCACGCATACCTGTCGAAAGCATGACAAGGCGGGTTTCAATGGGTTGCAATTTGGGAGCAGAGGTCAGCCCCGGAATATCGGTTACTTTAACGATTTCGTTCCAGATATCCTGAGGTTTTTTGATTTGTGGCCGCCACTGACGAAAATATTCTCCGTTATTATCCGGAATAAAACTATCCGCAGGAATAACTCTGAATGCCTCTGTTTTAGGATTGTACGTTGTATTGTCTTTCAGGATATAGTTGCCTTTCCTATCGACTTTGAACTGCATACGGTGACCGTTCTCATCGAGAATATATTCTGAACGGTAGTTGATTGTATTTTCAAACATCTGTATCGGAGCAGGGTCAAGAGCAGAATTTACCCGTCCCCATTTGCCGACTGCGACTTCAACTTCAGGTATTGTCGAAAGGCGTTTATCGAGAGTCTCTATATATCCAAGATTTTTTTCAATACTTGAATGCGGCATGCTTGTTGGCATTAGAAGGAATGAACCCTCATTCAGGGAAGGCATAAATTCTTTGCCTGTACCGGGGAATATTTTAACCGGACCTTGCCAGAAAGCTGTATTCCGAAAACTCTTCCATCCTGCTTTTTCAGCTCCTGTTGCAATGAATCCAAAGATTTTATCAAAACCCTGCCAGACTAATAGTCCAAAAAACAGGGTAAATGCAGGAATCATAAGAAACTTCCATTTATTGAGTAATGCCCATCGGAGTATTTTTTCGTAAAAATGTACCATGGACATCAGGCCAAGAAGAATTACCGATACAATTCCGGCTACAAATATAAAGTTGACAAACTCGCTGTTGTGTGCTCCGAGTGGCAGCCATTCAACCGACAGGTACCAGGTTGCTACCAGAACAGTGATGCCTATATTAATATAGTTTGGAAATTCTTTTCGTTTTTCTGACCATAAGTTATCAAACAGATTATTCAAGCCAATTGCAGTTAATGCAATAACAGGAAAAGAATGCCAGACGATTGCAAAGAATATACCGGCTAATATAAGAACGCCGTTCCATATCTTTCTGATTTTCTTAGTGTCGAAACGGATATTAAAGAAAATATGTACAAGTGTCGGCAGCACTATTAT
>CAVVBY010000015.1:0-31058 GCA_963746685.1 uncultured Bacteroidales bacterium
GCGTCTACCTGACGACTACGTATTGCTCGGAAAAAATGGCCGCGAGGATTGCTGGGCATCCCCAACCCCGAGATTCCGAATCGCAATCCGCTGGCGATTCTGTCGCGGGAGAGCCCATCCGGGGAATCCGACATCGTGGCCATGCTGGCGGATCAGCCAGAAGAACATCGAGCCGTGGTTCGAGCCGACTGCGCCGCGCAACCCGCTGGAGGTTTTGCCGGTCGGTCCGGATCTGGTCGGGCGTGTCGTCGCCGGCCTGGCGACGTTTCTTGCCGCGAGCGACGTCCTTGAAATCGACCGCGCGTTGCGAAAACGGCCTGCCGAACCCGTGCGGCATCGCGCCGCGTGCACGGCCCGGATCGCGCCGCCGCGCATAGAGCTCGAATGCAGCCGGGGCAATTTCTCGATGGAGGGATCGCTGTATCTCGAAGCCAGGAAAACTGCGCGGTAACCATAACCAGTTCCTTTCCCGCTGGCATTTTATACTCTGTAAAGGCCTTATCGAGCGTCTCCTTCTTCAGAAGCCTGTAAGAATGAATTGCCTGATTCCACTTGAACAGATCTTCAACTGTCGATTGTATAGCTCCCGCAGCATATGGAATAAGCATGCTAGACGTAGCTTGCATTTACTACTTCGTTACCATTGGTCTGGTAACCCGACGCACGGTTTTTTATTATTCTTGAGTTGTCCCCATAGCATGAGCTAGTCATGCCGAGAGGTTTAAAGAAATTTTCTTCAATATATTCCCTGTAGGTCTTCCCGGATGCTTTCTCAATAATATATCCAAGCAGAAAATATCCTGAATTGCAGTAACTCCATTTCGTGCCAGGGGCAAATTCCATTGGTTGATTTTTAAATTCCTTGATTACCTCCTCAGGTTTAAGATCATCTTTACTGATCTCCATATATTCCGGAATGTTTGTAAAAGTCTTAATACCTGATGTGTGTGTAAGCAAATGTTCAATTGTAATCTTGTATCCATTGGTAGGATGGTCGGTATAAACTTTGTGATATCATCCTGCAGCGATAGTTTACCCTGTTCCATCAGCTGCAATATTGCAACAGCAGTAAACTGTTTTGTGATCGATCCGATCCGGAAGACCATATCAGGTTGCATGGGGACATTCAATTCAAGATTAGCCATACCAAATGCCTTTTTATATATGATCTGGCCTTTTTGAGCGACCAGAGCCGCACAACCTGTTTCCCCTGGTTTGAATTGTTCACTTAAAAGCCTGTCAAACTCAGTAGTTAGTTGTTTTTGCGTAAGCATCTGAGCATTAGTCGCATACGAAGATAATCCAATGAATGTCAGGATAGCAAAACCAAATACTCTGAGATTGGAATCTGTCGGTAATTCGTGTCATAGTATAATTAGTTTGGGAGTTTAATTAATATGCCAAAGACGCTGGAAAAAACTAAAAATGTTGCCAAATTTTCATTAACCATGAAATTTACATCATTCCTGGCCTTTTGTTTTGTCTGGCTGTTTCGACAATTTTCAGAATATATCCATGACATGTTTCAGTTTTTTTGCTCTGAACCGTTTTTTTTATAAATTTAAATTTTAACCAGATTGCTGTTTTCAATAAATCAAGAGAATTAATATGAAAGTTCTGATTACCGGATCTTCTGGTTCATTAGGCGGCATGATCAGCTTCAAACCTTATTGCGAAAAAGATACCAGTGATCGGTGTAGATATAAAAGAGTCTGCTGAAAATAAGACTGGTGAATATTTCAGTTTTTACAATTGCAGCATAACTGATAAAGGAGGATTGGAGGCTATTTTCAAAAAGGAGGAACCTACGCATGTAATTCACCTCGCCTGCACATTTAATAAGGTCCGCGACAGGCAGAAAGAGCATTATATTGATATCGGAGGTTCTACCAATATCCTTGAGGTTTCTGACAAAACCACATCGGTCAAGCAGCTTATTTATTCAAGTTCGACTGCAGCTTACGGAGCACATAGCGATAATCCGGAATGGATTAAAGAGACCAACCCTTTGCGACCGGGTAAGTACAGATATGGTGTGAATAAGAGACTTATAGAAACTGTTTATTCAGAGACACCTGTAAGAGAGGATCTCCACCTCGTTTTTTGCCGTATTTGTACCGTTATCGGACCTACTTTCAATAAGCCGGCAAGTGTTGTTTCAATATTGCTTAAATTGCCCTGGCTTCCGGTATTTGTCCGGGAAAACAAGGTACAGTTTTTACATGCAGAGGACTTTGTTTCGCTAATTAGCCTTATAATCTCAGATGATCAGATCAAAGGGATTTATAATATCGCTCCTGACAGTTATGCGATTGCAAAAGATCTGGTTCCGGGTAAGAAATTCATCAGGATGCCGGTTTTCATTATTACGATGGGCCTTGTGATTTTATGGTATCTGAAGATTTTGAATCTTGAACCTGCAGCTATAAAGGCCAGTATCTATCCGATCCTGCTTGATCCGTCTAAAATTATTTCGAGATTTAATTATAAGTTCAAATTCTCTTCAACTGAGGCTTTCGAGGATGTCAAAATACACAACATGATTCCCTCCGGGGCAAAATTCTGAAACTGTTATCAGTCCTTAATCTCCGATTTTAACCATCACCGAAGCACCTTTTAATCCCTTCGATTCGGCTTTGACAGTAAATGCTCCTGTCGCACCCTTATCTGCTTTCACTATTACAAGGCACATTCCATTATATGCTTTTCTGTAGGATGCCTGGAACGGATCGTGGCTTGTTGCATCTCCATTGTCGACTGCAACTATTTTTCCGGGTCCCTGTATACTGAAGTTCACAAGGTTACTGCTTCGCGGTACAAGAAGATTGTTCTTATCTTCGACCCTGACGGTAATAAACACGAGGTCCGAACCATTTGCCAGTCAACGCCTGACGATCACCGGAGACAGATAACTGTGTGGCTTTGCCTGTTGTGACCATCTTATCTTCAGCCCATTTTACGCCATTTTTATAAGCTACAACTTTAAGTTCACCGGGCTGATAAACAACATCATCCCATCTTAGCCTGTATTCATACTGACCCTTTTTCTTTTTTCCGAGTGATTTGCCGTTAAGAAATAATTCAGCCTCATCACCCGATGTATATACATGAACAGGAGTAACCTGCCCTTTTCTTTCAGGCCAGTTCCAGTGAGGCAGGATATGTGCCATTGGCAGATCGGGTCTCCATTTTGCCTGGTAGAGCTAGAAGCGGTCCTTTTTAAATCCTGCCAGGTCGAGAATACCAAAGTAACTGCTTCGTGAAGGTACTTCAGTAACATTTTGTTTTTCAAGCAATGCTTTGGCCTGATCATATCTCCTGTTGCCAGGCCTAAGTCCTGTCAGATCTCCGCCATAAGGTGTGGGTTCTCCGATATAGTCAAAGCCTGTCCAGACAAACTCACCGAATACTCCGGGATATTTGTCCTGCATCTCCCATTGCTGATCGGCAGTTGAAGCCCATGCAGGATATGCAAGGTCATATGAGGATATCTGGAAGATCCCCTTTCCCGGGAAGATTATTATTCAGATCACCCTGTACTACCGGGAAGAAATACTCTCCTCTTGAACTGATCGTTGATGACGATTCGCTTGAGTGAAACGGCAGGTTATCATTATCCTTCAGCGCAAAGAAAGCATCGTACCTGTAAAGGCGATAGTTTATTCCAAACACATCGACGGTTTTCTGGAAACCATTTGTCCCTGATTCATCCCAGTTGCATCCGACGGTTACAGGTCTGGTAATGTCTTCTGATTTGATGATGGCCCTCAGGCTTTCAGAGAGAGCAGGATTGTTCTGGTCATTCACTTCATTTCCTGTGCTCCAGATGAAAACGGAAGGATGATTGCGGTCGCGGCGAACCATTGCCCTGAGGTCTTCCTCATGCCAGGCATAGAACAGTTTGTTGTAATCACTTCTCTTCTTGGGAGTTTTCCAGGTATCGAATGCTTCATCCTCAACAAGAAACCCCATCCTGTCGCACAGATCAAGCAGTTCCGGAGCAGGAGGGTTATGGCTTGTCCTGATAGCATTGCACCCCATCTCTTTAAGTATCTCGAGCTGACGTTCAGCAGCCCTGATATTGAATGCTGCTCCCAGGGCACCAAGGTCATGGTGATTGCAGACTCCCTGAACCGGGACTTTCTTACCATTCAGGAAAAATCCGTCACGTGCCGTGAAATTAAGGGTTCTGAATCCGAAATTGGTTTCATAAATATCAGAAATTGCAGTTCCCTGCAGAACTGTGACAGCAACCCTGTAAAGTTCAGGATCATCGAGGTTCCATAAAACAGGATTATTTACCGGAATATCGAGCCTGAAATTGTGATCTCCTGTTGCAGGAAGCGTGGCAGCAGGGCTTGAAAATTCAGCAACAGGCTGTGCGGTTGCTTCTCCTTTTTCATTAAGCTTATAAACTGCTGCTTTGACCGAAATGGTAACCGGCTTTTCAATATGGCTCTCAACTTCAGCCTCGACACTTAAAATAGCCTCTTTCTTTCTTAATTTCAGGTGTTGTGCAATAAACTCCGTTATACGAAATGTGAAGCTGTGAAGTTTTTACAAGCCATACATTCCGGTATAATCCCGCACCGGGATACCATCGTGAATCCCAGCTCTTTGTATCGAGCCTTACTGCGATCAGGTTATCTTTCCCGAAACTGACATACGGGGTAAGGTCAAGTCTGAACGAGGTGTAGCCGTAAGGCCATCCCCCGACAAATTTGCCATTTACCCAGACATCTGAATAAGCCATAGCACCGTCAAAATCAATATAAATTCTTTTGTCTTTGTCGGACTCATTTAATGTAAAGTGCTTTCTGTACCAGCCAATTCCTTTCCAGGGCAAAAGACCTGTATTATTTTCCAGGGTATCGCTGAAAGGACCTTCAATTGCCCAGTCATGAGGCAGATCAAGAGTACGCCAGCTGTTGTCATTCGCTGAAGGAAGCTGAAGTCCGGCAGGTTCCTTATCAGTTGTTGCTGCATCGGTTGAAGCATTAAAGTATTTGATGAATTTCCAGCCCTGATTGAATGATTCGCGTGATCTCGGGGAATTCTGAGCCTGCGATAATCCGGCTATTCCAGATTAAAAGGACTGAGATAAATAGTAGAAGCAGTTAAAACTCGTTTCATGATATATAAGTTATGGATTAGAATTTTTTTCTAAAATAGGCAATTCGGATGAATAAAATAATAGGGAATGAAAAATCCGTAGGGGAGTAGCATGCTACTCCCCCTACAATCTATTTCTTCACAAACCTCTGGCTTACAACCTCTCCTGAACCCAAATATATTCTGATAATATATAATCCAGGTTTAAGCTGAGTGATATTAACTGAAGTTGTATAATCTCCTATATCAGTTTTATCAAGAATTGAATTTCCGGTAAGGTTGAAAATCGTTATCCTGCTTATTATTTCATCAGACTCAACATGAAGTGTATTTTCAGCCGGGTTCGGGAAAATCCTGAATATTGCAGAATTTTCCTCATCGGCTGAAGAAGGTTCTACCGACCATATTTGCATCAAGCCAGGTCAGGCGCCTGTTTATCCAGCTTTTAAACTTCTCTATTTCACCACTGAATGTATCAGGTTGTTCACCATACTCTCCGGTGTCCGACATTTATTCCCAGTATTTTCCATTTCTGGTAATGCCTTTCCTGGGCTTCATCAAGAAGAGTTGCAACAGAATCGATAACATGGTTTAGGTATATTTCGCCAAGTATTGTTTTACGCAGCAGTAAAATACCTGTCATGGATCTTGATTGGCGAATTCATCATCCTGCATAAGTCTGATTTCCCACGAGGGTGGTATTGGCCAGTCAATACAGTCATTCACCCTGTAAGCCCAGCCTGAACCATCAGTCTGGTTAAAATGAATGCAATCCTCTGTTATATCTTTCCATGCCCAGTCAAAATCCCATGGAGGTCCCGAATGAATCAATCCTCCATTGCTGTCTTTGTCCTTAAAATAGAACCTGCTCTTTTTATAAGCATCCACATTTCTTGATAATTCACCAATTATGAAAGTAATCAACAAATGAATTTACATCAAGATAAGCTCTGTATCCGTTGCTGTGATCCTTAAATCCAGGACTGTACAGGATATTCTCGAATGAATCGACAAAATCCTTTAAATATTCTTTCTGCGTATTTGTCAGTTCATCAGGTTTAGGATCATAATAAACAAAATGTACATCACCGTCAGGTCTGTTTAAAGGTGAGTAATTACTAGCCAGCTGTCGGATTCATGTGTAGTAATCATTTACGAAGATATATCCCCCTGTAAGGTCATCTCCTGAATTTTCGTCAGGATTAAGTTTTGCAATATCCACCCGGTTTTTGTCCCGTTTTATCTTTTCTCCAAGCAGGTAAATTCCCTGATATGCATCATTCAGTACAACTTCGCAATATACTGTTCTTGGTGCATAGTGTCCCATTTTCCTGAAGAGTTCGAATGCAAGGAAATTTCTCAGAAATGCTTTGTCGTTATAGTTTGCGGTAAGGATCCAGTCATTTTCTTCAGGCATTCCCAGTATCGGAACATTGAGGTTGTTCCCGGCTTCATCGCGGGTTTCAAATCCATATGGTTTTTGAGGAAGGTTTGCTGAGTAGCGTCCCCTGATCTCAATTCCGACCTTGCCTGTGTAAATGTTTCCAGGATCAGCTGACATTATTGACCTGACCTTTACCGTTATAAATGATTTTCATATCAGCCGTTATTTTCGGCTCATCCATAATATCCTCACCGGCCTGAGTATTTATTACAACAACAGGGAGATTGGATGATGTAAATTCAGAGACAGGTGTAAACCAGTCAGGGACCTGCCTGAATAAATATGATGTTCCTGCATATTCCGAAAGATAACCATGCATTGGATGATAAGTCATCCGAAGATACCTGAGTCATTATGAACCTCAATTGCCAGTATGTTTTCGCCGGGTAATAAGAATTGATCTCAGTTTCTTCTTGTTCAGGAAGAATGATTCAGGTGGTTCACCGTTGTACATTGCAGCTTCATGATTTCCAGCAAGCTGATCATAAGGAGGATGAATACCCTGAACTCCGATCCTTGCTATTTCTATATCATTCAGATATGCAATAAAACCATCATCATAATCCATATGCAGATATTGCAGATATCAGCTCAGCGGTGTCTGATATATTAAATTTTATTCTCAGACAAACGGAATAGCATTGAGGAATGACTGTATTATCATCATTATCTCCATATCCGAATCCACCAGGACCATCAGGCCACAAACTATCATCATAAGACAGCAACCTCCAGTCCGGGTCAGGTTCGGAGTTGCCTGCCCGGTATTTCCAGTTATCAGTGTTAAAAATTACTGTCTCCCAATGGTTTATAGACTGTCCTGACAAGAATAAACCCGAGCAGTACAGAGAGATAAGTAATATGGGTATTTTTTTCCTCATCGGGGAAATAAAAATAATACTAATCTTAGTTAGTTTAACGGATTTAATAATCTTAAAGTTTCCTAAGTTCTGAGAAGTTATAAGTAACAGATAAGGTTTATCTTTTTACTTTTGTATTTCACTTTTATCAAATTTGTCAACCCTATATGAAAAGAACACCATTCAGTCTCGTAACTCTCCTCGCAGTATTGATCAGGATACTACCTGTCAGCGCCCAGTACCTTGCTCCGTCTCAAACAAAATTTACCCGTCAGGATACTCTGCGCGGTTCAATAACACCTGAAAGAGCCTGGTGGGATCTGACGTTTTATCATCTTGATATTGTTGTAAAACCATCCGACAGTACAATTTATGGTACCAATACTGTGACATACAGGGTTATAAACAGTTCAGACATTATGCAGATCGACCTTCAGCCGCCACTTGAGATATTAAAAGCAGAGCAAAATGGAAAATCATTGAGTTTCAACAGGGAAGGCAATGTGTACTGGATCCGGATGGCGGAAAATCAAAAGCCAGGGGAGATTTATTCATTGATTCTGAATTATGGAGGAAGACCCAAAATATCACGCAGACCTCCATGGGAAGGCGGAATTACCTGGAAGAAGGATAAAAACAATCTTCCTTTTGTGGCCTCTTCGTGCCAGGGTGACGGTGCCAGCCTCTGGTGGCCATGTAAGGATCACATGTACGATGAACCCGACAGCATGCTGATAAGTGTAAATGTTCCTTCAAACCTTATGGATGTCTCGAACGGAAGGTTGAGAAGTGTTGTAAAGCATAAAAACAATACAACAACCTATAACTGGTTTGTTGCTAATCCGATCAATAATTACGGTGTGAATATAAATATTGCTGATTATGCGCATTTTTCGGAGGTTTTCAATGGAGAGAAAGGAAAGCTTGATTGCGACTATTATGTTCTGAAGGAAAATCTTGAAAAGGCAAAGATACAGTTCAAACAAGCACCGATGATGCTCTCTGCATTTGAATACTGGTTCGGTCCTTATCCATTCTATGAAGATGGTTACAAACTGGTTGAGGCTCCTTATCTTGGAATGGAACATCAGAGCTCAATTACTTATGGTAATGGATTCAGAAACGGATATATGGGAAATGACCTCAGCGGATCGGGCTGGGGCGATAAATTCGACTTTATAATTGTACATGAGTCAGGTCATGAATGGTTCGCGAACAGCATTACTTATGAAGATATGGCTGATATGTGGATCCATGAAAGCTTTATTAATTACTCTGAAAACCTGTATGTGGAGTACTATTATGGAAAAGATGCCGGAAGGGAATATGTCCTTGGGAGCAGGAGGAATATCAGAAACGACAGTCCGGTAACAGGTATTTATAATGTCAATTTCAGCGGTTCCGGCGATATGTACTACAAGGGCGGGAATATGCTTCACACTATCCGGCAGATAGTCGATGATGATGAAAAATGGAGGAGCATCCTGCGCGGACTGAATAAAGATTTTTACCATCAGGTCGTTAAGGGATCACAGATCGAAGAATACATGAGCAGCAAAGCGGGAATAAACCTGAAATCAGTTTTTGACCAGTATCTTAGAGATATAAGAATTCCTGTTTTTGAATATTATGTTAAGGGGAACAAACTGACATTCCGCTGGAATAATTGTGTCCAGGGATTCAATATGCCACTCAGAATATATGTTTCGGGCGTAAGAAAAGATATTGTCCCGACCTCCCGTTTCAGTACAATCGATCTCGAAACGGATAATGCTGTTATTAAACGTAGATCCCAATTATTATGTTGGTACTCTAAATATGACCGGGAAGTAATTATTTGGAATTGATGACAGCTGCGTATAGGCTCTGCTACTCTGCGAAAATCAGTGAGATCTGCGGGAGAAAAAGAATCTTTCGCGACTCCAGATTTACGCAGAATGACAATTTTATTTCTGAATCAGGTACGGTTATCGAATCCGATTTTTCAGGAGGTTAGAGATTGAGTGGATTTTCTAAGGGGAGTATTTTGGAAATTTTATGTATATTTCCATATGCTCTTAATCAACCTGCCAAAATGAAAAAACTAATTCATCCTTATTATTTTCTGCTATTTATAGTTTTTGCTTCCTTTTCACAGCAGAAACCCTTCCTCTCGGATATTTACTCTTTCCTTGAGAATACTTCAGTTTTTGAATTGAACCAGGAAGAAGGACATGTGCCATTAGTCCCTTATTCAACTGTTGATCAGGCACTTAAAAATAATTATAAAAATCTCAGATTATCTATCCCTTAACGGGATTTGGAAATTCCATTATTCAGATACACCGGAAGGTGTACCTTCAGAATTTTATAAGGATGGATTCAGTGACAATAAATGGGATACGATCAGAGTCCCCTCCAACTGGGAAATGAAAGGGTATCGGAGATCCGCTTTTCCGGAACGTTTCCACTCCCTTTCGTCCTGATCCGCCAAGGATTCCAAGGGAATACAATCCGACAGGATCATACCGGAGAACATTTAATATTCCTGCATCATGGAAAAACAAAGAGGTATTTCTCAGGATGGAAAAAACAGCTTCCGCCTCATTTGTCTGGATCAATGGTAAAGAGGTTGGTTATAATGAAGGTGGACAGGAACCCGCTGAATATAATATTTCGAAATACATCAGACCGGGAAAAAACACAATTGCTGTTGTTGTTTATAAATATTCTGATGGTTATTATCTTGAAGATCAGGATTACTGGCGGCTTGCCGGAATTTTCGGCGATGTCTGGCTTTTTGCAGCGCCAAAAGTCCATATTTTTGACTGGTCTGCAACAACCGATCTTGATGAAATTTATACCGATGCAAAGCTCAGCCTTTCAGTTGATGTAAAGAATTATTCCGATCAGTCAGAAAATGACCTCTCAATCCGGGCTGTATTGTATGATTCAGAAAAACAGATTGTTAATAAATTAACATCAGAAAAGTTCTCAGTTTCAAATGGACACAATGCAGAACTGTTAGCATTGACGAGTCTAATTACAAATCCGGATAAATGGTCAGCTGAGCATCCAAACCTCTATCCGGCTGACTTTTGAACTTATTAATTCATCAGGCAAAACAGAAGAGGTGATCATCAGGCAGGATTGGATTCAAGGAGACTGAGATCAGGAACCAGGTTTTTTACCTCAATGGAAAGCCGGTAAAGCTGAACGGTATCAACAGTCATATGCAGCACCCGGTAACCGGTCATTCAATGGATGAAGCAACAATAAGAAAGGATCTCTCAATTTTTAAGCAGTTCAATATAAACTGTGTCCGGACTTCACATTATCCGCCAGTTATAAAATATCTTGACCTGGCAGATGAGTATGGTATTTATGTTGTTGATGAAACCGGTGATGAAGCACATGCAACGGAATATCTTTCCAGAAATAAGGATTGGGAAGGTATGTACCGGGAAAGAGCCAGGAAAGATGGTACTTCGCGACAGGAATCATCCATGCGTACTTTTTTGGAGTGCAGGAAATGAAAGCGGCGAAGGAGAAAATATTTGTGCAGTAATAGATGAAGGGAAAAAATATGATAAAACAAGATACTGGATGTATGGTGGCAATGCATTCAGTCATCGCTGTGAAGAGATCATCGGGCCAAGATATCCGCAGATAAGGGACCTGCTTACAGAGGTGTTCAATATTCCTGCTTCCGATGATCCAAGACCTTCATTCCTCGATGAATATCTTGCAGTGACGGGCAACGGGGGAGGAGGTCTCGATGATTACTGGGAACTGTTCTACAGCCATCCCCGCAGCATGGGAGGTGCTATCTGGGATTTTGTCAGTACAGGAATTACTGAAAAAGTCAGAACTCTTAAAGATGAATCCGGAAATAACATTCAGGTAAATATTATGGGACGGGCAAAACTTGTTCCAGGGAAGGATGGTCTGGGAATAGATCTTAATGGCCACGATCAGTGGGTTGAAGTTTACAGGGATGATGCTCTCGAAATAAGCGGTGATAAGCTGACACTTTCTTTATGGGTGTTTCCGCGATCACTCAGCAGCTCTGCAGGTACTCTTATTACAAAAGGGAACTGGCAGTTTGGAATCAGGCAGGTGAAAAAAGATTCTCTTGAATTTTATATTACGACCCGGGCAGAAACAGACTGTGAGGATTGCTCTTCCAGATAACTGGGAAAACAACTGGCATCATGTAACAGCTAATTATGATGGTTCATCTATTTATCTGACAATTGATGACAATGAGAGCGAGCACAAATTTGTGACAGGAAATATCAGGAATACTCCTTTCCCGGTAAATATCGGCAGGAATGCTGAAATTCACGGACAGGAGACATCAGTATATATCTGTGATGCCATCATCGACCAGGTTGGGATCTTTTCAAAACAGATCTCATCAGATTTTCTTAAAAATCCTACAGAAGGAATAAAACAGCAGGCAGCTCTCTGGCTCGATTTTGAGGAAGAGACAGCAGGCGGAGATTTCTTTAGTTATGGTATTGGAGCCAGAACCTATGGTTCAATATGGCCCGACAGGCGTCCTCAGCCTGAGATGTGGCAGATAAAGAAATCGGCTCAGCCGGTAAGTGTGAAACTTGTCTCTGCTGAAACGGAAGATCGGTGGAAATAACAAACAGATACCTTTTCACAAATCTCAGTGAGCTTGATACCAGATGGATACTTCAGGGAAATGGTGAAGTTTTACAGGAGGGGGAGCTTAATCCTTGATATTGAACCAGGGAAAAAAGCTGTGGTAAAGGTTCCTTTTACAAAACCTGAAATAAAAGAGGGAACAGAATATTTTCTACTGTTAAGTTTTCATCAGAAGGAGAAGACACTATGGGCGGAGACGGGATTTGAGATTGCCTGGGATCAGATGGAATTACCATGGTTTAAACCTGCAGTGTTTCTGCACCTTCTGAATCTCATCTTATTCGGTTGCCGTTGAGGAGATGAATGACAACCTGATTGTTAACAGGAAAGAATTTCAAATACAGTTTTGACAGGAAGACCGGATTCCTTGAATCATTGCAGGTAAACGGGAAGGAACTGATAAATAAGGGACCTGAACTTAATGTATGGCATGCTCCACTGGCAAATGAGACTGATGAATGGACTTTCCGATCTTCAAATATTAAGAACCGGACCGACGGGTATGGCCGTATGGCTGCAACGGAGTGGTATTCAGCCGGGATCGACAAAATGACTTTTCTCAATGATAATTTTTCCTGGGAAAAATCGGGCGATACAGTTGTCGTGATAACGTCAAAGAATATTTATTCCACCGGGAACGGAAGAGGATCATTTATCAATAATTCAAAATACACTATTGATGGCAATGGCATGATTACTCTTGAAAATTCAATTAGTTCCAAATGGCCAGATGCCTTCATGGCTTCCACGGATCGGCCAGCAGTGGGTTCTTGACAGCACTCTTGCATAATGTTCAATGGTACGGCCGGGGTCCGCAGGAAAACTATCCCGACAGGAAGAGCGGCTACAGGGTAGGAGAGTATGAATCGACTGTTGCTGAAATGTATGAACCTTATCTTATTCCCCAGGATTATGGTCTCAGAACCGACACACGCTGGGTAAAGATCACTTCTGAAGATGGATCAGGACTGGAGTTCAGAGGGAACAAACTGTTTAATTTCAGCGCCCAGCCTTATTCAACTGATAATCTTACAAAAGCATTATATACCTACCAGCTTCATCCTTTTGACGGAATCACTTTTAATCTCGATTATGCAACCAGCGGGGTAGGGTGTACCGCAGCAGGAGTCTTTCCCGAATACCAGGTTATGCCGGGGAGGTATGATTTTGTGGTGACAATCAACCAATTTTGCCGCTAACCCTCTGAACTGGATTTCAGTGGACCTCTGTGTAATTCATAAAATCAGAACTTACACAGAGTACACAGAGAACACAGGTTCACAGATGTCATAGACTTTACAGTTCCGTAATAGCATAAAGATTCCCTGCTGATAACTCCACCGCCTTCTGCAGGTTTTCCTTTGCGGCTGCGGTATTTCCCAATCCTTTATAACCAAGACCCTTCAGCAGGTAAGCATTTGATAATCTGGCATTTTCAGCTTCCTTTTCCCCGAACTTGGCAAAGAAATCGACTTCATTCGAAGCGCTCTGTTTTATCTGCCTTTCACCTTCCGCAATAATTGCATTAAATGCTTCATCTGCTTCTTTCTTCATTCCAAGCTTTGAATAGCTTAATCCCTGGTAATATTTGATATAGCTTGAGCTTCTTGATTCCTGTGATGTTGACAAAGCAAAATATTTTTTGGCTTTTGATTTGTTCCCCAGACGCTTCATATGCCGATTCCTATGAAATAGTCAACCTGAAGATTCCTGTTCCCCGACCTGCTTCCTCCTGCCTCCTCCTCAGGTACCTGGGCAAGAAGGAACTCTTCGAGGGCTTTGTTGTAATTCTTTTCAGCCATATGTTTTTTGCCAAGCATCAGATGTGCATCAATAATTATATCCCTGACTCTCGAACTTCCTTCACGGTAGCTGAATTTCCTTCCTGTCAGATATTCAACAGATTTTTCGGGCTTTCCGGCAAGTGTAAGGACAGTTATCTGTCGTGCAAATGCATCATCACGTTTTGAAACGACTTCATTATTACCTTCAAAAAGTTTTAGCCTCTTCTCAACCGGAGCATTGCTCATTTCATATAATGCATCAAGCTCCTCATAATAAACAGGTTCATTCTTTATTCAAGCACATTGCTTTCTCATACGATGTATATGGCTTTCAGTCCATCGCCCTGATGATGATAATATCCCCAGCCAAGATTACGGTGCGCAATGGCCATCGACGGATCAAGCCTGACAGCATTCTCCCATGCTTCTATTGCCTTTCCGGGTTGTTTGTCATAAACAGGTTTCCAAGATAGTACCATGGTTTTGCATCTTCGGGATCGATATTCTGATGCCTTTTTCAGAATATTTACTGTCTCGAGCCTGAACGGGAAAACATAATCAACAGATAGCTCCGAACCTTCTCTGAACAACTTTGCAGCTTCAGTCTTATTGCCTTTTTTATCCTGGATAAATCCAAGGTAATAACAGATCAACGGATTCTTTCCCTTGAAACGATTAAAAATATCTTCAGCTTCATCGGTTAGTCCGTCATTTAGATATGCTATTCCAAGCTCAAGGTAATTCTGATCGAAATCCCTCATCTTAAGTTCAAGATCAGCCAATGCTTTTTCAGCATTTTGATTTTCGCCAGATTGTTTCAGTATAAGATAATTTCTCATTTCCTGCCCTGAAATCAAGCGGATCATTTTCAGGCAGGTCACCAAGTGCTTCAATTGCTTCCTTATAATTACCCAGCCGCCTCAGAATTGAAGATTTCAGTCCGATGGCGCTGTTACTCCGTGAATTTGTCGATAGCGATTCGTTTACCTGTTCCAGTGCTTTCTGCAGGTCACCTTTTATCGATGAGATCCTTGCAAGTTCAAGGTATGCAGCTGAATGCCAAGCATAATCCCATGTTGCCCGGTACAAGTGTATCAACTGCTTCATCATAAAGTACCAAGTGCTTTAAGAGTCAGACCCTGCAGGTAAAGGGCTTCACAGTCTGATGGTCGGGTATAGTCTTTTGTTAATCTTTTAACAGCTCTTGAAAAATAACTTCTTGCAGTTTCGTAATCTCCATTTTTCAGATAAATATTTCCGACTGCAGTATTGGTCCGGATATCCGAAGGATCGCGCTTCAGTGCTTCCTGATAATAGTCCATCGCATTCAGGGTGGGATTATAAAACTGTTCGATCCTGCTTCCTGCCAGATAAAGCTCTTCAATGGTTCCGATATCTTAGGAAGAGGAGGACGCTTTACTATCTCAGGCAGGTTGTCAGCTTTTTGAATTTTAACAGGTTTATAAGAAACCAGGATTTCGCCTGTTTCGGAATCAGTCAGTTCAGTATAGAGTCAGTTATTTCAAAGGGTTCATCCATCTTTATCAGCTGAGTGAATGCATTTATTGGCGAAATTTCGAGGTTCTTTTTAAAAATGATCTTTTCTTTGTTTTTGAGTATAACAGTTGCCTTACTTACTTTTCTTGTTACGCAATACCCGAGAAATACCTGGTTCTTTTCCCTTGCTTCAAGATTTACAGCTCCGTTCAGATTTGCATTTTTAAATCCCTGGATATCCTTAACAGGATACCAGTATTGTTTGAAGGTCTTTACCTCATAAGGCTTTATCCAGCTGTAATCGGGCTGATTGTCGGAAAATGCGCCCACCATTATTTCAACATATGGTCCGTCATTCTCAGTCAGCCTGGCTTCTGTTGCCTGTCCTCTGGCTCCTGATCCCCATTCCCAGAGCTTTGCTCCTTTTACAATATTATGATCCCCGATGTGAACGGTTCCTGTCTCTTTTCCATGATCATATCCTCCCATAAAATCTTCCTTCAGGTCATAGGCAAAGAAGGAATTGGAATTCGGCGAGTTTTTCCACCAGCTGATATCAACTCCTTTTGTAAAGTCCTGGCCATTATATATTTCAGTTGAAAATGGCCAGTTTGTGAAACTGTTTTTTGCATGATAGGTTGCTATATTTACGCTGGGAGGGAAGATGACCTGGTAGTTTTCATTGGTATGTGCGGCCACATTTGCCCAGTAAAGAAATGTATTTGTATAACGGAGTGGGATTATAGATCTTCACTTCAGCCTCAAAATAGGATCTTTCAGGAAAAGCTGTTATTCCAATCGTCCATCTCATCCTGTGCCGTGGTTCTGTTTCGCCGATCCAGATTGTCTTGCTGCCGTCACTGTTTTCAGAGGTTGTATAATCGACAGGCAGAAAAGTTGATGCCCTGTGATGATGAAGCACACACCATTCAATTCCACCTGATACCCAGGCTCCGAGCATTCCTATATTTGATGGTTTTACGACATTGTTCTTATAAATAAAATTGTAGCCATTCGATTTGTCAGTGGCATAATAAAGCTTGCCGCCAATTTCAGGTGTAACGCATAATTTAATGTACTCATTTTCAAGGGTTACTGTTTTCCATGCTTTATCGGTTTTTTCATCTGAAATGACATCATTCATGCCATAGGGATAAATGTATCTTGATGCTCCCTGGTATGATTCTCCCTTGAAGAACATTGGATTTTTATCGGGAGGAGCGACCTGGTAAGTCGGTATTACCCAATCCTGTTCCGAGATCTTTACCTGAGCAGATAAATCAAAACCTGAAAGAAAGATTAAGAACAGGTAAAGCACATATTGACCAGTTAATTTATGATTGCTCTTCATGATTATCTGTTTTAATTTGACAAATTTAGGTAGTTCCAATAATATTATTATAGTTTGGGTAATTTAATGATTATCTGTTGTTTACACTGACTTAACAGTGTAAAATTAATTTAATTGCATCGAGTAATTTTTTTAACTTTAGGTCACTCCAAAGATTTAACTTACTAAAATTAAATGCTATATGAACAATATTATTTATATTTGGATTCAATAAATTCAGTTTTCTTATAACAAACATAACTATGAACATACAATTCTTTTAATTCTGGTTTTTTTCCTGTCAAATTCAGTTGATTGTCAGGAGCATAGGAAAATCACTCCGGAGCAGAAACAAAAGCTTGAACAGCTGAAAAAAGAGGTAACAGAAGACCTTACCAGGAATATTCTTCCTTACTGGTCAGCAAAGATGGTGGATAATGTAAATGGAGGATTTTATGGCCGGATAGACGGAAATGATAAAGTCTATCCGGAGGCTGAAAAGGGAGGTATTCTGAATGCCAGGATCCTGTGGACTTATTCTTCTGCTTACCGGGTTCTGGGCGACACTTCTTATCTCCGCCTGGCAAAACGGGCAAAAGATTACATTCTTGCTCATTTTATCGACAGCCAGTATGGAGGAGCTTATATGAGCCTTAAAGCTGACGGGACCCCGTCAAATACCAGGAAACAGGTCTATACAAATGCTTTCTTTATTTATGGCCTTCGCTGAATACAGCAGGGCTACAGGTGATAAACAGGCACTGGCAGAAGCAAGGAAGATATTTGAGCTTTTTGAAAAGTATGCAGCTGACAAAGAATATGGCGGATATTATGAGGTTTTCAGCCAGGACTGGCAGCGTGTGCGGGAAAGAATGATAGGGGAGAGCTCCGATAAGGATGAAAAAACGATGAACACAAGTCTTCATATCATGGAAGCTTATGCGAATCTGTACAGAGTATCAGGTGACAAGCTTGTCGGGGACCGGCTCAGGAATCTTATTGAGATTTTCCTTGATAAAATCATTGATAAGAAGACCTCGCATCTTATATGCTTTCTGGACAGAAGCTGGAACAGCACATCGACTGTTGATTCCTACGGCCACGATATTGAGAGCTCATGGCTCCTGGATGAAGCTGCAGGCCTGCTTAAGGATAAAAAACTGATTGAAAGAGTTAACGTAGCCGGATTAAAGATCGCAAATGCCGCTGCAGAGGGCTATCAGTCCGATGGGAGCATGCTTACTGAGAAAAACTACGCCACAGGACAATTTCAGAACCCAGCGGTCATGGTGGGAGCAGGCTGAAACAATTGTTGGTTATCTTAATGCTTTTGAACTGACAGGCGATGAATCTTATCTGAACAGATCGTTGAAATGCTGGGAATATACCAAAAAATATTTCATTGACACAAAGAATGGCGGCTGGTTCAGCTCTGTTTCAGAATCAGGAGTGCCCGGGGGTGACAAGGCAGGATTCTGGATCTGCCCCTATCACAGCGGAAGAATGTGTATGGAGGTTATTGAAAGAGTGAAATAGTGAAACATTATAATTCGTAAATTTGAATTAGTTAATGTCATTCAATATGGTTACCTATACATTCGGCGGCAAGAACGGCACCAGGCATATTCTGCACGAAAGCAGTGATTTGGTTGTTGTCAGGACAAGGAATTCAAGAAACCTTAAAAGTGCTGTAATATCTGTTAAAGGGAAAAAAGCCCTGAAAGATATGGAAGTGGTAATGGAATTTCCTGAAGCAGACATCACAGTGTTTAAAACCAGAGATTCTGTAAAGAACAGGGTATTCTCAAGGAACAAGGCCAGATCGGCATTGAAGATGGAGCCTGAACTGAGATTTGTTGGCAAGGTCCTTGTTGAAGCAGATGGAAAAACTCTTGTGCTGTACACCGAAAATATTTTTATCAAGTTTCATGACAAAATTGACACAGATATTTGTGAAAAGATCCTGGCGCAGAATGAGCTGAAAATTAAACAGAAGCCTGATTATGCAAAGAATACTTATTTTGTAAGCGCTCCTGAAAATACGGGTCTGCGGATCTTTGAGATCGCCGAATCGCTCCTTGGAATGAAAGAAGTGGAGCTTTGTCATCCTGAGCTTATCAGGAAGAGAGGCTTAAAAAAAATCCATCAGAAACAATGGCATCTGAAATCCACTACGATAAATGGTGTCAGGGTAAATGCCGGAGTAAAAGCCGATCTGGCTCATAAACTTTCTTTGGGAGATAATATAATTATAGCTTTGATAGATGATGGCTTTGAAATTGACCATCCCGAATTTAATCAGCCGGGGAAAGTGGTTCATGCCCGTGATATATCATCAAACAGCAATGATCCGCGTCCCAAAAACCCCTATAATAATCACGGAACTGCCTGCGCCGGTGTCGCTGTCGCTTCAGGAATCAATGCTTCGGGTGTTGCTCCGGGTGCGATTTTTATGCCAGTCCGTCTGAGTTCGAACCTTGGCTCTATTTCAGAGGCCAATGCATTCACATGGGCAGCTGATCATGGTGCTGATATAATCTCGTGCAGTTGGGGACCCGAAGATGGCGACTGGTCCGATCCTGAAGATCCTGTTCACGCAACACTTATTGATTTGCCTGACAGTACAAGACTGGCTATGGATTATGCAATTTCAAATGGGCGCAACGGAAAGGGATGTATTATTACATTTGCTGCAGGCAATGGAAATGAGGATTGTGTTTATGACGGTTATGCAAGTTATGAAAAAGTAATTGCGGTTGCTGCATGCAACGACAGAGGCAAAAGAAGTGTTTACAGTGATTATGGTAGCAGTGTGTGGTGCTCATTCCCAAGCAGTGATTTTGGTTACCCGCCCTTTAACCACCCCGATCCGCTTACTACCGGGATTTATACTACAGACCGTCTCGGCAAAGCCGGCTATAATACAAAAGGAGATTATACAGATGAATTCGGAGGAACATCAAGCTCCTGTCCGGGAGTCGCAGGAACGGCAGCATTGATACTTTCAGCAAATCCTGAACTTACATGGGAGCAGGTGAGGCAGGTAATAAAAGAGACATGCGACCGGATCGACCCTGCCGGTGGACAATATGATTCAAAAGGGCACAGTATATTTTACGGTTACGGAAGAATCAATGCAGAAAAAGCAGTAAAAAGAGCGCTGGAATTGAAATCAAAACGAGCGGATCGTAAAACCAGGAAAAGAGCAATCGCTGAAATCAAAGACCGCAAGACCGCAAGACTGCATGACTATAAGACTATTTAACCATTAAACCATTCAACCATTAAACCATTAAACCATTAAACCATTAAACCATTAAACCATTAAACCATTATACTATTATACTACGACACTATGACAAGAGAAGTAATAACATCCAGCGACATTCGAAAACTCAACCAGTCAGGTTCAGAGTCTAAATTTCCTGCCGGTACGGTTACCCGGGACGGATATTTCGACAGGCTTTTCAAATATATTCCTGCTGAGCTTGTGGCAGGTTATATTTTTGTCCTTGGAGTTGTGAAACAATTAACAAATGCCGGTGAAATCAGGGTTTTTCAATGGTCATTGTTTATTGTCTTCTGCATCCTGACTCCCTTATACCTTTGGCGGGTGCAGAAAGTCCAGAAATTTCAGCAGCATATCATTTCACTACTCTCTTTTGTTGTATGGGTTTTTGCCCTTGGCGGACCTTTTGCACTTAGTGGATGGTATAATCCGGTTTACGGTGCAATATTACTTCCGGTGTTTACTCTGGTTGTTGCAATTATTGAGGCAGAAAAATAGGGCAGGTTCCTTTCTTCTGATAGTATCTTATTTATTTTTTACCACGGAGTGACACAGAGTTTTACGGAGCTACACAGTTTTTTTAACTCCGTGATTTACTCCGTGCAACTCAGTGAAACTCGGTGGTTTATAATACTAAGCTTAACATAGGTCAAATAATACCTTGAAAAATCTGTTAACTGATATAAATGGGAAATAACTTTGCTTTTCAGGTTTTTGGAGAAGTAGGGTTTTTTAAAGCTCTCCTTAATTATTTATCAAGATATTCCGAGAATTTTTCATCGATATGCTGATTGAACCACTTATCGATTATCGATTTTCTAAACCTCCATTCTTTCCCCAGTTTTGCAGCAGGGATTTTCCCGTTTTGGGCCCAGGTATAAATTGTCTGTGGTTTAAGTTTTAAATATTTTGCGACTTCCTCGAGAGTCATAATATCTTCCATATTCTATTTCTTCCTGTTCAGCAGATTTAAAATACTGGTATCATCTTTCTGCATGTTGGTCTTATCAGGGTTATTATAAGGTTGTACGGTTACATCATTTTGAGTTGAATCTTTCTTTGCGACAAGCTGCTGTACAGAATAAACAATTGCCGTGTAAAAATTGCCCTCATATTTCCTGAACAGCTTGAATTCTTCATTCTTATTGCACAAAAATGGCCTTAAATTCCATGCCAGCTGTATGCCGGCAAAAGCTAATATTACAATCCAGATCCTGAACACTGTGACCCCGATCTTTGGATAGATGTCTTTTTTCTCACAGGCAAATTTTAATGCTTCTATCATCAGCCTCATCCCAAAAATACCTGAGAACAGAAAAACTGCAACGTGCAGGAGTTGTAAAAAGTGATAATTTCCTCCTGTGATCTGAAATAAAATAATGATAGGAGCAAATGATAAAGCTATAGATGAGGCAAGCACGAATCCGCTTAAGACAATTATTAGCATTTGTCTGAGAGTCATTTTAGAACCCAGGACTTGCTGAATGACAAAAAAAGACGGGAAACATATAATTAATGTTGACAAAAAGAGAAATGTAACTTTTACACCGGCTGCAATTGATTGAATAACACTATGGTAACTGCCCATCACTATACCATAGATAAAAGTAAAAATACAGATTACCAGTATCTGGTAAATAATCAGTCTGTTTGATTCCGCTTTATTCCTTTCATTGAAATACGATTCTGTATTTTGGAATATTTTAAATACCTCAATCACTCCATCTGAACTTTTCATGATAAAGAATTTTGGTTTGACCATAAAGATAATAATAAATTTTATATATTATACTGTTTTTTACTGTTTTTTATTGTATGACTGTGTTTGTAGTGATTATAGAATAAGGCATACAAATTCACTTGTGATAACCCTGATCATATTTCATAGGGATCTTTTTCTTATCTTTATTTCAAGAAAACAGCGTAAAACCATGAAAAACTATGTGAAACAAGTTTTTATTATAATTCTGATGCTCTTATTTTCTATAAGAGGATTATCACAGATAACACATCCCGAACCAAAAACCCTCGAGCCGGGTTCAAAAGCACCTGATTTCAGCCTCCTGGGTATCGACGGTAAGAAATACACTCTGAAAGATTTTGAAAAAGCAAAGGTTCTGGTGGTAATCTTCAGTTGTAACCATTGTCCCACTGCACAGGCTTACGAGGACCGCATCATTTCAATCGCGAATGATTATAAACCAAAAGGAGTGGATCTTGTTATTATCTCTCCAAATTCCGTGAAAGCACTGAATTATTCGGAACTGGGTTATACAGATATGGGCGATAGTTTTGAGGAGATGATACAGCGGGCAGCTGATAAGAAATTCCCATTTCCCTATCTATATGACGGCGATGACCAGAAAAGTGCCCTGGCTTATGGACCTGCAGCAACTCCTCATTGCTTTGTTTTTGACAGGAACCGCATTCTTCGGTATGCCGGACGGGTGGACGGATCAGAAAAACCGGGTACAGGCAAAGGAGAGGATTTAAGGAGTGCAATTGATGCCGTAGTTGCCGGGCAACCCGTGAAAAATCCTGTCACAAAAGTATTTGGCTGTTCTGTTAAGTGGTCATGGAAAAGCGATTATACCCAGAAGCTTTACAAGCAATGGGCGGAATTGCCTGTGACACTCGAAGAGATTGATATTCAGGGAGTAAAGGATCTTATTAAGAATTCTTCATCAGGCAAGGTAAGGCTGATAAATTTCTGGGCAACCTGGTGCGGCCCCTGCGTTGCCGAATTTCCAGATCTGGTTATAATAGACCGGATGTACCGCGGGCGCTCCTTTGAGTTCATATCTATAAGTGTCGACAAGCAGGCAAGAAAGACAGATGCACTCAATTTGCTCAGGAGGCAGGAGGCTTCAAATAGAAACTACATTTTCAATGATGACGATGTCTACAAACTAATTGATGCAGTTGGCAATGAATGGCAGGGTGCCCTGCCATTTACCCTGGTCATCGAACCCGGAGGGAGAATCATTTTTAGCAAGCAGGATATGATAGATCCCCTGGAAGTTAAAAAGCTTATTGTCGACAGCAGGTTTATTGGGAGGTATTATTGATAAGATTATCAGACTATGAAAAATAATTTAAGCAGGCGCCATTTTATAGAAAAAGCCACTCTGGCTACCGCAGGAATTGCAATTATTCCTTCTGCATTAAAAGACTGGAAAAATAAGTTCTGCAGGAAATCCTGTCAGATTGGGAGGTCCGGTTCCGGGCAAATTCGATGATCCCGTACTATGGGTAAAAGCTGTAAAAACTCTGAAATATAGTGCAGCGGTATGTCCGGTTCCTCTTGGAGCAACTTCTGAACTGATAGGGTCTTTCAGATCGGAGGCAAAAAAGAACAATATACTGATAAGTGAAGTTGGGGTCTGGAACAACATGTTTGATCCGGACAAAGCTACCAGGGAAGCAGCAATTAAAAAGAATATTATCTCATTACAGCTCGCAGATGAGATTGGAGCTTGTTGCTGTGTAAATATATCCGGGGCAAAAGGTGAAATCTGGGATGGCCCTTATCCGGGTAACTATTCAAAAGAGACATTTGACCAGATTGTTGATAATGTAAGGCATATCATCGACCAGGTAAAGCCAAAGAACACTTTCTTACAGCCTCGAGCCCATGCCTTATATGCTCCCTGATTCGCCCGATACCTATCTGGAGCTGGTTAAGGCAATTGACCGTGACAGGTTTGCGGTGCATCTCGATCCGGTGAATATGATCTCAAGTCCGCAGAGATATTTTAATAATGGCGCATTTCTAAGGGAATGCTTTTCCAAACTTGGACCTTTTATTAAATCTGTCCATGCAAAGGACATTACAATTATGCCGAAGCTTACGGTTCACCTTGAGGAACGCAGACCAGGATCGGGTTCGCTCGATTATTCGGTTTTTCTCCAGGAAATGAGCAAGCTCAGGGATATTCCAATGATGATGGAGCATCTGGATAAACAGGAAGAGTATCTTTTGGCCGCTCAATATATTCGAAAGATCGGTGCGGAGAATGGAATAAGTTTTGTGCAATAAAATGTTCACTAAAACAATCTGGGAATGAAATCAATATTCCTTCTATCAGCATTTCTAATCTGTTTCCCAATACTTTCCCAGGAAATAGAACCTGGCATGGTTCTGATCACGGCCGGTGAATTCAACATGGGAAAAAATACAACTAATCCTACTGACTGGCAGCCGGAGCATAAAGTTCATATTGATGCATTTTATATGGATAAGCATGAGGTTACCAATAGACAGTATTATGAATTCTGTATGAAAACAAAACATATATTGCCTGAATTCTGGGGATCTGCTCAGTTTAAATCAGGACTGGATTATCCGGATTATCCGGTTGTAGGCGTCAGCTCTTACGACGCTGAACAGTATGCCAGGTGGGCCGGTAAACGCCTTCCCACTGAAGCAGAATGGGAGTATGCTGCAAGGGGTGGACTTGTTGATAAAAGTTTTCCGTGGGGTGATCAGGTTGATTCGGCAAAAGTCAATTATGGCAAAAAGTTCAAAAGTATTCTTAAGGTTGGGTCATTCCCTGCAAATAATTTCGGATTATTTGATATAACCGGAAATGTATGGGAATGGACCTCAGACTATTATGGTGATGATTATTATGAAACTTCTCCTGTTGAAAATCCAAAGGGTCCCTCCGTCCGGAAGGTTCAGGGTAATCCGGGGTGGCAGCTGGCATTCAGGTGCAATGTGTGTACAAACTTATTACCGCAACGGACTGCCAACAAGCTGGGTCGATTTCGCAGTCGGCTTCCGGTGTGTGAAAAGCACTAAATAAGAAAACTGATGAACTTAAGATCAGCATTAGAGACTAAGGAAGAATTCATCACATATTACAGATATGAATCTCAATCTTAAACTTGTCTTCCAGGTATTATTGTTTCCCCCGCTGGTGATTTTTAATTCCAAAAGTCAAACGGTACAAACAAATAATGATACGTTGAATTTAACCGATCTTGGCAGGGAGATTGAAAATAATATAAGTTTTAATACTACTCATTCAAATTACGAAAACATTAAAATCACTTCCGGTAAAAAAATTACTATAAAAGCTGCCCCATTGTTAATAAATGGCGACACTATGGACCCTAAAGAAATCAAAACAAGAGGGCAATCGACGCTCTATTACAGAAGAAAAAGTTACAGTTTTAATCTTAAATCAGTAGCATCATTCAGGCACGGAGAAAAAACCGAATCGCTGAAAAAGTTTTTTGTGCTGAGTCTTTCAATGGACAGAAATTACTGCAATAATAGCCTGGCTTTTGAAATGATGAAGGCTGCTCGGTTTTTTGACCTGTTTTTTTCTTTTTGTGAATTACGGATAAATGGCCAGTGCGAAGGGATCGGCATGGTCATTGAACGGCCCGAGGATTGGGCAATAAAAAAGCATAGTTCACCTCTGATAATACGAAGGGGATATAACATTTCAGATATAAAAACCGGCAAAGAAACTGAAAAGGATGAGGTAAAAAAGTACAGAAGCTATTATAAACAGATTTACTCATCTATAACAAAATATGATGGTGAGGAACTTTATGTGATGCTTTCCAAATGGCTTGATATAGATAGTTATTTGAAATGGCTTGCTTTCAATTTTCTGGTCCGGAATGGTGACTATACAGATGAAGTCTATTTTTTTGTTGATACAGGCACAGATAAATTCAATATTATTCCATGGGATTATGATGATCTGTTTTCCAAATCCCCGCATGAAGGGAATATTGAGAGCAAGAAGACTCCTTGGTGATAAGCTATTTTTTTCAACTGAAGATCTGCTTGATAAAAAGATAGTTACCGATCCATATTTGTACGAGAGCTTACCTTTCTCAATTCAGGGAATTGCTGGAACAGCTGTCAGCAGACGTCTTAAAAAGAATTTTTGAAAATACATATGCTGAACTAATCCCATATTATTCGAATGACGAAATTATCAGTAAATCGACTTATGACCGTTACAGGGACACGAATTTAACAATGCTGAAGAGTTATATGTTATCCTTATATGAACAATTAATACTTTATAGAGAGATTTATCTGAGAGATATCCAAGACCGGTAAACAGACCACCCTTACACTGCCAGAACTAAATCAAAAAAATCTAATTCATGATTTCTTCAACCGATAGTGACGAGACTAAGCCATCAGAGACTGACTCTTCAAATGATGAGAAATCCAGGGAATCATTTCTGGAATCTGTCGAAGGACTGGCTATCAGGCAGAAAAATAGTTCCACTGATAACATTGGAGTGCGAAGCACTGACTTACCAGGCATTTCAATAGACAACTATCCTGAAGTTGAATCAACCGAAAAAGCCGGAAAAAAAATTGATGAATTAAATACAATTATTTCCTCAATTGAGAACAGGTCTTTCACACCGGCAGAAATCAAGCTCGAAAAGACCTTCAGGATAGATTATAAAAAAGAACTTAACAGGGCACAGCTGGAGGCTGTAACTACAATAAACGGACCAGTGCTTGTTATCGCCGGCGCAGGAAGCGGAAAAACCAGAGTTATTGTTCACAGGGTTGCATTCATGATGGAAAACGGGATCGATCCGGGCGACATCCTGCTGCTGACCTTTACCCGGAAAGCCGCAAGCGAAATGCTGGGTAGGGTCCAGCAGCTTCTTAAAGACAACGCTGCCCGGAAGGTCTTTGGCGGGACATTCCATGCTTTTTCAAACTACATTCTCCGTAAATATGCAAACCTGCTTAATATACCGGTAAATTTTACGATCATCGATGAGGAAGATTCTGCAGATACTATAGATCTAATAAGATCTGAACTTAAAATTGAAAAGAGGGAAAAAGCATTCCCGAGAAAGAACAGGATCCAGGAAATAATTTCGTCTGCAAGGAACAGAAACCTTACAATCAGGGATGTCATCGAAAATGAGTTTTCGGGACTCAGGGAATTTGTTGACGATATTGAGCTGATAAATCACGGATATGAGAAATATAAGAAGATCTGCAAAATTTTCGATTATGACGACCTTATGGATGTTTTGCGTGATTCTCTGCGCGATAATCCCGTATTCAGGCGCAGGTTGCAGAATGATTACAAATACATGATGGTTGATGAATATCAGGATACCAACATTATTCAGAAAGAAATTGTTGAGTATTTATCCGGAGGATCACGGAATATTCTTGTAGTCGGCGATGACTCACAAAGCATTTATTCTTTCAGAGGGGCAAATTATGAGAACATTCTGAGGTTTCCGCAAAAATACCCCGATTGCAAAGTGATCAAAATAGAGGAAAACTACAGGAGCAACCAGAATATCCTCGATTTTACGAACGAGATCATCCTGAATGCAAAGATCGGTTACAAAAAGAGGCTTTATTCGAAGATCATTTATGAAGCAGTACCCCAGGTAAGAAAATTTTACGACCAGGAAGCAGAGGCTGAGTTTGTGGTCGACAAAATCCTGGAATACAGGGAGAAGGGGATCGCCCTGAACCAGATTGCAGTCCTGGTAAGGGCATTCTGGCATGCAAGGTACATCGAAGTTGAACTGAACAAGAGAAGCATTCCCTATATCGCTGTCGGAGGTCTTAAATTCAATGAACGAAAGCATGTAAAAGATGTAATCTCGTACCTAAGGATTATTCAGAACCCTTATGATGCTGTCGCCTGGCACAGGGTGCTGAAATATCTTCCGGGAGTTGGCATGGTTACAGCCAAAAGAATTATCGAAAAGATCCTGACTGAAAATGGAATGGATACTGATTCCATCGAGAAAAGCAAATTCGCTGACGGTCTTAAACGATTGACAGCCATGATAAGCCAGGCAAAGGATAACACTATCCCCATTTCCCGGAAAATAGAATTTATTAAGGAGTACTATACTCCCCTTTTGCAGGCAAGGGAGTACGATTACCAGGTAAGACTGCTGGATATAAACGTTCTGATCGATCTTTCCTCAAAATATGATTCGCTCGAAAAATTCCTGACGGAATTTGCCCTTGATCCGCCATCGAGGAATTTCGGAACTAAAACTGTTCCTCTGATTGATGAATCGGAAGATGCACCGCTAACAGTCTCAACGATCCACTCGGCTAAAGGACTGGAATGGCATAGTGTTATAATTCCTCATGCGCTCGACGGATTGATACCTTCGGTAAGGTCATTGAATGACATTGAGGAGATTGAAGAGGAGCGTAGGCTATTTTATGTTGCATGCAGCAGGGCTAAGCAGGATCTTCTGATAACCATGCCATCATACGTCACCACATACAATGCATTTTTATCTTATCCAAGCAGGTTCCTTGTCGAAATCAGCAGGGATAAGTTTCATTACCAATGAATGATCTGGCGTATACTCGACATATTCTTTGTGGTTTTCCACACCTCCATTATCTTTTTTAACCTGTTTGGATGGATATGGAGAAAGACAAGAAAATTTAACCTGATTTTACTTCTCATTACAGGTTCATCCTGGTTATTTCTGGGACTTATTGTCGGGACATTGGGTTATTGTCCGCTGACTGACTGGCATTTCAGTGTCCTAAATAAACTCGGTATATCAGACCTGCCTTCCTCATATGTTAAATACCTGGTTGACAGACTGACAGGATTGGATTTAAATCCTTCGCTGGTTGATAATGTCACATTGTATTCTTTTCTTGGCAGCTCTTGGGATTATCTCTGTATTCTTTAATATAAGGGATTTTATTAAAGGAAGAAAAAAACATTGAACCGCAAAGATCGCTAAGTATTAACGCTAAGGTCGCAAAGACTGTAACTTTGCGTACTTTGCGCCTACTTTGTGTACTTTGCGGTTAATGGATTTTTACATTCTAAATAACCTTAGGCTATCTAAAGGTTTTTCAGGTAAGCTGCACTATCCTTAAAGAATTCCTCATTTATTTCTGCAAAGATATTCTTTACTCCACCCTTTTTAAGTGAGGCAAAGAACTCTTTCCAGTCAACGATTCCCTGTCCGATAGGTACTGATGCTCTTTTTAGTTTCGGACCAGTCAGCCAGGTGAGCAGAGATGAACCTCCCGGGGAATTTTTTAAAATAGTCGGAAGCTTTATACCCGATACTTATAACCGCAACCTGGAATTGCATTTTGATATATTCAGGATCAAATTGTTTCATCAGGAGATCATAAATCAGTGTGTCGTTTATCTTCTGGAATTCTCCGTGATGATTGTGAAATCCCATCTGAATACCTGCTTTTTTTGCCCTGGCACCATATTTATTCAGTTCGTCGGCTGCTTTACTCCAGTCATCAAGAGTAGCTTTCTGAGGTAATCCAAAACTTGAAAGGATCATCTGTGTCTGACCTGACTCCAGGGCAAAAGCTATCCGTTCATCAAGATGCTCCCTGAACTCTCCCATGCCATAATGAGAACTTGGACAGATCAGACCGGCATCGTTGATGATCTGTTTCATCTCTTTGGCTGTCAGTTTCATCAGAGGACCAAACCCTGATGACTCATAACCCGGAGGAGAGCACATTTCCATGCTTTGATATCCCAGGGCTGCCATTTTCTTTAAAGTCCCCGGGAAATCCTTTACAAGTGAATCCTTTATGGTCCACACCTGGAAACCAATGGGCATTTTTACCAGTTTTGAGGCGGACATGGCATTGAGATCAAGCGGAAACTGGGAAGCAATAACTGCTGATCCGATACCCAGAGCGCTTTTTCCTAGAAAATCCCTTCTTGATAGTTTTTTCATGATAATTAAGTTTTATTTGTTTCCTGTTTTTGCCAGTATTGTTTTGTAAACAAGTTCAATTCCTGTGTTTTTGCCAAGATTTCTGCTGTACTTCTTGTCTGTTGCATTGTTCCAGTGCTCCATCACACCAAGGCTGGATATACTTTGCATTATTGCGAGTTGGATCATATTTTGTCTTTGACGGAGGATTATCAGCAAGTGCAGCTTCAATAAGGTAGCTATCGCTGAAAGCCATGTCGGGTGCATCCGGAAACTCACATCTCAGAAAATCGAGCCCTACTGCATCAATAGCTACCGGATCCTGTGATGCAAACAGACTGCATGCCCAGCCATTATTGAAAGGTTCCATCTTCCATTTTGGATCAGGAATTCCATTGACCAGCTTTGAACCGTAGATGCCGTCAATAAGAAACAGCATAGTCTTCGCCCCGAGATCCTTATGTGCAATGAAGTCGACAAAAGTCAGGTACTGAGGTTTCCCCTGCCTGTCGGGATTGAAATTGTTATGTGCGTTTTTACGCCAGTTATTATCAATGCTTGTGACTCCGTAATAATTCTTTGCACATAATGTGACACCCTGCCCGACATGCCCTTTGAGAAGAGCCATATTTATCAGGTAGTCAGCTTCAACGGCGCAGGTTGCCAGACCGGTTGCCAGTTTCCCGTTGTCGACCGAATAGGGTATTGCATTGTTCAGCATAGTCTGATTTTACACGTCCGTCTCCTCCGGTATTGTCAACAAATATCACGTCAGGGAATACCTGGTGACATTTATTGAAAATGTTGTCGGTAATGAACCTGCTGGCATCAAAAACCGTAATGTTTTTCTGAGGGATCCCGGCCTCATGTAACCAGGCTCTTCAGCAATGAAAGCACAAGCTGAGGGCTTGCATTGAGCTCTGGTGAATCCTCATGGCTATAAGTGTTGTTGGTGTTAATTTTAACGGCTATTTTCTCTCCCGGCTTATAGGATTGATTCTTCCTGCCATGCTTGGAATTGAAGTGCCTGAAAAGTGCTGTCCAGGCTTTCTTTTCTGTCTTTTCACCGGTAAGGCTTATAATCGATTCGTTCAGCATTCTGTCGGTTTCTGCCTGGGATAACGACATTCTCATCCCACCAGTTGCCTGTTTTTCCATCCCAACTCGCAACAGCTGGATCATGAACCCAAACGACCCTTCCCGGGAAGATCCCTTTCCCTTCGCCAACAGGCTGATTCGGTACAATAATCCATTCAGCATTGCCTTCTGGCAGAAGCATATCCGGTTCCCCTGCTAATAATAAACAGAGATCCGGCAAAGGCCACAATCAGGAATATTACAGTGTAGAAATAGTTTTGCCTGATGAAGCTCAGCTTTGCCTTTT
>CAVVBY010000016.1:0-21420 GCA_963746685.1 uncultured Bacteroidales bacterium
GGAGATGCTTCGGAAAAAATAAGAGGATGGCTCGAGAAAAAGAAAATTGTCCTTCTTGACAGGTACACCTACTCTAATATTGCTTACCAGTGTGCAAAAATTGATGATCAGAATGCCCAGGAAAAGCTGATGAAGTGGATACTTACCCTTGAATTTGATCACTTTGCGATACCAAAACCAGATCTGAATGTTTTCCTCGACGTCCCTTTCTCATTCACTGAAAGGAAACTCTATCGAACAGGTCGGGCAATGACAGGAATTATCTTAACGGAACAAGGGATATACATGAAGAGAGTCTTAATTTTCAGAAAAAAGTAAGGGATATGTATCTTAAAGTAGCCAGATCTGACGACCGCCTGGTGGTTGTGGATTGCCGCGACAGGAGCGGTATGATGCAGTCACCGGGAGTGATTTCCTCACTTATTCTTAAAATAATAAGCGAAAGAGGACTTATCTGATATGAAGATAATAAGGATTATCAGCAGAATAATTGTTGGTCTTGTTTTCATGTTCTCAGGAACTGTAAAAGCAGTAGATCCGCTTGGTTCTGCTTATAAATTCAGCGATTATTTCCAGGCATTTCATCTTGAATTTCTTCAGCCTTTTTCTCTTATTCTTGCGATATTCTTATTTACTGCTGAATTTATTTCCGGATTTTCGGTCCTCAGCGGATACCGTCAAAAAACAGGTATTTGGGGAGTTATGATCCTGATGCTCATCTTCACTCCTCTTACCCTTATACTTGCCATTACAAACCCTGTATCGGATTGCGGCTGTTTTGGCGATGCAATTCATCTTACAAACTGGCAGACATTCGGGAAAAATATAATTCTGATGATCCTGACTGTGATTCTTTTCACAGGAAGAAACCAGGTCAGGCAAATCCGTGCCGCGATAAAGGAATGGTTTATAATCCTTATGGTAATAGTACTTTTCGTCATTTTTTCTTTATTGAACCTCAGGTATTTACAGCTGTTTGATTTCCTTCCCTACAAAACCGGAATCAATATCCCGGAAAGCATGAAAATACCTGAAGGCAAACCTGTAGATGAATATTCAACTACATTCATTTATGAAAAAGATGGAGTGAAGAAGGAATTCACACTCGAAAACTATCCGGCCAGCGATTCAACCTGGAAATTTGTTGATCAGAAATCGAAGCTTGTTAAAAAAGGGATATCAAGCCTCCTATTCATGATTTCAGTATTACAACCCCTGACGGAACAGATCTGACAAATGAAATACTGTCCTTTCAAGGATTATTCACTCATTATGATATCAAGGAGACTTAAAGATGCAGATCCTGAAAAGCTCGAAAGGGGATTTAAGCTCGGAGTTCACTGTATGATGGCTGGAATCGGTTTTTATATTGTTACTGCATCGCCATCTGCAGAGCTTATGGAATATAATAACGGATTTACATTCTGTTCAGGAGATGAAACAATGTTAAAGACCATAGTAAGAGCAAATCCGGGATATATGCTTTTAAAGAATGGAAATATATCAGGAAAATGGTCAAGTGCAAACCTTCCGCCCAAAGAGCAGTTCTTCAGTAACATGACAGCAGAACATGTAGAAAGGATGAATAACAAAAGCCCTGTCCTGGTCGTTTACTCATTACTCTTATCAGCAATCGTACTGGCATTGTTGATAAGTTCTATTTTTATGAGAAATAAGGGTGGTTCTGAAAACTGATATTTGTAAATTCTCAAGAAGACCTTAATATTATTTAAAATACATCTTAAACCGTAAAAACCTATGAGAAAGAAAATTGTAGCCGGTAACTGGAAAATGAACATGGAGCTGGCTGATGGTCTTAAATTTGCTGAAGCAATTGACACATATTTCAAATCTAATCCTTCGAAAGCCGAAGTAATTCTCTGCACACCCTTTATTCACCTGGCAGGTGTTTCGGAAATCCTTAAAAAGGGTAAAGTCTGCCTTGGAGCACAGAATTGCGCCTCTGAACCTTCAGGTGCGTACACTGGCGAAGTATCGGCACCTATGATCAAAAGCACAGGTGCGCATTATGTCATTATTGGCCATTCAGAAAGAAGAACCTATTATCATGAGGATGATAGACTTCTGAATAAAAAAACAATGCTGGCAATTGCCGCAGGACTAAAGGTTATTTTCTGCTGTGGTGAAGTCCTGAAGGAAAGAGAGTCGGGAAAACATTTTGAGGTTGTTAAGAAACAGCTTGAAGTTGGATTATTCACAATTCCGGCAGCTGATTTTAAAAAGGTGGTAATTGCCTATGAGCCTGTATGGGCTATCGGAACCGGGCTGACAGCCACTCCGGATCAGGCCCAGGAGATGCACAAATATATCCGCGATCTAATAAATGCCAAATATGGCAAAGAAATTGCAGGAGATCTTACAATATTGTATGGCGGAAGCTGCAAGCCTTCGAATGCCGCTGAGATATTTTCAAAAGCTGATGTCGACGGCGGACTGATAGGCGGTGCTTCCCTTAAAAAGGAGGATTTCAGTGCCATTGTTGAAGCAATCTGATTATTAATCTGGTATGAACAGAAAGTTCATCATACTGAATTTTTTTCTATTGCTTTTTTCAGCTGGTACAGCCTTTTCCCAGGTCAAACCGGCTTTCAGCGGTGACCCGTCAAAATTCAAGGATGAGCTTCTGATATATATGGGGCAGGATATTGCAGAGGAGCATAAGGCAGTATTGAATTCATTTATTGCAAAATGGGACAGCTCTGCTTTCAGCAGGGAAAACATGACAAGGATCCTTGATCTCTCAACCCAGCTTACAGGGAGGCAGATGCGGGCTATTCCTCAGTTCAGCCAGTTTCTTAAAACACTGATTGATTTTTGCGAATATGAAAGGGATGATGCATTCCTAAGCTACTGGCTGACAGGATTTTCAGAATTGCTGTTCAATCCCAGGTACAGAAATGAAACTATTGTAAGGTATATTGAGAATACAAGCCTGCTTATCAAGGATAATCTACTTATCAATACCGGTTCCGTTAAATGGAAAGTAAAGAATGCGGATCTCAGGTTTGTCCATGATACAGTTTTTCATATTGTCCTTAATAATATAACCCTCACCTGTTACTCACAGAGAGACAGCACTGAGATTTATAATGCTTCGGGAATTTTTTACCCCGATCATCAGCAATTCAGGGGAACGAAGGGGATCGTAACCTGGGAAAAAGCCGGCTATGCCAGGTCAGATGTTTATGCTGAAATTTCAAATTACGTAATCGACATTAACAAGAAATACATTTTCCTGCGACTCTGCCAGGCTTACGCATAAAACATATTTCAAAAAGCCTGTATACGGTGTTCTTACCGATCAGGCAGCAACAATTTCAAGCAAAGAAAAAGCAACATATCCCCGGTTTGAGACTTATACAAAACAGTTCGGGATTAAAAATATGTACAAGGGTGTTGATTATGAAGGAGGTCTTGCATTTGAGGGGGCAAATGTTAAAGGAAAAGGGGAAAATGCTTTTCCTGCAAAAATCAAACTGTTACAGGAATGATACTCTGTTCATTAAAATTTCATCGACAGATTTTCATATTTTCGGCAAACGGGCTGAACAGCCAGGAAACAACCGCAACCCTGTATCTGGGGAAGGATTCTATTTTTCATACAAACCTTGGATTTTCATTTAATTCCAAAAGCAGGCAGGTTAATCTCTTCAGAACCAATAATCCGGTTTCTCCAAGCCCCTATTATAATACATATCATAATGTTGATATGTATTTTGAAAACCTGTACCTGGGATATGAGAAGTTCCAAGGTAATAATTTCAAGGGCAAAAGGAGCAGCAATGGGTCAGGCATTATTTGAATCCATCCACTTTTTTCAATGCCGATGATTTCCTGAAACTTATGGGGCTTGATGATTATCATCCCCTGACCAGGCTGAAAAAATTCAGTGAATGGTATTATTCCGAAACATTTCCTGTAACCGAATTTGCAAAATGGCTTAAAAAATCGGAAGAGATCAGTTACAGGGCTCTGCATAGATCTGGCAAACAAGGGATTTGTTTTTTATGACAGGGCAAATCAGGAAGTAACCATCAAGCAGAAAACCAAGGATTATATTGATTCCTATGCCGGGAAAAAAGACTATGATGTGATTTCAATTTACAGTGAGACTAAAGCTCCTGTCGATAATGCAGTGCTTGATCTGAAGAATTTCGGGCTGACTATTAATGGTGTGAGCAGTGTATTCCTGAGCGATTCACAAAGAGTGGCAATTTACCCTTATAATCAACAGATTATCACTGGGAAAAAACAGAGGATTCAAATTCAATGGCGTTGTTCAGGCAGGCCTCTTTACATTCTTCGGACATAGATTTCCAGTTCAGCTATGATACATTTAAAATAAGGCTTCAGAAGATCGATTCAATACAGAGTTGCAGTCGAAACAGAATGAAAAAGATACCTATGGAAATCCATTGTCAGGGATATAAACAGTCTTATCCAGCTCGCGAAAGCGGAACTTTATATTGATGATCCAAATAATAAATCGGGATTAAAAAGTCTCGCGCAATATCCTATCATAAATGCCGCCCCATCTCATACATTTTCTATGACAGGATAGCCGGACTTGAAGATATATATAAAAAAGAGAATTTCTATTTCAGGATTGATCCCTTCACATTTGAAAATATCGATCATTACTCAATAACATGGATATGAATCTTTCAGGGTGAATTCTTTGCAGGAAATATTCTTAAGACCCATGAGGCAGTTTCTTACAATACAGGAAAATAATTCTCTTGGTTTTCAGATGAATATCCCTGAAGAGGGCATTGATATTTACGATGGTAAAGGAATTCTTTATGATCACGATAAGCATGAGCAATAAGGGACTTATCGGAAGCGGTACTCTCAAACACCTTACATCCGACAACAAAATCGGATGAATTTAAATTTTTTCCTGATTCAATGCTGACTAAAGCGGTAACATTCGATATTGAAAATGACAGTGCAGGCATTTACCCGGAACTTAAGCAGCCAGGATGTTGAAATAAAATGGATGCCGTTAAAGATGAATGGCTTGCCTTTAACTCAACAGGTAAGAGCTTTAATATGTTTGCCAACGGGACAACGCTTGACGGTAGCCTTAATCTTAAACCCGGACCGCTTAAGCGGAACAGGGATCATTAATATGTCTGATTCAAGGATCAACTCAAACCTGTTCACCTTCGCTTCCAATGCAATCAGGGCCGATACAGCAGATTATAATCTTAAATCCCCTTCAACAAGCGGATATGCATTTATTGCTGAAAATGCAAATACAGATATTAACTTCGGAAGCAGGCTTAACAAGGTTCCATCTGAATACCGATTCATCTGTTGTGAAATTCCCTGAGATACAGTATATATGCACGATGACGGATTTTGAGTATGACATGGAGAACAGGATACTCTCCATGGAACAAAAAGGGAAAACAGCCACCAGGGCTTATATCGCCCAGACCAGCTTCTTCTCCTTGATTTCAACAATCTTGATAAACCAACCTTTTTCGCCACAAACAGTCTGAGTGATACTATTTCATTTACTTCATTGAAAGCTAAATATAATGTCAACGAGGAGTTTATTGAAGCAGAAAATATAAGTTATATACATATAGCCGATGCCCTTATTCAGCCTGAAAACGGAAAGATTACAATAAGCAGGAGAGCAAAGATCGAAAAGCTCGACAACGCTTTTATTGCTGTAAATAAGCTTCACCTTCTTCATTCGGCAAGCATATCGATATCGAATCAGCAAAAAGATATTCAGGCAGTGCAGTATATGATTATGTTGATGAAATAATGATATCAGGCAGATAAGCTTCCCTGAGATTACTGTTGATACCATGACAACCAGTGCCAGGGGCTTTATTCCTGCAGATCAGAAATTTATGCTCAGTCCTGCATTTACATTTGCAGGTGATGTTAACCTCTATTCCAGGTCAAAAAACCTGTTGTTCACCGGATCAGCAGGAATTCTTGCACGACTGCAGCTCGTTTGAGTAGTTACCCTGTAAAATTCAAATCATTCATCGATCCTAAAAATGTGATGATCACATTAAGCGAAAAACCAAGGGATGTGAACGACAATATCGTCTATTCGGGATCATTTATGAATCTTGATTCAATCCATATTTACCCTGCATTTCTTTCTCAGCAGAAATCATGGACCGATATTGGCCTTATAAGTGCCGGCGGAGTTCTCTGGTATAATAAGGCAAAAGGCAGATATCAGATCTCATCACCTGAAAAGATAGCGGATCCTGCCATGAATGGGAATATGGTCGCACTTGACAGGAACCAGTGTATATTATCAGGAGAAGGCAAGCTTAATTTTGGAGCCAATTTTGACCTTGTAAATATGGCAGGAGCCGGCAGTGTTATTCATACAACCGATTCCGGTAAAGTTGAAATTAAGGCAATTATCGGTCTCGATTTTTATTTTTCTCCTGAAGCTCTTAAGATCATGAGCGACGAGATCAGGATGATGCCGACTCTCAAACCTGTCAACCTGAATTCCGATTTCAACAATAAGGGTATGAAGGACCTGATGGGTGTTGATGCAGCAAAACAGCTCAAAGAAGAGACTGATCTTTTCGGATTATCCGGAAACCTGCCAAAGGAATTTACCTATGAACTCCTTCTGAATGATATTACACCTTAAGTGGAATGAAGCTTCATCATCCTTCCGGTCGTCAGGCAAAATAGGAATTGGATTTGTTGGCAGCCAGCCTGTAAATGTTTATGTTGATGGATTTGTTGATATACAGAGAAGACGCTCGGGTGATATGATCGACATTTATCTGAAAGCCGACGCTTCAACGTGGTATTACTTCTCCTATTTCAAGGGTGTGATGATGGCGCAGGCCGGGAATATCAGACTTTAATACCCTGCTGAGCTCAATAAAAATAAAGGACAGGAGGCATCCCGATTCATCAGTCAAAGTGCCATATACTTATATGATCGCTGTCGAGGACAGGCTTGACAGATTTCTCAGAAGAATGGCCGGTGAAGAAGATGTTGAACCGGATGCTCTTGATGGTATTGTAAGATAATGGTTAATAATTCCAATCTATTTTGATATGCAGATATTTTATGTGCCCGGTATAAAAGGCAATGCATGTGTGATGGATGAAAATGAATCGAGGCACTGCATAAGGGTGTTGAGGATGACGAAAGGCGACAGGCTTAAGCTGGTTGATGGGAATGGCAATCTTTATGAAGGCATCATTAGTGATCCTGATCCTTCCGGCTGCAGAGTAACGATAACCAGTGTCACAAAAGATTTTGAAAAGAGAGGATACAGGCTGCATATTGCAATATCGCCGGTAAAAAATCAGGAAAGGTTTGAATGGTTTATAGAAAAGAGTGTTGAGATCGGAATTGATGAAATTACCCCTGTGATCTGCAGGAATACTGAAAAACCCGGAATAAAAAGAGACCGGATAAATAATATCATCATTTCAGCAATGAAGCAGTCGTTAAAGGCATTCAGGCCTGTTTTGAATGAGCCTGTTATATTTGGCGAATTTATTAATTCTGATCATGGCGGGATAAAAATGATTGCTCACTGCAATCCGGCTCATGAAAGGAAAAAGATTGACCTGATTTATGAAAAGAACAGGGATGCTGTAATTCTGATAGGTCCTGAAGGAGATTTCAGCGAGAGAAGAGTTAAGCCTTGCTTTCAATAATGGCTTCAAATCGGTCCATTTAGGAACCAGCAGGCTCAGAACAGAAACGGCAGGTATTGCTGCCTGCCATTCTGTTTATTTCATCAATCAGTAATCATGTGCTGTTAAAAGGTTCTCTGTGAACCTTTGAGTTAACCTTAGGGTGACTTTGTGGTAAAATATTATTTTAAACCAATAAGGACCACAAAGTACATCACAAGGTAACACCAAGGATACTATATTGATTTATTCCCTCTTATCAACTTCATTAATCTAATTCTTCATCACTTTCCCTGGCCCCTCTTCCCTTGTACTTTTGTACCTTCCAGCTTTTCGCAGTGCCTCATCGAGAATGTATTCGATTTGTCCGTTCGTGCTGCGGAATTCATCAGCAGCCCATTTCTCCAAGAGCTTTGAGCTTCTTCGGATCAAGCCTGAGTACAATTGATTTTCTATCACTCATATTAAGAATGTAAAGTCCCTGTATTTACAACCGGTGTGGCATCTTTATCGCCGCAAAAACAACCATAAGGTTGCTGACCATGGCGGCTTTCTTATCTTCGTCGAGCTCGACAATTTTCTTGTCCGAAAGCTGTTCGAGAGCCATTTGCACCATTGAAACCGCTCCTTCAACAATTTTGAATCGTGCTGCAACAACGGCAGTTGCCTGCTGTCTTCTGAGCATGGCATTGGCAATCTCTTCGGCATATGCTATGTAATTGATCCTGGCTTCAATTACTTCAATTCCGGCAATAATAAGACGTTCCCTGATTTCTCTTTCCAGCTCATCATTGACCTCTTCGCCTCCGCTTCGTAAAGTCATGACAGCCTCATGATCCTCAAGATTGTCGTACGGATATAGTCCAGCCAGCTTTCTGAGAGCTGCATCGCTCTGTACAAGAACGAAATGCTGGTAATCATCCACCTCAAAAACAGCTTTATAGGTTTCAGACACTTTCCATACCAGGACAAATCCGATTTTGATCGGGTTACCGATCTTATCATTGACCTTGATCGGTTCACTGTCGAAATTGCGTGCCCTCAGAGATACTCTCCTTTTCATATAAAAAGGATTTACCCAGAAGAAGCCGTTTTCCCTGATAGTACCCTTATAGGCTCCGAAAAGAACCATTACGCATGATCCGTTAGGATAAACAATCGTGAGTCCTATGACTGTAAAAACGAAAAGCAGGGTAAGCAAAATTCCCAGCCAGATTATCTCATAATAAAATCCGGCAATAGCTCCGCCGAGAAGCAATATTGCAACCAGCACAGCAAGGTAACCTGAAATCGGTTTAACAGTAAATTCCTGTTTCATAGTATTTTATATGATTTTAGTATCTTTTGATATCACAATGATATCAAAATGATATCATAAAGATATCATAATAATATCAAAACAATACTATTTATATCATATTTTTAAGAATATCGAAAATGATTCATCTCTGATTCCTGGAATGGCAGGAACAAAAAAAACACAGGAAATATTTCCTGTGTTTGCTGATTTTTTTCAGTTCATTTGCCTGACCCGCTCGATTAGTCGTTTTGTCAGTCGTTTTCTTGGAACAGGTTTCACCTGTTCCAGAAGGTTAATCACGTCACTGAATTCCTGGTAGAAAGCCAAATGCATCATCATAAATGTCAATTTTGTCAACCTGAATTTCGTGATATGAAAGAAAAGGAGTAGAAGTTAATGCCATAGGCGTATTTATTTATATTTCTATAAAAACGGCCTATGGCAAAAAAAATTGTGCTGATATTAATTAAATGTCAGACTGATTTTTTTCTCTTCCATCATTTTCCTCATGTTGATGAGGGCATATCTCATTCTGCCAAGGGCCGTATTTATACTAACATCAGTAATATCAGCAATTTCCTTAAAGCTCAGACCTGAATAATGACGGAGGATTACAACTTCCCTCTGATCATCAGGCAACTCGCTTATCAGTTTCCTGATATCTTTCTGAATCTGTCTTTTAATAAGATGATCCTCAATATTTGCTTCTGCAAGTTTCCTTGAGTTGAACAGATCTGATTCATAATCGTCATTCGAAACAGTATTAAGCTGTTTAACCCTGCGAAAATGATCGATAATCAGGTTATGGGCGATACGCATCACCCAGGAAATGAATTTCCCGTTGTCATAGTATTTGCCGGATTTTACTGACTGGATCACTTTCAGGAATGTATCCTGAAACAGATCTTCAGCAAGTGCCTGATCGCGTATATAAAGACTTATGTACGCAAATACTTTGTTCTTGTGACGTTGGATTAGTGTTTCGAAGCAGGACTGCTCACCTTTTACGAACTTTTCGATAAGTTCGTAATCGGACATTGTTTTTTTCATAGCTCTCTCTTTAATTAAAAAAAAATTAAGAGTAGAGTTGTTGTATAGGCAGTCCTCCTGTGTTTTAGTTGTTAATAGAAATGCAAAGAAAAATGAATTTTTTTAATTTCAAAATATTATTTTTGTTTTTTTTATAAAATTTTAGTCAAAAACTGCTTATTTATATTTATTCCAAATAGATACAATTGCATCTGTACCCTCGTTAATTCAGGGACTATTAAACAAATCTGAATAAACCCCAAACCCCTCAAGGAGGGCTAGCAGCAAAGCAAAATAAAGAATGTAACCCCTGCGAACTTTGCGTAGAATCTTGCGATCTTTGCGGTTAATGCTTCATGATTCTTCAATAAATTAATTTAAAAAAAATTATAGAAAAAGTGATGGAGGGATATATTGAAATCAAGGGGGCGAGGGTACATAATCTGAAAAATGTCAGTCTGAAAATTCCCAGGAATAAGCTTAATTGTGATCACTGGAGTATCAGGATCAGGGAAATCATCCCTTGCATTTGATACTATATATGCCGAGGGTCAGAGGAGATATGTCGAAAGTCTCTCTTCCTATGCCCGTCAGTTTCTTGGAAGAATGAACAAGCCTGAAGTTGACTTCATAAACGGAATTCCACCTGCCATTGCCATTGAACAGAAGGTAAATTCACGTAATCCGCGCTCAACAGTCGGAACATCCACCGAGATTTATGATTACCTGAGGCTTCTGTTTGCAAGGATCGGCAGAACATATTCTCCTGTTTCGGGAAAAGAGGTAAAGCAGTCACAGTGCAGACGATCTTGTAAACTACCTCACCACATTGCCCGACAACACAAAAGTGACAATTGTATCGCCGGGGATGATTCCTGAGAACATTAAAATATCGGAGTATTTTTCATTTCTTGTAAAGCAGGGATTTAACCGTATTGAGGCTGACGGCGAGCTTATCAGGATTGACGGAACAGGGCCGGAAAAGGATTTCAAACCGGGTCAGAAGATCAATATTGTAATCGACAGGCTTGTTATAAGCCACGATGCTGATAATTTAAGCCGTTCGGCTGATTCTGCAGCAACTGCATTTCAGACCGGAAAAGGACATTGCCAGGCAATAGTTCATACCGAAGAAGGAATTAAGCGTGAAAATTTCTCAAATAGATTTGAGGAGGACGGAATTGAGTTTGAGGAACCTAATGAATATTTTTTCAGCTTCAATAATCCAATTGGTGCCTGTCCTGCATGTGAAGGATATGGTAAAATTATTGGCATTGATGAAAACCTGGTGATCCCTGATCAGAACCTTTCAGTTTACCAGGATGCAATTGCATGCTGGAAAGGCGATTCTATGAAGAAATGGAAGGAGCGTCTTATTTCTGGTGCTGAAATGTTCGATTTTCCAATTCACAAACCCTATTACCAGCTTACTGACGAACAAAAACAAATCCTCTGGAAAGGGAACAGGTATTTTTACGGATTAAACAGATTTTTCGATCATCTTGAAGAGAAGAAATATAAGATCCAGTACAGGGTGACTGTTAAGCAGGTACCGTGGAAAGACAATTTGTCCTGAATGCAAAGGTACCAGACTGAAAAAGGAGACTTCCTATGTCAGGGTGGCAGGAAAAACGATGCAGGAGCTTGTTTCGCTTCCGATATCAGCCCTTTACAGTTTTTTTACTGATATTGACCTTAACGGATCCGATCTGAAGATTGCTGAACGCCTTCTTAAGGAAATCACCCAGAGGCTTAAATTCCTGATTGATGTCGGTCTCCCCTACCTTACACTTAACAGGCTTTCTTCATCGTTGTCAGGTGGTGAATCGCAAAGGATAAATCTGGCAACTTCGCTTGGAAGCAACCTTGTAGGTTCGATGTATATTCTTGATGAACCAAGCATCGGCCTTCACCCCCGCGATACAAATCTTCTGATAGATGTACTTAGGGAGCTCAGGGATCTCGGCAATTCGGTACTTGTGGTGGAACATGAGGAGGAGATAATCAGGGCAGCGGATGAAATAATTGATATGGGACCTGAGGCAGGCAGGCTGGGCGGGGAAGTGGTATTCCAGGGAAGTGCTGAGGATACTGATTCAAATCCCTCTCTTACTGCAAGTTATCTTTCAGGCAGGCTTGTAGTTAAAGTCCCGGTTGCCAGAAGGAAATGGAACAGCTTTATTGAAATTAAGGGTGCAAGGGAAAATAATCTCAAGAATATAGATGTAAAATTCCCGCTTCATACTATTACTGCTGTAACAGGTGTCAGCGGATCTGGCAAATCAAGTCTTGTTACGGATATTCTTTATAATGTCATTATCGAACCGGATAAACGGAAATAATCTGAAGCCAGGGCAGTTCAGGGAGCTGACCGGATGATGTTTCACGGCTGACAGGCATTGAACTGGTTGACCAGAATCCTATTGGCAAGTCGAGCAGATCGAATCCGGTGACCTATCTTAAAGCTTATGATGAGATCAGGAAACTTTATGCCGAACAGCAGGCATCAGTGCAGAACAATTACAAAGCATCTCATTTTTCGTTCAATATTGAGGGCGGAAGATGCGAAGAGTGCCAGGGAGAAGGAATTATAAGGGTAGAAATGCAATTTATGGCTGATGTTGAACTGACATGTGAAAACTGCAAGGGAATGAGGTTCAAAAAGGATATCCTCGACGTCAGGTACCATGGAAAGAATATATATGATATGCTCGAAATGACTATTGATGAAGCAATGGAATTCTTCGGAAGTCATTTCGGTAAAAGTGAAAAGAGGATCATTGAGAAACTGAAGCCTCTGGCTGATGTCGGTCTCGGCTATATCAAGATGGGACAGTCGTCAAGTACATTATCGGGAGGTGAAAGCCAGAGAGTGAAGCTTGCTTATTTCCTGAGCCAGGAAAAGGGATCGGGACATATTCTTTTCATATTTGATGAACCTACAACAGGTCTTCACTTCCATGATATCAACAAACTGCTCAAATCGATCAATGCATTGGTTGATCATGGTCATTCAGTGATACTTATCGAACATAACCAGGAAGTTATAAAGAGCTCCGACTGGATTATTGACCTGGGACCGGAAGGAGGTGAAGATGGCGGATATGTTGTTTTTGAGGGGAGTCCGGAGGATCTGGCTAAGTATAAAGGATCTTATACCGGGAAATATCTTGCGCCCAAACTGAAATTATGATTTGATCTTGAACCCAAACATTATCGCAACGCATCCGCTGGCAGGTGTTCCGCTCTGCTGACCGGATGAAGGGACTTTTATTATAATTCTGAGCTGCTGGCTCGATTGAAGCTTAAAGTCCCATGTTCTTGCATTATTGGCTTCCTTGCTGGAAAAGAGAATGTTCCTGTTTACATCCAGAACCATAAATTCTACAGGTGGTAAGCCTTCATCACCGCAAATTGATAAGCGGTATTCCATATCGGAATAAAATGTCTTGTAGAGTTCTGCTTCCTCTCCCTCTGAAAGCACTGTAGCATGATAATTACCATCGTGCGTATAGGATCCAAGTTCCGGGAGACATGTTTTTTTGGCAAAAGCCTTACATTGTCCATTAACATTAACCCCTGTAGCAATAGTTAACAATAACAGAACGGAAGCAATTTTTAGTATTCTCATATTGCATGCTATTTAATCAAATTACTTCTGATTTCGGCAACTGTTGCTGAAAGCTCCTTAAAGACTTCAGGTGTAAGATCGGCCTGTACCTCCGATTTAAGAACCGTGACATTTGTTGTCTGGTCATATTCGGGCCTTACCGGTGATGTTTTAAGTGTGATCTTATCGAAAACGACCTTTACTTTGTTTACCTGAGTAATAAGTTCATCTATCGCAGGATGACCTTTGCTGCTTTCAAGCAGGTCGATCAGGATATCAACAGAAAGCTTCTGGTCAATAATCCTCCCAACCAGCTTGTTTCCGTTGAAATCCTTCATATCAACAAGCTGTGTTGAAATATACAGACCTTCCAGCCAGCCGCCTGTAAGTACCATTGCTGCTACTGCAGGTTGTCCGTTATCTTCAAGATATGAATTCGAGTTCAGATAAGTCTGGGATACGATGTCCATGATAACATCTGTATTATGGATGTTCTCTTCAAGCTTGTCGATATCTTCCTGATCAATTGCATCCAGGATGCCGAGGCCGTCGGCCATCTTCTTAGCGGCATTCATGTAATTGATAATAAGCTGCGTCTGGTCATACAGGCTTGCAAAACTTAGATCGCATGTATATATACCAAGATTGAGAGCCATGCTCTTGTTGGTATTATAGTTCTTAGTGTTTTCTATCGGGTTCAGAAGGTTGTCGTCAAAAAGGGCACCTGCCGATTTAATGAGCATTGCAGACTCAAGCGGAGACGGCAGTGTATAAAAGATCTTTTCAGCCTGCTTAATATCTTCATAAACTGCTGCATTGGCTCCTGGCACAGTGAGGGAATCTGCTTCCTTTTTTGCATTTTTTCCGCCCGAACGGCAGCTGGCAATCATTAATGCCAGAAAAAGAGCCAATGCAAGAACACTGTTACTGATTTTAAGAAGTTTATTCATGATTCAGTTATTTTTATGATCTTTTCTAATTAACGCTAAATTAGTACTATATTTTAATTTTTCAAAAACAGCTGTATCTAACCAATCGTATTTCTAACTTTGCAACAAACGATTACAAATGACCAGCCCACAAAATAAACGCAAAGAACTTGAACATATTTTAAGCAAGGAAAACTTTGTTAAGATCACCGGGTCAATAAAGTCGCTCCGGGATGAATCTCCTTTCAGGGGAGCAATAGGATTACTTGTCGCATTTTACAATGAAAGTGACAATAGTTCCGTAAAGAGACTTATTAAGGAGTTTTTAAATGATCTTAAGGATCAGTCATCGTGTGAAGAGGTTATTGCTGAAATAAAAAAAGAATTAAAACCAGAGACACTAAGGATGCTGGTTTCGTCGTGCTGGCAGTCAGGACTTAATTATTCCGGCTATTCGTCAGATTTTGCTGACCTGTTTCTTTCAGGAGACTATATGACAGCCATTGAGTGTTTTACAGTGATAGAATCTTCTGTTCAAAATCTCACAGGGCCGGAGAAGGATTCGATAATAAAGAAGATCCGGGAAGGTTCTTCCGGAGGAATTGGAGAAAAGAGGGCTCTGGCGCTGGAATTGATTTCGGTACTTGAATAAGAATCAAATTACCTCCCTGACACGTGGTTACTCAGGTATTAGAGTGAAATCTTGGTGTTTATATCAATGCACCTTCAGAGGCAACTGAAGGTCAGACGGGTGGTTTCCAACATACCCTCTATTCATACGACGAAAAGTATTTCATGAACTGTGTTCTTTCAAAGACAGCCGGTTTTTGGTAGTTAACGTAATTTAACTTTCCCCTGAAATCATCAATGCTTTTAAATCCTTTTACTGCCATCCAGTCTGAAATCTGCTGATTCATTGTTTTAAGGTACTCAATACCTTTATTATACAGAACTGAACAAACCTGGACTGTATCGGCTCCGGCAAGGAGGTATTTTATGGCATCCTGACCAGTGTGCACTCCGGTTGAAGCTGAGATATCGATTTTGATATCCTGTGCACTGGCCATACCTATCCATCTCAGAACATATCGCCGTTCATTTTCCTGGCTTAATATTGAAGCAGGTATTACATCCATTTTATTAATGTCAATATCAGGCTCATAGAACCTGTTAAACATAACTACGCCCTCTATGCCCCGATTATAAAACTGATCAATCATGTACAGAATATTCGAAAATCTGTAACCTATTTTTAAAGCGACCGGGATCTTTACCAACTTCTTAAGGCTTTCAATAAGATCAAAATAGAGTTTCTCGGATTCAGCGGATGACTTTTTCCTGTCGACAGGCATGAAAAAGACATTTATCTCTATCGCATCAGCACCTGCTTCAGCAATATTTTTAGCAAAACCGGTCCATCCCCTTGATGAAAAGCAGTTGATGCTGGGAATGACCGGAATGCTCAGATTTTTTTTGGCTTTTCTTATAAGGTCAAGATAATTGTCCACAGAGTTTGAGCGGATATAATTTGCCAGGTAGTCATCAGCTTCGGGATAGCCGGGTGATGATGAAACCGAATGGACAAAATAATTTATCTGTTCTTCAAAAAGCGATTTAAGGACCACTGCTCCTGCCCCGCTGTCCTCAGCTTCCTTGAGCTGGCCGAGTGTTGATGTAAGACGGCTGCTGCTGACTATCAAAGGGCTCTTAAGTGTCAGACCAAGGTACTTGGTTGCAAGGTTGTTACCCATTATACTATTATGTTTGATTTATTTTCTTTCTCCAAATATAAGACTTCCTATTCTGACTATTGTACTCCCCTCCCCGATTGCAATTTTAAAATCTCCTGACATTCCCATCGATATCTCTTTAAAACAGGGTTCTTCTGCAAAATATCCTTTCCGCAATCCGTCAAAACATCCTGCAAGGTATCTGAACTCCTTACGTATTCTTTCTTTATCCTCGGTAAATGTGGCCATGCCCATAACACCGCATATCCTGAGTGAATTAAGTTTCCGGAAATCTTCTGACCTGATCATCTCGTGTATTTCTGTCATGTTGAATCCGAATTTAGTCTCTTCCTCGGCAATATGAATCTGCAGAAGGCAGTTAACAACCCGGTTTACCCTTGAAGCTTCAAGATCAATATTTTTAATCAGCCTGAAGCTGTCGACAGAGTGGATCATACTGATGAAAGGAACTACCAGCTTCACTTTATTGCTTTGAAGGTGTCCGATCAGATGCCATTCAATGTCTGATGGAAGAAGATCCTTCTTTTGCATAAGCTCCTGAACCCTGTTTTCACCAAAGGACCTTTGACCTGAGTTGTAGGCTTCGAGAATATCGGATACAGGTTTTGTTTTCGATACAGCAACAAGCTTAACAGATGGTGGAATCTGTTGTTTAAGTAACTTTATATTAGATGCTATATCAATCATTTATTATTGATTTCCTCTGTGGATCTCTGTGCCTCCTCTGTGGACCTTTGTGAAACAAAAAAGAATAAAAACTTACACAAAGTGACACAGAGAAGACACATAGTGACCCAGAGTTATAATAGGTGTATTACAAGTCCGCTTCTTAATTTTGGTTCGAACCAGGTGGTTTTGGGAGGCATTATATTTCCCGAATCAGCTATGGTTATCAACTGTTTCATCGATACAGGGTAAAGTGCAAAAGCCACTTTCATCTCACCGCTGTCGACCCTCTTCTCAAGCTCACCCAGCCCCCTGATACCGCCTATAAAGTCAATCCGTTTTGATCGTCTTAGATCCTGGATATCAAGAATAGGAGTCAGAATCTGATTAGCCAGAATCGTTACATCCAGACCGCCAATCGGGTCTTTGTCGTTATAAGTTTCAGGACGGGCTGTGAGGTTGTACCATTTGCCGTCCATATACATTGAAAAGTTATGAAGTTTCCGGGGTTTATAAATAAGTGCCCCTTTTTCCCTGACAACAAATCCCTTTTCCAGCTTTACCAGAAACTCACCCTCTGAGAGGCCGTTCAGATCCCTGACGGTCCTGTTATAGTCAATTATCCTTAACTGGTTATCGGGGAAGTGCACAGCCATAAAATAATTATACTCCTCCCTGCCGGTATGTGCAGGATTATTTTCACGTTTTTCTTTTCCGACAAGTGCAGCCGCTGCGGTCCTGTGATGACCGTCAGCCACATAGGTGAAAGGGACCTTTTCAGCAAAGAGCTTTTCAATCAGGTTGTTGGTCCCACGGTCTTTCACTACCCAGAAAGTGTGACCAAAGCCATCCTCAGAAATAAAATCATACTCCGGAGTTTCCTTTTTTGTAATTGAATTGACAATCTTATCAATCTGCTTTACTGCAGGATAGGCAAGAAAAACAGGTTCAATATTTGCATTATTAACGCGCACATGGATCATGCGGTCCTGTTCCTTGTCGGGTCTGGTAAGTTCGTGTTTCTTTATTACACCATTGAGATAATCATCAACGGATGCACATCCTACGATACCAAACTGGGTCCGGCCTTTCATTGTCTGGGCATAAATATAAAAGTGGGGTTCTTCATCCTGGACCAACCATCCTTTTTTTCTCCAGAGGGCAAAATTGCTGACTGATTTGTTGTATACCTCCTCCGAGTGAATATCAGTCTCCGGAGGAAGATCGATTTCAGATCTTGTAATATGAAGTAGCGAGCACTCCTTGCCCTGAGCCATCTTTATTGCCTCTTCCGTATTCATTACATCATATGGGAGACAGGCCAGATCCCTGGCGATCGATTGGGGAGGTCGTAATCCCCTGAAAGGTTTGACAACAGCCATTTAATTTCCGTTTATTTCAATCTATTTCTATCTATTTCTATTTATTTACTCTGAATTTTTCGTTCCCGGTTTTAAAATAACTGACTATCTGTTTGGCAGCTGCGATCCCTGCATTCATATTGGCTTCTTTAGTCTGGGCTCCCATTTTTTTCTCAGTAAAGAGGAACCTTCCTTTGTATTTTTCTTCAAATACAGGTTTGCAGTCAGGTTCAACATCCGCCAGATACTTGAAATCGGGACGATTTTCAAAAATCTTCAGGAGATCTTCCTCATTGATAATCTCTTTCCGTGCTGTATTAATAAGGATCGCATTAAACGGCATATTAATTAAAAGATTGAAACCTATCGACCTGACAGTTGAGCTGTTGGCTGGCAGATGCAGCGAAACATACTGGCAGGTTGAATAGAGTTCCTCCGCTTTCCTGCACACTTTTGCACCTGATGCAGCAATCACATTATCATTCACAAAAGGATCAAATGCGTACGTTATCATACCAAATCCCCTGCCAATTTCAGCTACATATTTCCCGACATTTCCAAAAGCATGAATACCTAGTTTTTTCCCTCGCAGTTCGGTTCCCGTACTGCCGCTGAAACCGTCTCTGGCCTGATAAAGCATCATTTCAAAAACAAGTTCTGCCACAGCATTTGAATTCTGCCCCGGCGTATTCATAGCTACCACACCATGAGCTGTACAGGCATCAAGATCTAAATTATCATAACCTGCTCCGGCTCTTACCACAATCTTGAGTTTTTTGGCAGCAGAGAGAATTTCCTTAGTAACCAGATCACTGCGCACAATCAAAGCGTCGGCATCTGAAACTGCAGATTGAAATTCACTGACACTTTTATAATTTTCGAGTAAACCAAGCTCGTAATCTTCTGCCCAGGCAACTGCTCGAATCTGTTCTATTGCTGCCGGGGCAAAGGGTTTTTCTGTTGCAACAAGTATTTTCATGGCAATATCCGTTAAGAATAATATGAAATTACCCTATTGGTTTATGTGAAGCCCTTAATTAATTCTTTGCTTCAAATTCTTTCATTGCATCAATGAGTGCTTTAACACTCTCTTTAGGCAGTGCGTTATATGTTGAGGCACGGAATCCACCTACTGAACGGTGACCTTCGATACCCAACATACCTTTAGACTGGGCAAATTCAGCAAACGGCTTTTCAAGTTCCTTATATCCATCAGCCATTACGAAACAAATATTCATAAGAGACCTGTCTTCCGGATCCTTGATTGTGGGAACAAATAGTTTATTTCTGTCGATCTCATCATAAAGCATCCCGGCCTTTTCTATGTTTTTCTTCTGAATAGCTCTGACACCGCCAAGGTCCTTTAACCAGTGCAGTGTCTGCTGTGCCGCAAATACTGCAAAAACAGGAGGTGTGTTAAACATGGATTCCCCCTTGATGTGAGTGCGGTAGTCAAGCATTGTCGGGATCGGGCGTGTAACTTTGCCAAGGACATCCTCTTTAATAATAACCAATGTAACACCTGCGGGAGCAAGGTTTTTCTGAGCGCCGGCATAAATAATTGAATATTTTGATACATCTACAGGACGGCTGAAGATATCGGATGACATGTCGGCAACAAGCGGGACACTAACTATGGGGTCTTTTTTCAGTTCTGTCCCGTAAATGGTGTTATTGGTTGTTACATGAAAATAGTCGGCGTCGACCGGAACAGTATAGTGCTTTGGAATGAAATTGTAGAGTTTATCTTTTGAAGAAGCCACTTCAACAACTTCCCCATATAGTTTAGCTTCTTTCAAAGCCTTGTTTGCCCATTCACCTGTATTCAGGTAGGCTGACTTCTTATTCATCATGTTCATGGGTACCATTGCAAACTGGAGGCTGGCTCCCCCTCCCAGAAAAATAACCTGGTATCCTGATGGAATTTCAAGTAATTCCTTAACCAGGGCAATTGTATCATTCATGCAAGCCACAAATTCCTTGCTGCGATGAGAGATCTCCAAAACAGATAAGCCTGAGCCGGCAAAGTCTCTGATACCTTCAATTGTCTTGTCAATAGTATATTGAGGAAGAATGGAAGGACCGGCGTAAAAGTTGTGTTTTTTCATGACTAGAGAATTATTTTAATAATATGACGGATCCGAAAAGGTACTATTACAAAAATAAGGAATTTTAGGGATTAGCAAAGATAGATGATCAAGAATTAAGGACTAAAGTCCATTAAGGATATATGCATAAACCACGGCCTTAAGGCCGTGGTTTAATGATCTACTCGAACCCGGGCTTTAGCCCTCGTACTTAAAAATCTAAACTTACCAGAACACCATCTCTGATTACCGGTATCTTGCTGGTAAAATCCATTGTAAGGCAGAATGGAATGCAATCATCGAGCTTTTTATCCCTTAGCCTTGACCTCTGGGCAACCTTCTCAATATAGCCAGAAATATCTCTTTTTGCAAGCGACCAGAGATCGAGTGCCGCATGGGTTGAATCACAAATTGTCGAATAGAGCGATGTCGACATCAATCTTTCTGCTATTGCCCCGGCGCATATCGTATCCTCGAGGCTAAACCTGTTTTTCCAGCCTGCACAAAAGAGAACCACGGGTCTCTCCTGCTTTGAGATCCAGCTTGTCAAAGCACTTATATTAAGAAAAGAACCTATGATTATAAAGCCTGCTGAAGAAGCAATTTTTATAATCCCGGTACCATTGGTCGTGCTGTAAACTATTGTTTTACCGGCAACTTTTTCAGAAGTGAAATTGAAAGGGGAATTACCAAAATCTGCAAAATCAAGTACATAGCCATCTCTTTCAGCTGCCACCAGGTAACCTTTTTCCTTATATTCCTTTGCTTCACTGACGGTCGCGACAGGAATTATCGACTCTGCCCCATTCTCAAATGCAGTGCACATTGCCGATGTAGCACGAAGTATATCAATAACCACAACTATGGCCCCAATATGCCTTTCAGGTTCATACAAGGCTGGGGAAAAACAGGTTTCCAGATTCCTTTTTTCTAACATTTACTGAGAATAATTATGCGTCTCAATCTGCGTGAATCTGCGTGATCAGCGGAAAAAAAATTCCATCGTCCGCAGA
>CAVVBY010000017.1:0-23422 GCA_963746685.1 uncultured Bacteroidales bacterium
CAAATAAATATATGATCAGCATCCTTAAGGATTTAGACGAATGCTTCTCCCGCGTCATTATACCGGAAAGGCCCAACCGGAAACGGATGACGCTTAAAAATAAAATCGGGTAATCCCAGTGAATGCCCCACTCTCCGGACCTCATCCTTGAAAAGAACTCAAGAAGCAGAAGCCCCACATTATGATGCGACTTTATTGTAGCTGAAACTGAAACAGACTCAATAACATCAGGATAAATCGTACCCTGTGCAAGCCATTTAACATCCTTCACTTTTGTTGCTTCTGCATCAATAAAACCCTCCAATAACCTTCCTCTTCGTCTCAGGATCCACTAACACCCTCAAGCTGATCCAGAAACCTCGCTCCCGCCCCGACTCCGACAACATTAAAACCAAGACCCTACGGAGTTTCCGTAGAAATCCGTTATCAACAAAGATACAGGTAAGATTATTCCCTATAGCCCTGTTAAGAAGGGAAGCTGCAACCGAAGAGTCAACTGAAGAGACCAGAATTACCTTATCGTTACAAAGCTTGTCTTTAAGTGCCGAGATGGTCGACCCTGCAAACGAATCAGCAGTCCAGTTCGCGTACAACCACAGATACCAACAACAAAATTCTTAAGTAACCTGGTCCCATCAGTGGTATGATAAACCTCGATGGAATTGAATCCCAGGTCTTACCACACCCTAATATGAAAGGCGCCTGCTTTTACGTCCACTGTTGATACTATTATCTCATAATTTTCAGGTATCCTGGCGATAGTGTCAGCATGTGACATCCACACCTTCCTTTATCAAATACTTCCACTACAGTACCTTCGTGAATTGAATCTATTGTAACAGATTTTCAAAAACATCCCATGGATTTTCTTCAAGCTGTTTATGACCAAGGCTGAGTCTTCTGTTTTCCTTATCAGTTTCCAGAACCATAACTTCAATTTCAGAATCAATTGAGAGGTAAGCCGACAGGATGCTTGATTTTTTGGTCCATGAAAGGTCTGATATATGAATTAACCCGTCAACACCTTCCTCTATTTCAACGAAGACACCAAAATTGGTAAGTTTCTGACTTTAGCTGTATGTTTTGATCCGACTGTATATTTTTCGTCGAGATCCGCCATGGATCAGTTTTAAGTGTGTCTTTGATCCCAGCCACATTTTACGTTGAGGGTCAGAATAACGGCTTCCACTTCATCTCCTACTTTAAGAAATTCCTGTGCGCTGCGGAGGTGCTGCTACGATGACATTTCTGAAACATGAATCCAGACCTTCGACCCCTGTTGCGATTTGGACGAAGTCCACAACTCGGCCATAACAACCACTTTACCTTTAACTTTGTCTCCAACCTTGAGAATCAACTGAATCCCATGGATGAGGTGTAAGTTGTTTCGTTTCCCCAGCGCGTATTTGTCATCATCGAAATCGAGAATAGCAAATGTTTAATTTCTGGTCGAACTGCACTGATCTCTTCCGGCATCTCATGGTGCTATGCAAAGATCAATCGACGACCAAGGTCTATATCTTGTAAGAAGTAATATTTTTAACGGTTCCTTCAAGAACCTGTCCTTTTTCAGTTTTGCAATCATCTTCTTTCTTCTGTTGTTCGAGTTCGGCCTCAATCAGAGCCTTATGAGATACGACGACATTCTTGAATTCCTGGTTTATCTTTACAACCTTGAATTCCATTGTTTTACCAACAAATACATCGTAGTTGCGTACTCGGCTTCACATCAATCTGTGCATCCGGGAAGGAAAGCTTCAAATTCCAAAAACGTCGACAATCATTCCCACCCTTCGTTGCATTTGATGTAACCGGTAATAATTTCATCTTTCTCAGTGAAGCATTTACCCGGTCCCATGAATTTATAGCGCGTGCCTTTTTATGAGAAAGCAGAAAGCTGACCTTTTTTGTCTTCCTGACTTTCAACATAAACTTCAACTGTGTCGCCTATTTTCAGGTTTGGATTATACCGGAATTCGTTTAGGCTCACCACTCCCTCTGATTTGTAGCCGATATTGATCACAACTTCGGGGGGGGTCATCTGGATTACAGTTCCAGTTACAACCTCATCAGCAGCTACTGTTGACAGGGTTACATCATACTTGGCTTCGTATTCCTTATGCTTTGGTGTGTTTTTTAGCTCATCGTTTTCAAAGCTCTCCCAGTCGAAATCTTCAGCAGAGGGTATGTTTTTTACATCATCTGTGGGTTCACGACTTTAGTTTCTTTTTTCAGGTTCAGGTTCCTGGATTGTTTTTCTGACCTTTTCTCTTTCAGAGGCTGACTGGAGTCACTTCAACAGCGATTTTTATAGCTTCTTCAACCTTTTGAGATACTTCAAGATACGACAGAAGCTTCCTCTTCAGGTAAGCTTTCTTCTTCAATTATCTGTTTTACAGGCTTTTCTTTAATCTCTTTTACTTTTGCTTTTTTAGCTGGCTTGAGGCCGTCTTCATTGTTTTCAACCTTTTCTTTTTTTACAGGTTTTTTCTTGCTTTCAGTTATATGAATTAAAAGAACTAATAATTAATAACTTAGACATTATTTTGTTAAAAAGTGGATGCAAATTTAGGATTTTTTTCTTAAATATCATTCTATAATTAAAGATTTTCAATATGTTAAATAATTAAAAGGCGACAGGCCAATGGCAAAAGGCCACAGGTAAAGCAGAAAATTATTTCTGTTCCCATAGCCTGCAGCCTGATGCCTGTAGCCATTACTAATCTTCCCATCGCAATATTTCAGTAATTAATATGTTCTATTATCTTTGTAAGTTAATGAAACTAGTACCAAATCGTAGAGGTATGAAGATTACTGTTATTGGAACAGGGTATGTGGGGCTGGTTTAGGGAACCTGTTTTGCTGAAACAGGAGTGAATGTGGTGTGTGTCGATAATGACCTGAAAAAGATACAATTATTAAAAAACGGGAAAAGTTCCGATTTTTGAGCCCGGACTGGAACAAATGCTGATAAAGAATGTTGAAAAAGGAAGGCTATTATTCACAAATGATATTAAGGAAGCAATTAAGTCAGCAGAGGTAATATTTCATTGTGCTTGGCATCTTCCGGAGAAGATGGAAGTCTCAAACACGTGTTAGCGGTTGCGTCAGATATAGGTAAATTACTTGAACATTATGTTGTTGTTGCTACGAAGAGTACAGTACCTGTAGGAACTGCTGAAAAGATACGCGACACTATACATAGAGGACTTCTAAGGCGCAATCAAAATGTACCTTTTGCATGTAAAGCTTCCAATTCCGAGTTTCTTAAGAAAGGTATTGCAGTTGAAGATTTTCTTAAGCCACAGCGTATAATTATCGGTGTTGACAATGAAAAAGCCGGTGATATAATGAAGCGGTTATACATGCCATTTCTTATGAATAACCGTCCGGTGATTTTTATGGACATCCCTTCAGCTGAACTAACAAAATATGCTGCCAATGCCATGCTGGCAACCAGAATCAGTTTCATTAATGAAATTGCCAACCTGTGCGAACTTCTTGGAGCAGATATCAAAGTAGCGTCAGGAAGGCATAGGCAGTGACTCAAGGATTGGGAACAGGTTTATTTACCCTGGTACGGGTTACGGGAGGTTCTTGTTTTCCAAGGGATGTCAAAGCTATTCTTAAAACATCATCAGACCTGGGTTATGGCCTGAAAGTTATTTCTGCAGTCGAAGGCCTACGAGTACCAGAAAACTGTAGTATTCAATAAGATTAACAACTACTTTAAAGATGATCTAAAAGAGAAGTGGTTCAGCAAATGGCATTATCATTCAAGCCCAAAACAGATGATTCCCTGATGTCATCTGTTTTGGGCTTGAATGATAATCCCCATACTGCAACCACTTTCTCTTTTAGATCATGTTTAAAGTAGTTGTTAATCTTATTGAATACTACAGTTTTCTGGTACTCATTAGCCTTCTCGACTGCAGAAATAACTTTCAGGCCATAACCCAGGTCTGATGATGTTTTAAGAATAGCTTTGACATCCTTTGGAAAACAAGAACCTCCGTAACCCGTACCAGGGTAAATAAACCTGTTCCCAATCCTTGAGTCACTGCCTATGCCTTTCCTGACACTATTGATATCTGCTCCAAGAAGTTCGCACAGGTTGGCAATTTCATTAATGAAACTGATTCTGGTTGCCAGCATGGCATTGGCAGCATATTTTGTTAGTTCAGCTGAAGGGATGTCCATAAAAATCACCGGACGGTTATTCATAAGAAATGGCATGTATAACCGCTTCATTATATCACCGGCTTTTTCATTGTCAACACCGATAATTATACGCTGTGGCTTAAGAAAATCTTCAACTGCCGATCCTTCTTTAAGAAACTCGGGATTGGAAGCTACATCGAAAGGTACATTTTGATTGCGCCTTAGAAGTCCTCTATGTATAGTGTCGCGTATCTTTTCAGCAGTTCCTACAGGTACTGTACTCTTCGTGGCAACAACAACATAATGTTCAAGTAATTTACCTATATCTGACGCAACCGCTAACACGTGTTTGAGATCAGCACTTCCATCTTCTCCGGGAGGAGTGCCAACAGCAATAAATATTACCTCTGCTGCCTTAATTGCTTCCTTAATATCATTTGTGAATAATAGCCTTCCTTTTTCAACATTCTTTATCAGCATTTGTTCCAGTCCGGGCTCAAAAATCGGAACTTTCCCGTTTTTTAATAATTGTATCTTTTTCAGGTCATTATCGACACACACCACATTCACTCCTGTTTCAGCAAAACAGGTTCCTGTAACCAGCCCCACATAGCCTGTTCCAATAACAGTAATCTTCATAATTCTGTACTACGATTTGGTACTAAGTTTCATTAACTTACAAAGATAATAGAACATATTAATTACTGAAATATTGCGATCGGAAGATTAGTAATGGCTACAGGCATCAGGCTGCAGGCTATGGGAAGTCCAGAAATAATTTTCTGCTTTACCTGATGAGCCTTATTGCCCGTCGCCTGTCGCCTTTTAATTATTTAACCATTGAAAATCTTAAATATATTGCAACATTTCAAGAAAAAAATCCTACCTTTGCATCCACTTTTTAACAAAATAATGTCTAACTTATTAATTATTAGTTCTTTTAATTACGATTATGACTGAAAGCAAGAAAAAACCTGTAAAAAAAGAAAAGGTTGAAAACAATGAAGACGGCCTCAAGCCAGCTAAAAAAGCAAAAGTAAAAGAGATTAAAGAAAAGCCTGTAAAACAGATAATTGAAGAAGAAATCTTACCTGAAGAGGAAGCTTCTGTCGTATCTGAAGTATCTCAAAAGGTTGAAGAAGCTATAAAAATCGCTGTTGAAGTGACTCCAGTTGCAACCGATGAGCCTCTGAAAGAGAAAAAGGTCAGAAAAACAATCCAGGAACCTGAACCTGAAAAAGAAACTAAAGTCAGTGAACCCACAGATGATGTAAAAAACATACCCTCTGCTGAAGATTTCGACTGGGAGAGCTTTGAAAACGATGAGCTAAAAAACACACCAAAGCATAAGGAATACGAAGCCAAGTATGATGTAACCCTGTCAACAGTAGCTGTTGATGAGGTTGTAACTGGAACTGTAATCCAGATGACCCCCCGCGAAGTTGTGATCAATATCGGCTACAAATCAGAGGGAGTGGTGAGCCTAAACGAATTCCGGTATAATCCAAACCTGAAAATAGGCGACACAGTTGAAGTTTATGTTGAAAGTCAGGAAGACAAAAAAGGTCAGCTTCTGCTTTCTCATAAAAAGGCACGCGCTATAAATTCATGGGACCGGGTAAATGCTTCACTTGAGAAAGATGAAATTATTACCGGTTACATCAAATGCAGAACAAAGGGTGGAATGATTGTCGACGTTTTTGGAATTGAAGCTTTCCTTCCCGGATCGCAGATTGATGTGAAACCGATACGCGACTATGATGTATTTGTTGGTAAAACAATGGAATTCAAGGTTGTAAAGATAAACCAGGAATTCAAGAATGTCGTCGTATCTCATAAGGCTCTGATTGAGGCCGAACTCGAACAACAGAAGAAAGAGATCATTGCAAAACTTGAAAAAGGACAGGTTCTTGAAGGAACCGTTAAAAATATTACTTCTTACGGGGTGTTTATTGACCTTGGTGGAGTGGATGGATTGATTCATATCACCGATCTTTCGTGGGGCAGGGTCAACCACCCGGAAGAGATCGTGCAGCTCGACCAGAAATTAAACGTTGTTATTCTCGATTTCGATGATGACAAAAAACGTATTGCACTCGGCCTGAAACAACTTACACCTCATCCATGGGATTCAGTTGATCCTGACCTCAAGGTTGGAGACAAAGTTAAAGGTAAAGTGGTTGTTATGGCCGATTATGGAGCTTTTGTCGAAATCGCAACAGGTGTCGAAGGTCTGATCCATGTTTCAGAAATGTCATGGTCGCAGCACCTCCGCAGCGCACAGGAATTTCTTAAAGTAGGAGATGAAGTGGAAGCTGTTATTCTGACCCTCGACAGAACTGAACGTAAAATGTCACTTGGGATCAAACAGCTTAAAACTGATCCATGGCAGAATATCGACGAAAAATATACAGTCGGATCAAAACATACAGCTAAAGTCAGAAACTTTACCAATTTTGGTGTCTTCGTTGAAATAGAGGAAGGTGTTGACGGGTTGATTCATATATCAGACCTTTCATGGACCAAAAAAATCAAGCATCCTGCTGAGTTTACCTCAATTGATTCTGAAATTGAAGTTATGGTTCTGGAAATTGATAAGGAAAACAGAAGACTCAGCCTTGGTCATAAACAGCTTGAAGAAAATCCATGGGATGTTTTTGAAAATCTGTTTACAATAGATTCAATTCACGAAGGTACTGTAGTGGAAGTATTTGATAAAGGAGCCGTTATTGCTCTTCCTTATGGAGTTGAAGGTTTCGTGACACCTAAACACCTTGTAAAAGAGGACGGAACAATCGGTAAAGTTGATGAGAGAATGCAGTTCAAGGTAATTGAATTTAATAAATCAGCCAAGAAGATAATCCTCTCACACAGCAGGGTTTATGAAGACGAAAAGAAAGCTGTTGAATCTGTCACTAAGAAAACAGAAGCTGAACCATCCAGGAAATCTTCAAGAAAAGCCAAGCCAAATGTTGAAAAGACAACTCTTGGAGATATTACACAGCTTGCTGCTTTGAAAGAAGAAATGGAAGAAAAAGCCAGTAAAGCTTCAAAGAAATAGAAAAATTAGTTTTAAATTTAAGCTGTTAAAATTATAACTATGGATTTCAATATTGAGAGTCGGAATAACAGCACATTGATTCAGATTCAGTCAGAAAAGCTTGATACCCACATTGCACCTGCTCTTAAGTCTGAGCTTGTGCTTATTTCGGGGAAGGGTGAAAAAAACATTATCCTCGACCTTGAAAAATGTCAGTATTGTGACTCTTCCGGTTTAAGTGCAATCCTGGTCGCAAACAGGTTGTGCAAAAATGCCGGTGGAACTTTCGTTCTCTGCGGACTAAGTGAAGCAGTCGAAAGGCTTATTACAATTTCACAGCTCGATACTGTACTTACTATTACACAGTCAGTTGCCGATGCTGAAAAAATGATATCCTAAAAAGAAAGCATTGCAGAGTGCCGATGAAACTGACCGTACTAGGTAGCAGTTCTGCATTGCCCACATCAAAAAGATATCCATCCGCTCATGTGCTCAATGCACATGAGCGTTTGTTTTTGATCGACTGTGGTGAAGGAACACAAATGCAGCTCCGGAAATGCAAAATCAAATTCGGGAAGATCAATAATATCTTTATAAGTCATCTGCATGGCGACCATGTATTCGGTCTGTATGGTCTGCTTTCCACTTTCAACCTTATGGGAAGGGAAAATACTCTCAATCTCTATGCCCCTGAAAACTATCTTCCGATGCTTCTTTCACATCTCAGGGATTTTGACATTAACCTGAATTTTGAAATTGAATTCGTTCCCCTGAAAGGCAATGGATCCTATCAAGATATATGATGATAAGTATATTACTGTAACATCGTTCCCTCTAATGCACAGGATTGAAGCCTATGGATTTCTTTTCAGGGAAAAACCAGCCGACAGAAATATTATTAAAGATTGCATAGTTAAATATTCTATCCCGACTTCAAGAATACCGGCGATAAAGAAAGGGCAGGATTTTATTACAAATGAAGGCCATGGTGATAAAAAATGAAGAAATAACAATTTCTCCTGCTGAACCTTTATCTTATGCATATTGCAGTGATACAATGTCTTTCAGCCGTCTCTCAACATTTATAAAAGGGGTTGATCTCTTATATCACGAAGCTACATTTGATGCCAGCATGTCTGAACTGGCAAAAACAGTAAAACATTCGACTACTCTTGATGCCGCAAAAACTGCCCTTAAAGCAGGCGCCAAAACGTTGATGATCGGCCATTTTTCAGCCCGTTACAAGGATATTTCAGGTTTGGTGGATGAGGCAAGAACCATCTTCCCGGCAACCATTCCGGCAATCGACGGTACAACTTATGATTTAAGTGAGCTAAAGAAATCCCTGGAATCCTGAGGGAGATTTACCCCCAAACCCCCCAAGGGGGGCTTAAAAAGAGTGTCGAAATATAAAGTCCCCCCCTGGGGACTTAGCCTGTGCGGCAAGGCAGGGATTTAGGGGTACAATAAATCAAAAGTGAGTCCCCTTGGGTGATTTAAGGGTGAATCAAAGAATAACTATCTTTGCGCCAATTAAAAAAAATTACATGCAGGAGAAAATTCTAATACTTGATTTCGGATCTCAATACACCCAGCTTATAGCCAGAAGAATACGGGAATTATCTGTGTATTGTGAAATATATCCCTATAATCATTATCCTGCTCCGGATAGTAGTGTAAAAGGAGTTATTCTGTCCGGAAGTCCATATTCTGTCCGTGATGAGAATTCCCCAAATCCTGATCTTTCCGATATAAAGGGTAAACTTCCCTTACTCGGAGTATGTTATGGAGCCCAGCTTCTTGTTCAGAATTATGGAGGCGAAGTTTTACCTTCCAAAACCAGGGAATATGGCCGGGCAAATCTTATTCATGTGGATGTGAAACGATCCTCTGTTCAATAGATATTAAACCAGGCACCCAGGTATGGATGTCACACGGCGATACAATAGAGCATCTTCCGGACGGTTATGAAATAATAGGATCAACTGCCTCAGTACAAAGCAGGCGCCTATAAGATTACAAATGAAAAAACCTGGGGAATCCAGTTCCATCCCGAGGTTTATCATACAACTGATGGGTTGCAGATTATAACAAATTTTGTTGTCGGTATCTGTGGCTGTACCCGGAACTGGACACCGGATTCATTCATTGAATCAACAATCCTTAATTTAAAAAAGGAACTTGGTAGAGATAAGGTGATTCTCGGTCTTTCAGGCGGAGTTGACTCTTCCGTTGCAGCGTCACTGCTTAACAGAGCTATAGGAAAAAATCTTACCTGCATCTTTATCGATAACGGACTTCTACGGAAAAATGAATATGAGACTGTGATGGAATCATACAAGGATATGGGTCTCAATATTGTCGGAGTAAGGGCAGGAGAGAAGTTTCTGGATCAGCTTGAAGGTGTCAGTGATCCTGAGAAGAAAAGAAAAATCATTGGCAGGGTCTTTATTGAAGTATTTGATGAAGAAGCACATAAGGTGAAGGATGTAAAATGGCTTGCTCAGGGTACAATATATCCTGATGTTATTGAGTCAGTTTCAGTAAATGGCCCTTCAGCTACAATAAAATCCCATCATAATGTTGGAGGTCTTCCCGAAAAAATGCATCTGAAGGTTATCGAACCCTTACGACTCCTTTTTAAGGATGAGGTCAGGAAGAGTTGGTCATGCCCTCGGATTACCTGATATCATTTTAAAACGTCATCCGTTTCCCGGTCCCGGTCTTGCAATAAGGCTTCTTGGAACAATGACACGGGAAAAACTTGAGATCCTTAAAGATGCTGACCAGATATTCATTGAAGGACTCAAAAAGCACGGATTGTACGATTCTGTCTGGCAGGCAGCAGTGATACTTCTTCCGGTTCAGTCGGTCGGGGTTATGGGCGATGAAAGGACTTACGAAAATGCAGCGGTCCTGCAGGGCAGTTGTTTCAACTGATGGTATGACTGCTGACTGGGCTCATCTGCCTTATGATTTTCTTGGATCAATCTCCAATGAAATAATTAATAAGGTAAAAGGGATCAACAGGGTTGTTTATGATATCAGTTCAAAACCTCCTTCAACGATTGAATGGGAATAAAAAGATCATTTGAAAACATTTGTCTTACTTGATCGTTTGTCATTTATAAATGGATTTAGTTCTTAATTCCCCGATGAAAGTCACACCCCTCAACCTCCCAAGGGGGCTTAAAATATATTAAATTAAAAGTCCCCCCTGATTTAAGGGTGATCAAGAGAGGAACAAACACAGAGAATAAAGAGAAAAAAGACTTAAATGAAAATTAGCAAAACAATTACAATTCTGGGATTCATAGGATTATGTATTCTTAATCAGTCGGTATTTTCCCAGGTACTGAATGAAAATACATACAAAATCGGAAGGACACTCGGCCTTATTGATGCCTGGTATGTCGACAGCTACAGATATTAACAAGCTTACCGAGACGACTATAGTCGAAATGCTCAGGACCCTTGATCCGCATTCGGTTTATATTTCAGCCAAGGATGTTAAGGAGATGAATGAACCTCTTAACGGTAACTTTGAGGGAATAGGCATTCAGTTTAATCTTCTGAGGGACACCATTATCGTGATTGAACCACTTGCAGGCGGACCATCTGAAAAAGTAGGTCTGCTAGCCGGCGACAGGATAATTGTAATTAATGGGGAAAAGGTTGCAGGTACAGGTATTTCAACAACCGGTGTACGAAGCAGGCTAATGGGCATGAAAGGAACCAAAGTGAACCTGAGCGTGTTCCGTAAAGGGGAGAAGGGAATCCTGGATTTTACAATTATCCGTGATAAAATACCTATCAACAGCCTCGATGCCGCTTATATGCTTGATAAGGAAACAGGCTATGTGAAGCTTAATAGGTTTGCTGCAACTACTAACAAAGAATTTATGAACGCTGTTGACAGCTTGCGGAAGAATAATATGAAGAATCTTATTCTGGATCTTCGCTCAAATGGGGGAGGGTATATGGTTGCTGCAACAGATATCGCTGATAAATTCTTCAGCGACAAGAAATTACTCGTATATATAAGCGGTAGAAAAAATCCAAGACAGGATTATATTTCCAATGGAAAAGGGACACTTTCAGATGCGAGGATAGCAGTTCTGACAGATGAAGGATCTGCATCTGCCAGCGAAATCCTTGCAGGTGCTATTCAGGATTGGGACAGGGGTGTAATTGTCGGACGAAGGACTTTCGGGAAGGGTCTGGTTCAGAATGGATTTTATCTTACCGATGGTTCAATGATCAGACTCACTATTGCAAGATATTACACACCAACTGGCAGGTTGATACAAAGTCCTTATAATGAAGGATATGATAAATATCTTGAGAATTTCTACAAACGGTATACCGACGGTGAGCTTATGACTGCAGACAGTATTCATTTTCCTGATTCGCTTAAGTTCAAAACGCTTGTCAATAAACGTACTGTTTACGGAGGTGGCGGAATCATGCCGGATCTGTTTATCCCTGCTGATACTTCAAATTATACCGATTACTATAGAAGCGTTTTCAGAAAAAATATAATCAACTCTTTTACACTTGAATACTCTGATAAAAACAGAAAAAAGCTTGCTTCTGAATATAAAACATTTGAAGATTTTAAGAAGAGATTCAGCTTTTCTTCTGAAGAAATTGCAGCATTTATTAAGAAAGCTGACGAATCAGGAGTGAAATACAACGATAAGCAATTTTTAATTTCTAAAGCTGAAATCCTGAATGTGATGAAAGCTCTGATCGCCTCAAATCTTTGGCAAACAAATGAGTATTTCCGGATTCTGAATGAAGATGATGTCGTCATTGAAAAGGCTTTGCAGGTTGTTAGTGACAAAGCAGCGTATAACAAGATTCTTGGTTATTAATTAATTATAGTTGCTGGTTACTGGTTCCTCGTTGCTGTTTAAGCTATTGACTTTCAAACAACCAGCACCCAGCAACCAGCACCCAGCAACGTTCAACTAATGAAACTGATAGCCAAAACCCTTTACGGACTCGAAAAAGTTCTTACTGACGAGCTCATAGGTCTTGGAGCAGAAAATGTTCAGCCTGTTAACAGGGCAGTTGTTTTTGAAGGAGATCAATACCTGTTATATAAAGCTAACTATTGTCTTAGAACTGCGATGTCTGTTCTTGTGCAGATAGCTGAATTCCGTATCCGCTCATCAGATGATCTTTATAAAAACAGCCTCAGGATAAACTGGAAGGAATATCTCGATCCTGAACATACATTCTCAGTTATTCCGGTTGTGAATTCACCGATCTTCCGTCATACCGGTTATGCAGGATTACTCCTGAAAGACGCGATTGCAGACTGGTTCCGGGAAAAAGCCGGAAAACGTCCTTCTGTCGATACCAGTGATCCTGATATAGTCTTTAATCTCCATATTAGTAATGATCTGGTGACAGTTTCCCTTGATTCATCGGTTGTACCTTTATATAAAAGAGGTTACAGAAAAGAGCAGGGATCTGCTCCGATAAATGAGATACTTGCTGCAGGAATTATTTTGCTTTCAGGCTGGAAAGCTGAGACTTCATTCCTTGACCCGATGTGCGGATCAGGGACCATCCCAATTGAGGCTGCTTTAATTGCATCAGATATTCCGGCAGGCAGATTCAGACAATTTTATGGATTCCAGAGATGGAGGGATTACAATGAAGAACTGTTTCTTCAGGTCAAAAAGGAAAGCGAATCAAAAGCCCATATTCCCGGAATTAAAATATCCGGGAGCGATATTTCTGAAAATGCTGTTTCAATGACCTGTACTAATGTTGAATCAGCCGGTCTTTCAGATATTATTAAAATCAGCAAAAATGATTTCTGTGATCTTAAAGCATCAGATAATGAAGGTGTTATAATAATGAATCCGCCATACGGACAAAGGATAAAAAGTGCAGATAATGATAAATTGTACGGTATGATCGGATCAACACTCAAACATAATTTCCCTGGTTATCAGGCATGGCTTATTACGTCAGATAAAGATTCATTAAAGCAGGTTGGACTGAAGCCTGCTAAGAAAACTGCTCTGTTTAACGGATCACTTGAGTGTGTCCTTGTTAAATATGAACTCTATCAGGGATCGAAGAAAAACAAGTAACGCAATCTCTGCTAAAAATTTACGTTTATCATCATCAGACGCGGTTTTGATCAAAATATTGGTGTAATAATGTAAAATCCGTAAAAATTAATGGTAACATTTTTTATATATTTGTTGGCAGAGTTTTTGACCCTTTTAAAAAAGAAGCTTAGATGAGCTTTAATGTTGAAAGTTACTTTTCTGACGTATCCAACGGGAATCCTATCCTTTTTTACAAGGGTAACATTGATTCAGACCTGATCAACAAGGTTCTGGATACTGTTGAAGGAAAGCTGATTAAGGGGAATGAACATTCAAAGCTCAGGAAAAAAGTTTATAATGTCCTGGTTGAAAGTCTTCAGAATTTGTATCATCATGTCGACAAGGTACCTGAAGATTTTGAAGATCAGACTTCTGAAAAGTATGGCATACTGGCTGTCAATAAAGTAGAGAAAGGATACAAGATTATTACCGGCAATTTTGTCCGGACTGATAATGTGGAAAAGCTTGAAGAAAAGATCAAAAGAATAAACAGGTCAAGCCATGAGGAGATTACAGAACTTTACAAATTCATTCTGAATCACCAGCGGATTTCTTCAAAGGGAGGCGGCGGACTTGGCCTGGTTGATATTGCAAGAAAAACAGGAAATAAACTTGAATATGTTTTTAAAGAGTATAATGAAGATAACTCATTTTTCTATCTGAATATCATGGTAGCCGAAAACAATTGAAACAAACCTAAACAACAAAAATATGGAACCTATCATTATTGAAGGAACACCAAAAACACCGACAATTAAATTTGATGCATCAGAAGGTGTATTCGAGATCAAGGGGCGTTCAATCCCTGAAAACTCAGTTGAATTTTACAAGCCGTTAGTGGACTGGCTTGACCTTTATAAAGAATCTCCTCTCGGCAAAACTGTCGTGAACATCAGGCTGGAGTATTTCAATACAAGTTCTTCAAAATGTATTCTTGATGTCTTTAAAAAGCTCGAAGCTATTCACAAGGCAAAAAATGATGTCGAGGTGAACTGGTATTATGAGGAAGATGATGAAGATATGCTGGAAGCCGGAGAAGATTATGAATCGATAATCAGGGTGCCTTTTAAAATGATTGAGATTGTTGAGTAATTTTTCTGATACGTAAGTTTTTCCCAGGATCTGTTTAATTTCTATAACTGACTTAAGGAGAGTGTCTTAAAGGCACTCTTTTTGTTTTTATACCATAAAGCCACTCGGGGGGTTGAGGCGGTGTTTTAATCCGTGATTTTCGTCTTCTTCTTAAAAAGCTTTTCTCCTGAATTGAGTGTCTTTTTCAGCACCCTGAAATAAAGAAATAAGTACAGAACAAAAGTCATAGTCCAGATTACAAGTACATTTATTGCATAGGTATCGAAATGGTGTCCTAAAACCATTTTAGTGGGCGAATAGAAGTGCGCTTTTATGAACTTATATCGCGGATCCATGTAAATCGGATCAAGCTTCTGAATCAGTTCCCCTCCGAAATCAATAGTTTTCTGTGTTTCATTCTTCGATGTCACAAACTCTTCAAGTGAAATGTTAAAATAATCATTTCTGAGGTTTTGATATTCCTTTTTATCCTCTGATTCCAATCTTGTTATGAGGGCATCCTTGGTATTGTTGGCATCATTGTATTTCTTAACGTAGTATTTTCGAACTTTTTCTACATAAGCCAGGGCTGATGTAACCACTTCAGGTGTTATCCTGTCAGGTTTCAGATATTCGGTTTGATTAAATCTGATTTCGGGCAGGATCGCCATCTCTTTATTTACTTCATTGTAAACAAGTAAAAGATCTTCATCAAAATCCTCATCCCTTGAACCTTTATTAAGATCAATCATGATCTTGTCAAGGTTCCCTTTCAGCTTGGAGCTCCAGTAGTCCTTCCCGAACCTGGCTTCGCTCATCGCCTTATCATATTCGTAGAATTTTCTGGCAAACTTATTGTCGGTAAATTGCTTGACTGCCAAAGCTTCATAGCCCCACCGCGCAGTTATCATTTCTCCGTAAAAAGGTATTGATACGGGTGATGAAATATTTGGATTTAATTTTTCAAATTTTACAAGTACACCACTCAGGATGATCTGAGGAATGATCAGGAATGGTATAAGAATATAAATTGTTACGACAGCCTTGAAACTGTCGGAGATGACAAGCCCCAGCATGTTGGCAGATGCCCAGCAGGAAAACAGGACCAGCCAGTATTCAAATGTCATGCCTTTGATGCCGGTAATTGCCATTGCCTATTATAACAAATGTAAGAGCCTGCACTGCAGATATTGCGAACTGAACGAAAACCTTCGACATCAGGTAGCTGTTCCAGCTGAGATTAAGGAAGGCTTCCCTCTTTAATATTTTCCTGTCTTTGAATATCTCCTCGGCACTCACAGTTAATCCCATAAAAAGTGCAACTACCACCGACATAAAAAGATATACCGGAAGGTTACTGTTATCAATTAATTTATATTCCGGATTTTTTGCGCTTTCATCAAAGTACCTTATAAGGAATGCCAGAAAGAAAGCAAGCACGGGCGCTTCGAAAAGGGTTATCAGAAGATACTGAATATCAGCAATTTTTGACAGAACATCCCTTTTTGCATAAATTATGAATTGTTTGAGCTTTCGGGGAGTTTTGAAATTTATTTCAGGCAGGGCTTCTCCCTTTTCCAGCTTTTCATCCTTTTTTTCAGCTTCGTAAAGTTTTCTCCAGTCAGATGGCGAGATCCTGCGAGTCTCAGTAGGTTTTCCGCTTTCGGTGAAAACCCTGGTTTCCACAATGTTGAATATCTGTTCCGGATTGACATTTCCGCAGACATAACATTCGCTATCGTTGTAGTTTGGCTGTCCGATCTTTTTCTTAAAATATTCAATCGAGTCAACCGGATTGCCGTTATATATAAGGTATCCTCCGGTATCAAGAATAATGAGCTTGTCGAACATTTTAAAGATGTCGGACGAAGGCTGATGTATCACAATAAACAGAAGCTTCCCTTTTCTGTGCCAGCTCTTTCAGAAGGTCAAGGATATTTTCTGAATCCCTTGAGGAAAGACCTGATGTGGGTTCATCAAGAAAAAGTATTGCAGGTTCCCTGATAAGTTCAAGTGAAATATTGAGCCTTTTGCGCTGTCCGCCGCTTATTTTTTTGTTAAGGGGCGATCCGACCTTCATGTTCCTGATCTCGTACAGGCCGAGGTTTTTCAAAACATTATCTACCCTCTCAGTAATCTCCTCTTCAGTCAGATTACCGAAACAGAGCTTGGCATTATAATAAAGGTTGTTAAAAACAGTAAGATCCTCAATAAGAAGGTCATCCTGTGAAACATAGCCAATAAGGCCTTTTATTTTTTCCCTCTCTTTGTGAATGCTGATCCCATTAATGAGGACCTCACCATCATATGGCGGATTAATCCCGTTGAGAACACTCAAGAAGTGTTGATTTTCCTGCACCGCTGGCTCCCATAATTCCTATCATCCTGCCTGATTCACCCTTGAAGGACATGTGATGGATACCGACCTCGCCACTTTTGAACCTGTATTCCAGATTATTAACTTCATATACAACCCTGGATGACTGGAATTCCTCCTTAAGGAATTGCATTGTGATATCCCAGTGGTAAATAGGGGATATGTTATACCCTTTTATTGAAGAACCCTGACTGACCGGATAAACCTTATTCTCCTCGAGGAGCTGGCCATTCATCGATAGTTCACCCGAACGGGTATATCTCATGAAGTACATATTTACCGACGGAACGATAAAGTATCCAGATCTGTCCTTTCAGCTGATCTTTAAAGGCATATTTGGTACCATTATTTTCAGAAGTTTTGTTGCCTGTAATGACAAGAAGGTTTTGTGATGAAGGAATATCCGTAAATGGATTAAGAACAAATTTCTCAAGAATATCGTATTCTTCCTTTGAAATATTCAAACCCTCAGCAAGGGTAAATATAAATCCACGCTCAAGCTTACTAACATTTTCTCCGCCCGATTTACAGAATTCAAGAGCCTGAATTACGACAACAATCCTTTGTTCAAGGTCGAGCTGCCCCTCATCATTAATATCGGTGCAGAGCTTGGTAATTCTTATTGCAATGGCCCCTTCGCGTCTTTCCGGAGTGCTCTTTTCAAGCTTTAGCTGTGCTTCCTTGTAAGCCTAGTGTAAATGGCAAGATATTTATTTACCAGCTCCTGATTAAGCTGATGACTGAGAAATGTCTCAACAACCCCTCTTCTCTCGGTTTCATCCCCCTCAGATTTTGCGATCAGGGCAAATAATTGCATCAGAGTCTCAATAATCTTCTCACTCATTGCAAATCAGGAATTTTCATAGTGACCTTTTGGAATAATAAACTACACTCAGAACGGGCATTCTCTTCAATTGTTGTTAAATTATTGATGTATGAAATTATAAATTTGAATAAAGATTCCTAACCTAAGTTTTCAACAACACCGGATTATTTTCGCCTCTTTTTGGTTCTTTTTTTTCAACGGAGTATCCGAATTTTCCGATCAGACTTGCCAGTTTCATAATACTTGCCATGTGAATAACATATAGGTTCAGCAGCAAAAAGCCTGAAAACACCGGTTTTCTCATCAAATAAATCTTTATCGGCATTAACTGCAACAACTTCTGAAATGAACATGTGATGGGATCCGAGTTCCTTTATCTCCTTTACAATGCACTCAATATTGACCGGCGATTCCTTAATCAGGGGGGCTTTAACTATTTCACCTTTGACCGGAGTAAGATCCATCTCGGTGAATTTGTTATAATCAGCTCCGGACTTGACGCCGCACCAGTCTGTTGCAAATGCAAGTGCCTTAGTTGTAAGGTTAATCACATATTCACCATTTCTTTTAATAATGCCATATGAATGTCTTGTGGGTCTGACTGAAATATAACACATGGGAGGATCAGTGCAGATCGTTCCTGTCCATGATACTGTAAGAATATTATATTCTTCAGGAGTCGCTCCGCAGCTTACCATTACAGCAGGAAGCGGATAGATCATCGTCCCGGGTTTCCAGAGGATTTTGCTCATTCCATTATTTGAGTAAAGATACTTTTAAAAGTTATTTTAATGATAAAAATCCACTAAAGATAAGTCATATTGTCATAATTGCTCTCATTAGCAACCTGTCGGGAAAAAAGTCTAATTTCATTTGTCATATTGACATAATTCTCAAAATGATGCCAAAACGTCAAATAAAATGATGGCAAACAAATTGCTTATTGAATGATTAAAATATTTGGTATGAATTTGAATAATTTCACTTTAAAAGCCCAGGAAGCTGTTCAGAAGGCTTTCAAAATAGCTGATGCAAAAGGCCAGCAGGCAGTTGAATGTGCTCATTTGCTCCACGGTGTAATAAGCGAAGCAGAAAATATAACCGACTGGCTCTTTGGAAAGATCGGCGTCAGCAGCGCTTCTGTCTTAAAGGATATTGAAAAACTGATTGATACTTATCCACGTGTTACAGGTGGTGAAACCTATTTGTCGTCCGGAGCATCGGAAGCTCTGCAGAAAAGCAAATGATAATGCTTCAAAGATGAAGGACAAATTTGTCACTACTGAACATATCCTTATGGGTATCCTTGACACAACGGACAAAGCTTCCCAGATTCTTAAGGATTATGGCGTTACAATGAAGGATCTTAAATCAGCAATCACCGAATTAAGAAAAGGTGCAACAGTTGAAAATCCGACTTCAGAGGAGACATTTAACTCATTGAACAGGTATGCCATAAATCTTAATGAAAGAGCAAGGACCGGTAAGCTTGATCCTGTTGTGGGACGCGATGAGGAGATAAGACGGATTCTTCAGATCCTGACAAGACGGACAAAGAATAATCCTATAATGATAGGAGAACCCGGAGTCGGAAAAACTGCGATCGCAGAAGGAATTGCCCACCGGATAATAAGAGGCGATGTCCCGGAAGATCTGAAATCAAAGACAATCTATTCCCTGGATATGGGAGCACTTATTGCAGGAGCTAAGTATAAGGGTGAATTTGAGGAAAGACTGAAATCAGTAGTCAATGAAGTCATTTCTTCGAACGGGGAGATCGTTCTTTTTATTGATGAGATCCATACACTGGTTGGTGCAGGCGCATCAGAAGGAGCAATGGATGCCGCCAATATTCTTAAGCCAGCTCTGGCAAGAGGTGAACTCAGGGCTATAGGTGCTACAACATTAAATGAATACCAGAAATATTTTGAAAAGGATAAAGCCCTGGAGAGACGATTCCAGGTGGTAATGGTCGATGAGCCTGGCAGAGAGGATTCCATTTCGATCCTGCGCGGGATCAGGGAGAAATATGAAACACATCACAAGGTAATAATCAGGGACGAAGCAATAATTGCCGCCGTTGATCTGTCAACCAGGTACATAACTGACCGGTTTTTACCTGATAAAGCAATTGACCTTATTGATGAGGCAGCTTCAAGACTTAGACTTCAGATGAATTCAGTGCCCGACGAGATCGATGAAGTAACAAGAACGATCACACGGCTGGAAATTGAAAAGGAGGCCATAAGGAGAGATGGTGATACAGCCAAAGAACATCAGATATCTTCGGAACTTGCAGAATTACAGGCTAAAAAAGACGGATTGATGGCAGCATGGAAAGGCGAGAAGGAAATGATTGAGAAAGTTCAGGAGAAAAAAGAGGAGGTCGAATCGCTCAGGTTTGAAGCTGATCAGGCTGAACGGAAAGGAGACTATGGCAGGGTTGCTGAGATCCGTTACGGTAAGATTATCGGAATGGAGAAGGAAATCGCGGATCTGAAAAACCAGATTGAGCAAAAGAGAAGCAAGGGATCTCTTGTCCAGGAAGAGGTACGATCGGAGGATATTGCTGAAGTAGTTGCAAAATGGACAGGAATACCTGTTTCAAGAATGCTTGAAAGTGAAAAGGAGAAGCTCTTACGGCTTGAGGATGAACTGCATAAGAGGGTAGTGGGTCAGGATGAAGCTATTAAAGCTGTTGCAGATGCTGTACGAAGATCGAGGGCAGGCCTGCAGGATCAGAAAAGGCCTGTAGGATCTTTTATCTTCCTTGGTACCACAGGGGTAGGAAAAACTGAGCTTGCACAGGGCCCTTGCTGAATTTCTTTTTAATGATGAGAATCTTCTTACACGGATTGATATGTCGGAGTATCAGGAAAGACATTCCGTTTCGAGACTTATTGGTGCACCTCCGGGATATATAGGTTATGAGGAAGGCGGTCAGCTTACTGAGGCTGTAAGGCACAAACCATATTCCGTTGTATTGCTTGATGAGATCGAAAAAGCTCATCCAGACCTCTTTAACCTTCTTCTTCAGGTGCTTGATGATGGCCGACTTACAGATAATAAGGGAAGAACTGTCAATTTCAGGAATGTGATCATCATTATGACCTCAAACCTTGGGTCAGATCTTATCAGGGACAGGATGGATAAATGGAAGAACAATATGCCTGAAAATGAAGCAGAATTGCTTCAAAAAGAATTATTTATGCTGCTCAGAAAATCATTGCGACCTGAATTTCTCAACAGGGTTGATGAGATTGTAATGTTCAGACCTCTCAATCAAGAACAGATAAGGGAAATTGTTGTTATTCAATTAAATAATGTCAGGAAGATACTTGAAAACAACAACTTAAAGCTTGAGGTTTCGGATGATGCGATCGACTGGCTCGCCAAACACGGGTACGATCCGCAGTCAGGCGCAAGACCTGTTAAGAGGTTAATACAGAAAGAAATAATAAATGAATTGTCGAAAGAGATAATTTCAGGCAAGATTCAGAAGGAAAGTACTGTTACTGTTGATGTTGATAAGGATCGTCTTATGTTTGGAAGCAGTACGAACTAAACTTTGGTTGTCTGACGCCAGTCGCCCGTCGCCAGATGCCTTAGTCATCTGAACGACCTGATGCAGGTATTCAGATCATCATAAATCTCGAATATTGTGTGCAGGTGAAGTGTGTGGAACAATTCAGTCGCTCTCGGTTCCGGATTGGCAAATTTCAGCATTCCGAAGTTGTTTTTTGCTGCTTTATGAAGAGAAAGAAAACAGGCGAAACCTGAACTGTCAATATATTCCACCCCCTTCAGATCAATGATCACTTTTGAATTCGGATTATCAAATACCTTGTTGACCCCTTCCTTGATTTCATCAATGGTAGTCGCATTTATCTTATTGACTGAGAAAGTAATAATGTCAATTTTATCTCTTTTTTCTATATTGATCATATCAGTCATTTTTACATATTTTTAATCAGCGAATCAAGCTCGTCCAATGCACATTTAGTGTCATTTTCAAACCGCTGAATATATGATTCATACATGTCGCTGTTCTTTTCTTCAGTCGCCTGCAGTTCAAATGTTTTAAGCATATTGGACAGACTGTCCATTCCCATTATCGCAACAGACGATTTAGCCTTGTGAGCCAGATTACCAAGGGCTTTGTAATTCTTTCCCTCGAAATGTGCTTTCATCTCATTATTAAATTCAGCAACCTGGTCCCTGAACATGCCGACCAGTTCCTTTAACAGGTCCTGGATCTCCGCCTGCTACCATTTCGAGGTAATCGGTCTTTATATACTCGTAATCCATTACTTACAGGTCCTTTTTATCTCTTACAGAACATCATTGTATATAACAGATTTTATGCATTTTTATTTTATTGCAATGAGTATCTTTAATTTAACCACCACATCTTTACGCTCTTTGCGATCCCGGGTCCACGGGATTGACATTTTTTACGTTTTAAGATGGGGAAACAGGATAGCAGCAAATGGTTAATATAGTGTTGAATATTCCTTTTGTGATAGTGAAATATATTTTATTTTTATGAGTTAATAATCTGGTTGCTGGTTACTGGTTGCTGGTTGAACTTAGGTGTTAGAAATCAGCCGGCAACCAAGCAACCAGCAACAAGCAACGTTCAATTTTAATTACTAATTATCTCCTATAGATGAAGAATACTGTCTTTGCAAAATTCCATGAAGAAGCAGGAGCCAGAATGGTTCCGTTTGCAGGCTACAATATGCCGGTGGAATATACCGGGATCAATGAGGAACATATTGCCGTCCGGGAAGGAGTCGGGGTGTTTGATGTTTCACATATGGGTGAGTTCTGGGTATCAGGACCTTCGGCCCTGAAGTTTCTTCAGTATATAACATCAAATGATGTTGCGGCTCTTTGGGACGGAAAGGTTCAGTATACCTGCTTTCCTAACGGCAAAGGAGGTATAGTTGACGATCTCCTGGTTTACAGGTTCAGTCAGGATAAATATCTGCTCGTGGTCAATGCAGCCAATATTGCAAAGGACTGGAACTGGTGTGTTGAGAATGCTGCAAAATTCGATATCGTCCCTGGAAAAGATCTTATAAATGCATCCGATGATATCGCACAGCTTGCTGTTCAGGGCCCGCTTGCCCTGAAAGCAATGCAGAAACTGACAAACTCACCCATTATAGGAATGGAATATTATTCATTCCGGATCATTGAATTTGCCGGGATAAAAGATGTCATTTTCTCAACAACTGGTTATACGGGTGCGGGAGGATGCGAAATCTATGTCAGGAATGAAGAGGGAGCCAAGTTGTGGAAAGCAGTATTTGAGGCAGGAAAGGAATTCAATATAAAGCCAATAGGCCTTGGAGCCAGGGATACTCTTCGTCTTGAAATGGGCTACTGTCTTTATGGCAATGATATTAATGACAGCACATCGCCAATCGAAGCCGGATTGGGATGGATCACCAAATTCACTGATAATAAGGATTTTATTGATAAAAGTCTTCTGCTAAAACAAAAGGAAGAAGGTGTCTCAAGAAGGCTTAAAGGATTTGTAATGATCGACCGTGGAATACCACGTCAGCATTATGAAGTTGTCGATTCAAAAGGAGTTAATATAGGTGAAGTGACATCCGGAACCATGTCACCGATGATGAAGCAGGGGATCGGCATGGCTTACCTTGTAAAGGGTTTCTGGAAACCTGATACTGAAATATATATCAGGATAAGAAACAAAGACCTTAAAGCAAAAGTGGTTAATCTTCCGATTTATAATAAAGGTTAAAAATTTGGTCTATAATAATCTGCGCCAATCAGCGAGA
>CAVVBY010000018.1:0-61979 GCA_963746685.1 uncultured Bacteroidales bacterium
TCCCTTTGTTACAAGAAAATTGGTGCAAGCCATGGTATATTGTCCCTGAAAAACTCCGACAACGGCGATTGTAAGGAGTGCTGTAAATAGTCTTTTCATAAAGTATATTATTTTATAGTTATTGTTTGATGAAAGAATACGGAAGTGCAAAGGTAACAAGACAGATAAAACCTAAAGTGATATCGAATAATTTAAGGTGTGATGAATAATATTTTATTCTACATAGATCAGCCACTTTTCTGGAGAACTCCGGGATGCCCTTAATACCTCCCATACTGATTCCCTGACGTCTGAAGATCATTTCACTGTCAATGACTTTCCTTCCTGTAAGATGGATCTCCTTTGCCTTCGTCGCAGTTATTATCAAGGCTGCATTGGTTTCATCGATACCACCTCCGGGCATAATTATTATTCTGTCACCAGCCTGAATTATCAGCTGCCTTATAAGTTCAATACCGTCCTGGGTTTTGTTCTTTAAACCTGAGGTGAGAAGGCGGGAAGCACCAGTGGCAATTACATCTTCAAGTCCCTGGACAGGATCACCGCACATATCAAATGCTCTGTGAAATGTGGTTGACATAGGGTATGCAAATTCAAAGAGTTTTGCAGTCCTGTCAACGTCAATATTGCCGCCCGGCAGTAAAATCCCGGCTACTATTCCGTCAACTCCCAGTTCTCCGAAAATCTCAATATCTCTTCTCATTATATCATATTCCAGACCAGAATAAAGAAAATCTCCGCCTCTTGGCCTGATTATGACATGAAGTTTTATACTTAGATTATTTCTTGCTGAGACAATTTAATAGCCTGGTGTTGTGCCTCCTTCAATCAGGTTATCACAAAATTCAATCCGGTCTGCTCCGGCAGATTGTGCATTGATGCAGTTCAACACTATCGACGCAAATCTCAGGAATCCATCTGCAAAAATTAATCAGATTGATCAAAGTAACAATATTTGTGTAATTGTGAATCCAAAAATTTTATCTATATGAAACCGACACTTCTAGTTTTGGCTGCCGGAATGGGCACACGTTATGGAGGAAATAAACAGCTCGACGAAGTGGGATCTTCAGGTGAAACTATTATTGATTATTCCATTTACGACGCTATCCGTGCTGGCTTTGGTAAGATTGTCTTTGTGATCCGGCGGGATATTGAAGAGCAGGTCAAAGAGAGATTGTTGCTGGCTTCAGGGGCAGATTGAAGTGGATTACGTTTTCCAGGAAATCACAAACCTTCCTGAGGGAGTGAAGGTTGCCCGGATCGTCAGAAGCCATGGGGCACGAGTCATGCAATCCTGGTAACAAAGGATAAGATAAAAGAACCATTCGGCGTAATTAATGCTGATGACTATTACGGTGTTGAGTCTTTCAGTATCCTCAGGATTTTCTTGTCAATGATACAACCCAAATAACTATTGCATTGTAGGATACAAACTTGGAAATACACTTTCAGATCACGGACATGTTAACCGTGGTGTTTGTGTGGCCGGGGATGATGAATTATTAAGACATATCGTTGAAACGCGTCAGATTGAAAAAACCAGGGATGGTGCCACAGCGCCGGGACCTGATGGAAAACCACTGCATTTCACTGGAAATGAAATAGTGTCAATGAATCTCTGGGGTTTCAAACCATCATGCTATGACTTCCTTGGAAAAGAATTCCGGAATTTTATAAATAATTATGGAATGGACCTGAAATCTGAACTTGATATTCCTACCTCGGTGGATAGACTGTAGAACGGTGAAATTACAATAAGATCCTTATGAGTAACGAGCGGTGGTTTCAGTTACTTATGCGAAGACAAACCATTCGTTGTTGAAAGCATTAAGAAAATGATCAGAAAAGGGATTTATCCGGCCAGGTCTATTGATCATTTTTTACCAGGTAAATTCACATTTGAAAGTATAAGATTGTCAAGATTATGAGTGACTTTGAGTGTAAGATTGTGTTTTGTATCCTTCTGAATTCTTTTGGGATCAAAACTATATGTTAACAGGTTATTGTTCTGATCATACTCAAATAATGCCCATTTCCCGTCAATTACCGGTTCGTATGTTTTAATCCCTGACAATTCATCACTGATCTTTACTTTCATGCTTGTTTTCCCCGTCATGTCGCTGGAAGAGGATTGGTTTAAAGAAATCAATGGCGGAATCGTATCGATGCCTATGAAGAAAGTTCCGAAAGCACCGGGATTGGCTAAAAGATATCCATTATTCCAGGTGCTTGGCAGAGGAATTTTGTTAATGTCATCAGCCAGTTGAATGATTAGCATTTTTGATTCTTTTCCTGCCGGAATCCTGTCAGGCTTTATTGAAAGGTTATACGTTTTGTGCAGGGGCGTGTATTTATTGTGAATCTGGTAAACATCGGAGAACTTAAGGGGTTACCGGCTGCAAGCCTTTAAATTCGAAGTATAATGTATCATAAAGTGCTCCTGATGGAATATTCACGGCAATATTCTTCGACACAAACTTATTGTTTCTGTTGTAGGGCATAACAACCGGACTGTTTTCATCGGTTTTTGCCTGATTTTCCTGAACAACTGCGGGTACCGAATTCACATAAAAGGAAAGGACTGACTTGTTGCCGTGGATATCTGTACAATAAGCTCAACATGATGATTCCTTTTATCAGCAAAGTTTACAATCCCGTGTTTATCACATTCCGGTATGCGCTCAGCTTGTCGTTTGGAAGTATCGAGGCTTTTCGATATATTATTGCCTGCAATGTTTCATAGTCAATATGGCTGTTTACATATCTCGACTCACTGAACGCAAATGCATCCATTTTATAGTTAAAAACCGGAAGGCTGTCAATTTTAAGTTCTATTGTATAAACAGCGCATTTACTATAGCTTTCATTCAGGAGATCATAGGCTTTAAATCCAAAACCTGCGTTACCACTTATCGAAATTTCATTTTTTGAAGAAATGCTGTAATCCCCGTTGCCTCCGTAAACATTAACTTTAAGCTGTTTATTCTGATTATTCTATCAAGGTCTTCTGCCGACCGGATAGAATGACCAGTTTTCGATAACTGGTTTAATATCATCTTTAATACCGAATTCAAACATCAAAGGATTAACAGGCACTTCATCATCAGATTTTCTTATCTCATAATGAAGATGAGGGCCCGATGAACTTCCGGAATTGCCGGAATATGCAATTACATCACCCTGATCAAACTTAAATCTCTCTTTAGGTGGCCAAAGGGTCACCATGTAACTCTTCTCCTCATATTGTCTCGAAATTACATACTCTTCAATCTCGGGTGTGAATCTGTCAAGATGGCCATACACTGTTGAATAACCTGATGGATGCCGGAGGTACAGTGCTTTACCGAATCCGCCCGGTGAAATGCTTATTCTGTAGACATATCCTGATGCAGCAGCAAGAACTTCTTTCCCGGTTACACCCTGTGTTCTGACGTCAAGTCCGGAATGAAAGTGATCCGATCGTGAGTTCTCCGAAATTTGAAGAAAGGGAAAGCGGAATTTTAACCGGAGAAATGAATATTGACCGGTCCTTTGGCTCTTCACCCTGAGTATTTATTAATAGCAGACTTAAAAGAAATATCAGGATTAAAATCATATCAGAAAAGAGAATTATGTTTCAGATGGTGCAAAACTATACTTATGAGGCGTTCTTCCAAACTATTTGAGTTAAATTTTTGAAAATAACATTAACAATGTTAACTTTGCACGAAAGATTTTAGTATGTCCGATCAGGGCTTGAAGAACTGACATTGCTGAACAAAAAGGTTGAAGAATTGTTTGAGAAATATAATGACCTGAGGACAGAAAAACAGGGATCTGATAAAAGAAAATGATACCCTAAAGCAGTTATCTTCAGGAACGTGACGGAAAGGTAAAGGAATTAGAAATTAAATACGAAAGAATAAAAATATCAGGAGCATTAATGGGCGAAGGCGAAAGTGCCGTTGAGGCGAAGACAGAAGATTAATGAATTAGTGCGGGAAATTGACAGATAGGTGTTGCTCTTTTGAACAGATAAGATATAACAATGGATGATAAGCTTTCTATCAGGGTTAATGTGGCAGACAGATATTATCCATTGAAGGTGGAAAGGGAAAATGAGGAAAAGATCAGGAAAGCTGCCAGGATGATTAACGAGAAAGTGCTGCAATACAAACAGCGCTATTCAGACAAGGATGTTCAGGATTTCCTGGCGATGGCTTCACTTCAATATGTGATCAAGCTTATCGAAGAGGAGGAAAAACAAAAACTGATCACTTCCCTGATGCTCATAAAGGAACTTATCAGGAAAATTGACGAGAGTTCTGGAAGAAAAGAGTAGACAGCGTTCTTTAAAATAGATAGGACTTATTGCCCGCATTGTTTCTTCATTCATTTTTGAAACTCAACATTTAAAACTTTGGAGCAACGTCCTTAGTTCAGGCAAGAACAGGCCCTCACCCCGGTTTACCGGGGATTCCTTTGGGGCGGAACAGTGACAGTTCGAGCTGTATATAGCAGGCTCCAGCCATACAGATATGGGGTTTTTTAAAAGTTGAAGAGACTTTGCGGGTTTTTTATATCTAAATATTGAAAATGATGTACATTCAATAGAAGGAAATAATGAACGGACCTTAACTTATATTATTAGCATAGCAGCACTGGTACTTGGGTTTGGTGCTTCTTATCTTTATTTGGCAGCTGGCTCTTAAAAACAAGAGCCGTAAGATTGTCAGCGAAGCAGAAACAGAAGCTGAAGTGATTAAGAAGGAAAAAATACTTCAGGCCAAAGAAAGATTTTTACAGCTGAAGGCTGAACATGAGAAAGTCATAAATGACAAGAATAACAAGATAGGTTTATCTCGAAAGCCGGTGACCAAACAAAAGAAAGCTTACCTTATCTCAGAAACTCGAAGAGGCTCAGCGGAAAAAGAATGAAGCTGATGCGATTCGGGATAACCTTAATTCACAGCTTGAACTTGTTGATAAAAGAAGCGAGGAACTTTCAAAGCTTCACAGGCAGCAGGTTGATCAGCTGAAGCTATCTCAGGGTTATCTGCCGATGATGCAAAAAATCATCTTATCGAATCTTTAAAAGAAGAAGCCAAAACCGGGGCAATGTCTTATATAAATGAGATACTGGATGAAGCTAAAATGACAGCTAACAAAGAAGCAAAAAGAATTGTGCTTCAGACAATCCAGAGAGTCGCAGCTGAAAACGCCATTGAAAATGCAGTAACCGTGTTCCATATTGAATCAGATGAAATGAAAGGAAGGATAATCGGCCGCGAGGACGAAATATCAGGGCTCTTGAAGCAGCAACCGGAGTTGAGATCATCGTTGACGACACTCCTGAGGCAATTGTCCTTTCAGCTTTTGACCCCATTCGCAGGGAAGTCGCACGTCTTGCACTACATCAGCTGGTTACTGACGGAAGGATACATCCTGCCAGGATTGAGGAAATTGTTGATAAGACAAGAAAGCAGGTCGAAGAGGAGATACTTGAAGTTGGTAAACGGACTACAATTGACCTTGGAATTCACGGGTTACATCCCGAGCTTATCCGGCTCATTGGTAAAATGAAATACAGGTCTTCATACGGCCAGAACCTGCTTATGCATTCCAGGGAAGTCGCAAACCTTGCTTCTATTATGGCAGCCGAGCTCGGACTGAATCCCAAACTTGCAAAAAGAGCCGGCCTTCTGCATGATATCGGCAAAGTACCGGATGATGAACCGGAACTTCCGCATGCAATACTCGGAATGAAAATGGCTGAAAAATACAAGGAAAAGCCTGAAATCTGCAATGCCATAGGCTCGCATCATGATGAAACTGAAATGACAACTCTTATTGCTCCGATAGTGCAGGTTTGTGACGCCATTTCGGGAGCACGCCCGGGAGCACGCCGGGAAGTTGTCGAATCCTATATTAAAAGACTTAAGGAACTTGAATCTCTTGCATTGCAATACCCAGGAGTTATGAAGACCTATGCAATTCAGGCCGGCAGAGAGCTCAGGGTTATTGTAGGGGCTGAAAAAGTGACAGATAAAGAAGCTGAAAATCTGTCATTTGAGATCGCAAGAAAGATCCAGAATGAAATGACATACCCGGGACAGATAAAAATAACCGTTATCCGTGAGACCAGGGCGGTTAATTATGCTAAATAGTAATACCTTTATTTAATAATATTTTTATCGCCTGAAGGAATAATGTCAAAATTGAAACTACTGAACATTGTTGGTGCCCGGCCTCAAATTATAAAATCATCATCTATCAGCAGAGCAATCCGTCTGAATTTCTCCGATCAGATTGACGAACTGACCCTTCATACCGGTCAGCACTACGATAAGGAGATGTCAGAAGTCTTCTTCGATGAACTCGAGATTCATAAGCCTGATTTCAACCTGGGAGTAGGTTCCGCGCATCACGGACGACAGACTGCTTCAATGATATCCGGGATCGAAGAAGTTCTTCTTAATGAGAAACCTGACGCAGTTTTACTTTACGGAGATACAAATTCTACACTGGCCGGGGCAATTGCTGCTGCAAAGCTTCATTTTCCGGTTATGCATATTGAAGCAGGTCTGAGATCATTTAATAAAACCATGCCTGAAGAGCTCAACAGGATCATGAGCGATCATTCTTCCACCCTCCTTTTTGCGCCGACAAATGCAGCATTCAAAAACCTTATTAACGAAGGATTCAGGCCCGAGAACAGCCCTCCGTACACAATAGACAATCCAAAAATCTATTTTACCGGAGATATCATGTACGATAATTCACTCTTCTTCGCTGAACTGGCGGAAAGAAAGAAAGGTGAGATACTTGAATCAATGTCACTGGAAAGGAATAAATTCGTGCTTGCAACTATTCACAGGGATATAAACACAGATGACACCGGACGACTTGAAGCAATTCTTTCAACTTTGAAAAGCCTGGCTGAAGAGTATTCGATGCCTTTCGTTATGCCATTTCATCCGCGCACAATGAACTCATTGAAATCAGGCTTAAATAACCTGCTGAATGATCTTAGAAATTCGAGCTATATAAGAATAGCACCGCCTGTCTCATACCTCACAATGACACTCCTTGAAAAAACATGCAGTATGATTATTACTGATTCCGGAGGTGTTCAGAAAGAATCGCACTTTTTTAAAAAACCTTGTATAGTTCTGCGGAAAGAGACAGAATGGATTGAGCTCGTCGCAAACGGCACAGTTAAGCTGGTGGATGCAAATCCTGAACTGATCCGCAATGCATTTACCGGATACATGCAGTCAGGACAGAACCTGGAGTATCCGGGTTTCTACGGGGATGGAAAGACTGCTGAATTCATTCTAAAAGAGATACTTCAGCTTTTTGAAAAATGATTTCTCTTGATTCTTAAGAAATAATCGTACCTGATATCCGTTTTTTTACTATAGTTTTTCTTATGAATCGAAAAGTAAATGGCCGGAAAGTTCTGATTACAGGAGGTGCAGGCTTCATCGGCTCAAATCTTGTTGAATCCATGCTTAATTCGGGCAACCATGTTGTTTGCCTCGATAATTTTTCAACAGGAAAGCGGGAAAACCTGAATGGATTCATGAATAATCCTGATTTCAAGCTGATTGAAGGTGACATAAGGAATTGCCCTGATTGTGAAAAATCAGTCCGGGGAATTGATTTTGTATTTCACCAGGCTGCGCTGGGATCTGTTCCCCGATCCATAAAGGACCCTGTTACATCAACCGATGTCAATATAGGTGGTTTCGTAAAAATGCTTTATGCATCAAAGGAAGCGAAAGTAAAAAGGTTTATTTATGCCGCCAGTTCTTCAACATATGGCGACCATCCCGATCTTCCAAAAGTTGAGGATAAGATAGGAAAGCCAATGTCGCCATATGGGATTACAAAATATGTCGATGAGCTTTTTGCGGCAAATTTTGCCGGCACATATAATATTGAGGTTATCGGATTACGTTATTTCAATGTATTTGGCCGCAGGCAGGATCCACAAGGAGCATATGCCGCAGTTATACCTTTGTTTGTTAAGAAACTGATGAATCATGAATCGCCGGTTATTAATGGCGATGGTTCCTATTCAAGAGATTTTACATATATAGATAACGTCCTGCAGGCAAATCATCTTGCTGCATTGGCCCAGGACAATTTAGCAGTTAATCAGGTTTATAATGTTGCTCATGGTGAAAGAACAAATCTGAATGAGTTGTTTGAACTGGTTAAAAGGCTGATTGGAAATTTCGACAGGGAAGTACTTGATATTAAGCCTGTTTACGGATCAAACAGGGCAGGGGATATACCTCATTCACTGGCCTCAATTGAAAAAGCAAAAAGATTATTGGGATACCAACCAACTCATACAGTCAGTGAGGGAATGTCAGAGGCAATAAGCTGGTACAGGGACAATTTGTAACATTTGATACAATTCCAAATCTAAATGATCTTCATCACTTTTGTAGCAAGATCCATAATGATGGGTTTATAATCATTAATGAATTCACCCGTAACCCTGTTACCAATAACTGCACAAATGGTCACGGCTTTATGACCAAGTAATCCTGATAATCCATAAATGGCAGAGCTCTCCATCTCATAATTTGATATGGTTCTGCCTCTGAAAGAGAACTCGGCAAGCTTGTTATTGATTTCGCTGTCGAAAGTCTCCAGTCGGAGCCGTCTTCCCTGTGGCGCATAAAAACCCGGAGCAGAGATTGTAATTCCTTTAATGAAATTCTCCTTCTGGAACATTGCCAGGAGCTCCTTGTTGGCATTTACAGCGTACGGGAAGGAGAGAGTATCAGGCCATTCAAGATATTCAGCAAGTACTGAAGTCAGAATATTATCAAGCAGCCAGTCGTAACCTTCATAAAAATGTATCAGACCATCAAAGCCAATAGCAGTTTCGGTTATGACACATGATCCGGCCGGGACATCGCTTCTTAAACCGCCTGACGTGCCTATTCTGACAAAAGTTAACGAAACCAGTTCCTCATTTATTTTTCCTGTAGAAAGATCGATGTTTACCAGGGCATCCAGTTCGTTAATGAGAATGTCAATATTATCAGTACCAATACCTGAGGAGATTATTGTAATCTCATTACCCTCAAAGCTTCCGGTTACTGTCCTGAACTCCCTGTTTTCTTTTCTTACCCTGATGTCACTCAAAAGAGAGGAAAGCATTTCAACACGTCCGGGATCACCAACAATGATTATTTTATCAGAAATATCGCCCGGAAGCAGATTTAGATGAAATATGCTTCCATCCCTGTTGGTTATCAGTTCGGTTTTCTTTTCCATATCAAGAATTGAGGAACAAAATTAGCTAATAATATCAAATGATATTAATAATAGTTCATTATCCTGCCTGAAATAAGAAGAAGGGAAACTTCCGCAAGTTTTGCCTGGAAGTGAGCCGAGATTAATCTTTCTTTTGCATCCAAAAGGCTTTTCTGAACTTCCCGAAGATCTATGCCTGAAAGGCTGCCAAGCTTATATCTCTCAAGTGCTATATCAAGGTTTTCAGTGGCAGTCTTAAAGTTCTGTTCTTCAAGTGAAATGAGCCTCAAATTGTTGCTATAAGCGCTGTAGATTGTTAGCAGATCGGCTTTAACACCCTGTTCAATCTCACGATAACTTAAATCCTTGCTGTCTCTTTCAATTGACGAATTGTGAATACTTCTTCTTTTATTATTTCCATCGAAGAGGTTGACACCTAAAGTCAGACCATAATTCATTCCATTGGTAATCTGACTCTTGTTTGTGCTGCTTGCATAAGTATTCAGATTATAATTGTACCCTCCTGAGAAATTAAGGTATGGATAAGATCTGGAAACAATCAACTTATAATCATAATCTGATATCGTTTTATTTTTGGAGGCAATGAGGAGATTGGTATTACTGACAAGAGTTTCTTCAAGAAGTTTTCCGTAAAGAAGATCGGGATTTACAGTAATAGAAGTATCCTTTGAAGTGAACTCATTAGCAAGATTCTCCACAGCCATCATTTCATTAATCCTTATCTGGGCAGATCTGACAACCTCATTTTGTCTCGACAGGTTGGAACTGTCAGAATTAACATAGACACGAGACTGCAAAACCTCCAGTTTTGAGCCGGAACCTAGCAGGTAGCGATCCTCATCAATTCTCAGTCTTTCCCTCGAAAGAGTTAATGCATATTTAAGATTATTCATCTGCTGAACCTGGAGGATATAGTTATAATAACCTGAAACAATATCGGCTATCAGATTTTCAATTGTAAGCTGGGTATTTAATTGTCCGATTTGATTAAGCTCTCCAAGTTTTTTATAAGTAGTAATTGCACTGAATCCGTTAAAAATAGTCATCCCAAGAGTTGCTGAACCATTTGTGATTGTATTGAATACTCCGTTGGAGATGGTTTGAGTACCATCAGTGAGATTCTGTAATAGTATTATTCAGTGTTCCGCTATGCCGTCCGCTGAGATCTATTGTAGGCAGAAACCCGGCATTGCCGAGAGTAAAATTGTTTTTAGAAATTGTTTCACTGTTCCTGGCAATAAGGATTGAAAAATTCCTCTCCAATCCTATGGATATACAATCTTTAAGTCCATAAATTTCTTGTCCCTGAAGAGGTGATAGCGACAGGAGAGCAAGTATATTAAGAGTTAATAACCTGATTTTCATTTTCAGTTTTTTTTGTTTCGCTTGAAATAAATGAATATATAGCCGGAACAACAAAGAGTGTCAGAAAAGTCGCAAAAATCATTCCGCCAACTACTGCAATACCCATTGATACACGGCTCTGTGCACCCTCACCAAAACCCAGCGCCAATGGAGAAATACCCAGTATTGTTGCCATACTGGTCATAAGAATAGGACGGAATCGTGCAGCAGCAGCATATTTGATGGCATCCATTTTAGACATCCCTCTTAGTTTTCTCTGGTTGGCGAATTCCACAATCAAAATGCCATTTTTACTTACCAGTCCAATTAGCATTATAATACCAATCTCACTGAAAATATTCATTGTGATATTGAAATACCACATAAACAGAAGGGCACCGGTAAGCGCAAGCGGCACACTCACCATAACTATAATCGGATCTTTAAAGCTTTCAAACTGAGCGGCAAGCACAAGAAATATCAGAATCAGTGCAAGGCCAAAAGCGAACATCAGGCTTGATGAACTTTCACGGAAGTCTTTAGAGTCGCCTGCAAGTGCGGTCCTGAATGTCTCATCAAGCACCTCTTTTGAAATTTTATCCATTTCATCAAGACCCTGGCTTATTGTTTTTCCTTTTGCGAGTCCGGCAGAAATGGTCGCTGAGACGAACCTGTTGTATCTGTAAAGCTGTGGAGGTGCGGTCTCTTCTGATCAGTGTAACAAGGTTATCGAACTGGACCATATTGCCATAATTATTTCTTACATATAATGATTTAAGATCCAGAGGTTTGTTACGATCATTTCGTGCAAGATCACCTAATATCTGATATTGCTTCCCATTCATAAAGAAATATCCGAATCTCTGGCCGCTAAGGGCAAGCTGAAGTGTCTGGCCAATATTCTGGGTTGATACTCCAAGTGCGCTTGCTTTTTCCCTGTCGATATGAATTCTGAGTTCCGGTTTAGTGAATTTGAGGTTTACGTCAGCCATCTGGAACGTAGGATTTTCCATTACTTTTGCCATATAAGCAGGAAGTATTTCTCTCAGTTTATCGATTGATGTAGCCTGCAAAACATATTGAATAGGCATACCTGCACGTCTGCCTCCGAATGTTGACTGCTGCATAACCATTGCACGGGCTTTGGTCTTTTTCCTTAAAACAGAGCTCAGCTGATCTGCAATTTCCTGCTGTGTACGTTTTCTATCCTTGGGATCAACAAGCGTAACCCTTACGTTTCCTCCACCACCCCTGATCATCGAAATAACTCCGTTACGTTCCGGAACCAGTTCGTTCGACAGTCTTAGCTACATCATCAATATAATCAAGATTAAACTCGTATGTTGCTCCCTCCTGTGATATAGTGTTAATTGTAATCTGGGATCTGTCTTCGAGAGGAGCCATTTCAGCCGGAATAGATTTCCAAAGTAAAAATATAAGACCAAGTGCAACTATAAGAATCAGAAATGTAACCCTCCTGTGTTTAAGAAATGATTCAAGACCTTTCCGGTAGACATCATTCAGCTTATTGAAGAATGTTTCTGTTTTCCTGAAAAACCAGCTATGTTTTTTTTCCTGCCGTAACAATTTTGTTGAAACCATCGGTGTAAGAGACAAAGCAAGAAATGCTGAAATAGCAACGGTTCCAGCCATAACAATAGCAAACTCACGAAAAAGTCTTCCTGTTATCCCCTGGAGGAAGACAATAGGAAAGAAAACGGAAATAAGTGTGATTGTTGTTGAAATAATTGCAAAATAGATTTCTTTGGATCCTTCAAGTCCTGCTTTTACAGCGGGCAACCCGTTTTCCACCTTGACATATATATTCTCCATTACAACAATTGCATCATCAACAACAATTCCAACTGCAAGAACAATAGCAAGCAATGTGAGAACATTGATTGAGAAACCTGCAAGATACATGATAAAGAATGCACCGATCAGTGAAATGGGGATAACAAGAATCGGAATGAGTGTTGCACGCCAGCTTCTTAAAAAGAAGTAAATAATTATGACAACCAGCACGAATGCTATATAAATCGTATTCTTTACTTCTTTTATTGAATTCCTTATATACTGAGTATTATCGAATGCGATTTTAACTTTAATGTCTTCGGGCAGATCTTTCTTTATATACTCAAGCCTACGGTAAACTTCATCGACAATTTCTATCTGGTTTGAACCTGGCTGAGGTATAATTACATCACTTACCATCGGCACTCCATCACGTTTAAGTATTCCTCTGATATCTTCAGGCCCGAGTTCAGCTCTGCCAATATCTTTAAAGCGTACGATCTGATCCCCGGTCTGTTTTATTATCAGGTCATCGAACTCTTTTGGTGTCGACATAAGCCCAAGAGTTCTGATTGTTAATTGGGTTGTGTTACCTTCAATACTTCCTGACGGAAGCTCAACATTCTCCCGTGAAATTGCATTTCGCACATCCAGCGGAGTCAATTGATAACCTGCAAGTTTGACAGGATCAAGCCATAGACGCATCGCATATCTCTTTTGGCCAAAGATCATGACAGCACTTACACCTGAAATAGTCTGCAGCTGTTCCTTAAATGTAAGTTCGGCTATCTCTGAAAGCTCCAGAAGTGATCTTTTGTCGCTTTCAATTGTAAGCTGCAGAATGGGACTTGCATCTGCATCTGCCTTTGCAACAACCGGAGGATCACAGTCACGCGGAAGCATCCTCATAGCCTGGGAAACTTTATCCCTGGTATCATTGGCAGCAGTCTCCATGTCTACTGAAAGCTGAAATTCAACTGTTATTTCACTTCCTCCCTGCCGGCTCACACTGGTCAGTGAACGGATACCCTGAATTCCGTTAATCGATTGTTCCAACGGTTCAGTTATCTGTGTTTCAATAACATCCGAATTTGCACCAGGGTAGGATCGGTGCTTACAGAAATGATCGGTGGGTCGACACTGGGAAATTCACGAATTCCTAAAAAAGTAACACCGACTACTCCAAACAGGAGAATTACAATAGCAAAAACTGTTGCTAAGACCGGCCTGCTGATACTTACTGATGATAGACTCATATTAATTTCCCTGATTATTTGTTTAAAATCACGGTATCAAGCACAATCGGAAGATTTTGTCTCAGCTGCAATATACCTGAAGTAATTAAAGTATCCCCAAATTTGAGTCCGTCAGTGATCTGTATTTTTGATTCTGTTCTTAGGCCGGTGGTTACTTTTACAGATTGTGCTTTTCCATTTTTATATATGAATACTTTTTCTCCTTCCATTTCAGGAATAAGAGCCTCAGTTGGAATTGCAATCGCATTATCAATTCTGGATAACTCTAATGTAATACTTGCATATCTGTCCTGATTTAAGTTCTTCATCCTTATTAGGATATAAGGCACGAAGAACAATGGTTCTCATAGTCAATATCAATTTTAGGGTCAATTGCATATACAGAAGCATTAAATATCTTATTGCTGCCATCGATACTAAATGTTATCGGATAACCAATCTTAATTTCTGAAGCATATTTTTCAGGAATGGAGAATTCTATCTTGATCGGACTGTTTTTAATCAGTTTGGCAATTTTAGTTGATGAGGTTGCATAGCTGCCTTCACTTAAATATCTCAGTCCAATAATTCCGTCAAAAGGTGCCCTTAGTTCAGTTTCGGAAATACGTGCCTGTATCAGATTTATATCTGCCTTAATAGATTGAACATCAGTTTGAATCTGGTCATAACTTTCCTGGCTTATTGCATCCCTGTCGAGCAGACTTTTCTCTCTGAATTCTTTAGCCTCCGACATTTTTAACTGAACCTGAAGCTTTTGAAGCTGTGCTTGTAACGGCTTGTCATTAATTTTTGCAAGAAGATCCCCTTTTTTTACCCGTGTACCTTCAGTAAAATTTATTTTTACTATTTTACCTGAGGTCTCAAATGAAAGATCAACTTCTTCATCAGGCCTGAGTGTCCCGGTTGAATTTCTTAACTCACTCATTCTGTGTTGGAACGATTACATAACCAACCGCATTCAGCTTCTGTTGAGCCTGTCGTAAAGGTTCCTGAACATTATTTTGTCTTTTCAATTTTTTTTCCAGGAAAGGTTTGTATTTTGGATAAAAAACAATTCCTGAAAGAAAAACTATTATAAGTATTGTAATTGTTGTCCGTAGTTTTTTGTTCATATTTTACTTAATAATCAGATTAAAAACTAATGTTGTTCAGATAGTAAGTCATATTATATGTATTTGATTTAAAACATATAGATAACAATCGGACTAACTGAAGATAAATTTGAAAGCACAAATGTAGAGAAATTATAAATCCTGATGTAAATAAGGGTTATTAAATAATGTTAAATAATCATATAGTGAAGCAATTACTTTAAAAAATTCTATAATTAATCAAAAGGAATTAAATTTGACATTCTAAAAAACTATAACCAAATGATCCAGCGTATTCAATCACTATATTTATTATTGACAACTTTACTTTCAATTTATTCCTTAAAGGGAATTTTTTAAAGTTCTTTAACAACTGAGGGTTCCGATATTATCGTCAATTTCACGGGAATTTACAAGACAATCGGAGATAAAGGATTTGATCTTATCGAAAAATTACTTCCACTTTCAGTTATTTTATTTTAATACCTGTCATTTCTGTTCTTGCAATATTCTTTTATAAAAACAGAAAACTTCAGCTTAAAATAACACTGATATTAATCGTAATTTCAATTGTACTTATTGCTGATTTCAACTTATTATGGAATTTCCTTAATTACATTCTTATCATGCATCATTTGTCCCGGGAGTGAAAATGTTTTTACCTTTCCTTATCCTTGCTTTTTGCAATACTCGCATACAGGGGGATCAGGAAAGATGAAGCGCTTGTAAAATCATATGACAGAATCCGGTAATTATCAGATAATCTGCAGATTCTCCTGATTTGTGATCTTTTCACAATAGTGGCATTTAAGCGACACATTTTTCTTTGAGACGACCCTGAAACGTGTTGTGACAGATTCAAAGTTGGTTATGCACTTTGGGATTCATGCATCTGGCAATTCCTATAATATTATCAGGAACTTCAACAACTTTCTTTTCAACAACCTCATAGTCCCTGATAATATTCAGCTTTGCATCAGGAGCCACCAGGGCGATCCTGTTGATATCAGCATCTTCAAAAAATTTATCCGATATCTTGATAATTGCTTTCCTTCCAAGCTTTTTGCTTTCCAGATTAGTTCCGAAAGTTATCTGATTGTCAATATGATCAAGTCCAAGTATTGAAATTACTTTGAACAGATTTTTTGCAGGTATGTGATCAATAACAGTTCCGTTTTGTATTGCACTTACACTCAATTGCTTAGGTTCCTTCATAATTTACCTCCAATTATTTTATTCCTAAAAGTGAACATAATATAGCCTGGCGTGTATAGACTCCGTTAAGAGCCTGTTCAAAATAATAAGCCTTCGGATTCTTATCAACGTCGGTATGAATTTCATTGACTCTTGGCAATGGATGCAGAATACGCATATTCGGCTTCGTATTTGCAAGCATTGAATTCTTAAGAACATAAACATTCTTAACTTTTTCATATTCAATAGGATCAGAGAATCTTTCCTTCTGAACCCTTGTCATATAAATAATATCGGCCCTGGAAATGATATCCGTAAAATCGAGGTGTTCATAATACTTAAGTCCCAGGTTCTCAAGATAGAATTTGTACTCTTCCGGCATCTTTAAGTTCTTCAGGCGAGATGAAGTTGAAAGTTGTGTTCCATCTCGACATTGCCATCATCAGGGAGTGAACAGTTCTTCCATATTTAAGGTCACCTACCATGAAAATATTAAGATTGTCGAGAGTTCCCTGTGTTTTGCGGATTGAATACAGATCAAGCAGTGTCTGTGTCGGATGCTGATTGGCTCCGTCACCGGCATTTATTACCGGGACTGAAGATATCTCACTGGCAAATCGTGCACTTCCTTCAATCGGATGCCTCATTACAATGAGGTCGCTGTAGTTGCTTACCATTTTTATCGTATCATGGAGCGTCTCTCCCTTTGAAACACTTGAAACACCTGCATCCGAAAAGCCGACAATCTTCCCTCCAAGACGGTTAATTGCACTTTCAAAGCTGAGCCGTGTCCTGGTTGATGGTTCAAAAAACAGAGTTGCAATTACTTTGCCTTCGAGCAGTTTCTGGACAGGGTTCTTTTCGAATTCTGCTGCATCGTCAAGGATCTTAAGAACCTCTTCGGTGGATAAATCATCTATCGATACTAAACTTCTGTTTTTCATTATTATAGCTCTTTAGAACGAGTAAAATATACTGTAAACAAATTTATTCAAGAACGAGTCTCCTTATGGACAGAATGTTGATAATTAATTAACAACTTTTAATACCTGGTACTTCAGGTCAAAATGTTATCTGTATGCCTGTACTTAAGACCATCAATCCTTGACAGGGCATTCAGAATCCTTTCCCTGGCATGAACTCCTGAAATTAATGGTCATACGGCATTCAAGTTCAAATTTTTGCTGCGATTGTCCTACCTCCTCATCTTTAATAACTTTCATTACATCATTTATGGCTGCATACGGAAAGATCAGCTTCATAGAAATCCTGAATATACAATTCTGTTATTTCACTGTTTTTTAATGCTGATTCTGCTGCTGACCGGTAAGCATTGATCAGTCCGCTTACACCCAGTAGTTTTCCTCCAAAATACCTGACAACAACGATCAGATATATTTGTCACCTGAAAAGAATTGATCTGGCCAAGTATTGGTTTACCTGCACTGCCTGATGGTTCCCCGTCATCATTTACCCGGAATGTCTGTCTGCTTTGCCCCAGCATCCATGCAAAACAATGATGCCTTGCTGAATGATGTTCCTTTCTGATATTTTCAAGAATTGATTTTATCTCTTCCTGTGTTGTTACCGGATAGGCCAGGGCGATGAACCTGCTTCCTTTCTCCTTATAAAGGCCCTGTGAAAAAGCTTTGATAGTCAGGTATGTGTCCGATTCCATAAATGAAATAAAGAGTATGAACTTTCGTTCATACATTAATACAATATTAGCTAATTATGTCCAGACGGTTTCTGAGTAATGCGAAAAATGATATTTTTGTTATAAAAGATAGTAGCCATGAGCGTATTACTGGATGAGAAAGATCTTCAGAAACTGATAGTTATTGGTGACAGGATACTTATAAAGCCTAAAATTCCGCAGTCACAGACCAAAAGCGGACTGTTGCTTCCACCGGGGGTCAATGAAAATGAAAAGGTGCAGATAGGATATGTTCTTAAGGTGGGTCCGGGATACCCGATCCCTTCAGTAAATGATACTGATGAGCCATGGAAAAACCGTACAGATGAGCCAAAATATGTTCCTCTGCAGCCAAAGGAAGGTGATCAGGCAGTCTACCTTCAGAACAGTGCAATCGAAATAGAATTCAACAAGGAGAAATATATAGTCGTTCCTCAATCTGCAATATTGCTTCTCCTTAGAGATGACGGACTTTTTGAATAAAGCTGATTCATATGGAAAATGAATATCTGAGGACAAAAAAAATATCTGATTGTCGAGGATGATGTATCAAGCCGGTTGTATCTGAACAAGATCCTTGAAAAGACCGGAGCATCACTGCTGATCGCTTGTGACGGGAAAGAGGCCATCGAGGCAGCAAAAGCAAATCCCGATATCGATATTATCCTCCTGGATATTCAGCTTCCTGTTATTGATGGTTATGGGGTCGCAAAGATCATCAGGGAATTCCGGAGTGACGTCATAATAATTGCCCAGACTGCCTATAGTCTGCTTGGTGATCGTGAAAAGATAATTGCTTCAGGTTTTGATGATTACATTGTAAAACCTATCTTTCCCCAGCAGCTTATCGAGAAGCTGACAAAATCAGTAAGAAAATTTTAAACCTGGATTGATCAGATTGCAACATTATTCCGGATAGACTGACAACTGGCTGAATTCTTCCATGAATTCTGCAATTTCACTTTGCCATCTTTGCCTTTCAACTGTAACAGGAACCCTGTTTAAAAGAGATGATCTCATAACAGAATCTCCTGAAAGAATATCGAATGGCATAAGTTCATATTCATATTCATATGGTGGATCTTTGAATTTCAGGGATCCCGGAGGTGTTGTTTCGATTATTGCGGCAAGGATTTCATAGGCTGTTACAACCGGATAATATGCTGATGGATCAGTGACATGGATCTGCAGTCCGTTGCAAATCAGGCCTGCGAATTTATTGAATGTCGGAATAAAACTGTGCACCCGGAAAACACATCCGGGAATATTTCTTTCATCCAGGTTTTTCTTAAGCTTTTCCGGTATCAATAAAGGGGGCTCCAAAAAGTTCAAATGGTATTGTCGTTCCCCTTCCTTCCGAAAGATTAAGAGCCTCAATAAGTACAGTGCCGGGATAGACCATTGCTGTATTCAGTGAAGGCATATTAGGGGAGGGAAGGATCCATGGAAGACCTGTTTCATTATACAGCGAATTTCTCTTCCAGTTTTTCATCCAGACAATATTTAGATCGCAATTATTATAATATTTCTCTTTAATCCATAAAGCCATTTCACCAAGGGTCATCCGGTGGCACAGTGGTATGGAAGCTCCACCGACAAAAGTAAAGTACTCCTCTTTCAGAACAGGTCCGTCAAATGGCAATCTGCCTATGGGATTTGGCCGGTCAAGGATCCAGACAGGAATGCCTGCTTCCGTACATGCCTCAATACAGAGCTTTACAGTCCAGATATAGGTGTATAATCTTGCTCCGACATCCTGCAGATCCACAACAAGAGCCTCAATATCATTGAGCATTTCAGAGGTTGGTTTCCTGTGTTCCCCGTACAGGCTGTAGACAGGAATTCTGTAAACCGGATGCATAGTGCTGTTCCACTCTATCATGTTATCCTGTGTCTGTCCGAAAAGGCCATGCTGAGGTCCGAAAATTGCAGTAAGGAAACAATCTTTCCTTTCAGAAAAGATATTTGTGATATGCGTAAAATCCGATGCTACACTTGGTGCATGACATAAAATTCCGATCTTCCTGCCGGTAAGTCCTGCAGGAAGCTTATATCTTATCTGATCCAGTCCTGTCTGTACCATGAATTGTTAGTCTTAATCTTATGAAATCACTTTAACTATATTTAACGATAAGCTGTTTATTTCCATTTATAAAATTAATCGAAAGTAAATATTCTTTTCTATGTTTATGTTTTTAAATAAAATCTGGAACTGTAAAATTATGAGGAAGCTTATTCTTTTTGCATTCCTGTCAATTGCAAAAAGTTTGTATATATGGCATTACCCAGGTTGAAAAAGGCAAAAAGGACAGCAATAATCTTGTTACTGACAATTAAAAACTTAATCATGAAGTTCAAAATCAAAATTCTCAGGTGGCAATTAGTATTAATTGCTGTTTTGCTGGCCTCTTGTTCAGGGAAATAAGGAAAAGGCCATTACAATTCTTGAGACAACGGATCTGCATGGAGTCATTCTGCCTTACGATTTTATCGAGAAAAAAGACATGAAGGCTTCGCTTGCCGGAGTTTCCACATATGTTAAGAAGACAAGGAATGGGAAAAGACCTGTCATCCTTCTTGATAACGGCGATAATCTGCAGGGTCAGCCTACTGTTTATTATTACAACTTTATTGATACAGTCTCACCTCACATCATTGCCGGGGCACTGAATTTTCTTGGTTATGATGCGGGTACTGTTGGGAACCACGACATAGAGGCCGGTCATTCGGTTTACGACAGGCTTGTAAAGGAGTACAATTTCCCTTTGCTTGCCGCAAATGCTGTCAATAAAGCAACCGGGAAACCATATTTCAAACCTTACACAATCATTGAAAAAAATGGAATCAGAGTTGCTGTCCTGGGACTGATTACTCCGTCAATTCCTGACTGGCTTCCTCCTGAACTTTATTCAGGAATTGAATTCAGGGATATGCTTGAAACTGCAAAATTCTATATGCCGTTAATAATGAAGGAAAAACCTGACCTTGTAGTCGGTCTCTTTCATTCAGGCTGGGATGACCGCGGCAATCAGGCCCGGGAAGGCAGTCATAATGATGAAAACGGTTCTTCTGCTGTGGCATGGAATGTTCCTGGTTTTGATGTAATTCTAAACGGACATAACCACAATGTGGTGAATAAGAAATTTGTCAACTCGGCAGGGGATACGGTCCTGATTCTGGAAGGAGGGAGCAGGGCTGAGAAAATTGCAAGGGCTGATGTGATTTTTCGCAAGGACAAAATAACCGGTAAAATGCATAAAACCGCAAATGGTAAAATTATTGATGTCGACAATTATAGCCCTGATGATGAGTTTATTAAGAAATTCTCAGCTCAGAATGACGTCATAATGGATTATGTCAGCAAAGTGATTGCCACATCTGAGGCTACAATCTCATCACGCGATTCCTATTTCGGATCTTCCCCGTTTGTTGACATGGTACATTCCATTCAGCTTGATATTACAAAGGCAGATATATCTTTCTCTGCCCCTTTGTCATTTGATGTTAAAATTTCGGCCGGACCTGTAACTGTTGGTGATATGTTCAAATTATACAGATTTGAGAATATGCTGTATACAATGTCAATGAGCGGTTCAGAAATAAAGAAGTATCTTGAGTTTTCATATGCAGGATGGCTTAATACAATGAAAGGTACCTGGTGATTATTTATTGAAATTCCAGGTCTCAAAGGATGGAAAACCTGTCCTGAAAAATGGGGAAGCCTGGTTAAAAAATCAGCCTTACAATTTTGATTCAGCTGCAGGTATCGATTATACAGTGGATGTCAGCAAACCTGAAGGAAAAAGAGTGACAATCAAATCATTTTCAAACGGCAAACCATTTGAAACAGACAAAACTTATCTGGTAGCAGTTAATTCCTACAGGGGGAGCGGGGGAGGAGGACATTTTACTGCAGGTGCCGGTATCTCTAAGAGTGAGCTTCCAAAACGTTTATTAAAATCAACTGAAAAGGATCTGCGCTTTTATATACTTAAATACCTGGAGGCAAAAGGAACAATTAAGCCTGTTGCACTGAACAACTGGAAAATCATCCCGGAAAAATGGGTTAAGGTTGCAAGGGCAAGAGATTATGAGCTTCTGTTTGGAAAATAAAAACAATGACTATAACGTTTTGAAGGATGGGGAAAACGCAAAACAGTAACCCGGATGGTATTATGCTGCCTCTCGTTGAAGAATTCTTTACGATACAGGGAGAGGGATATCATGCCGGTGAGGCAGCCTGGTTTATAAGGCTGGGAGGTTGTGATGTGGGCTGTAACTGGTGCGATTCGCGTTTTTCATGGAATCCTGATATACATCCCATGGTTAAAACTGACGAAATAATTGACCATGCTGTTCATTCCGGCACAAAATCTGTTGTAGTAACAGGAGGTGAGCCTCTTATATGGAATCTAGATTATTTATGCGCAAGTCTGAAAAAAAGGAAAATCTGCACTTTTATCGAGACATCAGGAGCTTATCCTTTGAGCGGAGATTGGGACTGGATTTGTCTTTCACCTAAAAGAAACATGCCTCCGGTCGAAAATATCTGCTTAAAGGCTGATGAATTAAAAGTAATTATTGAAAGCAAGGATGATTTTGAATGGGCAGAAAAATACAGACACATTGTTGGAGAGCGATGCCTGCTCTTCCTTCAACCTGAATGGAGCCAGTTTAGTGTCATTATTCCGGAAATGGTTGAATATGTCAAAAGAAATCCTTGCTGGAAAATCTCCCTGCAGATTCACAAGTATATGCATATTCCGTAGCATGAAAGCAAGGCTTATCATATTCGTGGTCTTTGTTCTGATTTCCTGTCTTGTGCCAGTGAAGGGATTTTCCCAGCAATATCATACAACCTCTGACAAAGCCCTTAAAGCATATAAATCTGGCCTTACGGCATTTGATTACATAGATTATCTCAATGCTGAAAAGTACTTTAACCAGGCAATAAAAACCGACATCAAGTTTTTTGAAGCATACATGATGATGGGAGAACTTCTCTCAAAGCAGAGACGTTATAGTGAAGCCGCCAGTAATTTTCAAAAAGCGGTTCAGATCGATTCATCATTTTATATGCCGGTTTTCTTCAATATGGCAACTGCTGAAATGATGTCGGGTGAATACGGAAAAGCATTGGTTCATTACAATGTTTATTTGGGCCTGCCAAAAATTTCAGAGAAGAACAAGAGTCTGGCAGCCAGGAATGTAAAAAACTGCCAGTTTGCCATCGAAGCTGTTAAAAATCCTGTACCCTTCAGCCCTGAAAGTGTGGGTGAGGGAATAAACACATCCAGCGATGAATACTGGCCGTCAATAACAGCTGATGGTCAAACTCTTATGTTCACAAGGCAGGAAAGGCCCAGTGAAAATGTTTTACAGAAAGTAATTTACCAGGAAGATTTTTACATAAGCTACCTCTCGAACGGGGTCTGGAAAACTGCTGTAAATGCAGGCGCTCCTCTAAATACAAGCCAGAACGAGGGTGCCCAGAGCTTATCATCTGACGGGAACTACATGTATTTTACGGCCTGTGAACGTCCGGGAGGTCTTGGCAGCTGCGATATATACTTTTCAGCCCTGAATAATGGAAAATGGTCTTTGCCTGTAAACATCGGGAGTCCGGTAAATACTAAATACTGGGAGGTTCAGCCATCAATAAATGCCGCTGGTAAAATGTTGTTTTTTTCCAGCAACCGGCCAGGGGGAATTGGTGGAAAAGATCTTTGGTATTCAGTTTATAAATCAAATAAAAAATGGAGCACACCAAAGAACATGGGAAATACTATTAATACAACAGGTGATGAGATGTCGCCTTTCATACATTTCGATGGTAAAACCCTCTATTTCTCTTCAGATGGCAGACCCGGAATGGGCGGGTTGGATATCTATTTCTCAAGAATGCAGGAAGACAGTACCTGGACAGAGCCTAAAAATCTGGGATACCCTATCAATACATACAATGATGAAATGGGCCTTACAATTGAATCAGGGGGACAAAAAGCATATTTTTCAACAAAAAGAGATGAACAGGGAGGTAAGAATATTTACTCATTCAGGCTTTATGAAGCTATTCAGCCTGATCCTGTTTCTTATTTAAAGGGTAAAGTAACGGACAAGGAAACCGGGAAGATGCTGATAGCGGAATACGAACTGATAAATCTGTCAACAGGGAAGTCAGTTATAAACAACCTGACCGACGGGAACGGGAATTTTCTTGTCTGTCTTCCGTCCGGAAATAACTACGGGCTGAATGTAAGCAAAGACGGATATCTTTTTTACTCGGAGAATTTCATGCTGGAAGGCCAGCATACCGCCATGGAACCTTACCTGAAGAAGATCATGCTTAGCCCGTTCAAAGTAGGGGAGAAAATGCTCCTGGCAAATGTCTTCTTTGAGGTTGATTCATGGCAATTGAAAAAAGAATCCTTGACAGAGCTGAACAAGCTGTCCGATCTTCTGAAGGACAACAAGGAGCTTAAAGTTGAAATTGGCGGATATACAGATGCCACCGGTACTGATGAACATAATCTTTCACTTTCGGAAAAAAGAGCACTTACTGTTGTAGATTTTCTTGTCGAAAGCGGGATCCAGTCTGACAGGCTTAAGTTTAAAGGCTATGGTAATGCATCACCCGTGGGTGATAATATAACTTCTGAAGGCCGGAAACTGAACAGACGAACCGAGGTTCAGATAATTGAATATAAGAAATAAAAAAACAGCTGCTTTGGTGGCAGCTGTTTTTGCTCATGCTTGGGCATACAGACATTGAATAAAAAGCATCTGGTATCAGATAGTACTCATGGTGTTCGAAAATTTATTCATTGCATCTTCAGTATTGACTGCACTGGAGACAGGAACGGAAAAATAAATGCCCGATCCTGTCAATCCGTTACTTTCAATCCATACCGATCCCTCCATAAGCTGTATCAGCTTCCGTGTAAGGGCCATGCTGACAGCAGTGAAGGTATCATTGAATTTTGACAGGGATTGAGTCAGATCCTGACTCTGAAGAAACTCCTTGCATTTAAAATATCCCTGTCCGGAATCCACAACAAAGAATGTCAATTTATCATTCTTTATAAAATACCCGACTTTTATGTATCCCGACTTTGTGTTGTTCAGAGCATTCTGAAACAGATTACGAATTACCCTTGTTACCCTGTTTGTATCAATCAGATACTCTGAATTTTGAAATGTCTGGTTGTCAGATACAAGAATTACATCCTTGTATTTTTCTTTTTTAAGCGTTTCCCTGAATTCCGAAAAAAGATTGTTAAATTCCTCATTTGGATTACAAATTCCTGATTCTGTTCTTGAATTACCCGTATCAATGATTGCAGAATCAAGAAAGTTGTCAAAAAGTGATATTATTTGTTCGCAGGAACTGTAAATCTGGTTACTGAATTCCTCTCTTTCTTCTTCATTATATTCTTTCTTATTCAAAAGAAATGAGAATGCCACAATAGCGTTCATCTGGGTTCTCATTTCGCGCGACATCCCGGTCAATATCGAGGGACAGTCAATCATATTCTGGCTGAATAGATTCTCTGCTTTGTCCGGTATCCCTGCTCTTTGGTCCGGATTCTCCTGACTCTCCCTTGCTATGTCCCGAAAGATCAAACATATTATTCCTGTTTAGGTTTAATTGTAGTCTTAGTATCAGTTTATACTCTTAAGAATCTTCCTTGCATCCTTCCTGTAAATCGTTTTTGATTTCTCTATAATAGCAAGTTGCTCAATGGCTTTAAGCTTTTCATCGGTCTTTATATAGCATAATGCAAGGTACCATTGGGCATGATCGATATAATAGTTGTTATTGTCGGCAATCACTTTTGAGAAAGATCCTTCGGCTTCAGGATAGTTCTGATATTTCAAAATTTGAAATTCCATTCAATAATTCAGATTGCATGTTCCCTCGGATCATTTTCAAGTACTTTACTGAAATATATAGCTGCCTTTCTGTAATCGCGGATATTATAATAATCCAGTGCCAGGTTATAATCCGTGTTCTTTACCAGTTCACCGGATCGTGATGATGATGTTGCTTCATATGGTTTATAATACTGTTCAAGTATTTCATCATTGCTGAGTTTCCTGTTGGAAAGCAAGGCTATACTACCGATTAAAATAAAACCGGCAATAGCAGCTGCATACTTGATATTTACCGCTCGTGCTGGTTTTCTTACAGGAATTGGTTCCTCCCTTTGTTTCTCAATTGCATTGAGCTTATTGCGCAGGTTCATCAGATCCTGATTTTTAAGAACCAGTATCAGTCTTACTGCGCAGTTCAACTTCATTTCGAAGCTTTTCGTTATCCCTTAGTTCTTTCCTGAACCATTGTTTTTCAGCCTCATCCATCTCTCCGGCATTATACCTTTCGATGAAGTATGAAAAATCGATTGTTTTCATAATTTATATTGTTTAAAATTGTATCTCAAAGAGCAATATTTCAGATACATAAGAGCTAAATGCTCAATACTTTCTGAACATACTTCAAGGTTTCGGATCATAGCATTGATCCGATCTGAAATATAAAATCCCAAATAATAACCTGTTATAAAATGTCATTCATCCTGCTTTCGCTAAAGCAGGATTCCAGTCATTATAATGAAATCAGATCTTAACAGGAGGAGTAGATGGTTTTAATATGGGTTCTCCGTGCATCGCCTCCTTTTACACAAATCATCTCTTCTACTGTAAAGAGCGTACTCATCAAAAATCTCGTTAAGGTTTTTCAAATTCAGGGTTTTCATTTCTTTTTACTTTTTAATCATTGATACTTATTTCGGGTAATTCGTAATTCTGTCAGTAATTTCACTGTATCATGTCACAATACCTGATTTTGTGACAACAAAAAATCAATTATTTTTCAAATATTTTTATTAGCCCAAGAAAATCAACTACTTACCTGAAAGAAAATTTATGCTTTTATAAGTTTTGTTATAACATTTTTTGTAAACTTGCGTTTTTGGCACGGGGAAAGACATAAATCAGCAGCTCAGAATGATCCTAAAAAATCTGATAAGGTGTTTTCTTTTTCATTTGTATTATTTTTCACCGGGACTGGTTCAAGTCGTGAACTGCAAATGAGTAAAATCCGTTCAGGATCTGGAGAAACTTAATTCAGGATTCCAGGCTTCTATTACTGCTAAGGATACGGCAAAATCAAGGGTATTCCTTAATTCAATCCTGAAAACTCTCACGGAAGAAAATAATGATAATTTAACTACATCAAACTCACAGTATTACATTGGTGTATACTACCTTCTGTCCGGTAAAAACTCCGAAGCTATCAACTGGCTGAAGCTTTCAGCATCGATGTGTGAGCAATATGAAGATGCAACGATAAAATTCATTCCAAATGTCTGTTTAATCTTGGCATTGCATATAGTAAACTTGGCGATTTCAGGCGGATGGAGCAGTATACACTCAGATCACTTGAAATTGAAAAAAAACTTTATGGTGAAGCAAGTCCTTTGCTGCTAAGGGGATATTCAGCTCTGGTCAATGCCTATTTTGGCCTTAATGAATACAATAAGGCAATCATTTACGGGAACAAAGCTCTCAGTCTTGTTGGTGGATCAATTGAAAACTATAAATCTGATCTGGCAATTCTCTATTCGAATATCGGGGCTTGTTATGCCCGTTTATCAGATTATTCCAAGGCTGTTTTGTATCTTGAGAAGGCAGAATCGATTTATAAGGAATATTCTCTTCCGGAAGATGAAAATTACATCAATCTTCTCAACAGTCTTGCTGCAAATTATTTTTTTCTGGGACTTAATGATAAATCAGATGAGTATTTCAATAAAGGAATTGAAAAGATTGGATCATCGAATTCTGTGCTATCGCTTAACTTCTTAAACAGTTTTGCCATTGTACTTGGAAACGCAGGAAAAGTAAGCAAAGGCGAAGCTCTGATTCTAAGTTCTCTGGAGAAGGCTAAAAGCTTTTACGGAACTGAATTCGAGAGATTATTTCGAAGTTCTTAAAAACTATGCAGAGTACCTCAGTACCTTTAAGATTGATCTTAGAAAATCATCTGCGGTTGTATGAGCAATGTGTCGCTTATCTGAACACCCATGAAGAGGATTTCTCATTGAAGGAACCGGTGCTTCTCGGTTACGCTCTTGCTCTTTCGGAAAACGGGGAATCGGCGAAAGGTCTTGAAATAATCCAGAAATTACTCTTTTCAGACATTTCCGGAAAAACTGATTATTCCGCAACTGAAAATCCCGGGATTGCTTTGATCGAGCCGGTCCAGTGATCAATCAATGTTCTGAAAGCCAAGTACAGTATACTTTGGGACATTTACAGCAAGAATCAGAAGATTGATTACCTTCTGGCCGCGTCAGAAACTTCAGAATTAATTATTTCATTGATAGAAAAAGTACAGGATCAATATCAGTGAAGACGACAGCAGGCTCGTGCTTGGTGACCGGTATCGGGATTCCTACCTGTACACTATCCGTGATTTTGACCTGTGCTATAAGAATACAGGCAATAAATCATATCTTGATAAAGCATTTGAATACTCCGAAAAGAGCAAAGTGGCAGGACTGCTGGCTTCAACACGAGAATTGAAAGCTACCCAGTTCCATATTCCTGCCGACATTGCAGAACTTGAACGAAAGCTTAAAATGGAAATAAGCTTTTACGAAGCAAAAATTTCTGAAGAAAACTCTAAAAAGACTCCAGATGCATCACTTATTTCAGAATGGAAGGGATCGGTGCTCAATGCAACTCAGAAACGCGATTCGCTGATAACACTATTTGAAAAAGAGTATCCTGAATATTATTTAATTAAGTATAATACTCAGGTCATAAAACCCGGTGAGATACCTGCTTTAGCAGGAAGGAATACCAATTATCTCAATTATGTTGTATCTGATACTGTTCTGTATATTTTCGTGGCAAACAGGAAAAATATGCAGCTTATTACGGTCCCGGTTGATTCGGGCTTCTTTAATAACATACGGCAATTCCGGAATCTTTTATCCATGCCCTTTGATAATGCAAAATCCAATTTTATTCAATATACGAAAGTAGGGAGCAATCTCTACAAGATCATTATTGAACCTGTCACGAAAATATCTGATATCAAATAAGCTGCTGATTTCTCCCGATAACATCCTTTCTTATATACCATTTGAAGCAATACCCGTCCGGCAGGTTTCTGACGAGAATATCTATTTCAGTGAGATTCCATATCTCATGAAGGATTTCAGAATTTCCTACACTTATTCTGCAACATTGCTTGCCGAGTCTTTAAAGAAGGATTACAGTCTGACAAATAGTTTGATCGCATTTGCTCCGATTTACACGGGAAGTATCAATGTTGATTCGCTCCTGAACAGCAGGCAGGCCAGTGTCTCAACCCTTCACGATCTTCAAGTTTGCCAGAATGGAAGCTGAATATGTAACAGCTCTGACCGGTGGCAAACTCTTCATCAATAAAGCAGCCAGGGAATCTGTCTTTAAAGCAGAGGCTGCCAAATATGATATTATACATCTGGCGATGCACACCATTCTGAATGATCAGTATCCGATGCACTCGAAAATGCTGTTCTATCAGGAAAAAGATTCTGTTGAAGATGGAAACCTGAATACATATGAAGTTTATGGAGTGCCTTTAAAGGCAAAAATGGTTATACTCAGCTCATGCAATACAGGAACAGGAGTTCTGCATTCAGGTGAGGGCATACTGAGCCTGGCCAGAGGATTTGTTTATTCAGGGAGCCAGTCGGTTGTAATGTCGATGTGGGAAATTGAAGACAGATCAGGTGCTGAGATAGTTAAAAGTTATTATAAATTTCTGAAAAAGGGAGCGACAAAAAGCAATGCCCTGAGGAAAGCCAGGATCATGCTATCTTAAAAACGCGGATATGCTAAGATCGCACCCCTATTTCTGGTCTTCACTTGTAATTTATGGTAACAATGATCCTTTGTACTATTCATCTAAACTTGGCTTTATTATTGGTTCAGTCAGTTTTGCTTATTTTTGTTATCCTGATTCTTTGTTACCGTAAATTAAGATAATCCTTGTATTCAGGATCCGCTTTGACAAATTCCATCAGCGCTTCTTTGCTTAGATATTTCTTTCTCCTGGCATAGGTTTCGTTTTTCAGATTCATCCTTGAAGCAATTTCCTGGTATGAATAACCTTCCGAAAAAAGAGTCAGAATGGTCTGTGAATCATCGCTTAATAGCTTAAATGCTCTGGTGATTATTCTTTCAAGCACTGGATTCCCTGATTCATTATCATCCTCATCCGGATAGTCAGACTTAATTTCAGTATTCCTGGCTTTCTTTCTGAGCTCGGCATTCCATATATTTCGTGCAATACCAAAAAAATATCCCTTCAGATCTGATGTAAGCTCAAGTTCATTTTCGGAAATCTGCCTGTACAATGTAATTATTGACTCCTGGAAAACATCTGAGACATCAGCATCAGATCCGCTGTTTTTAAGTACATGATGCCGTATCGTCTCGTGGTAATTGTCATAAAGCCAGTTAAGTATCTGGTCGTCCTGCCGGCGAACTACCGTCAATAATTGCACTATCTGAAATTTTATGGAACAAGTGCTGATTTTTATGCCCTGATAAATTGACAAATATACGATTTCCCGCTACCGAAAGTGTTGATCTGTCAGTGCAGGTATGTGACTAAATTAATATTGTAAGCATTTTTCTACCAAATAATAAATATCTTTACTTCACATAATTAAACGGTTGGGTATCGAAAAATGTTATTCCCATTTGTAAAACAATATGATGCGATGGATTGTGGCCCTGCTTGTCTGAAAATGATAGCAGGGTTTTACAAAAAGAATTTTTCGCTTGATTACCTGAGGAAAAAATGCTTCATAACAAAAGAAGGAGTATCATTTCTGGGACTTTCAGAAGCTGCTGATTCAGTGGGGTTCAGGACATTGGGAGTAAAAATACCTTACGAAATGCTTGAGGAAAAAGTGACCTTGCCCTGCATTGTTCACTGGCGGCAGAAGCATTTTGTTGTTGTTTACAAGATCAAGAATGACAAAGTATGGATCGCAGATCCTGCAACAGGTCTTATTACATTTTCACGCGGGGAGTTCGAAAAAAACTGGGTAACCACCCTTACTGACGGTAAACAGACAGGACTGGCATTAATAATTGAACCCACCCCTGCACTTTATGACACTGAAGATCAGCCGGATAAAGCAGGCGGGTTCAGATTCCTTCTTAAATATTTCAGATTGTATCGCAAGTACCTGGGACAGCTTCTCCTTGGACTGCTTCATCGGAAGCTTTATTCAGCTTATTATTCCGTTCCTGACTCAATCAATCATCGATGTTGGAATCAATAACAATGATATTGGTTTTATCTACCTGATCTTGTTTGCCCAACTTGCGCTTGTATTGGGCAGAATGTCAGTTGAATTCATCCGCGGTTGGCTGCTTCTTCATATCGGTTCCAGGGTAAACGTAGCTATTGTATCGGGATTTTTGCAGAAACTGATGGCCCTGCCTGTTGCGTTCTTTGATACAAAACTGACAGGCGATATCTTCCAGCGCATAGAGGATAACAACAGGATTGAGGAATTTCTTACTTCAGCAAGCTTAAGCATATTGTTTTCCTTCGTTAACCTGGTGGTATTTGGTATTGTACTTGCAATTTTCAGCATTAAGATCTTTGGATTGTTCCTGGCCGGAACAGCTCTCTATATCCTTTGGGTTTCACTGTTCATGAAGTCAAGGGCTAAGCTCGATAACATCCGTTTCAAAGAGATGTCTGCTTCGAATTCAAAGCTGATCAATATCATCAACGGTATGCAGGAGATCAAGCTAACCCAGAGTGAGCTCAGCAAGCGCTGGGATTGGGAAAATCATCAGGCATCCTTATTCGGATTAAAAGTGAAAGGGCTTGGCCTGATTCAGTATCAATCGGCTGGTGCAACGCTCATAAGTGAAGTAATGAACATCCTGATCACCATCGTTTCTGCTGCTGCAGTGATTAAAGGTGATATGACCCTTGGTATGATGCTTGCAGTCCAGTTCATTATCGGACAGATGAATGTACCGGTAAACCAGATCATCGGATTTTTCCGGGTTTCTCAGGATGCAAAAATGAGCCTCGACAGACTTGCCGAGGTTCACAACATGGAAGATGAAGAATCTGATTCAGAGAACAAGGTTCAAAGACTGCCTGATAATAAGATCATTCAGATATCTGACCTTTCATTTCAGTATGAAGGGCCCCGTTCTCCATTTGCCTTAAAAAATGCAAATCTTCAAATTGAGGAAAACAAAGTTACTGCAATAGTTGGAGTGAGCGGAAGCGGAAAGACCACTCTGCTTAAAATGCTTTTAGGATTTTATCAGCCCGTTAGCGGCAGGATATCTATCGGGGGGACAGAACTTTCGAACATAAGTCTAAAGCTGTGGCGCGAAAAAGTGGGGGCAGTAATGCAGGATGGATTTTTGTTTCCGGACTCAATTGCCGGAAATATTGCTCCTGGTATTGAATTAATTGATGAAAGCAGATTGATACAGGCGGCTGAAACGGCAAATATCAGGGGATTTATTGAATCCCTGCCGCTTGGCTACAATACGAAAATAGGAGCCAATGGTCATGGCCTGAGTGAGGGGCAGAAACAAAGGTTATTGATAGCACGGGTTATTTATAAAGACCCTGAAATAGTGATTTTTGATGAAGCCACAAATTCCCTTGATGCCAATACAGAAAAAGCTATAGTAGAAAATCTTTCGGGTTTCTTTCAGGGAAAAACCGTTATTATTGTTGCACACCGCCTCAGCACTGTCAGGAACGCTGACAAGATAGTTGTGCTTGACGACGGTCAGGTAATTGAGACGGGAAATCATAGCAGCCTAATAGAAAAAAAGGGAGCATATTATAATCTTGTAAAAAACCAGCTGGAGCTGGGTAATTGAATTAACAGGATGGAAGAGAATAAACAACACGATATTATATATTCCGAACCCGTTAATGAGATCATGGGTCATCCGCCGGGAAAAATCCTAAGGTGGGGAAACGCCATTATATTGATTGCTTTTGTACTTTTTATATTACTGCTTTGGCTGATAAAGTATCCTGATATTATTCCGGCTCCGGTAGAAATAACTACAGTCAATCCCCCAGTAACCCTGGTGTCAAAACTGACTGGGCGGATCAAGAATTTGTATGTCAGGGATAAAGATACGATCAACTCAGGGAAGCTGATTGCGGTTATGGAAACAGCCGCTTCGATTGATGATATGAATAAACTCAAAGAAATAGTTGACACAATTTCAAATCCGGAGAGAATCATGCTGTCATCTTTGCCTGAATTTACTGAACTTGGCGAGATCCAGAGCTACTGGGGCTCATTCCGTAAAAGCCTGTCAGACTTCAACAATTACAATCTCAATGACTATTACGGAAGTAAGATTAAATCCCTTACTCAAGAGATAGATGCGATTCTGGTATACATAGGCAGGGTAAAAGTAAAGGAAAACTTGTCCGCTGAAAACCAGTTACTTGAACTTAGAAAATTCAAAAGAGATTCACTTCTTTATCTAAGTGGTGTTTATTCCGAAAGCGATCTGGAAAAATCGCGTCAGTCGCTTATCAGACTTAATATGGAACTTCAGCAGGTGCGTCTCGATCATTCAGACAAATCGATTGAACTTGCAGGGAAAAAGCAGGAACTGGAGGATTACAGAATAAAGAAACTTGAGGATCGGGAAAAATATTACTCTGTACTTAATGAATCATTTCTGAACCTGAAGGCCCAGATAAAAATCTGGGAAAACAATTATCTGTTGATCTCAAATGTAAGCGGGATCGTCACATTTACCAAGTTCTGGAGTGAAAATCAGATAGTGAACAAGGATGAAACGGTTTTAAGCATTGTTCCTCTGAAAACCGGGGACTATGTCGGAAGGATAAACCTTAAAATGAACCGCTCAGGCAAGGTAAAAGTAGGTCAGGAGGTTAACATAAAGCTAAGCGGATATCCATACATGGAATACGGAATGGTAAAAGGCATTGTAAAATCAAAATCCCTTGTTCCTTCAGGGGATTCCTATGTAATTGAATTGATACTGCCTTCAGGACTTACGACACTGTACGGGAAACCACTTGATTTTACCCAGAATATGCAGGGAACGGCCGAGATTATTACTGAGGATCTGCGATTGCTGCAGAAGATCATCAACCCCTTCCGCTACATGATTTCAAGAAATAAAAGTTAGCTACTTTTTTGAGTAGGGCTCATAATCATCTTTTACTGAAGAAAATGATGAGCCCGTATTGCCTGCGCTGCCGGGTTTCTGAGAAGTCTTTCCGCCCTGATTCTTTTTTACATACTTCCTGTACAAGCTGATACCCGCCACAGAAAATATTAAAACAAACAGAATAATATCCTTACTTTCCATTTTGATTTTTTTTCATCCAAAGATATAATATGTAAGATACGATATAATATCATTCAAATATATTATTAATCTTTCAAAAATTCCGCATTCGCTCATTGAATCTGCATTTCTCTTATTTTTCTTTAAATCTTTGAGTTTTAACAAATAATTCAATATTTTCGTACTCTGAAAAATCAATAGGTTGCCATGGTGCGACTTACTCTTGAAGATATTGAACCTTAAAGGATTGGATATGATTAAAGAAAATCCGGAAGACTCTGTTCGGGAAGAACAGAACGGAGCAGAAATGAATGCTGCGGGTACTGAAGATGCAAATAAAACTGAAATGGCAGAAGAAAATGAAGCTTCTGCAGACAGTGAAACCAGAAAACACACCTCCCCAACTGTTGAATTTCACGAAATTGAAGAAACAGACCTTCCGCCTGTTGATTATTCAGGTTTCTCAAAAAATGAGCTTGTTGAGACACTTGGCCTGATAATCGAAAACAGACCTCCATCAGAGATCCGCGAAGATGTCGAAAGAATAAAAACACTATTTTACAAAAAACTTAAACACGAGACTGAGGAACGGAAAGCCAAATTCCTGGAAGGAGGAGGAAAGATCGAGGAGTATAAGGTTTGGGTTGATCCGCTCGACTATCGTGTAAAGGAACTCCTTGATAAATACAGGGAAAAGAAGAATGATTATACAAAAGTTCAGGAGGTAGAGAAATATGAAAACCTGAAAAGGAAATATGATATAATCGACAAGATTAAAGATCTTGTTAATCGGGAGGAATCAATAAACAAGACCTTTCATGATTTCCGTACTTTACAGAATGATTGGCATTCAATTGGTGTCGTTCCTCAGTCATCTCTAAAGGATCTGTGGGAGAATTACCATCATAGTGTTGAAGTTTTCTATGATTACATAAAAATAAATAAAGAGCTCAGGGATCTCGATCTTAAGAAAAATCTTGAAGCAAAAGTATTGTTATGTGAAAAAGCCGAGGAATTGCTGCTTGAACCGAATCCGGTGAATGCTTTCAGATCCCTTCAGGACTTTCATAATCAATGGCGTGAAATTGGTCCGGTTCCTCAGGAATCCAAAAATGAAATATGGGAAAGATTCAAGGAAGCAACTTCTCAGATTAATAAGAGACATCACGAGTACTTCGAGAAACAGAAAGATGACCAGAGGAAAAATCTTGACGCCAAACTGGCATTGTGCGAAGAAGTGGAAACCATAAACCTGATGGAAATAAAGAATTTCAGGGATTTCGATGAAAGAGCCGACAAAATTGTTTCGCTTCAGAAAATGTGGCGGACAATCGGATTTGCACCTAAAAAACAAAATAATAAGGTGTACCAGAGATTCAGGGAAGCATGTGATACTTTTTTCGAAAAGAAAAGAACCTTCTATGCAGATAACAAAGAAACACAGCTAAACAACCTGCAGCTGAAAACAGAATTGTGCATCCAGGCTGAATCGCTTCAGGAGAGCACTGACTGGAAATCTACATCCGATGCTCTTATAAAGCTTCAGAAGGAGTGGAAGGAAATTGGTCCTGTTCCAAGAAAACAATCAGAAAAGACATGGAAAAGATTTCGTAAAGCCTGTGATCAGTTCTTTAACAGGAAAACGGAATTCTTTGCAAATCTGGATACCTCATATGAAGATAATCTTAAGGCTAAAATAGCCGTTATTGAAGAACTTGAGAAATTTGAACCAGGAACTGATGTGCAGACGGCATTTGAAAGGCTCAAAGATCTGCAGACGGAAATGGACTGAAATCGGTTTTGTACCTTTCAATAAGAAAGAAGAAATCACGAACAGGTACAGAAATGCTCTTAATAAAGAATTTGACAAACTTAAAATAGCCGATGAGGATAAGAGTATTCTCAAATACAGAACGAAGCTCGATAATCTGAAAACCAATCCCAAGGCCTCTAGAAAAGTCCGCAACGAAAGAGACAAATTCTTTACAAAGATCAAACAGCTTGAAAGCGATATTGTCCTCTGGGAAAACAATATAGGATTCTTTGCAAAATCAACCAATGCTGATACAATGATCAGGGAAGTTCAGGAAAAAATTGAGAGTGCAAAGAAAATGATAAAAACACTTGAAGAAAAAGTCAGAATGATAGACCAGTCAGGTCTTGATGATTAACGATAACAATCAGAAGTATAACTTAAAAATTTCCTTAAATTGGCCGACGTTAAGTATGTATTTGTAACAGGGGGAGTAACATCCTCACTGGGAAAAGGTATTATTTCTGCCTCACTTGCAAAGCTTCTGCAGGCGAGGGGATACTCAGTCACTATCCAGAAACTTGATCCATATATAAATGTTGACCCCGGGACATTGAATCCATATGAGCATGGGGAGTGTTATGTCACTCTTGACGGGGCTGAAACTGACCTGGATCTTGGCCATTATGAGCGATTCCTGAATGTTCCGACGAGTCAGGCCAACAATGTTACAACGGGAAGGATCTACCAGACAGTCATCAATAAGGAAAGGAAAGGAGATTATCTTGGTAAAACCGTCCAGATTATACCACACATAACTGATGAAATAAAAAGACGGATCAAACTTGTAGGATCAGGGAACAAATTTGATATTGTTATTACCGAAATAGGCGGCACAGTAGGTGATATTGAATCTCTGCCGTATATAGAATCGGTCAGGCAGCTTAAGTGGGAGCTTGGTTCACGGAACTGTATTGTCATCCATCTGACACTGGTTCCATATCTTTCTGCTTCAGGAGAACTTAAAACAAAACCAACGCAACACTCTGTAAAAGCGCTTCTTGAAGCAGGTATTCAACCGGATATTCTGGTACTGAGGACTGAGAAAAACCTTACTGATGATATTAAGAGAAAAGTTGCTTTGTTTTGTAATGTCGAAGAGAAAGCAGTCATTGAATCGGTTGATGTCTCAACAATTTATGAGGTTCCTCTTAAAATGCTGGAGGAACAACTCGATCAGACTGTATTGAGAAAACTTGAACTTCCGATATCTGAAGAACCTCCGCTTACTGAATGGAGAGAATTCCTTAAAAGGCTGAAAAATCCTAAACACTCAATACGTGTAGGTCTTGTAGGAAAATATGTCGAACTCCCGGATGCATATAAATCAATCTCTGAATCATTCATACACAGCGGAGCCATGAATGAATGTGAGGTTGATGTGGAGTACATTCATTCAGAAGATATTACCAATGAAAATGTAAATGAAAAGCTGAAAGGTCTGAAGGGTATTCTGGTTGCTCCGGGATTCGGATCACGCGGGATTGAGGGTAAAATTCTAACTGCAAAATATGCAAGGGAAAATAATGTTCCGTTTCTTGGAATCTGCCTTGGTATGCAATGTGCAGTCATTGAGTTTGCCAGAAATGTCTTGCATCTTGATGGTGCTCATTCCACAGAATTCAACCATAAGACCAGATATCCTGTAATTGACCTTATGGAGGAACAGAAAAGCATAATTGATAAAGGAGGCACAATGAGGCTTGGAGGGTATAAATGCACAATAACTAAAAGACTCACTTGCTTATAAAATTTATGGAAAAACTGATATAATCGAACGGCACAGGCACAGGTACGAATTTAATGACCGGTTTTATGATGATTTTAAAAATAATGGAATGGTTCCGTCAGGAATCAATCCGGAATCCAACCTGGTAGAAATAATGGAAATTCCAGATCATAAATGGTTCATTGGCGTTCAGTTTCATCCGGAATATAGCAGTACAGTCGTCAATCCGCATCCTCTTTTTGTGAATTTCATCAAAGCCTGCATTGAATGAGGAGAGCAGAAAAAGTTTTATAATCATTAATACCAGAAGAATGGATAAAAATACAATTACCGGCATAATTTGATTTTGCAATATTTATCGGATTCAGCATCTATAACGGCAACAAGATGAATAAATCGTATAAAGCTGTTATTGAAGTAGCTGATTCTTTATACGCGAAAGGGGATCTGGAAAATGCGCGTGCTGAATATATTAATGCTCTGCGTTATAAACCAAATCAACCGGAAGTTGTTGCAAAGGTCAATGAAATAAACCGGCTGCTTGGATTTGTTCCCGCTCCTGAAAAAGCTGATTCAACAGGAGTAAATAAAACTGAAACGAACAATCATGGAACAGGTTGCTGGCAATAAATGCTGCTGATTCAAGCAGGTATGGTGCATTCGGATCTGCAGTCAAAGGAGATACAGGCTTCATTATCCTGGAGAACAATAAAATTGAACTTAAAATCTCACAAAAAGGAGGGAGGGTATATTCTGCACGTCTAAAGGATTACAGAACCTACGATTCGCTTCCGCTTATCCTGTTCTCCGGCGATTCGACCGTATTTGGTTTTAATTTCTATACCACTGATAATAAGGCAGTTCAGACAAATGATCTTTTTTTTAAGCCTGTTTCAGAAAGCAGGATCGTTTCGGTAACCTCGGAACCCCAGAGTGTCAGCCTCAGACTTATGGCTGGGGAGAATAAATATATAGAATATAAATACACTCTTGCTCCTGATAAGTACATAGTTGACTTTGATGTGACATTCAAGTCGATGGAAGGAATTATTGCTGCAAATCAGAGCAGTCTTACGCTCGACTGGAGAATGTACATTCCTCAGCAGGAAAAGGGAAGACAGAATGAAGAGTACTACTCAACCGTAAAGTACAAATTCTTACCAGGATGATGTGGAACAGATCAGGCTGCGTCAGCAAAAGGAAGTTGAGAAGACGGATCTGTCTACCAAACTTAGCTGGGTTGCATTTCAGGATCAGTTCTTTTCTTCTGTGCTGATCAGCAAGGAGTTTTTCCTGAACGGGTCTGTTGCATCAACAAGGACACTTGCCTCAAAAAATTATATAAGATATTATACCTCTGAAGTAGGAGTACCTTTTAACCCTGGCCAGGAGAATGCCATAGGAATGAAGCTTTATTATGGCCCAAACCATATTTCAACCTTAAGAAAGGAGGGACTTCAGCTTGAAAAGATTGTGTTTCTTGGAAGAAACGTAATTGGCTGGATCAGCAGGTTCATTATAATTCCTGTATTTAACTGGCTTGAAAAATATATTTCCAGTTACGGGATCATTATCCTGATACTCACTGTTCTGATAAAAATAGTACTTTTCCCGCTTACTTTTAAATCATACCAGTCGACTGCTAAAATGCAGGTAATTAAGCCAATGGTGGATGAGATTGGCAAAAAATTCCCTAAAAAGGAAGATGCCATGAAAAAGCAGCAGGCGACCATGGATCTTTATAAAAGGGCAGGTATTAATCCGATGGGAGGTTGTCTTCCCATGCTACTTCAAATGCCGATACTCTTTGCAATGTTCAGGTTTTTCCCTGTATCGATTGAATTGCGCCAGGAGCATTTTCTTTGGGCAACCGATTTATCAACCTATGATTCAATACTGACTTTGCCATTCAAAATACCTATGTATGGCGATCATGTGAGTCTCTTTACACTGCTTATGACCGCATCTACACTGCTAACCATGAAAATGACCGGATCATCTCCCGGGCAGGATCAGCCCGGAATGAAGATGATGATGTACATGATGCCTGTAATGTTTATGGTTATGCTGAATAATTTCTCTTCAGGTCTTACTTATTACTACTTTCTGGCAAATATCCTGACTTACCTGCAGAATATCATTTCAAAAAGATTTATTGATGCAAAATAAAGTTTTAGCCACGCTGGAAGAGAACAAGAAAAAGCCTCTGAAGAAATCGAAATGGCAGCAGAGGCTTGAGGCGGCAGCAAAACAAAGAGGTATCCAGCCACCTAAAAGATAGAATATTCTTCATCTTTTAGTTACGTTTTTTATTAAAAACCAGTATTTAAATAACATATTTAGATATTATGGTATTCTTATAAGTTAAAAATCCTTAAACGACATCCTTCACATCCAAAAAAGTCTTAAATTTAGTTCATCCAATTTTAGGGGAAAAATGGGGAAAAAAGTTAAAAATAAAGATTTAGCCGAAAGGCTGGGTGTGTCCAGTACTTTGGTTTCGCTTGTTCTTAACAACAAAGCTGACCAGCATGGAATACGCAAGGATACACAGGAAAAGGTTCTTGCACTTGCAAGACAAATGGGATATTTCGATTTGCTTAAGGAACAGCATGAGATCTCCCCGGTCGAAGAAAAACCGGGGATTATTGGCATGATAGTGCCATCGCTTCATGATCCGTTCATATATGAAATAACTCCGTTCCTTCAGAAAGCATTCAGCAGTATTGGAGTTGGATTTTCCATAATGACAAAAGATCCGGATGACGGGAGATATAACAGACTGGTTGGGGCATTTAAAAAATTTTACAGTGGCCTGATACTTGTTGGAGAAGCTGCAGATGATTATACAATTCGTTCCCTGAGGGCAATGGATTACCCGTTTGTATTGCTTGAGAAATCTGTCAGAAATCTGCGTCTGAATACTGTTTGTACTGATATAGCCGAAGGATCGAAGCGAATAATCGACCATATCGAAAAACTGGGCTATAAAAATATTCTGATCGCAACAGATAAGAATTTCTGCATCTAAAGACAAATCAGTAATTGATTTTCTGAAAAATGCCATTGAGAAAAAAGAGGGGATGAATAAGCCCGCAATTGTCGAACTTGATCTCCAGATAATATCAGGCAGGGAAATTGAGCCGGGCCAGATCGATAAATACCTTCGGCCTCCTTACCGTGCAGAAATTATGATTATACTTCAGGCTGAACTTGTTTACCAGGTAATGACCTTTCTGCGGAAAAAGAAACTTCGTGTTCCGCAGGATGTGGCATTGGTTTCAATGGAGGAGGGGATAGGCTTTGATCTTATGTTTTCACCTGTTACGTGTCTGAGGAAACCGCTTACCGGAATGGCATTGAAAGTGGCCAATATGATATGGTCTGAAGTAAAAAACTCCGGAAAGACCAAATACAAAAGACAGGTAAACATAGCACCCGAACTGGTTATCAGAAATTCCTGCGGAACAATCTAGATTTTATGGTCTGATGAGAAAAATTCTTCTCTTTCTGGTAACCATCGCTTTTTTCTCATCAGGTTGCAAGGAATATCATCTTATCAGCAATAAAACCTATCGTCGGACTGTTGAATCTGCATTTGCCGAAAGACAGCAACTGGCATCAGGCCGAAAGGGACAGCTCTTTGCAGTATTCGACAGAAAGCTTAACACTCCTCAGGTTGAAGCGCTTAAATTTCTTTTCGCTTTCATGCCTCTGAGCGATCTTGCTGATTATAACGGTGAGTTTTTCCTTGATAATATAAATATTGCCCTGCTTACCAGAAAAGAATCTCCCTGGGGTAATAAAATTCCTGAAGAAATATTTCTTCATTATGTGCTTCCCTGCAGGGTGAACAATGAAAACCTGGATTCATTCAGGATCATATTCCGGAACGAGATCTTTGAAAGAATAAAAGGTCTTGATATGGGGAATGCTGCTCTTGAAATAAACCATTGGTGCCACGAAAAAGTTGCATACCAGCCTTCTGATATAAGGACATCGGGACCAATGAGCACAATTCTCTCTGCCAGGGGCAGGTGCGGTGAAGAATCCACGTTCACCGTCAGCGCACTCAGAACCGCTGGGATCCCTGCCCGCCAGGTATATACACCACGATGGGCTCATACCGATGATAATCATGCATGGGTGGAAGTGTGGATAGACGATAAATGGCGTTACATGGGAGCATGTGAACCGGAACCACTTCTCGACCGCGGCTGGTTTACAGAGCCTGCAAGAAGAGCCATGCTTATTCATACAAAATCTTTCGGAGCCTGGTACGGAAATGAAAATGAAATTAACAGGAACAGAAACTACTCCGTAATCAACAATCTTGCAAATTATGCTTTAACTAAAAGAATTTATGTTAAAGTTATTGATGATCAGGAACTACCTGTTAAGGATGCAATAGTTGAGTATCAGCTTTATAATTACGCTGAATTTTATCCTCTCGCTGCAGTTCCCGTCAATGAAAATGGGATAAGCAGTTTTGAAACCGGTCTTGGTGATCTTTTAATCTGGGCCAGAAAGGGCGACAGCTATAATTACAGAAAAATTTCAGTCAGAGAAACCGATACCTTGGTTCTGAAACTTCAGAATTCCGCAAAAGGGACCAGGAGCGAAGATCTTGATCTGAGCGTGCCTCCTGTTCTTCCTGCTTACGAAGGTCCGTCAAAGGATCTGGTTGAAAAAAATGAAAAACGTTTAAAATCAGAGAACGACCTTAGGCAGGCATACATTGATTCATGGATGAAACGCGAAGATGCAGAGGCTTTTGCCAGGCAGGTAAATACCGATCCTGTTCTGACCGGCAATATAATTACCAGGAGTATGGGGAATTACAAAGCTATAGTTTCCTTCCTTAGGCATACACAGGTGAAGGACAGGGAACTTGCGCTTTCATTACTGAATATTTTGTCTGAAAAAGACCTCAGAGATGTGAAGGAACCTGTCCTGTCAGATCACCTTGCAAATGTCAGGAATCCTTTTAATATTAATGTTAAGGAAGAATTATTTGTCAATTATGTGCTTAACCCAAGAGTGTCGAATGAAATGCTTGTTGGGTTTCGTGAGTATCTGATAAAAGCTCTTTCAGCAGAGTTTAAAACAGATGCAGTAAAGGATCCGCGATTAATAACCGGTTTCATTAATGAATCAGTCAGAATATCAGAAGAAGAAAACTACTACAGGACACCTTTATCACCAATAGGGGTAAATGAATTAAAAGTTTCTGATTCAGAGTCAAGAGCAATATATTTTGTGGCAATATGCAGAAGTCTGGGTATTCCTTCACGGCTGGAACCAGGAAGTAATGTCCCGCAATATTTCCTTGATACCAAATGGAATGACGTTTGGTTCCATGATGAAAAAGAACCCGTTGAAGAAAAGGGATACCTTAAACTGATATCATCTGAAACTAATCCTGTTCCGGAATATTATATACATTTTACAGTTGCCCGATTTGAAAACGGAAGGTACAATACTCTTGAATATGACTATAATAAGAAGATTACAGATTTTTCTCATGAACTTGTCCTTACTCCGGGGCATTATATGGTTGTTACAGGAAACAGAATCAGTGATAGCAAAGTGCTTTCAAACATATCTTTTTATGATCTTAACCCCGGTCAGCATATTTTAGTAGAAATAAAACTCAGAAAAGATACTCTGGAGGACGAAATAAAAGGCACTATAAATCTGAAAATGCTCAGGGATTTAGTTACGGTTAATAACATATCCGATGCAGGAGAATTTAGCAAAGGAGTGTTACTGGCATGGATCGATCCGGAAAAGGAGCCATCGAAACATTTTTTGAACGAGCTGCTTCAGTCGAAAACTATGGCAGATGAATGGGGCGGACATTTTATATTTCTGATTACTGATTCATTAAATAGTAATCAGACTTTTAACTTAAATGATTTAAATGATTTGCCAGCCAATTCAACATCTTTATATGTTAAAAATAATGACGTTTTAAATAAAATATGGATTTCAGGTAACCAGCCTGATTTAAGTTATCCGCTGATAATTCTTTCTGATAAAAAAGGGAATGTTATATATAGATCATCCGGATACCGGATAGGAATAGTGGAACAGATTTTAAAAACACTGAGACGCTGAAAATTATCAAGGCATCTAACCTTCTGCCATCTACTTATGAACAATTGTTGATATCTGGGAATTCTCTATTATAAAAAATCATTTACCTTTGGTCAGCATTGGTGTTACAATGAAATAAAATCGTTGTAATGAAAAGGGAATGCGGTATGAATCCGCGACAGTACCCGCTGCTGTGATGCCTGATCACGCTACGTGCGTGATGATGGCTTTAAGAATTACCTGCCACTGTTCGCCAGCCGGCGGATGGGAAGGCTTCTTAAAGCCGGGACAAGTCAGAAGACCTGCCAAGTCAATTATATGTTCAAAGCTTTCGGGAAGAAAAGCATAGAATCACAAAATGATTCCCACCTTTTTAAATCCCGGCAGCAGATAATTTAAGTTGACCTTGAAAAAAGTCTTTTTATACGTTGCTTTGTTTTTCACCATTCATCTGCAGGGACAAATATCTTTACGGAATGATACAATACTTATTAAGGAAGTCGAAATCAGGGGAAAAACAGACGGTCAGGATATTATAGGTTTTAAAGCTCACTCATATCGACTCCTCTTTAATAGGAATTTATAACCAGCGTACTTTGGCCGACCTGATTGCTGAAAACTCCATAATCCATTTAAAAACCTATGGTTCAGGCGGTTTAGCCACAACATCCTTCCGTGGTACGGGACCCGGCCATACCCAGATAACCTGGAATGAAATAAATCTGAATAATCCCATGGTCGGACAATCTGACCTATCACTGATTCCTGCAGGATTTATCGACGATATAAATATATATTATGGAGGAGGTTCCATGAATATTAACAGCGGCGGATTCGGCGGAGTGATCAATCTTGAGACAAACCCTGACTGGGATAATAAGGAAGTGTTTTTTATTAATCCGGGCATCGGAAGCTTTGGCAGACGTTCAGGACTGGTGAAGGTCAGAGCAGGAACTAACGGTTTTCAGTCGGTTACAAAAGCTTTCCTGAGAAATTCAGATAACGATTTCAGGTATCTTAACAGCGTAGCCGGAAAGTCTCCCATCTGGGAAACCAGGGAAAACACCGAGGTTCGTCAGAAAGGATTTATCCAGGAGTTATATTTCAGAAATTCACATAGCAACCTTTCTGCCAGGATGTGGTATCAGTCTGCTTCCAGGAATCTGCCGGTACCTATTATCAGTCAGACAATGAATCCGCCTGAAAAACAATCTGATGAATCACTTCGGGCAATGTTGACATATGAGTCCGCCAAAGGACTTACTGACATACATTTCACTGCTGCATTCATTTCTGACAAACTCGATTATACGAATGAACTTGCCTCAGTTGACTCCAGAAACCTTTCAAAAAGAATTATCCTGAAGAGCGGCCTTGAACGCCGGATTAATAAAATGCTGAAACTTGAATTTGCTCTTAATGATGAACTGAATTTAATAAATACAAATAATTACGCCGGCAATAAATCGAGAAATCTGGCATCAGCTGATGCAATATGCAGAGACTGATCTTACGCAATGGCTGGCTACCAGGTTTCTTGTTCGGCAAATGATTCAGGACAGCAGGTTTCTGTCCCCTGATTTTTCTGCAAGTACCGAAATAAAGCCATTCAGGGAGAAGTATTATTTCATAAAAGCCAGTTTCTCCAAAAATTCAAAGATTCCCTACTCTTAATGATATGTACTGGTCGCCAGGTGGAAATGCCTGATCTTAAAAATGAAACAGGATATTCTTCTGAAATCACATTGGAAATGACCAGCATTTTATCAGGTTCACTTCGAAGATAAAAAATGATTTTACATTCTTCAGATAATCATATAAGCGATATGATTCAGTGGCGTCCGGGAGAATCTTCTTACTGGGAAGCTGATAATATAGGAAATATTGTTACTTCCGGACTGGAATCAAGCCTTGATGTTAATTATACATTTCAGCGGTTCAATGTCAGGTTAAATGCAGGATATGCTTTTACAAAAGCCACTATTGCAGATGCAAACACAGATAATCAAGAGTTTTCCGGGAAACAGCTTGTTTATATTCCGGAAAACCAGTTAAATGCTCTTTTAAGATTAAGCTGGCAGAATTTTTATTCAGTATTCACTGCCAGCTATACAGGTAAGAGATTCCTTACGGCAGATAATTCCCAATACCTTCCGCAATATTCAGTAAGCGACCTGACTCTGGGAACAAAACTGAATGCCGGGAATGTATCCTACGATTTAGGATTCATTAGTTGAAAATCTCTTTAATGCCAGTTATCAGAATATTGCATATTATCCGATGCCCGGAAGAAGTTTTTTATTATCAGTTGTTTTTCAATTCAAGAAATAAAGAATGCGTAAAACATTAATTCTGATTTTATTATCGCTTTCATGTCTCATGTGTAAAGGAGGTCAATCCTGTAATTATTGATTCTAAGCTGAATCATATCTTTCAGGAGAAGGAGTCTTTATTCTTAATGAAGGTAATTTCAGATCGGGGAACGGTTCACTTTCATTCTTTTCTTATGACTCTTTGAAGATATACAACCATGTTTTTCTCGATATCAATCAGAGACCACTGGGAGATATTCCTTACTTCATGGGTTTTCACGGCAGCAATGCATATATTGTGGTCAATAATTCAGGAAAAATTGAAGTTGCTGACAGGAACTATCTTGAAGTCAGTTGCCACAATCAACAAAATTATATCACCAAGGTATATTTCATTTATTAACGACATGAAGGCATATGTCACAAGCCTTTATTCTGATTCTCTTGCAATTATTGATCTTACAACCAATTCTGTATCAGGTTATATAAACCTTAAGAAAACTTCTGAATCAATAGCAACTTTGTATTCGACTGCTTATGTGGCAAATTGGACTGGAGGCAATAAGATTATGGTCATAAATACTGCAACCGATCAGGTAACCGACTCTATTGAAGTTGGGATGGAACCTGAAAGCATGGTAATCGATAAGAATGAAACACTTTGGGTTCTTTGCAACGGGGGCTGGAAAAGAGAATATTATGCTGAACTAATAGGAATAAGTACCAGGACAAATAAGGTAGAAAAGAGATTTATTTTTCCGTCTAAAACTGATTCCCCAACGTGCCTGCAGATTGACGGTCAGGGAGAAATTCTGTATTATCTCTTAAACGGGGTCAGAAAAATGGCGATAGAAGCTGCAAAGCTTACCATCAGAGGCTTTTATACCGGAACTGAACCATATTTTTTATAAACTGGGTGTAAATCCAGGCAATAATGAGATTTTCGTTACAGATGTTGTCGATTATGTGAAAAAGGGAAAAATTCTGAGATATGGTAAAGGGGGTGCATTAATATCTGAAATGGAGGCTGACATCATTCCAGGTACTATGTGTTTTAAGGTAAAATCTGATAACACTTCTGAATGATCTTTCTCATTAATTAGTGGACTTTTTTTACACCAGCAGACTATTAAAATTACTGGTTTACATTTCAATTTTTCTGTTTTCATGTACTGGTAAAACGACTACAACTGTCGAAAAGCTAAAAACAGCTGAAAAGCCCATTATATCGTATGCGAAGAGACTTATAATTGAAAAGCATGGATGGGTATTCGCAGGTCTCTGTCCTTAATCCCTGGCAGGGAGCCAGTGATATTGTACAGAAATGGTACCTTATTCCGGAAGGAGAAATTATACCTTCCTTCATTGACACTTCAGAAGTAATTCATGTTCCAATAAAAAAGATAATCTGCATGTCGACAACTCATCTTTCAATGATATCTGCCCTGGATGAAAAAGGTTCGGTGGTGGGTTTTTCAGGCACAAGGTTTATCTATGCCAGAGACCTTGTACAGAAAATCAGTAAAGGGGAAATACGGGAAATAGGTTATGAGGATAATCTTAATAAGGAACTGATTCTTAAACTGGATCCTGATCTGGTAATGGTTTACGGTATAGGAAGTGAATCGGCAGGTTACATCGGAAAACTTAAAGAAATGGGGGTAAAGGTTCTTTATAATGCCGATTATCTTGAAACTGACCCGCTTGGCAAGGCTGAATGGATCAAGCTGATGGGAGCACTTTACTCCAAAGAGAAAATGGCCGATTCAATATTTAAAACTATTGAGAATGAGTACAATAAGCTTAAGTCATATATTAAGGCAAATGCTATGGAGAGACCCAGGGTCCTGCTTGGCCTGCCGTTTAAGGATACCTGGTACATTTCTCCGGGCAACTCATATATTTCTGCACTTATCAGGGATGCCGGAGGTGAATATCTGTGGCAGAATACGGAATCTTCGGTTTCTATGCCCATCGGGCTGGAAAATGTCTTTCTTAAAGCACTTGAAGGCTGATTACTGGCTGAACACAGGCAGTGCAAATACGCGCGATGAAATATTATCTATCGATCCAAGACTTGCCCGGCTCCCGTGTTTTAAAAGCGGCAATCTCTTCAACAACAATAAAAGAACAAATGCAGATGGAGGAAATGACTACTGGGAAGGAGGCTGTCTTAAACCTCAAATAATTCTTAGGGATATTGCATCCATTTTGCATCCGGGCTTATTTCCTGAAGGTGAATTGTTTTATTATAAAAAAGTAAATTAGGATCAGCACTGATGTCCGGTAAAAATCAACAGGCATTTACTCCAATGCATTCTCAATACAGATCCGGAATGATATTCAGCGGATTGATCCTTATGCTGATCTTGTTCTTCATTCTTGATCTTTTTCTCGGATCCGTCAGCATAAGTCCAGGTGAAATAATCAAAGCAATATTCAATAATTCAGATGATACTACGAAGGACTATTTTGACACAATTCAGGCTGCCAAAGGCCGTTACTGCTCTTTTGGTCGGAATTGCATTGTCAATCAGTGGCTTGCAAATGCAAACACTCTTCAGGAATCCGATGGCCGGACCTTACGTCCTCGGTTTGAGTTCGGGAGCAAGTCTGGGTGTGGCTTTCGTAATACTGGGATTCTCAGCTGATCTTTCACCCGAAAGCATTAAGGGATTCGGCAACTGGGCAATAGCAGCTGCTTCATGGACAGGCGCCGGATTGGTTATGCTGCTTATTATGATGATCTCTTCAAGGGTGAAGAACATTATGACTGTCCTGATCCTTGGAATTATGCTTTCAAGCGCGATATCCGCGATTGTGAGCATCATGCAGTATTTCAGCAATGAAACAATGCTGAAAGCCTATATTATCTGGACAATGGGAAGTCTGGGAAACCTGACTGCCTCCCAGCTGAATGTAATGCTGTTGTCAGTGTTGATCGGAGTAATATTAAGCCTGATCTCAGTGAAGATGCTCAATGCACTGCTTCTGGGGGAAGACTATGCCAAAAGCATAGGCCTTGATGTCAAAAGGTCACGCTACGTGATAATAGCAGGTACAAGCATCCTGGCCGGGACAATTACTGCATTTTGCGGGCCAATAGGATTTATTGGAATTGCGGTACCGCACCTGGCAAGGATAATATTCAGAACATCAGATCATAAGGTACTGATCCCCGGAACAATCCTTGCAGGTGCAATAATAATGCTGGCAAGTGATATTATTTCACAAATGCCTGGTTCAGACAATGTACTGCCTGTCAACTCAGTAACAGCTTTAATCGGAATTCCTGTCGTAGTATGGGTCATCCTTCGCGATCAAAAATACAGGGATATCTTCTGATGAGAAACAGAATTAAAAATATATTATCCTTTAAAGAACTTGAAATCGGATTTACATCAGGGAATCACCGGCATGTTCTGCTTCCACCATTAAATGGCTCAGCCGTGAAAGGCGAGCTTATAGCTGTTATCGGGAAAAACGGCATTGGCAAAAGTACCATTCTCAGGACATTTGCCGGTTTGCAGGCTCTCCTTGGCGGGGAACTTACAATTGATGGTAAAAGCGTTGCAGAGTTTTCAAGAATGCAACTGGCAGCGAAGATCGGATATATCTCGACTGAAATAATAAAGGTTAGCAATATGAAGGTTTATGACCTGGTTTCACTTGGCAGATTTCCGCATACCAACTGGTTGGGCAGAATAGACACTACTGATCATAATGTGATTATAGAGGCCATATCTAAAACCGGAATGTCGGAATTCATGAACAGGCCTATAACAGAACTTTCAGACGGGGAGCGCCAGAGGGCTATGGTGGCCATGGTTTTGGCCCAGGATGCCGGGATTATGGTTATGGATGAACCAACGGCCTTCCTGGATATAAGCAGCAAGTTTGAAATAATTCAACTGATGCATGAACTGACAAGGAGCAGGGAGAAAACTATTATTTTCTCAACTCACGACCTTACTACGGCAGTCAGTCAGGCTGACAAGATATGGCTTCTGAAGGAACAGGGTCTTATCGAAGGAGCTCCGGAGGATCTTATGCTTGAAGGAGCATTTAAAACACTTTTCGATGACAGAAAAGTACAGTTCAATTCCAATGACGGTAGTTTTACAATCAGGAATGATGAAAAAGGAAAGATTGTTGTCAGAGGAGAAGGTGTTAATAAATACTGGACCGAAAAAGCCCTTTTAAGGGCTGGATATGCAGTTAATGAATCAGAATCGATTGTGGAGGTAGAGGTGCCATCCCCTGTGAATTCAACTTGGAAATGCAAAACACCCGGATCGTACCAGGAATTTGATTCCATCTATGAGCTGGTCAACTGGATCAGGGACAATGATTTTATTTCTTAAAATATTTCCTGTAATTTTCAATAAATGAAGCGATATCATCAACGCTGAGCTTTTTCGCAATTATTGTCTTGTCTTTATCCAGAATATATACCATCGGCGTTGATTCAACATTGTAATAATACCCGAAATTAGTTCTCCTTTCCGGGTCCCATCCGTTTATCCAGTCAAGTTTATGCTCTTCAATGTATTTTTCCCATTTTGCCCTTTCACCTGTTGTGCATACTGAAAATACTTCAACTCCCTGATTTTTGACTTTGTCATAATATGCTTTAAGCTTTGGAGTGGCTTCAGCGCAATGTCCGCAATCCGGTTCCCAGAAATAAAGGATAGTGAATTCCTTTTTTATATCATATAATGAAACGAATATTCCCTTGTAGGAATCCATAACGAGGTCCTGAGCCTTTTTGCCAATCAGGTTGGGCCTGATCCGGTCAACCTGTTTCCTGAGATCATCTTTGAAATCCTTTGATACCCAGTCGGCTTTACCTGAAAGGTATATCTCATCAGCCAGTTTGACCACGATGGCATCATGACCCATGATTTCACTTTCCCTGAAATGATTGAAAAGAAAGACGGAAATAAATTGAAATACCTTGTAATTGTCCTTTACCTTACCGATTATCTTGTCAATCTCTTTGCTTATAGTATCCGGTGATTGAATTAAAACGTTTGTAAAGAAAGTATTCAGCCTTGCCTGCAGAATGGGTGTACGCAACAGTCTTTCATCATTTATGTCAATATTGTCAAAGAAATGATCCTTATTATATAGATAGGTCAGAACCCATTTTATCGAATCAGGATTTTTGCTTCCCTTCAGCACTGAAATCGGAGGTATCTCAACCGGTAACATCGCCTTTACAAGTAACGAAAGAAGATTTCCGTCGTTCTCTTTTATTACATCGTGCAGATATGATTTCATTGAATTTTCCTGCTTCTTCTGCATTTCCGAAAGAATTTTCAGGGAATCTGTGTTCTGCTTGTTATTCTGAATCCGCTTATTTACTGCTGATGCTTTCTTTTGCATTTCAATCCAACTCTTCTGATAAATTATGAATGCGCTATTTTCATCTGATCCGGAAAATTTCAGTGTATTGAAATAATCAGTATAAGTACAATTGACAGAAAAATACTGATCATTTGACATCAGGATCTCAAAATATTGCTTCCCCGGAAGTACGATCATATAGATACCCTGAGGCAGGTTCTCCTCACCAGAAAATACTGCGCTGCCTTTACTGTCAAGGTTAATTGTGTCCTTAATATACTGTTTGTCCCCCAGATGGTATGCAAGGAAAATTGTTGAGTCCTGCAAACCAGAAATATTTACTTTAATTTCATATCCTTTCTTCATCTGCCCGGAGCAACAAAAAGCAGTGGATAGCATGATCATGTAAAAAATTGTATTTCTCATTTTATCTTAAAATGGAATGGAATAACGGATAACAAAAATAGTTATTGCAATTTCTTTGCCAAAGGATGACTTTAGGAATATTGGAAATATGTTGTATTTTTGATCTGGTTAACCTGGAGTTTCATCAAAATGAAGATTTCAATCCTTATTCCGGTGAATGATTTTGATATTGTTGCACTCGTTCACTGTATGAGGGATGGTATGGAACAGGTTCATGAATTCTGCGAAATCATTATTGGCGATGACGGATCGTCAGAAGAATACAAAAAGAAATACCAGTCTCTTGTCAGCGATAAAGTCAGGATTGTTTCTTCAGAAAAGAACATTGGAAGAGCCTCAATAAGGAACCGCCTTATTATGGAAGCCAGCGGAGATTTTCTCCTGTTCATTGATGCAGATACGATGATCAGGGGAACTGCCGAAACTTATCTGCATAAATGGCTCGAATACCTGGATTATGCCCGGGTAATAAGCGGAGGGATATTATATCAGGATAGCCCTCCGGGTGATCCTGACAAAATCCTCAGATGGAAATACGGAAGAAAAAAAGAGCAGAAAAAAGCTGCAGAAAGAAACAAACATCCCTATTCAAGTTTTTCAACTTTCAACGTCCTTATTGATAAGTCGATTTTCTCAAAATTCAGATTCTACGAGGAACTTAAACAATATGGACACGAGGATACCCTGTTAAGCTATCAGCTTAAGAAAGCAGGCATAGGTATTTATCATATAGATAACGGGCTTGTCCATGAAGGTCTTGAGACAAACAAGGAATTCCTTACAAAAACAAAGGACAGTATTGAAAATCTGAGCAAGCTCTATGACAATGTCACTGATAAAGAGACTTTTTCCTTGACGGTAGGCCTGCTACGGCTTTTCTGGTGGCTGAAAATGTTTCACCTGACAAGATTGTTTGCAGGTATCTTCATCCACTACAGGGAAAGGATGGAAATCCAACTTGATTCTTCAAAAGTGTCGCTTCCCTTATTTAAGCTTTATAAGATAAGCATGTTCTGTACTTTCAGGGAGATTCACAGGAGGCGAAAGCTTCTTCCGATATTTAATATTCCTCCCGATATTATTTAAATATCGATCCTTTCCATATCAAAATTACCATCAAATCTTTTTTCTGCTTTCAGCACAAAGTTGAATCGGTTGGTCATTGTGCAAAGAAAGAAATCGGTGGGAGGGGAGAAGTCAATATTTTCAGGCATAAAAAATCTTTTCCCCGATGTGATCCTCAAATTGGCAACTCTTGTCTCAAAATTTCCATTTATTCCTGTTATTAATGATTCAATGTATTCGGCACACAACAGATCCTCTTCTGCTGATTCCCTCGCCCTGTAACCCATGGCGACAAGTGAAACATGCTCCGGTGCTGAAGCTACGATGTATCTTACAACAGCTGAGGCATTAACAAAGCTTCCTGCCAGGATTGTATCCGCATTTACTGCATTGACAAGACCATTTGTACCCGCAGTAGTCGTATGTATCACTGTTTTTCCGGTGAGATCAGCTTTTATAATTTCGGTCGGGCTGTTTCCGTAATCAAACCCTTTTATTTTCTTTTCATCCCTTTCCCCGACAAGTACCGCTTTTATATACCTTTTCTTCAATTCAAATGCTTCAGCCGTTTCACCTGTTGCAATTATTTTTGCAGCACCTGAATCCATCGCATAGCATTCAACCGAAAATGCCCTGAAAACATCAATTATCACAGTTAATCCATTTGCCTGCCTGGCTCCTTCGACAAATTCTGTTATCTCAATTTTCACGGCAGAAAATTTGATCTGAAAAATAGCAATTATTTTTGAATGTACTATTTTGTATCTTTGGGCGTTAGAGTGTTAAACAACTATAATGGCAGATCCGCTTTCCTGGGTACTTCAAAAGATCAAGCAGATTAATGATTTTATCTGGCATACATCTATTTCCGATATTTCAAGAGGAAAGTCTTTTGTTATCAGGCAGTTAAGGATCATTGTTCTTGCCGCCAGAGGTTTTATGAACGACAGGGTCCAGCTCAGGGCATCTTCTCTCACGTTATATACAATGCTTTCCATAATCCCTTTTGTCGCGATAGCATTTGGCATAGCAAAAGGGTTTGCACTGGACCAGAAACTTCAGGAACTGCTTGTCAATGAATTTCAAACCCAGCCTGAGGTTTTAACCTGGATTCTGAACCAGGCCAATAGTGCCATCCAGGCAACAAGTGGAGGCTATATTGCCGGAATTGGCCTCATCATCCTGATTTGGTCAGTAATGTCTCTGCTCGATCAGATAGAGAGTTCCTTTAATCATATCTGGCAGATCGAATGCTTCAAGACCATGGTTGCGCAAGTTTACCGATTATCTTGCCATCATGATCTTTGCTCCTGTATTCCTGATCCTTTCAAGCAGTATTACTGTTTTTGTAAGTACGGAATTGACCAGATTTTATTGCAAGGTCCTCGATATTGGAGTTCTTCAAACCTATAGTGGGTTTCCTGATCAAGCTGGCTCCTTATGTTCTGACATGGATAGCCCTCACGGTTTTATTTGTAATCATGCCAAATACAAAGGTCAGGCTGGTTCCGGCCCTGGTGTCAGGGATTGTTGCAGGTACGATTCTTCAGATTCTTCAATGGTTATATATTGACCTGCAGTTTGGCATTACGAAACTGAGCGCCATTTACGGGAGCTTTGCAGCTATTCCTCTTTTTATAGTGTGGGTCCAGAGCAGCTGGATCATTCTTCTTCTTGGAGCAGAGCTTTCATTCGCTAACCAGAATGTCTCAAGATATGAATTTGAATCTGAGGCTCTTAATGTGAGCTCATATCAGAAGAGAGCTCTTGTGCTGATGATCATGAACATGATAATAAGGAACTTTACAGTTGGTGAAAAACCAATAAGCTCTGAAAATATTTCAAAGACGCCTTAAAGTACCTGTAAGACTTGTCAGGGACATTTTGCAGGACCTTACAAACAGTAACCTGGTTTCTGTAATTCATGAAAATGAACATGAGGAGAGGTTATATCAGCCTGCCATGGATATCAATAAGCTGTCAGTAAGCTTTGTCCTTGAACAGGCTCGATAAGAAAGGATCGGAACACCAGATATTTGTAAAAACAGAGGAATACGACAGGATAACTTCAATGCTGGATAAATTTGATAAACTTGTTGCCAAATCTGATTCCAATATTCTGGTAAAAGATCTTTGAAAAATCGAAGCATTATGCTGGAGTATTAGGCATAGAAATAGGTGATATAGACAGATTGTCATTCTGTTACTTCAACTTTTGTAACTCTTCACAAAATCAATAAAATCAGCGAATGAGCTGCCACTCATGAAAAAAATAGTGAGGAAATGGTAAAACTATGTGTCTTGTCCCTTTTTCTTTTTCCCAGTATTCATTCAGATTCTTCGATGGAAAGACCCTGTCAATTTCACTTGTTATTGCATAATCCCATTTGAATCCAGGCTCTTTCTGTTCCATTATGCGGTTGTACAACCACCTCAGTTCATCATGCAGCGATTTAATGGACCTGTGAGGAATCCTGTCGGCATTGCGGAGATAAGTTTTTCTTGTCGCCGAACATTCTCAGATAAAACTTCTCCATATTGGTTTCAGTGATATTATTCAGTGTACCTTCAAATATATTGAGAGGGATTCCATAATGATCATCGGCAGGTATCGGTGTTCCGTTTACTGCAATTGTAAGATCAGGTTTGATTCCCGTCCTGGGAGATAAATATTCTGCGGCCCAGACACCAAGCGACCAGCCGATAAGGGTTATAGAATTGTATGTTTTTGTTTCGGGAAGCACAAGAGCCTCATCAGCCGAATAATTATAAAAAAGAATAAAATCAAAATCATCGGTGCATAGAGGTGTGAATACATTCTCATCAGTACCCCATCCTCCATAAAAGACGACCAGATTATCATTCTTTTCTCTTCTTCTGATATAAGTTTTCATGCTCTCCCGGTTTTACGGTGTGAAGATAAATTACTTATATTTTCTGACGATCTGTATCAAAGATATTTCTAATTTTTCAAATCAGTGCAATCCGGCAGATTGTAATAAAAAAGCAGTCGTTTCTGACTGCCTGAAAAAATAAGAGGAGCAAGGGTTGTCATGAAAATCAGGGAGCGGGCTTTATTAGTGAGATAATTCCCGTGTCTACTGTCTGATAAAAGGACGGAACCATGGTAAGCTGGCGCTAATCCTTAGGTTCCAGATGTGAAAGTCAATGTCTGCAATACAATCCTGATGATTTCCACTCTCAACCCTTGCTTTTCTCCTCTTATACCAATAGCATGAGCTAGGAACAAATTTATAATAAATAATAATATTATCAAAACAATTGCAAAAATATTAAAATGAATAACCTAATTATTATTGATGAATCAATCCTATTAATTGATGAAGCATTGCCGGATATTGATAAAATATTGTTTAAATTTGATAGTAACACCACCATCCAATCATTTGCATGAATTATGGTTGCTGAACTTGAAAAGATAAATTATGACGACAGCGGCGGATTCAGGGCTGATTATATTTCAGATACAGATGGTTTCTGGCATTTTCATCCCGAATATGAGATCATGCTGAACACTAGAAAGCAACGGAACCCGTATTGTGGGCGATAGTGTTGAGATTGTTCGATCATTATGACCTGGTTCTTATCGGCGGAAATATACCACATTGCTGGAACTATTACAGGAATGAAATCTCCAATCCCAAAGACAGGGGAATTATGCTTCATTTCAAGCTTTCATCTCTCGGGGAAGCATTATTGTCACAGCATGAACTGCATTCTGTAAGAAAGCTGCTTATGGATTCGGAAAGGGGTATCCTTTTTTCAGTGGAAGATGCAAAAAAAACCGAATCACATCTGGTTAATATGGTCCATAATAAAGGAATTGAAAAAATGATAAGTTTTTTCAGTGTGCTGAAGATCATGTGTTCATCCGATAAGAGAAGTCTTCTCTGCACGGAAAATTATAAACGGGCATTCGATGAAAGAGGTAATAAGAAAATGACTGATATTTTTAATTATGTCAGAGAAAATTATTCCAAACCAATAACTCTCGAAAAGGTTTCAAGAATGGCCCATATGAGTCCTTTTGCATTCAGCAGATACTTTAAGAAATATGCCGGCTCAGGATTTGTTGAATATCTTAACAAGGTGAGGATGAACAAGGCATGGTCATCTTCTCCGTGAAACCGAATACCAGGTTCATGAAATAGCTGACTCAATGCGGATTTTCGAGCATCTCAAATTTCAATAAGCAATTCCGGAGAACAGAAGGTCTGGCTCCGACGGGATTACAGGGCCAGGTTCAAATAGTTTCTGCTATTTTTATTTACTTTACCCAAAATTTAATCATTTTACTACTATGGCAATGACCATGCTGGAGAAAATTCTGGCCAATCATTCGAAATTTGATAAGGTTAGGCCGGGAGATATAGTGGATATGAGTATTGATGCCAGGATTGCACGCGATTTTGGAGGAGCCAATGTTGTAAAGAATATCCTTGATCATGGATTGAGGTTAGATGATCCTGAAAAAACATTTTTTACATTTGATTGCAATCCGACAGGATCGGATCAGAAATATGCTGTTAATCAGCATATCTGCCGGCAGTTTGCACGCAACAATGGAATTAAAGTATTCGATATTGATGCAGGTATTGGAACTCATATAATTATTGATGAGGGAATAGTCTATCCGGGTGCAACAGCAATTTCGACCGATTCACATGCCAATATCCTGGGCGCAATCGGAGCATTCGGACAGGGAATGGGTGATATGGATATATCAGCAGGCTGGAACAAGGGTAAAATCTGGTTTAAGATCCCGGAATCGGTCAGGATCAACCTTGACGGGGATTTACCCGATGAGCATCAGTTCAAAAGATATTGTTCTTAACCTTCTGAAAGTATTCGGTGCCAATTCATTGCTTGGTTATTCTGTCGAAATATATGGAAAAGCAATTGACAGATATGACACTCGACGAGAGGATCACAATTTCCTCAATGGCAACTGAAATGGGAGCAATTATAATACTCTTTCCTCCATCTGACAGATAATGTGGAATACTGCTCAAAACGTTCAAAAATAAGCTTCAGCCCGGTTTATGCTGATCCTGGTGCCAGCTTATGCTAAAACTTCGAGATTGATATGAATGACTTCAGACAGATGGTTTCCCGGCCTGGAGCGCCACATGATACAGTAAATGTTGCAGATGTTTATGGCCAGAAAATTGATTCAGGTTTCATAGGAAGCTGCACTAACGGCAGGATGGAGGATATGCAGAAAAGCTGCAGATATCCTTAAGGAAAGAAAAGTCGCACCAGGAGTTGTTTTGAAAATAGTACCTGCAACCGATTCAATCTGGAAGAAATGCCTTGAAGACGGTCTGATCGATATTTTTAAAAAAGCAGGAGCTCTTGTTTCAAATGCCGGATGCGCCGGATGTGCGGCCGGTCAGGTCGGACAGAATGGACAGGGTGAGGTTACGGTAAGCACCGGGAACCGGAATTTCCCGGGGAAGCAGGGTAAGGGAAGCGTATTTCTGGCATCACCTGAAGTTGTTGCTGCATCAGCAGTTGCAGGATTTATTACAACCCCTGACAGAATTCCCGATAAACCAGCCGAATTCACGATCTGTCACCTATTGAAGTCAGGAAAGAATCCATGAAAAAGATCCAAATCAGAAACAGGTGACTGATAAACCTGCAATAATTGAAGGAAGAGTTTGGGTTATCAGGAAAGACAATATCGACACTGATATGATCTTTCATAACAGGTATCTGTGCAATAACCGATATTAAGGAAATGGGACAATATACTTTTGATAATCTGAATGGTTTTGAGGATTTTGCCAGAAAAGCTCTTCCGGGAGATATTGTTATTACCGGCAAGAATTTCGGATCAGGAAGTTCCAGACAGCAGGCAGTGGATTGCTTTGTTTCACTGGGCATTCAGGCAATTGTTGCAGAATCATTCGGAGCTATTTATGAAAGGAATGCCATTAATGCTGCTTTCCCGGTCATAACCTGTAAAAACATTTCAGAGATGGTTCTGAAAAGCGGAGATCATATCTAGGATCGACCTGTTGAAAGGTAAACTGATCAATCCCGAACAGGAAAAAGCTTTCAGGCTACACCTTTTTCTGAAGTACAATATGAAATTTATCAGAATGGTGGGCTTTTTTAGATTAAAAATCTCATTTTGAAATAATCTGAAATAAGAAGTGCAATGAAGGAATTAACATTCGCAGAAAAAATTTTCAGGGCAAACGCAGGAGCAATTGTTTTTGCACGGCCTGATATAATTCTTACTCACGATAATACAGCAAGCATTTACAAGACATTCCAGAAAATGGGCGGTACAAAGATTGCATATCCCGGGCAAATGCTTGTGGTTCTTGATCATAATGCTCCACCACCCGATGCAAAGCTTGCAAATCAGTACCAGGAGATCAGGGATATCGTTGCCAGTCAGGGAATTAGCAAATTCTATGATGCCGGCAGGGGCATCTGCCACCAGATAATGTCGTACCATGCCAAACCGGGAATGCTGATAGTCGGAAGCGACAGTCACACATCAACGGCAGGAGCTTTTAATGCATTTGCCGCAGGTATCGACAGAACTGAATCAGCCGGAATCTGGAAAAGGGGAGAGACATGGTTCAGGGTTCCTGAATCGATTAAAATAATCCTGACAGGAAGACTGCAGGAAAATGTGTATGCAAAGGATCTTGCATTATGGATCATTGGCATGATCGGAACAGACGGGGCAAACTATATGTCGATCGAATATCATGGCGAAGGAGTGCGAAACCTGACAATATCCGACAGGATGACAATGGCCAACCTGGCTTCGGAAATGGGAGCAAAGAATGCTGTTTTTCCGGCTGATGAGGTACTTGATGAATTTCCTCGGAACCAGGACAGAAAACATCAAGGGTGTCTGGGCTGATGAAGGAGCAAACTATTTTAGAGAAATTGATATTGATCTGAATGACATTTATCCTGTTGTGGCTGCTCCTCATAATGTCGAAAATGTTAAAACAGTATCTGAAGTCGCTGGTATTGAAGTACATGAAGGTCTTATTGGAACCTGTACAAACGGAAGGATCGAGGATTTGCGAATTGCCGCAGGAATACTTGAAAGATAAAAAGATCAAAGCATGGATTCCAGCTGAATGTTATACCAGCATCAGATAAGATCTTCCTTCAGGCTGTAAGTGAAGGATTAATAACAACTCTTATCGAATCGGGAGCAAATATTCTTACTCCTTCGTGCGGACCATGTCTTGGAACTGGTCTTGGAATTCCTGCAAGCGGACATACTGTTATTTCAACGGCAAACCGTAATTTCCAGGGAAGGATGGGAAATAAGGAGGCTGGCATTTATCTTGCTTCACCAGCTACTGTGGCGTTATCAGCCCTGACAGGGGTTATAACTGATCCGCCGTGAAAATCCTGTAAAGATATAAATATCCATATTATATTGAACAGAGCATTACATCTGTGATTAAACCGGGTGATAACAGAAAATCAGGGAATGTCTGGAATTATTCTGATGTCGATAATCTGAATACCGACCAGATGTTTGCCGGCAAACATACCTATAATGTACTAAGCTCCGATCCGGCTTCAATAATTCCTCATCTGTTCGAGGATTTTGATCCATCTTTCAGATCAAATGTAAAGCAGGGCGACATTATTATTGCAGGTGATAATTTCGGATGCGGAAGCTCAAGGGAACATCCTTCGGTCGGACTTGCCCATGCAGGGATCAGGGCGGTTATCGTTAAATCAGTGAACCGGATTTTCTACCGCTCATCAATAAATCAGGGTCTTGCACTTATTGTTCATAAAGAGGCTGTAGAAGCGTACCATCAGGGGGATAAAGTTGAATATCAGTTTTGACAAAGGTGAAATTAAAATCGGGAATAAACATTTCAGTTTTGAGCCCCTTCCCGGAAAGCTTAAGGAAATTATTGATAAAAAGGGTCTTATGAATTATATGAAATCGGCTGAATGACCGGGTTACATGGAAATAGTGATATTTATATATTGTATTACAATAAATAATATACCTGATACAATAAATATTTTACCTGTTACGATATAATTTCAACAATCAAAGACGCGCTGGGGCAAGCCGGAATGTAGTAGCAATAAATGACACCAGCGGTGTCACCTTCCATTAGCTCGGGTCACGCCCCGGGTTAGATTGCACCCCCATAAAATTAGCAATGCCGCTGGCATTGTAATGATGTAATCCGTTTTATTTCCTTATTGCAATGGAAGTCAAGCCCTGGATGTGCCATTCCCTGTCCTGCCCTGGAGGAATCTGAATTCTGATTCTTCCTTTTATTATCTTTCATCAAAATACAATATCAGAACTCCGACACATTATACATAAGCATATTTTGTAAATGTGTATAAAGAGTAGTTTCGAAGGGGGCAGGGGGATATTTTTTCTTGGCCACATTGAAAAAAAATGTATTTTTGCAGCCGGTATCCGGTTCCATAGCTCAGCTGGATAGAGCAACAGCCTTCTAAGCTGTGGGTCGCCTGTTCGAGTCGGGCTGGAATCACAAAGATAATCAGAGAATTAGAAGAATTTAACCTCCCCTTTTGGAGATAAAAACCTGTTTGAGTTATCCAATCAATACCCTTGTCAAATCCAGGTTGGGCAGCAATTTTCTTGTTTTCAGATTCAAGATTGGGTTGGTTTGGACTATCTTTTCGGAAATATCAAATTAAGCAGGATCAAAATAATTATTGCCCCGATAGCACCTGTAAGAATGACTCCAATCCACCCGCTACCAAGATCAACACCAAGTTTACCTAATGCCCAGTATCCGACAAAACTCCCGATAATGCCAATCACAATGTTACCAAGTAATCCCAGGCCACTTCCCTTGTAAATCGTGCTGCCAAGCCATCCAGCTACAGCTCCAATGATAAGAATTACAACTATTTCCATTTTTTTAAGTTTAAGCGAAAAAAGAACTGAGGAACTTTATAATCAACATTAAAGGTCTGAGTTATTTCTGGATGAAATATTACAGAATTATTTTTATTTATTACATAATTCACATATATTGAAAGGAATTAAATTGTCTGTCGGACAATATTAATAAACTATAGATACAACATAATGTATAGCAATATTGGTTATG